>JBKAGM010000026.1:0-26484 GCA_046290385.1 Gammaproteobacteria bacterium
GTTACTTCAATGTAGGGTGGATTAGACCGAAGGTCGTAATCCACCAGGCCAGCATCAGAGGTCGCGCAGCGGCCTTTGATGCTGACATTTAATGTGTGCCGTCGGGGTGCTCTGTGGATTACGGCGCAGTGGCGCCTAATCCATCCTGCATTTAAAGTAGCGTTTAGTCTTCTTCCAAAAAGCTTTGCAATTGTTCTGAGCGTGAAGGGTGGCGTAGTTTGCGTAATGCCTTCGCTTCGATTTGTCGGATACGTTCACGTGTGACATCAAACTGTTTGCCGACTTCTTCTAAGGTGTGGTCGGTATTCATGTTGATGCCAAAACGCATGCGTAATACTTTCGCTTCGCGAGCGGTTAAGGTGCTTAAGACCTCTTGTGTTGTTTCAGACAAGCCCTCCATGGTAGCAGAATCAACAGGAGCTTCCATGTTGGTATCTTCAATAAAATCACCTAAGTGTGAATCTTCATCATCACCAATGGGTGTTTCCATGGAGATCGGCTCTTTTGCGATCTTTAATACTTTTCTCACTTTATCTTCTGGCATGCCCATGCGTTTTGCTAATTCTTCTGGCGTTGGTTCTTGGCCAGTTTCTTGAAGCATTTGGCGTGATATACGATTGAGTTTATTGATCGTTTCGATCATATGCACAGGAATACGAATGGTCCTTGCTTGGTCGGCAATCGATCGTGTGATTGCTTGGCGAATCCACCAGGTAGCATAGGTAGAAAATTTATACCCGCGACGATATTCAAATTTATCGACGGCTTTCATCAATCCGATGTTACCTTCTTGAATAAGATCTAAAAACTGTAAACCACGATTCGTATATTTCTTTGCAATTGAAATGACGAGTCGCAAGTTCGCTTCGACCATTTCTTTTTTCGCGCGACGAGCTTTGGCTTCACCAATAGACATTCGGCGATTAATTTCTTTAATCTCGACAATGGTCAGTTTTGTCTGTTCTTCAATAAGTTTGAGTTTGCGTTGTGCGCGCTCAACATCTGGGGCAATCACCTCCAGATTA
Organism: Gammaproteobacteria bacterium; assembly: GCA_046290385.1. Classification (GTDB taxonomy): domain Bacteria; phylum Pseudomonadota; class Gammaproteobacteria; order JAGOUN01; family JAGOUN01; genus JBKAGM01. Next base: position 1,026 of record JBKAGM010000026.1, read on the forward strand.
GCCTTGTAGTTGCTGTTTTTCTTGAGGAATTGCTGAATCCATTCTTCATTCGTTTCATTTTTTGAAAAAGTGGTGACGAATGTTTTTCGTGGCATTTTCGCTTCTTTCACGCACAAGCGCATAATCTTACGCTCTTCTTTTCGTACGTGTTCTAGCAAGCGGCGCATATTGGCTGTAAATCGGTTAATTTGCTTGGGCGCGAGTTTTAGCGTTAGAAATGTTTCGGCTAAAGCCTCGAGTTTCTTTTGTGTGGTTTTATGGTCTTTGCCTTTTTTTGATTCAGAAGAAACCACAGCATCATAGTGTTTTTTAAGTTCTTCAAAACATTCTCGTGCGCGCTCTGGATCAGGGCCTGTATCTTCTTCTTCCATGTCAGCAGAGTCGCTATCATCATCGCTATCTTCATCCGTATCAGTATCATCAGCCACGTCTTCTGCTTCAAGCTCTTCTTTTTTCGCTTCAGGTTCCGGCACTTCATCATCCATATCTGAGAAGCCGATGATTAAGTCGCTTAGTTTTAGTTCGCCGGTCTGTACTTTTTCATAGCGATCGAGCAATAGCTTGATGATGATCGGTTGTTTTGCCAATGAATTCGCTACTTGTTGCATACCTTCTTCAATGCGTTTAGCGATTTCGATTTCCCCTTGGCGGGTTAATAATTCTACGGAACCCATTTCACGCATATACATGCGAACAGGGTCGGTAGTACGGCTTAAATCAGATTCATCGAAGTTGGCGAGTACGCTAGAATCATCGTCTTCGTCACTGTTATCTTCGGTTTCATCGGAGAGTAATAATTCTTCAGGGCTGGGTGCTGTTTCATGCACTTTGATACCCATGTCGCCGATCATGTGGATGATTTCTTCGACTTCTTCAGCTTCGACGATATGAGAGGGGAGATGGTCATGAACGTCTGCATAGGTAAGATAGCCCTGCTCTTTACCTTTGGCGATGAGTCTTTTTAAGGGCGATTCATTCTGTGAGTCCTGTTGCGATTCTTCTTCGGTCGTTTCCAATTCTTCTGCTGACGTATTGCCATGCTTGCTATCGCTCATGTATCAACCTCTCAAAATTTTACGGTTCAATATATAAAAACAGTACATTATATTATCTTTTTGATGATTTAAGCAAATCTTGTAGCTTCATTTTTTCGTCATTTGTAAGGCCTTCTTTGCCCATTTTGAACATTAATTTTTCAATCTCATTACTGTGGCTATGCGATTGTAATCGCTCGATGCAGCTTTGAAATTCCTGATCTAAGCCTTCAGTGAGTAGCATTCCTTCTCCAGCCAATTGTACTAAGTTTGGATGAGCAGGATTGTCTCGCCACTGTTCTAGTATGCCCGCAGTAGTTACCTGGGGGGTGTTATGGATGAATTCAAGGAGTTGACGCAATAATTTATGTGCTTTTGAGCTTGGTTCTAGCGAATTTGGATCGACGAGTTGGGCAAGCGAGGGATGCTGAAGTAATAGGCTGATCGTATAGCGCAACAAAGAGGGTCGATCATTTGTCTTTGGTTTCAGCACGATATCGTTAGTCTCTGGGTTTGACTGAATTTGTTTTTGAATTTCTGGCAGTGGTAGTCGGGCTTTAGTAGCAACTTCTGCGATCAACATTTGTTTAAACTGAGTGTCGGGCATTTCATTTAAATGTTGTTTAGCATTTTGGATTAGTTGTGCTCGACCATCAGGTAAAAGCAAATCGACTTCTTCGGAGCATTGTGTCATGAAAAATTCTGCCAAGCTCGTGGCATGTGTGATCTGTTTGAGAAATGCTTCTTTGCCGATGCGATTTACCAGGCTATCAGGATCTTCGCCTTCGGGGAGAAACATGAAGCGAATAAGTTTTCCATCTTGCATTTGAGGTAATAGAATTGATAAGGCACGTTTCGCTGCTGCAGTTCCTGCGTTGTCACCATCGAAGCAGAAAATAATTTCTGGCGTGTAGCGAAATAGCGTTCGGATGTGATCGGAGGAGGTTGCCGTGCCTAACGTGGCTACAGCAAAATGAATACCGTGTTGCGCTAGAGCAATGACATCCATATAACCCTCGACGATTAAAATACGCTTAGGTGCGCGAGAAGCATTCAGGCATTCGTATAAACCGTAGAGCTCTTTTCCCTTATGAAAAATAGGGGTTTCAGGAGAGTTTAAATACTTGGGTTCGCCTTTGTCGATAACGCGTCCGCCTAGGCCAATAAATTTTCCTTGGCGATTTCGGATAGGGAAAATGATGCGATCACGAAAACGATCGTATTGTTTATTCGCCTCTTTTTTGATGATCAAGCCTGCTTTTTCCAGCGTCGCAATTGCATCCGAACCAATTGCACGAATCAAATTGTCCCAACCATCGGGCGCAAAACCCAGGTGAAATTTTTTGGCTAATTCTCCGGTCAATCCGCGATTTTTTAAATAATTTTTTGCACGTTCCGATTGAGGGTCTTGGCGAAGTTGTTGCTCATAAAATTTTACCGCACGTGTTGTGACATCGTATAAATCATCTGTATTTTCAAACTGTGTGTTAGACGTTTGGATAGTGGGTAGGTCAATATGGTGCTGTTTTGCTAAGAGCTTAACGGCTTCGATAAAAGAAAGTCTCTCATATTCCATCAAAAATCCATAAGCGTTGCCGCCTGCGCCACAACCAAAGCAATGATAGATTTGTTTTTGAGGACTGACGACGAAGGATGCCGTTTTTTCTTCATGAAAAGGGCAGCACGCTTTGAAGTTGACGCCCGCACGTTTTAAAGGAAGATATTGATCGATAAGAGCTACAATGTCGGTGCGTGTTAGTATTTGATCGATAATTTCTCTTGGAATACGATCAGCCATTGAGGAGAGATTTCACTTTTGCGCTTAGCGCGCCCATATCAGCACGGCCAGCTGCTTTCGATTTGATGATCGCCATGACTTTGCCCATGTCTTTCATGTTAGAGGCTTGTGTTTCTTCGATCGCCTGTCGAATGAGTTTTGTGAGCTCTTCTTCAGATAGAGGCGTTGGCATGAATGTTTTAATGACATCACACTCTTGCTTTTCTTTTGCAGCTAACTCTGGGCGATCTGCCTGTTCGTATTGATTAATTGATTCTTGGCGTTGTTTGAGCATTTTGCTAAGCACATCGAGCACTTGTTGCTCGTCAAGCTCAATGCGCTCATCAACTTCTTTTTGCTTGATAGCAGCTGAGATCAAACGCAATGTGCCAAGACGGTCTTTTTCTTGGTTTTTCATCGCAGATTTGATTGCTTCCAGAATCTGTGTTTTGAGTGCTGCGTTAGTCACTGTTATCCTTAATGGCCGTGATCTCTAGGTGAATGCTTTTTAGAGATTTTTTTCAGGTGACGTTTTCTTGCCGCCTGTTTTTTACGTTTACGTTCTTGGCTTGGTTTTTCATGTTCTTGACGACGACGTAACTCTTGGGTGATTCCTGCTTTTTCGCAAGCGCGCTTAAAGCGACGAAGGCTCACTTCAAAAGGTTCGTTATCTTTAACTCGTATTAGGGGCATTGCTCCTCCAAAAAAATGTTTATAAACGTTGAATTTTAGCCACTTGTGCTGGCCAAGTCAATTGCACTTCGATGAAATAATGTTGTACACTTCATTTTTGATCATTCTTAAGCACTATGAAAGTACTAGGTATAGAAACATCTTGCGATGAAACTGGCGTGGCAGTCTACGATTCCGAAAAAGGGTTACTTGGACATTGCTTATATAGCCAGGTTGATATTCATCGAGAATATGGTGGTGTGGTGCCTGAGTTGGCATCGCGAGACCATATCCGCAAAACCCTCCCTTTAATTCAAGAGTGCCTAGATCAGGTGAGTTTAGCGCTCAACGATATCGATGCTGTGGCATATACGGCTGGCCCTGGCTTGGTTGGTGCGTTGCTTGTCGGCGCCTGTGTGGGGAGAAGTTTGGCCTATGGGTTAAATATTCCTGCCATTGGTGTCCATCATATGGAGGGCCATTTGCTTGCGCCCATGTTGGAAGATAATAAGCCAGAGTTTCCTTTTATTGCTTTATTGGTTTCAGGCGGCCATACGCAATTGATGCGTGTCAATGGGCTCGGAGATTATGCCATGTTGGGCGATACGGTCGATGATGCGGCAGGTGAAGCGTTTGATAAAGTGGCTCGCTTGATGGGTTTAGGTTATCCGGGTGGACCTGAGATTGCTGCATTGGCGGAAAAGGGTGACCCTGAGCGTTTTACGTTTCCTCGTCCAATGATCGATCGTCCAGGCTGTGATTTTAGTTTCAGCGGTCTTAAAACTTTCGCGCTGAATACGTTTGAAAAATATCGGGATGAAGAGAACGTTAAGGCCAATATCGCGCGTGCATTTGAAGATGCGGTCGTCGATACGTTTGTCAGAAAATGCAAACGTGCCCTAGATCAGACTGGCTTGTCGCGTTTGGTTATCGCCGGGGGTGTTGCGGCGAACAAGCGATTGCGTGCTGGGTTACAAGAGTTGTTACAGGCACGAGGTGGGGAGTGTTATTTCCCACGATTAGCTTTTTGTACGGACAATGGCGCGATGATTGCTTATGTCGGCCATCAAAAGTTACAAGCTGGAATGCGAGAAGATTTGTCGATACACGTGCATCCGCGTTGGGAGTTGTAGTTGAATGTCTTCATCAAAGCCCGCGATGCGGGCTTTGATGAAGTGTTTATTTGTAACCCCTCACCCCTAACCCTCTCCCGCTTGAGGGTTAGAGGTGAGGGCGTGAGATTAATTGCGTCGCAGGCGCGTCCATCTAAACCGGAATAAACAGTGTCGAGTTTTGTAACTCGACAATCCTTGCATAATCATTTGCTAATTGCAGAGCATCTTCATGTAGCAACATGACCATGCCGGCAATCGTTAATTTGTCAGTAGCCGTGGGCACAATGTCTTTATTTAAAAACTTTATTTTTTTGAAAGAAGGTAGCGTATAAATTTCATCTAACGTTGCTTGGTTTATCCGAGCAGGCTTGCCTAGATTTATCAAATAAATAAATCGTGTGAACATGCCCGTTTCATTTTCATACGGTATTTTATAGTCGATAGCATTGCCTAAATACAAATCGACCATGAGATTTGCCTGGTTTTTATGTGTCAGGTATTCGCACATATCATTATAAAATCCTGACGAACCGGATAGCCTTGGATTCATATCAATAATTTTAGGGCCGTCTTCAGTTAAAATAATTTCCATATGTGCGGGACCATAATCAAAATTAATGGCTTCTAATAGCTTTACAGTGTAGTTAATAATCGTTTTTGCTTCTTCGGTTTCAGGGTCTATCCACGTCGCTGATTGATATAGAGGCGACTTGTCATCTGTCTCTTTTCGATAAACGGCGACGATATAATGCTCGCCAGAAAAGTTTACCGCATCTACGACATATTCATCACCATGATAATGCTTTTGAATCACAAAGCTGTCAGTCACGTTGCCGAATAAGTCTGTGGATACTGATGTTTTCGAAATCGAAGCTAAAATATCCTCTTTGTTCGCACAGAAAGCAACGCCAAATGAGCCAGCGCATTTTGCAGGCTTCAAGACAACGGGAAAGATCTTATCATCTAGCGCTTTTACAGCATCTTTGTAGTTATCTTGGGTGACAAAGGCATGTTTTATTTTTAATAAACCGTTTGCATACGCCGCATCGTAATAAGCAATCTTGTTAAAACGTGCTTCTGTTGTTTTTAAAGGATTCGCATGTTGTGGTGAAAGCTTGTGGATGAGAGGGTCGCCTTTGGCGATGCCAATTTCGCAACAAACAATTAAGCCGATGCACTGTGGTTCTGAGGTGATTTTTTCTATGGCTTTTTCGTCTTTACTGAGAAAGAACTGTTGCGTAAACAATTCGGGGTGGTACATCTTTTTCAAGATAGGTTTGTTGTCTAGGTTTTCTAAAGAATCTACACTGGTTAATATGGAAAAGCATTCGACGTTGTGCTCAGCGAATGCTTTTACAATTCTTGCTGCATCGACGAATGGGTCTATGAGTCCCACGCATCGTTTAGTCATTCTCCGAATCGCTTGTGGTTGTTTTTTCGGATTTGAACTTAGCTTCTTCGCCTTTTTTTAAGCGTTCGATGTTGCCCCAGTGCCTCCATACGAGCAGGCCTGCACAAACTAGAATAGCAAGGTAAATGGTAAAAGGCACGACAGCCCACCCAATCACCGCGACGATACCCATAGCGATCAGTGCCGATAAGGATGAAATGCGTGTGATAAAAAAGGTCACGACCCAGGCAGCAAGCGCGACAAGGGCTAGCCAAAAGCTAACAGCTAATAGTGCGCCAAAGCTTGTCGCAACGCCTTTCCCGCCTCGGAATTCAAAGAAATAAGGAAAGATGTGGCCGACCACAACCCCAATGATTACAAAGGCAACTATAAGGTAGTTAAATCCCATCAACATCACTAATCCAACCGGAATGAAGCCTTTTAACATGTCCCCTACGAGCGTTAAGATCGCAGCATTTCGGCCGCCAACGCGCATCACATTTGTCGCTCCTGGGTTTTTAGAACCTTCGGTGCGAGGGTCTGGTAATTTCATATATCGGCATACTAATACGCCGCTTGATAGCGAACCGATAAAATAAGCTGCAACAGTCAGGAAAATCAGAAAAATAAGTGTTAACATAGTGATATCCATTTTTAAGTGGTCCTGCTCTTAAATTAACTAAAATGAGTACGTTATGTCAAATAATCAAGACAGATTAGTGTGGATAGACCTCGAAATGACAGGCTTGGATGCTGATCATGATCGAATTATTGAAATTGCCACCATCGTTACTGATAATGATTTAAACATAATTGCTGAGGGGCCTGTTATGGCAATCCATCAAAGCGATGAGAGGCTTGCTGGCATGGATGAATGGAATACCAGCCATCATACAAGTTCTGGTTTAGTAGATCGTGTTAAGGCAAGTGAAATCGATGAAGCGCAAGCTGAGGCAGAAACGTTGGCATTTTTAAGCCAGCATTTAGAAGCTGGTGTTTCACCCATGTGTGGCAATAGCATATCGCAAGATAGACGTTTTTTGTATCGATGGATGCCGAAGTTGCAAATGTTTTTTCATTATCGTCATTTAGATGTCAGCACGTTGAAAGAATTGGTTAACCGCTGGTTTCCAGATTGTCAGTTTGAAAAAGATTCTAAGCACTTGGCTTTAGATGATATCAAAGATTCGATTGAAGAATTACGATACTATCGGAAATTGTTTTTCAAAGGATAACGATATGGAGTTGCCTATGGATATATATACAGTTGAACAAGTTCGTGAGCTCGAACGTGTAGCAAAAGAAGAGCTAAGCATTTCTGAACGAACATTAATGCAATGTGCTGGTGCAGCGGCATTGGGTTGTTTGTCTGAACATTTTGGGTCGCCTAAACGCATTGCTATCGTTTGTGGCACAGGCAATAACGGTGGTGATGGTTATGTATTAGGGCGACTCGCATATGCGCGTGGTATTGATGTGCGCGTGTGGCAAGTGGGAAATGCCGATCATTTGAAAGATGAAGCGCTAGAAGCAGCGCAAGCTTGTTATGATGCTGGAGTGCCTGTCGATGATTTTGCTGGATTCGATGATGCCAATACCGATGTGATTGTTGACGCAATTTTTGGGACAGGTTTAGATCGTCCTGTCGAGGGCGAAGCATTGCACGCTATCGAGCGAATGAATGCTTCAGCGGCGAGTATTCTTTCTCTGGATGTGCCTTCTGGTTTGAACGCGGATACGGGTCGCGTATTGGGTGATGCGGTTTGTGCGGATGCAACGGTAACTTTTTTAGGTTTAAAGCCTGGTTTGTTTACCTACGATGGCATCGATTATGCCGGAAAAGTTTATTTCGATTCTTTGCAAGTGCCTGCCATGATTTTCGATCATATCCCTGCACAAATTCGACGAGTCAATTACCAAGAAGTCAAAACATGGTTTATGCCACGCGATAAAAATACGCATAAGGGAAATTACGGCCATGTATTAATCGTCGGTGGAAATAAGGGTTATTCTGGTGCCGTACAGCTTGCTGCGCTGGCTGCTCTGCGCTCAGGGGCGGGTTTGGTTTCCGTTGCAACTCATCCTGCGCATGCGGCAACGTTAAATGTTTCGCATCCTGAAATGATGTGTCACGGCATCGAATCCGCAAATGATTTAACAGCACTTATTGAGAAAGCAGACGTGATTGTGCTCGGGCCTGGTTTAGGCCAAGATGATTGGGCAAAGCAATGCTTTAATGAAGCCGTTCAAGCGAATAAGCCAAAGGTGATCGATGCAGATGCGTTAAATTTATTAGCGCAGCAACCAATGTCTTTTGATAAAACGTCTGTAGTGTTAACGCCACATCCAGGAGAAGCATCTCGTCTATTGAATCAATCTGGTGAAGACGTGCAGCGCGATCGTTTTCAAGCAATACGTGTGCTACAGGATAAGTATCACGCGACGTGTATCTTAAAAGGCGCGGGTACTTTAATTGCAGATCATGATGCGCAACTGCATTTGTGTACCGATGGAAATCCCGGTATGGCGAGCGGAGGTATGGGCGATTTATTAAGTGGTATCATCGCAGGGCTTGTTGCACAACAATTTGATTTTGATATGGCAGTGAATGCAGCCGTTGCTGTGCATGCGCATGCTGGTGATAACGTTGCGAAAGAGACAGGAGAGCGCGGCGTTATTGCTACTGACTTGTTGCCTGAAATTCACAGGCTGGTAAATCCAGCATGATTGTGGATGGTGAACAAGCAATGTTAGCCTTAGGCGCTAAGATGGCTGAAGTTTTGCAGCCAGGCATGCAACTGTATTTGAAAGGCGAGCTTGGTGCAGGCAAAACGACGTTCGTGCGAGGTTTGTTGCGTGGCTTAGATTACGAGGGGCGAGTAAAAAGCCCTACCTTTACTATCGTTGAGCCGTACACATTGAAACAAGGCACCTTATACCATATGGATCTCTATCGTATCGTTGACCCTGAAGAGTTAAACTATTTGGGTTTGGATGATTATTTTTCGCGAGAAAATATATGTATTGTAGAGTGGCCTGAAAAAGCAGGTGAAAGTTTGCCAAGGCCAGATATTTTGTTGACACTTGATTTTTGTGATGAAGGTCGTGATGTTGTTTGTGAAGCTTTTTCGGAAAAAGGTCAATCTGTATTGGAAAAAATAAAATGAAAAAGCGAATTTTATTGTTTTTGTCTTTTTTTCTCCCGTTATTCTCACCGCGTTCCTTGTCATCCTCCGGGCAAAACCTCTCATCCTCCGCGAAAGCGGAGGATCCAGAAAAACCACATCCGCGATGGCGTTTGAACTCCTGCTTTCGTGCGGGGGCAGTGATTTCACTAGGTATTTTCATGCTTTTTTTTAGTTACTCCGCACATGCATTGGCAACACTTCAAAGCGTCCATGTCGATAAAAAAAATAACGTCGTCACGCTCACTTGCAATACGACACAAAAAGTCAACTATCATTATTTTTTATTGCAACATCCTGAGCGGCTTGTCGTAGACTTAAAAAGCACGACTGCTTCGAAAAACACCTATGTCCCAAGCTTCAAGTCGACTTCGGTGATCAAACAGATTCGGCAAGGAAAACAGCCTCAGCAAACGTTGCGATTGGTGATTGATATGAACGAAGCGCCGAAGCTTAACGTGATACAGCAAAATCGGCAATTACTCTTTCAGCTAACGTTCAAGCACGGTGTCGCTGCGCCTGTTTTAACAGCAGACTCTCAAAAGAAGCACGACTTGATTGTTGTGATCGATCCTGGCCATGGAGGTAAAGATCCTGGTGCGACAGGCTTGCGAGGAACACATGAAAAAGATGTTGTGCTCGCGATTAGTCGTGACTTAGCTGCTTTGATTAACGCGACGCCTGGTATGAAAGCAAGGTTGACGCGCCATAGCGATTATTTTGTTACTTTGCGTGGGCGCTTAGCCATTGCGCGCCAAGATCAAGCCGATATTTTTATTGCAATTCATGCGGACAAATTTCGTGATCATCATGCGCGAGGCGCTTCGGTGTTTGCATTGTCTGAGCGTGGCGCTACCAGTGAAGCAGCTCGTTGGTTGGCGAAAAAAGAAAATGAATCAGAAAGCGTTGGTGGCGTTGATCTGTCTGATAAAGATCGTGTGCTTAAATCAGTTTTGCTTAACTTATCCCAGAATGAAACGATTCGTCGCAGCGTTACATTAGGTAGTGATGTGCTTAAACAGCTTGACCTTGTGTCAAAGCTTCATCATAACCGCGTCGAACAGGCGCGTTTTGTCGTCTTAAAATCACCGGATATTCCTTCCATTTTGATCGAGACTGGGTTTTTATCGAATAGCTACGAAGAGCGATTGCTTCGCAGCCCTGTCTATCAAAAGAAACTCGCTCATGCCATTTTCTCTGGTGTTAAGCAGTATGTGAAATGAGGTTTTTTTGGCTGTTGCGTTCTAAAGCTTACGTCCCCCGCTTTATGCGCGGGACCCATAAAAATCAAGAAGCTATGGTCATTTACGACTGTCATCCCGCGGTTTATCCGCGGGATCTCTATAAATCAATAACTGATAGTTATTGATTTATAGTCAAAAGTCAGTTCGCAACACTCCGTAGTATATGTTATCATCGCATTCCATGAGAATTCAGAAACTCGATCCTATTCTTGCCAATCAAATCGCTGCGGGTGAAGTCGTTGAGCGCCCAGCCTCTGTTGTCAAAGAGCTTATCGAAAATAGTTTAGATGCCGGCGCAAAGCATATTGAAATCAATATCGCCGCTGGTGGCAAGAAGTTAATACAAATCTCCGATGATGGTTCGGGGATCCACCATGACGATTTACCATTGGCATTGAGTCGCCATGCGACAAGCAAGATAAAAGAAATTGAAGATTTAGGCGGCATTGGCACATTGGGTTTTCGTGGAGAAGCGCTCGCCAGTATTGGTTCGATTGCCCGTATGCAAATTGTATCGCGTACGGCGGATGATGATTCTGCATGGATGATCAGTATTGATGGTCGAGACGTTTCAGAGATCACACCAGCAGCGCGCCCAAAAGGTACAACAGTCACTATTAACGATTTGTTCTATAACACTCCTGCACGACGAAAATTTTTACGTAGTGATAAAGTCGAATTTCATCACATTGAAGAAATGGTCAAACGCATTGCTCTTCGCCATTTCGCTGTAGGATTTGTTTTAACACACAATGATAAAACGATATTGCGGCTTGGTGTAGCTGGTGATGATTATACGCGCGAGCAGCGCGTGGTGAAAATTTGCGGAAAAGGCTTTATCGAGCACGTGCTGTCCATCGATACAGAGCATGACAATATGCGTTTATGGGGGTGGGTTGCAAAGCCTACGTTTTCTCGTAGTCAAACTGATATGCAGTATTTTTATGTGAATGGCCGCGCAGTTCGAGACAAGGTCATCGCGCATGCTGTGCGACAAGCATTTTCTGATGTGCTTTATAACAAACGTCAGCCGGCATTTGTGCTGTATTTTGAATGTGATCCTCATGCGGTAGATGTGAATGTGCATCCGGCAAAATCTGAAGTACGTTTTCGTGAGTCTCGACTCATTCATGATTTTATTTATCGCAGCTTGCATCGAGTGATTGCCGAGACAAAGCCTCAAGATGTAGTGCAACAATTTCACGTATCGGATTCTGAAGCTGTGGAAAGTGTGCAAAGTTCTCGTTCTACATCATTTGCGCAGACAGAGCGACCTAATGCTGAGGCGTTTCGACAATATAAACCGCAGCCAGTACATTACTCGCCGATGAAAGCGCAGGCGTCCTTGCAGCTGAATGAGCCGAAAGGTCAAGATACCTATCGAGCGAAACAGGATAGTTTATTAGCGATAAAAGAATTATCGAAAGAAACACCTATATCAAAGCAGCATTATGCGAATGCTAAGCCTGATTCTGAAGATGTGCCGCCTCTGGGGTATGCGCTTGCACAACTCAAGGGTATTTTTATTCTGGCTGAAAATGCGAAAGGGTTAGTGTTAGTCGACATGCACGCAGCGCATGAGCGTGTGTATTATGAGCAAATGAAAAAAGCCTATGAATCACAAAATGTTATTGCGCAGCCTTTGTTGGTGCCAGTGACGATTGCAGTCAGTGAGAATGATGCCAACCATGCTGAAGAGCATTTTGAAGCATTAGAGGCATTGGGTTTGCAGCTCGAGCGTTTAGGCCCCGAAACATTAATGATTCGACAAGTGCCTGAGTTCTTGCGCAAAGCTGATGTTGCGCAGTTGATGCATGATGTTATTGCTGATATTAAAACTTATGGCGAAACAAAACGCGTGCAGGAAATGATTTATCACATTATGGGAAATATGGCGTGTAAAGCAGCAATGAAAGCGAATCATCGTTTGACTCTCCCAGAAATGAATGCTTTGCTGCGTGCAATGGAGTCTACGCCACGGTCAAATCAATGTAACCACGGCCGACCAACCTGGGTAGAGTTCGACGCCGAAGAGTTAGATAAATTCTTCTTGCGTGGCCGGTGAGTCGTTCAGCGTAGCGTCCTCTAGGAAATAGTGACTCGGTGTTTTATCAAGCCTCATCGACAAGCAATTAAAATAATGTTGACCAGCCCATAGTGCATGATCGCCAATGATATAAACTCTATCTTTTGCGCGAGTAATGGCAACATTTAATAAATTTGGTTCACTGCTTGCCCACCTGACAGAGCCCGGCATGTTGCGATCAGCGCCAAGAACAAAGATAACGACATCGCTTTGTTTTCCCTGAAAGGCGTGCACAGTGCCAATGTGTTTATAACACCATTGCCGAACATCATAGGCGGTGCATTTCTCGATGTTCGGGAATGTAGTGGCTTCCTTTAAGGCCGAAATAATTTTTTTCTGTAGATGAAGTTTAATTTGTTTGAAAGGTGTAATTACATACAGTGATGGTAGTGTTTGGTGATGGCTGATTAATCTGGAAAGTAAATGCACGAGCAAATCGCCTTGCGCCGGAACATATTGTTTATCTGCTGCAGGCGCGACCATGTCAATCCATCGGCTTGGTCCTAAGGGGTATTGATTGTTTGAAGAGGCCGTTTTCACTCGAGCGTTAAACATTCTGCCTTCGTAGGCAATCTCGTTAGCTACTGAAAACATGGGGTCGATGCATCTTCGGTGAATGGTGAGTGGGCAACCAAGCCAGTGGCTTTTAGCTTTTAACTGAACGTATATGCCAAGAGGGTTGGCTGCGTCCGCAAGTTCTTGTACGGAAGTTTGTGTTGGTAGCCATTTGTCACGCGGGCGGTTTAGCATTTGTTGTGCGAATGTTTCGACTAATCTGGGTGGTGTTGTGTATATGGGTTTAATTTGTCTGGGATCGCCAACGACAATCGCTTTTTTTGAACGCCAAATTGCGCCAACGGCTGCTTGCGGAACTGCTTGACCGGCTTCGTCGATGAGCAGCCAGCCAATGACACCTTGCCCGAGATTCTTTAAGAGACGCTGCGTCGATGCGAAGGTAGAAGAAATGACGGGAACCAGCATAAAAATGCTTTGCCACACCAGTCTCGCGCTCTCAGTATCTTTTAATGAGCATCCTTTATGTAAAAATTGTGAAATTGCAAAACAATTTTCTCGAAACAAGCCGTGACGTCCTATGATGGCTTCGCGCAGCCAGGCTTCGTGCAGTGTTAGCGCGGCAGAAAATAATTGTGTTCGCAGCTGGTTGAGTTTTTTGTTTTGCCAAAAGGCATTGAGTTGTGCCTTTTCATTGCCATCCAGTTTTTCGTCGGTGGGCAGCATGATGCCCTCCAGGATCTTGAGTAGTAGACGGCAGTCTTTCGAGGCTTTGGCTGTTTTTTGGTGAGCTTGGGCGATTTTATCGAGTAGCTCTTCCTGTTTGAGTAACAGCAATTCTTTTTGTTTTTTCAGTTCAAATAGGCGCTCGTCGCTTTGGGTTTTGTTTGTCAAGGCGGCGTTGATGCGAACAAATATGGCGTCAAGCGAGTGACGATAAAGTTTTCCCTCAGGAGCTCTGAAGGCCCTAGCCAGAAAGGAAGGTTTATTTTTGATGAGTACTTTTCTGTCATTTTGGCATTTTTGTAGCGCATCTTCCTTTTCTTTCAAATCTTTTTTCGTGGACAAAATAGATTTTTCCATCGAATGGATATCGGTGCGAAGGTTGGCAATGCGTTCCTTTAGGGTATTTTCGCGTTTTTGAGAGAGGGCTTCGGCAGCGATTAATTTTCGCAAGCGTTCGATTTGATTAATGTAGTCTTCAAATTGTTTGTTAATGGAGATGAATTTTTGTTTCGCCTGTTTAAAGCTTGGTGTGGCGCTGCTTTTCGCCCACTCCCATAAGGTTAAATACATTTTTTCATTGACGCGTTTTTTACGCAAATCGCCTTTAGCCTCCTGATGAAAAAAAACTCTGTCTGCAAAGAGCTGACAATTTTTTCGTCTTCCCAATGCGGCTGAAATAAGCCCCCATGGTTCGGCATTTTTCTTTAGGGGCGCACTAATTTCTTTGCCTTTCCCCAATTTTGCCGCGCAGAGTCTAGCCACTGGCGTTAAATAGCCAAAGTCTGATTTGAATTCATCGGCTAAATTATTTTTGATGGGGAAATCTTTTGTAATATTTTCAACGGCGGTATTATTGCTCGATACAACAAGCATTTCATATCCTGTTAATGTGGGATCCAGTTCTTGAACGTTGTGCGTTTTTCCGCCCAAAGAGATTGATTTTGTTTCTTTGAAAGTCGAAATGACAGACTCGAATTGTGATAGAGATTTCGCTCTTTGAACAACATTGTTGGCAATGATCTCTTGTATTAACGTCGTTTTTCCGGTTCCCGGTGGGCCGTTAATGGAGAAAAGAGCTTGGTTGCCTTTCATATTGAAGCTTGTGTTGATGGCAAATTGTTGCATCAAACTCATAGAAAAGTGACTGGGTTGTGGCCAACGCCCTTCGCTCATCTTTTTGGGCGTGAGCGCTTCTTTGATGAGTGTTTCATTTTTTTCTTCTCGTAAATCGATTTTTTCTCCGATATCGTCGCCGGTAACATATTGTTTTAAAATATCGCAAGGGCTTTTGTCTAAAGCAATGATGATTTTTTCTAAATCTTCTATGTAAAAGCTATTCAAAATGGGAATGTTGTTTTCATCATCTTCCTCGGCGTTATCTTCTGAGACAAATTCGTTGTTTTTTTCTTCGGTTTTTTTTGTTGAAGCGCTCGATTCCCACATGGCAACCATGATTGCTTGGGGGTGCTTCGGATCGAAGTTGGCCCAGCTTTGAAAGACGGCGGTGAGTTCTAGGATCGCTTTTGGTGTGAGTTGAACTTCGCCGTCATTACGGTCAGTGCTGGCTTGAAGTCTTAAAAATACTTTCAGAATCTCGTTGAATAAAATCGCTTCTTCTTCCAGCCGATATTGGTGTGCAGATAATTCGTCCAGAGCATTTTTCTTTAATTTTCCTAGCGCCCAGGGTAGCGTTGAGATGGATAGGTTGTTGAGATTAAATGTGCCTTCAGGGCTTAATACCAGTTTTGCAAAACAGCTAAGTCCTTCGTCATCAAGCCTTTCTTCATAGTCCATTTGCCTTATGGGATTATTTTCTTCACCAAACAGTTTTTGGCAGAGGCGGGTGAGTTCGTTTTTTTCAAAGGGAAGAAAGTAAATTGCGTATTGATATTTTTGATCTGTTTTGCCGATCCGGTCTTCCAGAGCTTTTTGGGATAGCCATGGGATGAACTGAGTGCAGTTTTCGTCATGCAATTCTTCGTGCGTAATGCCAAACTTGTATGGAGAGGCGCTGAGCGCATTATCCAAGTCATAGGGCGAGAAAAACTCAATTTTATGCCAATATTTCAACACGTTAGTTAGTTGTGATGGTGGTTGAGGCAAAACAGGCTCCGAGAGGTTAGGTTACGCCTGGGAGTATATCAGATTGTGGTTTTGTGCAACACTCCCCTTAAGGGGAGTGTTGCAAACTGGCTTTTAACTATAAATCAACAACCATAAGTTGTTGATTTATAGAGGTCCCTCGCATAAAACACGGGATGACTGTGGTAGAATGCAACAGCCCTTTAAGATAAAGCGTATTACATCTGATTTTGTCTAATGCCTATTAGACAAGTTTGTCTAATTATGCTATAATCCACGAAAAGCAAAGGGTTATGGCAAATGTTGGAGCGGTACGATATCCACAATCAGTTTCAAGCGAGCTTACAGGCTTTTCGGGATGGTGATCCGCATTTGAAACGGTTATCCGAGTATACTTATCAATACCATTTTGACTGGTGGAAGGGGTTGTCTTTGCAAACGCCAGGTATTTACACTTTGACTGGCGGAAGGCAGGTTGGAAAATCCACGTCGTGTAAGCAGCTCATTGCCCACTGTTTAGCAAAAAAAATATTTTCGCCAGAGTCTATATTGTATTTAACCTGTGATGAAATTTATGATTCGAAAACATTATCGCGAGTGCTGAACGAATTTTTTCAAAAAGTAGGTCGGCAAAAGTTTTTATTAGTTATTGATGAAGTCACGTATGTTCAAAATTGGGATCGGGTCATTAAGGCGCGCGCTGATGAGGGGTTTTTTCATCATGGCGTTTGTTTGTTGACGGGCTCAGATACTTTTATTTTAAAAGAAGCTGCAATGCGATTTCCAGGTCGTCGCGGAGAGGCAGATAAAACAGATTTTCACCTCTATCCGCTCAGTTTTAGCGAATATGTAGATCTTCTCGGTAAAACTGACGATGCATCGGGTTATTTCGAAGATTACTTATTGTGCGGGGGTTATTTGCGCGCGATTAATGATTTAGCGAAGCACAATGAAATAAAACAAGCGACGTATTTAACGTATGAAGAATGGGTAAGAGGCGATTTTTTAAAGCGTGGTAAAAGTGAAGAAACACTGCTGGATGTGATTGCGGCATTAATGACGGTTGGCGTGTCGCAAATTTCTTTTTCGAAACTAACGCAAAAGATTGGCAATATAAGTAAAGAAACGTGCATGGATTATTGTCGCATCTTAGAAAGAATGGATGTGAATTTTAATTTGCAAGCCTATGATCAAAATAAAAGACAAGGGTTTCCTCGTAAAGACCGGAAATTTCATTTTAGCGACCCATTTATTTGTCGAGCCATGCGGCATTGGTTGATGAAAGAGGGGCGTATCATGCAAGAGGTTGATGAGTCTTTTCTTGTTGAGAGTTGCGTCGCCAGTCATTGTCGTCGTTTTGGTCGTAGCTTTTATTTTAAAGGTCAAGGTGAGGTGGATGTGATTTACCTCAAAGATCAAAAAGCTAGGGCGATAGAGGTGAAATGGTCAAGTCAGTTGCGAGCGAATGATTTGAAAATGTTAAAGCAATTTGATGATTCAATTGTTTTGACAAAAAACCTTGCTGAAGGAAGCATAGAACATACTTTATCGATGCCCGTATGGAAGTTTTTGTTGGAAAATTGCGTTGGGACTTGAAAAAAGGGAAGTGTTGCAAACTGATTTTTATGGGTCCCGCGCATAAAGCGCGGGATGACAGCGGTAGAATACAACAGCCCCTGTGTTTCACTCTTCTCACTATGGTCTAGTCACAAAAATTAGTTGCGCCTAAGGCGCAACAGTTATTAAGCAGGATTCTCGAGGCTTAAGTTGCCGGTGTTATAATCGTAAGCGAATAGTTCTGCGTATCGGCCCCAGTCGATGACGACGGTGAGGACGCGTTCGGCTTCTTGTTCGGTGAAGTATTCTTTCAATTCTTCTAAGAAAACTTCTTCGGAAATCGTATGTTTTGGCGCATTGTCGAGAGCGTTACGGATGTGTTTCGCTAATGGAACACGTGTTTTTAAGTGTTGTAAGAATAATTTTTTACGCTCAAGAATGTCAGCTTCTGCGAATTTTTTTCCTTCTTGCGTAATGGTGATATCCCCTTCGGATACTTTTGCAAAATGCAGTATTTCTAATGCTTCAGTTAGTGGAAATAAGTCGTCGATATCCATGTGCGCATGTTCTGAGAGTTCGGGTAAATCCATGCGTCCTTTGTTTTCTGGCGCATTGAGTGTTTCAAGCAATCCTGCAAATTCTGAAACATGTGCATCGGGTAATCGGTAACCCAATCCAGCAGCTTTGGGGGTGCCATGTAATGTGACCACAGGTTCTGGGGTTGTCATCAATGTATAGATTTGATCGACAAATGCTTGGAACTCTTCTGATGTTTCTTTTCTTGGGTGAGGTAAGTCAACAGTTAATTCAGAATGAATAGATCCAGGGTTGTTGCTAAAGATTAAGATACGGTCGGCCATTTGAACCGCTTCTTCGATGCTGTGCGTAACGAGTAAAATGCCATTGAGGCGCGTTTTTTTCGTATTCCATAAATCAACTAAGTCACCGCGTAAGTTTTCTGCGGTAAGTACATCGAGGGCAGAAAATGGTTCATCCATTAATAGAATGTCAGGATTCACTACAATCGCCCGTGCAAATCCAACACGTTGACGCATTCCGCCAGAAAGCTCTTTTGGAAAAGCGGATTCAAATCCATCAAGACCAATGGTGTCAATCGCGCGTAATGCGCGTTTGCGACGTTCACGAATATTAATCCCTTGTGCTTCGAGGCCAAGCTCTACATTTTGTAATACGGTTAGCCATGGCATGAGTGCAAAGTTTTGAAAAACCATTGAGATGCCATGAACTGGGCCACTAACGCGATCACCACGGTAAAAAACTTCACCTTGCGTTGGTTTTGTTAGGCCAGCAATGATGCGTAGTAAGGTGGATTTACCTGAGCCAGATTTTCCGAGAATAGCGACGATTTCACCGGGCTTCATAGAGAAGTTGATGTTATCGAGGACTAAAAGTTCTTGGCGTCGTCCCTTTTTAAAGGATTTCCTGACGTTTTTGATTTCGATGATGTTAGTAATTTCGTTTGACATAAGCATTATTCTATATGAAAACGTTCTTCGGCTAAAGCGTAAAGCGGCTTCCAAAGCAATCGATTAATTAATAAAACGAATATACACATGACGACGATGCCTAGTGCAGTTTGCGCTGTGTGCCCTGCTGTGGTTGCTTCAGTGATATAAGCGCCTAGTCCCGTTGCGCGTAGCGTGACATCGCCCCAGCTCACGACTTCAGCGACAATGCTCGCATTCCATGCGCCACCGGCAGCGGTCATTGCGCCAGTAATAAAATAAGGGAAAATCGCGGGTAGAATCATCGTACGCCAACGCAACCATTTTTTCACGCCAAAAAGATTTGAAACTTGGTTGAGTTCTTTAGGTAAAGTTGTGGCGCCAGCGATAACGTTAAATAAAATATACCATTGCGTGCCTAATACCATTAGAGGCGATGTCCAAATTTCTACGTTTAAATGAAACTTTAAAATTACGATCACGACAAGTGGGAATAATAAGTTAGCGGGGAATGCTGCAAGAAATTGAGCGACGGGTTGTATCAGTGCGCGAGCGCGAGGGCGCATCCCAACCCAAACACCAACGGGTACCCAGATTAAGGAAGCAAGCGTGATTAATATCGTGACGCGAATGGCCGTATAAATGCCGAGTCCAAATACGTGCAATACTTCGTTCCAGCGCAAAGTTTCTAATACAAAATTGATAAATATCCATGCCGAAAAGCCAATTGCGATAAATAATGCAAGATACCAGGCTGCGAGCAGTGTGACATACATATGCTTGTTGACGGGTTTGCTGTAAGCCGTTTGAGGCTTATATTGCAGTAGATTTAAGTTGACGAGTGTGTCACGTAGTTGTAAGAGTCCCTCGCCGATTTTTCGCATCCATCGTGTTTTTCGCAAAAGATCGACTAGCCATGATTCAGGTTCAACATCATCTTCACCAACATCGGCTTTAAATTTTTCTGACCAAGCGATGAGTGGACGAAAGATCAGTTGATCGTAGAGAAGAATCACAATTAACATCGCGATGATCGCATAGAAGATAGCGTGCACATCTTTTTGTTGGATGGCGACGGCGATATAGGAGCCAACGCCTGGTAACATGATGGTTTTGTTTGCGACAGTAATAGCTTCTGATGCGACGACAAAAAACCACCCGGCAGACATCGAAAGCATCATATTCCACAATAGGCTTGGAATAGTCATAGGAACTTCGACGCGCCAATAACGTTGCCATGGAGATAAGTGATACATGTCGGCCACTTCTTTAAGCTCTAATGGAACGGTGCGTAGTGATTGGTAAAACCCCATCAACATGTTCCACGCTTGTGATGTGAATATCGCAAAGATCGCAGCGCACTCTGGCCCAAGAATGCTGTTGGGAAATAGGGCGATAAAAGCCGGTACGCTGATGGCTAAAAAACCGAGGATAGGTACAGATTGTAAAATATCCACCATGGGGATGATGATGCGTTCGGCATGTTTGCTTTTGGCGGCAAGTGTCCCAAAAACGAAAGTAAACAATAATGAAATAAACATCGCGATGAACATCCGCATTATTGTGCGCAGTGCGTAGTTTGGTAAGTGCTCAGGGTTTAGTGAAATAGGGATGGTTTCGCCAATATGATAAACTGCGCTCATTTGACGAGCGCCGATGGTGAATAAAACGATGATCGCGAATACAAGAATTAACGCAGCAATATCCCAATAGTTTGGATAACCAATCGCATGGGTTTTTGTAAAGATTGTGCGTTGCAGTTTCATTTTTTTGTTCACCATCTCTAGCGCCGTCATTGCGAGGAGGATTTGCGTAGCAAATCTGGTGAAGCAATCCACTTTGTATAAAAGGTTGATTGCTTCGCTCTTTCAGGGCTGGCAATGAGGACGCAGAAAATTTATTCAATCACCATTCAAATATTCGGCAAATATTTTAACCTAAGTACATGGCGAATGATATTCCCCGGAAACATAATAATATCATGATTATATGCTTGAGCGCCGTGTAAATATTCATCAGAAATAGGCATGATGCGGTCCATTAAATCTTGGTAACTTTGTGAAGCTTCTTCTAGGGACGGATTGTCGATGTCTATTTGGTTCAGCAGTGTCGTTATTTCTTCATGAAGTACTGCTTGCAGTTTTCGTCGTTTAGTGAAAAGTTCTGGATTATTCTCAGGTTTTATAGAGAGAGCCTGTTTTAAAAGTTGTGTTTGCTTTTTGATGCGATGACAGAGTTCTCCACCATTGCGTTGATTATCGAGTAGATCTAATAGAGTATGAATAGATTGAATTTGCAAAAGCGATAAATTATTTAAGTCTTTCAACGCTCCAAGCGCGCGTTTTCGCTGAAGTTTGATGTCTTTGTAAAAAAAAAGCAGATAAGAGGCTAATCCTAAAATAGCGCCGATGACGATTAATGGCTTTGATCCCTTGCTCATCCTACCATTTTAACGCGGATTCGACTTTGGGTACAAGGTGCTCATCCAGTGCATTGAACCAAGTAATATTAGACCATGCGCGCAGCCAAGTGAATTGTCGTTTAGCAAATTGGCGCGTGGCGATCACCGTTTTTTCGACCATTTCGTCATAAGTGTACTTGCCATCGAGATAAAGCCAGACTTGTTGGTAGCCTAATGATTTGATTGCTGGCAATTGTTCATGTATTTGAGGGTGAGCGTAGAGCTTTTTGACTTCTTCGACAAAATCTTCATCGAGCATTTTTTTAAAGCGCTGCTCGATACGTTTATGCAATATTTTTCTATCGATGTCTAAGGCAATATTGATGTAGTTATAAGGTGATTTTTTGCTGCCTTGTTTTTCCAAAAGCGCACTCAGCGGCTGTCCGGTGATGCGATAAACTTCCAAGGCGCGTTGTAATCGTTGTGGGTCGTTTGGATGAATACGCTGTGCTGCCTTAGGATCAACTTCTTTGAGTTCATCGTGCAGCGCTTCCCAACCCTTCGTTTTGGCTTCTTTTAATAGGTCGTTTCGCACATGCTCATCGGCTTCAGGTAATTCGGCTAAACCTTGTTGCAATGCTTTGAAGTATAGCATTGTGCCGCCAACCAGAAGCGGCGTGTGTCCTTTGTCGATGATGATCTCTATTGCTTTTGCTGCCTCGCGAGAAAAATCCGCGGCCGAATAGGGTTCCCATGGTTGACGGATGTCGATCAAGTGGTGCGGGATTTTTTGAAGTGTAGATTGATCTGGTTTTGCCGTGCCGATATCCATGCTGCGATAAACCATGGCAGAGTCCACGCTAATGATTTCAATGTCATGCTTTTCTGCTAATGCTAGCGCAAGATCAGTTTTTCCTGTGGCTGTTGGGCCCATGATGCAGATAACATTAGACATAGTGTGCTTTAATCGTTTCGCCGGTGTCATTTAGGAATAACATTAACGTTTGGCCAAGACGTGCATGAAGAGGCGTGTTTAAGTAGCGTGATAAACAAGGCATTAATGTCGATTCGATCAAACGGTCAGCATAGTGAATATCATGATCAGAATCGATGAGTTTTTTTGCGAGATATGCAAAGATTTCAGGCTTACCATCGATTTTGATTTTATACGTACTTGAAAACGTTTTTTTGAAAATTTCGAAACGATTTTTAACGATGGTGATGACGGCTTCGTTATCGATAGTCGAGAAAGGGATAATGGTTGCTTGAGATAATAATTTTTCAGGCAAGTACTCTGTTAGTTGTGGCATAAAATCGTGAATTAGTTCGTCGCAGCTTTTCTTGTCGGGCAAGTCAATCAAATGCATTTGTTTTGGTGCTTGGCTGAGTAAATGTAATAGTTCTGTGTCAACGTCGGAAGATGTCGTGGTTGGGATGGTGGTGATTTTGTTTGTTGCGCTCTTAGTATCTAGCGAAATGATAAATAACGCTTCATCAAATATAGGGGCCGCTTTTTCATTAAAAAGCGGCGCGCAGATTTTTTCGAATAGTACTTTGTTTTCGGAAATTGATTCGATAGTGATGACTATTTTAGGATATTGCGCCACCATTTCGATCAGTGTCATCGGGGATCGATCGCTGCGTGGTGAAGGTAGACGAATATCGCTGATGTGTTGGCACTGGTTGTGATCAGATAAATCGCATCGCAGTAAAAATTTTTTATCGCCGTTTAAATAAGTTGCGATCATTTCTGCCGTTTTCATTTTGCCAACATTGTCGGGACCTGCAAAAATAAAGACATTAGCGTGCGAGCGAAATTGTGGCGAAATATAGGTGGTTTGTAAGGTTTTTGCAATAAGATGTATCGCGTCGTTTTGGCCAACGACATGCGAATTTAAGTACGCTTCAAAATGTTGTATGTCTTCAGCAATAAACGCCAAGTTTTCTTGTGGCAGCTGCTCCCAGTCCGCGATGACGCTAGTCATGTCTGATAATGATAATGCGGTGTCAGTGCTATCTTGCGTCTCGATAGAAAGTGCTTTACGTTTTGCTGCAAAGGTTAAGACACGTAATGCGTAATCGAAGCGAAGCGTTTTGGCGCAGTAACGAGATACGAGCATCAACGCTTGTTGTGCACACTGTTCTGAAATGATGATTCCCGTGTTTATTTCGATATCGTTTTTTGCACTATTCAATAAGATTTGTTGATCACTATCCTGAATTTGCGCGATGATGGAGAGAGCTTTCATGTCGTCAGGTGGCATATCTGCATGCAAGATAATCTTGCCAGCGTGATCTTTTAATGATGTCGCTATTTCTTCAAATGTAGCTGCGTTTATCAATACCGTCGCTGTTTTGGGCGGCAAGGTTTGTGTTGAGTGATCGACATAATAAATGTCTTGTTGCGCGTGCTTGGGTAAGTGTGTCGAGGCGGTGATGCATAACGCCATCGCATAAATCGTTGTAGGTGTGACCAGCGTGAGATGTGAGATCGCATTATCTAAGAGCACATCCTTTATGCACTGTACCTCTGGGCGAGACTTAAAATGATTTGCACACGCAGCCAGTGGATGGTTTTCATCCAGCTTGATCGGCGCAATGCGGGTTGCTAATTCGGTATCCATACGAGCGAGTATAGCAAATCTGGTTATGGGTTAGTATATGGGGCTGTTGCATTCTAGGCCCTACGTCCCGCAGTTTATCCGCGGGACCCATATAAATCAACAACCTATGGTTGTTGATTTATAGGAAAAAGCCAGTTTGCAACAGTCCCTATTTCTTGGCTCAGAAAACCCGACCCGACACAAGTCTGTTTGCCAGCATCTTCGCATTTCCATCTGCGAGAGGTATAGTGTGTCTTCGGCGTGCTTCCTTGCACGTCATCCCGCGCCCCTGCTACTGTCATCCCTCGCTTCATACGCGGGATCTCTTTTTTCAGCATGAGACCCCGCGGATAAACCGCGGGGTGACAGAAGAGAGGTGGCACGGGGTGACAGAAGAGAGGTGGCACGGGGTGACAGAAGAGAAGGGGGTACGGGGTGACAGAAGAGAAGGGGCACGGGGTGACAGAAGAGAAGGGGGTGCGGGGTGACAGAGGAACGTGTTGTGACCGCGTCATCTCATCCCATACCCCATCTACTGTCATCCCGCGCTTTATGCGCGGGATCTCAGCGCTGACCTTTCGGACCATTTGGCGGCGTTTGGCTAGCCCTGCTCGAGCTAGAAGAATTCGATGAAAACAACGACTGTGGGGTTACAACGCTAGGTTGTTTTTTTTCTTCCTCTTCTTCATTAGTGTTTTGTTGTTGAGCCGCTATGAGCCTTTGCACTTCATTGTATCTTTCCTGGTATTCCGCATTATCGGGGGCGAGTGTTGTCGCCATTTCAAAATCGGTCTGTGCGTTTCCAAGGTCTCCCATCTCTAGATGGACATTGCCACGATGGAACCATGCGCGATCAAGTCCTGCATCTAGGTCGATTGCTCTAGTCAGGTCAGTGATGGCTTGATCAAAGTGTTGCGCCATATGATGTGCGGAGCCTCTATTGCTGAGAAAACGTGGATTATCAGCATCAATCTGAATAGCTCGATCATAATCATCTATTGCTTTATCAAATTGTTCTAAGTTTTTATAAGAGAGCGCTCGAAGATTATAATATCCTGCTACATTTGGGTTGAGTTTGATCGCGCAGGAGAAGTAAACAATCGCGTCTTGAAATCGTCCTTCTCTTCGGCATTCTATGCCGAGTTTCATGTATTTTTTTTCGCTTTTGCCTTGCTCACCTGAGTTGCGCTCTTGTTCTTTCAACTTATGGCAGACAAAATGGGAGTTTTCTTGCCAACCCCTATGATGAGGGTTAAGTAGAGTTGCTTGCATACAATCAAATAATGCCTCAAAGAACTGATTTTGGGCGCAATAACTCGATGCGCGCTTGCTGTGAGTGTTATGGAGGTTAGGAGCGAGTGTGAGGGCAGAGGTGAAATCTTGGATTGCAAGTTGAAAGTTGCCTTGTTTAAAGTGACTGTTCCCGCGGTTGTCGTAAGCGGTAGCACATTTGGGGTCGCACGCAAGGGCAGCATTATAATCTTCAATGGCGCCTTCTGTGTCGCCTTGGTTAAAACGAGCGACACCACGACAGTAGTAAGGTGCGGGCTCGAGGCCGATCCCGACCTGCGTGCGCTGCACGCGACGTTCTCCGAACCCGTGCTGGCG
>JBKAGM010000027.1:0-25623 GCA_046290385.1 Gammaproteobacteria bacterium
GCTTCTCGCAATGACGACCATAGGGGTTAGATAGAACCCTCAGATTTGCTACGCAAATCTTTCTCGCAATCACGACTCAGAAGAAGCTGTTGCATTCTGAATGCCTACATTAAATTATGACTTCAATTTCAAATACTCACGCACAATCCCTGAGGAATAATGGCTCGCAACATTTGTGATAAAATCTTGAAAATTAATCGGTGCACTATGATCGGCCTTATCTGAAATCGTTCGAATTAATACACAAGGAATTTCATGCTCTTCACACACCTGCGCCACAGCAGCGCCTTCCATTTCAACAGCTAAAACGTGATTACCATCAAACTTCAAACCCTCATGGTGAGAAGGATTATTAATAAATTGATCGCCGGTCGCAATAGTGCCGACATGCAGAGAAGGAGAGTGCAACTTAAATTTTTCGAGATACTCATTGCCGATATACTGCGATTTATTGTCAATGAAGTTACTAATCGCCTTCTTTGCAAGCGCTGTGTTTTTTTCACAAGTTTGGTGTAGCGATTGGTCAGTCAGCGGCACCTCAAATCGAGGAAACAACGGCCTTGCATCCATATCATGTTGATAAGCATTGACGCCCAGCACCACATCGCCAACATTCAATTGCTGATCCACCGCGCCAGCAACACCAGTAAAAATAATTTCATCTACTCGGAATTTTTCAATAAGCGTCGTTGCTGTTGATGCTGCAGACACCTTACCGCATCGAGAATAAACTAAAATAACTTCGATGCCATTGAACTGGCCAATATAATAAGTACGCTTTGCTTGTGAGACTTCTTGCTCAAAAGGAATGACATCATGAATTGTATTTACTTCTTCTGGCATGGCGGCCATGATGGCTATTTTCATTTTATGTCCTCTGAACAAAATCGTTCACCTATTTTATATTTATAATTAAAATATTGAAAGACTAGCTACTAATGTTATGAACATTAAGTCAATAAATAATAGCATTCTTGTGTATCAGATAGTTTCTTAATGTGGCTATCTTAATCTGTTAATAGCTCTTGAATAAACTCTGCTGTTCGTACTGTTTATCTGCATTCTCCTGGTTTCTGATGCAGCGTCTAACAACCTCTTTAGCATGATCGACCATTGACACACAATGAGCGCTGCATTCTGCAACTGTCATCTCGTGGTTTATCCGCGGGATCTCTAAAAATCAATAACCATATTTTGTTGATTTTTAGTAAAGAGCCTGTTCGCAACACTCCCTGCTTGAACCGCCCTCGCCTACGGCGCGTCATTGCGAGCCCGAAGGGCGAAGCAATCTAGTCGAAGTTGAGTTACGGAATACAATTTAATGATGGATTGCTTCGTCGGGCTACGCGCTTCTCGCAATGACGACCATAGGGGTTAGATAGAACCCTCAGATTTCTACGCAAATCTTTCTCGCAATCACGGCTCAGAAGGAAGCTGTTGCATTCTGCGCCTTGCGTCCCACAGCTTGTCCGCGGCACGTAGACATATTGATCGCTTAGCCCAGTCTACATTTGATTTTGCAGACCCACAATGAATTTGACAGACTAAACGCGAAATTTAAGATGGTGCATAAACCAATAACCCACGGCGACAAGAGGCCCACCGATGAGGGTGGCAAAAGCCCAAGTGACGCTAGAGACAAGATGTGTGCGCAAGCCACGCTTTGCAAGCTGGCCGGCATCGCGCGCAACAGCTCCCGCAAAAATAACATGAATGATGGCTGTGATGATGATAACCATCAAATGAATCGATTGAAATTCACCAAAGGCACTTTGTATCGTATCAAAATCCATTATTCGATCCTTCTCGTCATGACATCTTTAAGATTACATTTTATCAAACACATTAACCAAATACGAGCCTAAGGACTTACTAAGCTGTCACTTTCTAAAACTGTCACCCCGCGATTTATCCGCGGGGCCTCCAAAACTTATTAAGTTATGGTGTAGGTAAGTCAACATCACTGTAATCGTCACCATCACTTTCACCACCTGTTCCATAACCTTCTTCTAATAGACTCTTAGTATAATTTCTTGAAAAAAAGCTATTACTGTCAGCAAGTGATTCGAGAGGATGATCGATATTTGCAAGTTCTCTAGAACGCGCTTTAACCTCAGGATAATTATGTATCACGTCCTTATGCGTTGTTACCCCATATCTTGCTCGACACCAGGGAGGATCGGAGCCGAGATAAATAGGCTGAAGCGTACTATTATAAACACGATAACATTCACTTTCCCCAAATATATCACGCACAGGAATTTTTCCCGCAGCGAGCAATTGCAATGCGCGCAATTGCATCGTTGCTACGGGTATGTGGTCAATTCCAATAATAGCATTCCTATTTGAACCACTCCCCTCGTGGCATGACAGTCGTCGCGCAGGCTCAGCGATGCTCCACAAAAATAACAATCCATTTAATAGGTCTATGATCTGATTCGCTAATGCAAGGTCAGGACTTAATCGCTTGCGATCACTAGCAATGTTGCGACGCAGTCTTGCTTTTCCAGAAATACTCACAAAATCATTCGCAAAAAATGAACGTAAGCATTTTGTCTTTTCAAGGAAAAGCCTTCCTAATTTTTTCGTTCTTCCATTTATTTTATCTTTTAAGCCATCGGTCTCAGTTAATTCTTCTAATTTATTGGCAAGCCCTTTACCAAAGGTTTCGCAATCGCCGCCGTTAATTGTAACCAAACAATTCCCCTTTTGGCGAGAGTATGGCTTCCACTCATAGGATATGTTTGTAGCACCTAACCTGAAGTTTGCTGAAAAGATTACTGTATTGTTTGTTACTCCTTGAGGAGCCCAAGCCGCCATTATATTAACCAAAGCAGCAATGACGGAACGAGACGAAAAACCATCTATGCGCACCAGATTGTTATTAAGCAAATCCGTGACGATATTTGTTGCTCTTCCTTGATTACGCAAGCTCTTACCACACCTAAAAAATCGCCGAACCGCCGCATCTTCTACTTGCAAAATATGACGGCTTTTGTATTCGTCACCCTGAGGCGCTGACGAAACCGCAGGACTGTCCGTTTGATCAAACAATTTTATGCACGCCAAGTACGCAAGACCACCACTTGCTCGATATTCAGACTCAAAACCCTGACGGCCAGGAGCGTTAGTGTCATTCTGTATTAAGCACTTAAAAACCATTTTATATGTCTCGAATTGCTCAGGCATAGGTATAGGTATAGGTATAGGTATATCCAAACACTTTTCGCCTAGCTCCTGATATATCTGCAAAGGATTTGTAGCAGGCCTCTCAAAAGGAACAATATTTCGCTCAAGCGTTGAAAATTCATCAGCCTCTATCCATCTTAAAATTTTTTCATTTAAAAATAGATTAAGATTATCTGTTTCTCCCACTTCATCCGCTAATTCAGAAAGAGTAAAGTTTCTTTTTGCATGAAATTCATCATCTTGATCGTTACATTCAAATTCTTCAAACTTGCTACGCAATTCATCATCCACATCATTCACAGGGCGAAAATACGTCAACTTCAACGACTGCCGTAAATTTTTAAACTCATCCAAACGGTTTCCTATATCATTCCAAAATTGGTAGCGAATAAATAAATGCAAGATATTACAACAAATACTATATTTAGGAGCATCTTTTGGAAAATCAAAGCGATAATACCCATCCACTCCTTTTTTGTATTGCAGAAAATAACTCAACACATCATTAGGAGCAATGACTGGTTCTTCTTCCAGGCCTTTACTATCCTTTTCTTCACCATCACTTGGAAACAAATGACAAAAAGCGTTTAATATATTATCTCGATCAAAAGTACTTGTTTTAGGCGGCATAACATCTCCTTAACAATGAATATAGACCTAAAAAACCAAGTGATTGTCACACAATCTCAAAAGGTTGTCGAATTTATCTATTTTATGGGAATGTTGCAAACTGGTTCTTTACTATAAATCAAAAACTATCGGTTATTGATTTATAGAGATCCCGCGGATAAACCGCGGGATGACAGTCGTAGAATGCGGCAGCCTCTTTATAGAAATATTGCACACAGACTTTCCTCTATTAAACAATAACAACTAGCTTATTGGTTTGTAGAGGCCTCACGAATAAACCGCGGGATGACAGTCGTAGAATGCGACAGCCTCTTTATAGAAATATTGCACACAGGCTTTCTTCTATTAAACAATAACAACTAGCTTATTGGTTTGTAGAGACCTCACGGATAAACCGCAGGATGAAAGCGACAGAATGCTACAAGCCCTTTGTCGTTTATGCTAAGAGATATAAATAGGCGCGTGACATTTAAGCGCATATTGAATATCATACTCAACATGAACACCTCCACCGAACTGCAAGTCCCTGTACTGACCACCGCATTAAGCGGCGCTTTATTAAGCTTAGAAAAAAAGATACTCGATAAACAAACCGACATAGAAGCTTGGCTACGTGATCAATGGAAAAAAACACCCGCCCCTATTTACGGATCAGTAGACTTACGGAACGCCGGCTACAAGCTTGCCCCTGTGGACATGAATTTATATCCCGCAGGTTTTAATAACCTTAATCCAGAATTTTTACCGCTCGGCATTCAAGCTACGCAAATGGCTTTAGAAAAACGCTTTTCTGGCATAAAAAATATTTTAATCGTCGCAGAAAGCCATACCCGCAATATGTTTTATTGGGAAAACGTCAATACGCTCGTAAAAATTATCTCTCAAGCGGGTTATCACGTTCGCGTCGGTGTCTTTCCCGATGTCATGTCAGAACCGACAACCTTTACACTCCCTTCACAAAAAACAATACATATCGAACCTATTGAGCGCGATGGTAACAACATCATTCTAAGCAATTTCGAACCGGATATTTTATGGCTTAATAATGATTTATCTGCTGGCGTACCTGAGCTGCTCCAAGGCATTTCACAACCGATTTGCCCGCCATTAGCCCTTGGATGGCATCAACGATTAAAGTCGGTGCATTTTCATCACTACCAACAGGTCGCTCAAGCGTTCGCCAATCATATTGACATTGACCCATGGCTAATCGATCCACTATTTCAATATTGCGGCAAAGTGGATTTTATGAAACGAGAAGGCGAAGAATGTCTCGCCTATAATGTTGATAAATTGCTTAATGAAATTAAAAAAAAACATGAGGCTTATAACATTGACCAAGATCCTTTCGTTGTAGTAAAAGCCGACAGCGGCACCTATGGCATGAGCGTCATGACTGTTAAAAGCGCTGATGAAGTTATCGCACTTAACCGCAAACAGCGCACAAAAATGTCTGCATCCAAAGGCACAAACACAGTAACTCGGGTGATCATGCAAGAAGGGATTTATACGTTTGAAACTTGGGGCGAGGACAACACCGTTGCTGAGCCTGTGGTTTACATGATCGACCAACATGTCATCGGTGGATTTTATCGGCTACATCAAAACAAAGGCGCAGATGAAAGCTTAAATGCGCCTGGCATGCACTTCCAACCGTTGCAATTCCAAAAACCTTGCACCACCCCCGACAAACAACTCGGACCAGATGAGTGCCCAAATCGTTTTTACGCTTATGGCGTTGTAGCGCGACTAAGCATGCTAGCAGCCGCGCGAGAAAAGGATCTAGCAAATGACTAAAGCTATCACCATCATCATGGACCCCATAGAAAAAATCAACGTGAAAAAAGACAGCACGTTTGCTCTCATGCTAGAAGCGAAACGACGCGAGTGGAAAATCTATTACGTCACACCTAAAGATGTGTTTGTTAATGCCGGCATGGCGTACTGTCAACGCAGACCCATTAAGGTCTTTGATGACGCGAAACATTGGTTTGACTTAGGCGAGACAGAATTATCGGCACTGCATGAAACTGACATGGTATTTATGCGAAAAGATCCACCGTTTGATATCGATTATATTTATTTAACTTATGCTCTAGAACTCGCAGAAAAGCAAGGCACGCTTGTAGTAAACAAGCCTGAAAGCCTTCGCGACTGCAATGAAAAGTTTTTTCCCATGCACTTCCCACAGTGCTGCCCAGAAACTATCATCACTTCTAACATTCAACATTATCATAAATTTCTAGAAGAACATCGGGAAATTATTTGCAAGCCGTTACATGGAATGGGCGGCGAATCAGTTTTTTATATAGAAAAAGAAAGTCTTAATAAGAATGTGATTTTCGAAACAGTTACGCACCACGGTTCTCGCATGGCTATCGCACAAAAATATATCCCCGAAATTAAAACAAAAGGTGACAAGCGTATCATCATGATTCATGGCCAACCGATTCCCTACGCTTTAGCACGCCTACCTCAACAAGGTGACATTCGTGGAAATCTTGCTGCAGGTGGCCAAGGAAAAGGGGTAGAACTCACTGAGCGGGATCTTTGGATTTGTGACCAAGTGTCAAAAACACTTTGCGACAAAGGCCTCTATTGGGTTGGGCTGGACGTGATTGGAGATTATCTGACAGAAATCAACGTAACTAGTCCAACTTGCGTACGCGAGTTGGACCAGCAGTTTAAACTGAATATTGCAGGTACATTACTAGACGCATTAAGCAAAATTGCTTAATTAGCCTGCTACCTTCTGGGTATCTTCGTCATCATCGATCTTCAATGTCATCGCACCTTCACGCTCGATGCGCTCTAAGACTTCTTCACGAAAGATAGGGACGTTATTACCTGCTTCAAAAGCCAATCGAACATGTTTACCAGAAACAGAAACGATTTGAACGGTGACGTCCTTATTTTTACCGATATATACCTTTTCACCAGGTTTTCTTGATAATATTAACATTGCGCATGCTCCTTTTAATTGTTTCGTCCGTCAAACACATCCAGAGTAAGCAACCAACAACAGCCTGTTTAGATAGTTTTTTGTGCACCCCACACTTGAAACTTTCTCAACCGCTCACCCTGCTGCGCTACGGGAGTCTCATCTTCTCACGCTCAAAAAAAAATGAAAATAACATAATTCCTGCTCTAAAAAAGCGTATTAAATTCGTGCGCTTTTTTGATATATTTTTTTCAAAAACCATTGAAATTGCGCCACAATATTGTCACAATGAGTTCTTGATAAACAGAGAAATCTCGATGAGCGAACAAAAAAAGGCTTCTATTTCATTATGTTGCTGGCAAGACGCCCGCAAGGCCGTGAGCAAGGTCAACCCAAGCTTTGCAAAAGCCATCGATGCTGTTTCACCATCAAGCGCATTAAAGCTATGGCGAGTACGTTACCCTTTTGGCGCAGAGATTATACAAAACGGTATTCTCCAGCTCCCAAACAAACAAGGAAACATCGTCAGCATCAATGATGACTCTATTGATAAGTCATTGCGCGAATCTTTATATATGCCCACAGGAATGCCGATGGGCATCGTGCTCGATAAATCGATCGAAATTCACCACCAACTCAACGAAAACATTGTACCATTTTGGTTAAAAACAACTGGGCAGATTTTTGCGCTATCCACCTCTCTCCAACCACTTGGAACCTCAGGAAACACTGGCAGCATGTGGCAAATCACCTCTGGCGCTCGATCACTCATTATGCTCCCCAAGATTTCACAATCAGGAGGATACAAACGCCTCAAGCGACAATTCAACATCAAATCTGCAATGCCTATCACACTACAAGAACAATGGAACTTATTTAGAGATCTAACCAATTCACCTGGATTCAAAACCGACTGGCATTGTGAAGTGCTCTTTTTTTCAAGAGAATGGATAGAAAACATCAATGCAAAAGACGGCGCCTGGGATCAATTAAGACTGTATCTGTTAGACACTGCTTGGAAAGATACTGCATTTATACGTGAAGAACGCGTTTTAGACTACATGTTTTCCTGTGGCTTATTAAATAAAAATGTGCGTCCAAATCCTTATCTAGCAACGGTCACAAAAAACCTTTACTCGATTGCACTTGGTGCATATCCGGCATTTAAAGTCGCAACCAATGAAGTAGCAGCCCCCATTCATGAAATACAAAAAATATTTTTATATCTATACGAATTACGATTTTCTCCAACCATGATGCATCTTTCGCTATTTCATCAAAAACAATGCCCGTCGATTTATTACTCGCTGGAATACCCTCTGCTATCTTCTTTCTTACCCAAATCCAGAAAAGCCGCAAACAAGCTTAATGATCTAAGAGAAATTAAATATATTCAAAACGTCACAAAAGCTTTTATTATGGAAGATGCTTTCTCTATGAAAGACACGCTGATATACAAAAAAATCAAACGAGCATTTTTCAACTACTACCATAGCGACGAAGATGCTCTGGGCGAAACGAATTTTTCTTTTCATCTACCAAAGATTGATTCTGATATAAAAAACGAAATGGAAAAATACCCCGAATATCCTTTTTGCCACACGAGTCCTTTTTTACGCGGATGTATTCGAATTTCAGATGAGGATTAATTAAATTATTTCTCTAAGTGACTTCAACTGCTCAATTAAACGGTGTACTTCGTTTAACAATTCAGGGATTTTTTGAACCTCATCAATCACCACCCAACCAACATATGATTCAGGGATTTTGTCAGGCAATCTAGAAGCACGCGCAAGTAACTCATTAAACGTATCATCATGCAATAAATCAAAATAAAGCGCATCAGAAAAATTCCGCTTCAGCCATTGCGTTTTACCCACACCACGAGGGCCAAAAACAATAACGCTGCTATCTAATTTTTGGTCTATTTTCAGAATCCTAGGGTACATAAGCACCTTTTACATATAAATCAACTGGTTAATAGCACCCCAACCCCTGAAAAAAGTCAAATTCCGAGATCAATAATCTCGTTTTTTTATAAAAAAAGAGATTAGCGATCTCTTTTTTAATGAAGATATGGAATAAAACAAGTATTGAAAAAGCGACATTCGTACATTATTATCCCTGAATAGAGAGATTGTTAAGCTCTTCAGTAACCTCAGCAACCTCATTAACGCCTCGGCTACTAGCGACACGAGCAGAAAACTGAGGCACCTCACGTTGAGGAATAAAACAATGAAAATGATTAGGGTCAGAGCCTGGTGCGTCAGAGGTATGGTAAATGATTACGCTCGCACCAACTTCATTCAAGTGGACTCCTGGATGAGCTACAGAATCAAACTCCCGACTCAAAGGACTGTCAGCACCTGTAAACATATAATCAACAACTCTCACTCCAACATATCGAGCGAGCAACATTTCTTCTGCAGTACTAGACCAACTCTTATTTTGAGAAATATGTGTAGCAATCTCTTGTCGATTAAAGTTGAACCCATTATGAGCTGAATTAAACGTATCAACAACCCTTTGAACAAAAACCTGATCATCCTCCGCTTTAAATCTTTCAGCGACTTTATTTCTCAAAAGCAAGACGTAATCGCACAAGTGATCACTCGGCCAATTAGTTTCACCGTTATAACTTTGAAAATCTTCTCTCAAACTATTTATTTCTTCTGGCGTAATCTCTCCAAATAAACGAACACACAAATTATGAAAATCATCATCCTGATCATCGTCCTGATCTTCTTCACAACAAGGCAATAGTGCCCCTATAATAAACGAATAAAATAAACAATTACCATCACCTGGCACATTAATGTCCCAAACATCTACTGGATCGTCATCGTCATGATCCAAGGCCCGCTGCTTCGGTTCCATTTTTTGCTCGCCCTCTGATTCAAACTGCCCACTCTCTCCTTGTGACTCAATACGAAAGCAACTATCGCGCAACCAGTTAAACACACTCTCCGCATAAGGCAATGGCTCAGCACTCAAATCATCCTTAGCATCGGTGTTACGGGCACGATTATGCGGCCAACCCAAGATACAATTAAGCATCGCCATATCAATCTTATAAGAGTCTTCGGGACATAATAGAGCATTTACAGAACCTCGCTTCAATTTATGAGATGAAGGACGGATGGAGCACTCTCTTTGTAGCCAATCAAGTATAGGATATTGTAGATTTCCTAGATCTTGTGCTACCTCTTTCTCAATGACGCTCATAAAAGTTAATTGCATCAAAATACGATAGTCTTTATAATCAAAAGAGTCGATTTCTTCACTAAATTTATGTATATTAAATACATTGTGGCCCATCAACGCAACACAGTCTGTTGTACCACTTGTATTCCCAATAACCTTAATGTCTCTGCCAGAACGAACAAGATCATACAACCGCACAAAAAAATGTATATGCAAGAGCTTTCCAATATCTACAGGGGAACTCTCCTTGACCTCGCCATCTCCATCGAATTCTACCAGTTTTTGTAACGATTCAGGAAAAAAACTACCAAACTGTGATCGTTCAGGTTGATTATTTTTATCGAAAGGCCTCACCACCTTTGAACCCTCAACATCATATTTAGTTCGCAAATTCTTTCTACTGGAACTATGTACAAACAAAATGCCATGTCCTTTCTCGGCGAGAAATTGGGCAAGGGGGAGAACAAAACGTTCATCATCCAAATCATGCTGGACATTATGACCAGACGTTCTTGCAGCCGCGTATCTCAAATGAAAAACAACATATGGTTTTTCAGAAACTCTTATTTCGTCAATGATCTTTTTCTCAAAATTTCCGATCAAATTAATAACATCTTCTGCCAAGTCACGAGAGAAATTTTGCAAAAAACTACGTATGATAAAAGACACATCTAGACTACGATATGAGATAAATAGGTGCGCTAAAATTAAGGTAACTGCTTTTTGATCAATAAAATGAACGTTCCCTTCTCTTAGCCCCACCCTAGCTGCGAACCTACGCGCTTTAGATTGTGAGCAAGCCAATTGACCCAAGTTTGATCCATGCGTATTTGTAACGAGAGCAGACTTCCCCAACAACTCAAGCAAAGCGAGATTTCTTAAATAAGTCAACTCTGTTTCTTTTTTGTTCGTTTCTTGATAAGTTAAACGCAACTCTGGTATGTCATAACCAAAATATTCTGCAAGTGCGATATACGCAAGCACATGATAAAAATCACCCGTAGTATTCAGCGGTTCTTGAAGAATCAAAACCTCTTTGTACTCATTAAACGGATTAGGCGGAATGCCCAAATAAACCTTAATATCAAAAAGTCTTTTCAAAATACAAACCATTTGATGCTGATCGTTTTCTTGCGCTCGTTTGATCAACGAGAATTTTTGATCATCATTCAAACTATTTAATTCTGATGCTTTTGCTTCAACGCCCTCAACATCATCATTTTTTATTAACTCTAAAACTTCGTTGAAAACACTACTTTCATCAGTCGGTTTGTATTGAACATCTTCATTTTTTTCTCTCTTTTACTCTCCATAAAACACCTCCAAAACCGCATTAGCTTTTTAATACTTCACCTCATTCATTATATCAGAAACCCCTCAAAAGAAAAAAATGCATGCCTAACTAAAGCCATGGAAAAATTAAAAAAATCTGCTATACTAGCGCCACACCTCTCATTTAACTCTTTAACAACCTCCATGAACAACATCGAACATTGGCTCGCGGCCGTACATACCAACGGTTTTGGTTTTGCGACGTATGAAAAACTTTCTCGACAACTTGGCGGCATTGAAGGAATCTTTAAAGCACCTCATGCTCAACTTAAATCTCTTAAAGTTCCCGACACTATTATTGCAAGCATTAAAAAACCGCCTGTCGAAAAAATTCAAAATGCCATCGCTTGGCTAAAGGCCACAAGCCACCACTTCATTCATCTGGAAGATGACCGCTACCCTTCTCAATTGAAAGAAATTGCTCGCCCTCCGCTCGCACTCTTTATAATAGGTGATGCCAATTTGCTACTGCGCCCACAATTGGCGATGGTTGGCAGTCGCAATCCAACACCCCAAGGTGAGCAACTCGCAAGAATGTATGCAAGACAGCTCAGTGAAAAAATCATCATCACTAGCGGCTTGGCGCTTGGTGTCGATGGTGCGAGCCATACAGGCGCTTTAGAATCAAAACAAAAGACCATTGCCGTTTTAGGCACCGGCGTAAATATCTGTTATCCAAGATCACACCAGACACTTTACGAAAAGATTGGCAAGCAAGGAGCGCTCGTGTCCGAGTTCCCCCTAGGCACCACAGCAGCTGCACAACATTTCCCTATGCGCAACAGGATCATCAGCGGGTTAAGCCAGGCGGTATTCGTGGTTGAAGCGACCGTGCGAAGCGGCTCTTTGATCACCGCACGGCTTGCTGCGGAACAGGGGAGGGATGTCTTTGCACTACCTGGCTCGGTGAATAATACGCTTGCGAGAGGTTGCTTAAAGCTTATTCAAGATGGCGCGAAGTGCATTACACACGTGGATGACATTTTACAGGAGCTTCGACTCGAAATATCCTCAAGCACCAAGACAAAACAACAAGATAAATTGCCTAATCACCCTCTTTTGAGGTATTTTGACGACCATCCGATCGATATTGACAACTTAATTGACAAAACTGGCTTGGATTTTGCGTCAGTTTGTTCTATGCTCCTTCACTTGGAATGTCAGGGCTTGATCACTTCAACCCCTGGAGGATATATAAAGCGGTAAATCTATGATCGATATCTTAATGTATGTTTATGAAAATTATATGGAAAACGTGCCTCGCCCTAAAATCGACGGCGATAAGCTATTCTTCGAACTACGTAGCCATGGTTATCCAGATACCGATATAAAAGAAGCCATTCGTTGGCTAAACAACCTCAGCCATTCAAAAAAACACCTTCCGATCGTTATCCGCGAGCATAAAACAAATCGCACCTTTGCTCCATGGGAGCGTCAACATTTAAATGCCGAGTGCAGAGGATTAATTAATTTTTTAGAGCAAGCTGATATTCTTGATGGCCAAACCCGAGAATTAGTCATTGACCAAGCGCTTGCTTTAAGTCAAGATGAAATAGATGTCGATAGGCTCAAGTGGATCATTCTAATGGTACTAATGAGCTTTCCCGATAAGAGCAAATCAAACTTTATGAGAGAGTTTGTCCTACTCCACGACAAAAAAAGGTTGCATTGATATGCCAAAAAGCCTCGTTATTGTAGAATCACCAGCAAAATCGAAAACGATTAAAAAGTATCTTGGAAAAGACTTTCAAGTGCTTGCCAGTTATGGACATGTCCGCGACTTACTTCCCAAGCAAGGCGCCGTGGATCCTGACAATAACTTCGCAATGACGTATCACCCTATCGAAAAAAACGAAAAGCATGTTGCCGCTATTGCAAAAGCGATGAAAACAGCTGACACACTTTATCTCGCAACTGACCCTGATCGCGAAGGGGAAGCGATTTCTTGGCATGTTGCCGAACTCTTAAAGGAGCGAGGCGCATTGAAAGACAAAAGCGTACACCGCGTCGTTTTTCACGAGATCACAAAATCAGCGATTCAAGCAGCTGTTAAAACTCCACGAGAACTTTCTATTGATTTAATCGATGCGCAACAAGCACGACGCGCCTTGGATTATCTCGTTGGTTTTAACCTATCTCCATTATTATGGAAAAAAGTACGCACCGGCTTGTCGGCAGGACGCGTGCAAAGTCCCGCATTACGATTACTTTGCGAACGTGAAGATGAAATTGAAAAATTCGAATCACAAGAATACTGGACCATTCATTCTCAAAACGAATTCGACAAACAAAAATTTGACTCTCGACTCATTATTTACAAAGATGAAAAACTCGAACAATTTAGCATCACGACAGAAAAACAAGCAACACAAGCGAAGAAAACATTAGAAACTGCCGCAAAAGGCATACTCACCGTTGTTAAAGTCGACAAGAAACAGCGAAAACGCCAACCATCACCACCTTTTATCACATCGACTTTACAACAAGAGGCCTCTCGAAAACTCGGCTTCAGCGCATCTCGCACCATGCGCACCGCACAACAGCTTTATGAAGGTATCGACGTTGGCACCGGCGCCGAAGGTTTAATCACCTATATGCGTACAGACTCGGTTACACTTGCACAAGAAGCTGTCGAAGAGATTCGACGCTTCATTAAAGAAAAATACAGTGAAAAAGATTGTCCTAAGGATGTTCGCGTTTACAAAACCAAATCGAAAAACGCCCAAGAAGCACACGAGGCAATTCGTCCGACATCGGTATATCGCGTTCCAGAAGAAATTAAACACTCCCTAACGAGCGATCAATTCAAACTATATCAACTGATTTGGAAACGAACCGTCGCCTGCCAAATGATTCACGCAACAGTCAATACCGTTGCTGTCGACTTAGCATGCGGCAAAAAACATATCTTTCGCGCCAATGGCTCGACGATTGTTAACCCAGGTTTTATCCGCGTCTACACCGAAGGCACCGATGATGCCAAACAAGATGATAGCGATGGAAAACTCTTGCCAGACATGAATGTTGGCGACGAGGTTAAGCTGAAAGAAATCGAATGCTTGCAGCACTTCACCGAACCACCACCACGCTACACCGAAGCCAGCCTTGTGAAAACACTAGAAGAACATGGCATCGGCCGCCCTTCAACCTACGCATCAATTATCGCAACATTATTGAATCGCGAATATGCAACACTAGACAAGAAACGTTTTACGCCTAGTGATGTTGGCCGCATCGTCAATAAGTTCTTAACCAATTATTTTACGCAATACGTGGATTATGATTTTACGGCTAACTTAGAAGACGAACTCGACGCCATCGCACGCGGTGAGAAAAAATGGATACCGCTACTAAAAGATTTCTGGAAGCCGTTTGTCAATCTCATCGGAAAAATTGAGGAAACGGTAGAACGCAAAGACGTTACTCAAGAAAAACTCGATGAGAATTGTCCCGACTGCGGGAAGCCTTTATCGATTCGCTTAGGTCGAAATGGCCGATTCATAGGCTGCACAAATTATCCTGAGTGTAAATATACGCGTAACCTCGATGCCGAAAAAGGCAGCTCAGAACCCGAAGTTGTCGAAGGACGCACGTGCCCTAAATGCGAATCACAACTCATTTACAAGCATGGCCGCTATGGCAAATTCATCGGCTGTAGCGGATACCCAGAATGCAAACATATCGAGCCTTTAGAAAAACCAGAAGACATTGGCGTACAATGTCCGGAGTGCAAACAAGCGAATATGTTTAAACGCAAATCCCGCTATGGAAAAATATTTTATTCTTGCGAACGTTATCCAAAGTGCAAATACGCCACTTGGGACAAGCCATTACCAACACCTTGTCCGAAATGCAAATGGCCTATTACGACGTTTAAAGTTACCAAACGTCGCGGCGAAGAATACGTTTGCCCTCAAAAAGAATGTGATTACCGCGTTCCGGCTGAAACTGAAGAAGAATAGTTATGAAAAAACAACTACAAATGCTATTAAAAACGGCATTGCAGGCTGTGGCAGATCAAAAAAAAATCTCTATCGCCAATGATCACCCTATTCACGTTGAATTCACAAAAGATAAAAAATTTGGCGACTACTCTTCGAACTTAGCACTCACTCTTGCAAAAAAAGCATCTATGAATCCCAGAGAATTAGCTCAAATCATTATCGAACATCTACCTCAAAATGGCATGATAGAAAAAACCGACATCGCGGGCCCCGGCTTCATTAATTTTTTCATCTCAAATCAAGCAACCAGCGCTATTGTCAAAACGATTCTTGAAGAAAAAAATAAATTTGGTCATTGCGACTTAGGCAAAGGCCAAAAAATCATGGTCGAATTTGTTTCCGCCAACCCAACGGGGCCGCTGCATGTTGGTCATGGACGCGGCGCAGCATTTGGCGCCTCATTATCTAACTTACTCAGCGTCATCGGTTTCAAAGTTCATCGCGAATATTACGTCAACGATGCCGGACGCCAAATGAATATTCTCGCTACTAGCGTCTGGTTACGCTACTTAGAATTGACAGGGGAAAATATTGACTTCCCTAGTAACGGCTACAAAGGAAATTACGTCATCGACATCGCACAGACACTTTATGGCGAAGTAGATGAATCTTTCGTACAGCCTCTGGACAAAGTTTATGAAGATGTTCCTTTAGATCAAGGCAACAATGGCGAAGGCGACAAAGAAGCGCACATTGATGCGTTAATCGTTAACGCAAAGGCATTACTTGGCGAAGAGAA
The DNA here is from genome assembly GCA_046290385.1 of Gammaproteobacteria bacterium. Taxonomy (GTDB): domain Bacteria; phylum Pseudomonadota; class Gammaproteobacteria; order JAGOUN01; family JAGOUN01; genus JBKAGM01. Next base: position 16,040 of record JBKAGM010000027.1, read on the forward strand.
TTATCAACACATATTAACCCTCGCGACGGAAAGCATTTTAAGTGACATTAAAAACGATTTAGAAGAATTCGGCGTTACCTATCAAGAATGGTTCCATGAATCTCAACTCGTGTACAAAGGTGCATTTAATCAAGCTATCGATTTCTTGCGCGACAACCAACACACTTATGAAAAAGATGGCGCGCTATGGTTTAAAGCGACTGATTTTGGCGATGAAAAAGATCGTGTTGTCATTCGAGAAAATGGTTCACCTACTTACTTTGGTATTGATTTAGCTTATCACGTCGACAAATTCGAAAGAGGATATGGACAAGTGCTCGATATTTTTGGCGCGGACCATCATGGCTACGCCCCCAGAATCGCTGCATCACTACAAGCGTTTGGCCACAACACTGATGATTATCACGTATTATTCGTCCAATTTGCCATCCTCTATCGTGGTGGTGAACGCGTACAAATGTCGACACGCAGCGGATCATTTGTCACGCTGCGCGAATTGCGAGAAGAAGTCGGCAACGATGCTGCACGATTTTTCTATGTCATGCGAAAAAATGAGCAGCACATGGATTTCGATTTAGATTTAGCAAAATCCAAAAGCAATGAAAATCCGGTTTACTACATCCAATATGCTCACGCGCGCATTTGTAGCGTGATGAAGCAATTAGAGGAACGGAAACTTTCCCACGACCTAAAGACAGGGAATACTCACCTCGACTTGCTCACGAGCAAACATGAAGAAGCGTTGATCAACCAACTAAACAAATACCAAGACTGCATTCGCACAGCTGGCATAAACTATGAACCACATTTATTAGCAACTTATCTGCGCGAACTCTCGAATGACCTGCATGCTTACTATAATGCGGAGAAATTTATCATCGAGGATGAAAATCTCAGAAATGCGCGATTGAACCTAATTTGTGTGACAAGACAAGTGCTCAAAAATGGTTTAGAATTGTTAGGTGTTAGCGCACCGGAGAAAATGTAATGCCGAGAGATTACGCAAAAAGAACTACAAAAAAAGAAGTAAAAAAATCACCTAAATGGCGTATTTTATTAAGTGCTTTCATCGTATTATCTGCCGTCTGCGGTTTTGCCTATTGGCATTTTTCTAACTCGCACACACAAAATCAATCGCCCATCGTCATCGAAGCCAAACCTACAAAAACGTTCAAACAACTTGAGGCGAAGAAAGAAAAACCACTTCCTGAAGTTCAATTTCAATTTTACTCTATGCTGTCGAACATGAAGGTGCAAGCCGATACAACAACACCGAAACCAAGCTATACTCCCGATCAACATAGCTATTTTCTACAACTTGGTGCATTTTATACAAAAGATCCTGCTGAAAAACTTCAGGCAAGGTTGCAATTATTAGGATTAGATACCAGCATCGATTCTATTACTTCAAAGACAACCGGCAGAACGATTTACCGCTTGCAAGCGGGACCTTATCCTGATTATAAAACCGCTCAACAGCGGCAATATGAATTAGCACAGGCAAAAATTGAAAGCATGATTCGACAAGCTTCTTAATCTTCTGAGCGCAACTCAAACCACAACGCGGCAATAACACCCAAAGCACAAGCGAACCCTAAACCTAATATCCAAGCAAAATACCACATAATCACCTCAATTCTTAATATACTGATTGCTCATTTTTTTCAATATCTGACTCGCCCCATTTACCACGCATCACACGATAAACCCACGCCGTATACGCTAAAATCACAGGCAAGAAAATTACTGTCGCAAACAACATCAACCTAAGCGTCATCAAGCTCGACGATGCATCCCAAACAAGCAAACTATGATTCGGATTCAGGGATGAAGGTAGAATAAATGGGAACATTGATAACCCTACCGTTGAAATCACACAAAAAATCCCAACACTACTCAACACCAAGCAAAGCTTTTGCATCATCGAAGATTGTTTTTTTGCAACCAAGGCGAATAGCAATGCAATCACCCCCAAGGCTGGCACGATGATTAACCAATGTATCTGTCTAAAATTCTCTAGCCACTGACCTTGTTGTGTCGCGACAAGTTTATTCAAAGGCGAAGAAGGTGCGAAGTGATCGACTGGTTGAGACAACACATATCCATTTAAATGCATCACACAGATTCCGCCGGCCAAAAACAAAGCGAGCACAACCAAAGTTGCGATACGCGAAACACTTCTTGCTCTTGCATAAATATCGCCACTCGTTTTAGTCATAAGATAATAGGCTCCTTGCATAACAAAGAGCGCCACTGCCATCACACCACAATACAATGTCCACGGTGTAAATAATCCAAAAAACGTACCCCGATAAACAAAATGCATATCGGCAGTAAAATCAAACGGCACACCTAACATCACATTACCAACAGCCACACCAAAAACCAAAGGCCCCACCCATCCAGCGAAGGTTAATGCGCAATCCCAAGCTGTTCGCCAAAAAGGATGCGTGATCTTGCTTCGATATTTAAACCCAACAGGACGAATGATCATGGTGAGCAACACCAACAACATCGCCAAATAAAACCCTGAAAATGTGACGGCATATATCGTAGGCCACGCAGCGAAAATAGCACCCGCGCCTAGAATAATCCACACTTGATTACCTTCCCACACAGCACCAACAGAGTTAAGCAAAACGCGTTTTTGCGTATCTTTTTTTGCAACGATAGGTAACAGCGCTAAGACACCCCAATCGAAACCGTCCATGATAGCAAACCCGCTAAGCAAAACACCTAACAGCACCCACCATATGACTCGCATAATTTCATAATCAAACATTTATTTTTCTCCTTGCGATGGATTAGATTGTTGCATGACTGTACCTTCTGGTCCCTTTCGAACATACTTAACCATCAAATAAAGCTCGATGATAGCCAATATCGTATAAAGACCAACAAAACCTGCTAAAGAACCAATAAGCTCTGAGACTGGCAGATCTGATGAACCCAAAAATGTCGGTAAAATTCCTTCGATCACCCAAGGTTGACGTCCATGCTCAGCAACATACCAACCGAGCTCTGCTGAAATCCAAGGCAGCGGTAAACTAAATGCAGCAAGAATCAAAAACCATCTCGTGTTTAGTTTATTGCGCACATGCAAGTAAAAACCAATAGAAAATAAAAGAATAAAATAAAAACCAAGCCCTACCATGAATCTAAACGACCAAAAAATCGATGCCATTTGCGAAGGGACAGTCGACCAAGCAGCTTTTTTAATCTGCTCTGGTGTTGCCGTTTCAGGATGATCTGTAAACTGCTTCAATAACAAACCATAACCTAAATACTCTTGATTCTCCTGCAGCGTTTTTTTCGTTTCAGGAGTAACACCATTCTTCTCGATCGATTGAAGTGCTTTATAGGCTTTTATCCCGCGAGGAATCTCTTCTTTTTGCACTTTGCTTACAAGCTGATTAATGCCTGGCAGAGGTTCATTTAAAGAGCGTGTTGCAATCAGACCAAGCATATAAGGCACATGTATAGCATACTTTGTAGTATGTGTTTTTTCATCTGGCCATCCAAAAAGTGTAAATGATGCCGGCGCTTTCTCTGTATTCCACATAGCTTCCATCGCCGCAATTTTCATATGCTGATGCTGGTTAGCTAAATACCCACTTTCATCCCCCAAAACAACGACAGACAAAGCTGATGCCAATCCGAAAGATATTGCAACAACCAAAGAACGTTTTGCAAATTCAACATTACGCTTTCTTAAAAGATAATAAGCACTGATAGATAAAACAAACATTGCGCCGGTGACATACCCCGCGCTAATGGTGTGAACAAATTTCGCTTGCGCTACCGGATTAAAAATGACATCAGCAAAATTCGTTAACTCCATGCGCATCGTTTCAAAATTAAATTGTGCACCGACAGGGTTTTGCATCCATCCATTTGCGATCAAAATCCACAAAGCGGAAAAACTCGAACCCAATGCGACAAGCCAGGTCACAATTAAATGCCCGATAGGTGACAACCTATCCCACCCAAAGAAAAACAAACCGACCAAAGTACTCTCAAGGAAAAAGGCCATCAAACCTTCAATCGCCAATGGGGCACCAAAAATATCACCGACATAATGCGCGTAGTAGGCCCAGTTCGTGCCAAATTGAAATTCCATCGTCACGCCAGTTGCAACACCCATGGCGAAGTTAATGCCAAAAAGGATACCCCAGTATTGAACCATCTTCTTCCAAATCTCACGTCGTGTCATCACGTAAACGGTTTCCATAATACCAAGCATGACAGAAAGCCCTAGCGTCAACGGAACAAAAATAAAGTGATACATTGCTGTCATGGCAAATTGCCATCGTGATAACAAAACTGCGGTATCAGCGACCATGATATTTAACCTCTCTTGATAAAATGGGACCTTATATCAGGAGACTTTAAATGATCGGCGATAGGATGCGCATAAAAACAATAACCAATAATGCCAAGCGCAATAACTTTAACTAGTAACATTAATGATATTTCATGTCGCAAAGAAAGCTTCAAGAAGAGACTCCGAATACTACAAATCTAATGAAACTATTATAGGGCATTGAATTTCAAAAAATCAACAGAACATGTATGAAAACACAGCATCGAAAAAATACCACAACGCTTTCTAGAAAACTAACAAAACCGTTGGATGCGGTTTTATCGTTAAGCTGCGACGGTCTCTTTATCGTGAGATGTTGTTTCCATTTTTTGGTTGCCTGGCTCTGCATCATCTTCGATGAGCACCACATTGTTGGCATGAGGACCTTTTGGACCATCAGAATATTCATACCCAACACGCTGGCCTTCTTCTAAGTTGCGATAACCGGCGGCTTGAATGTCAGAATAGTGGACGAATAAATCGCGACTCCCTTCGTCAGGCGTGATAAAACCATATCCTTTGGCACTATTGAACCATTTGACCATCCCTGTATCCATAGATTACTCCTTTCTAGATATCGACCTTCCTCTAGGTCATATGATCAATGATAAGGCAAAATGTTTTGTTTCGCAATAGGGAAAACCCTCAACCTCGCCCTCTCTTCCGGGAGTGTTGCGAACTGACTCTTCATTAAAAATCTATAACTATAGGTTATTGATTTTTAGAGATCCCGCGGATAAACCGCAGCATGATAGAAAAGAATAAATCGCGCGATGACGGTCGTAGAGTGCAACAGTCCCTTCCGCCCGACGCCCGCACCCTCGCTCCACGTCCCGCGGTTTATCCGCGGGACCCACAAAAGCAACAAAACTAAACAAGACTGCTTATCGCCTTTTGAAGAAATCCCTTATTAACAAGAACCGTCAAAATCACCGTCACAAGAACAAAACCATCGATAACCAAAAACTCTCCTGAAAACGCTGCAAAGTGCCATGGCAAGAACGTCGCTATCGCATGCGACAAACGCGCGAGCACACTACTCAAGTAACCACCCATCGCAATAAAGAGCAACCATGAACCCATCATTGTGCCCTTCATCCCGATGGGCGCTAAATCACTAATGAGCGTATATGCCGATGGTGCAATCGCCACTTCACCCGCACTCAATAAAAAATACCCAAGGAAAATACTCAAGAGAACAAATGACGTTACAGAAGCTACGTAAAACATCGTGATTCCAAACAGGGCTAACACAATACCTACAACAAGTTTCTGTGGCGCTAACAAAACTACATTTCGCCTTTTTAAACACTTCCATAAATAAACAAAAAGCGGTGCTAACACAATAACGCACAAGCAATACAAAGTATTGAACGTGCTTGCAGGCAACGACGTATGAATAACGCCTTCTTGAATTTTATGCTGAATAAATAAAGTGACCGTAGCGCCCGTTTGTAAGCCCGCCATAAAATAAAACATGGCTAAAAAACAAAAGACAATCAACGCCGTCAACCGCTTTCGAGCCTCGCTATGATGCCTACAGATCGACGCAAAAATATAAAGCAAAGCGACAAGAAACGCGACAAAGATAACGAAATTAATTTGCGTATAATAATAGAATGGCAAACTTATCAATATGATTAATAATAATATACTTATATAAATAGACGTATAGACCGTGCTATTTGTATGAACGAGCTTTTTATCATACGCCTCTAGCGTATGGAGATTTAACAACAGCCAGATAAAACCTACAGTAATACCTAACGCGCTACATAAAAATCCGTAATTCCAGCCCCAGTATGTCACGATAAAACCGTAAACCAAAGGCCCCAACATACCACCCACATTGATCGAGACGTAAATCCAGGTAAACCCACTCTCTTTTTTATCATGTCCCGAAGGATATAGATTTCCTGCCAAATGCAAAGCGTTTCCTTTATAAAGACCTGTGCCGAGGAGTGTCGTCGCTAATCCAAGACAAAAAAAATAACGATGAAACGATACAAGCATCAGATTGCCAACGATATTGAGAACACACCCTGTAATCAAAGCATTCCTGCATCCAATCCAACGATCTGCAACGATGCCACCCAAAATAGGCATGGAATAAGCAAGTGCTGCGTAAGCACCATAAATCGAATAGCTATTTCCCTGTGCTAAATGAAAAACGTGAATAAGATATAGCGTTAAAATCGTTAGCGTTCCGTAATAGCTAAACGTATCCCATAGCTTCCCGAACGCAAGCGCCCATAAGGGTTTTGGATGATGTAATTCCATAGGATTTTCCTAAATCGCTCTATTGCACTCTGCAGCTGTCATCCTGCATTTAAACTCTTCTGTCATACTGCGCATAATTTCTTTTCTCATCCCGTACTTAACTTCTTCTCTCATTCCGCGCTTAACTTCTTCTGTCATGCCGCAGTTAACTTCTTCTGTCATCCCGCGCTTAACTTCTTATCTCATCCCGCGCTTAACTTCTTATCTCATCCCGCGCTTAACTTCTTATCTCATCCCGCGCTTTATGCGCGGGATCTCTAAAATCGACTTTGTAACACTTCCTTTAACTCTAACATAACGCGTTTGCGATGAGCCATAGTTGGCGCGTGTGCTGCGCAGCTGTTAAATTGCGGCGCAACGGTGCCTAATCCACCAACCGCACCGCGTAAAGGGCTGTTGCATCCTACAACCGTCATCCCGCGCAAAAATGCCTGTCATCCCGCGTAAAAAAGCCTGTCATCCCGCGCTTTATGCGCGGGATCTCTAAAAATCAATAACCTATGGTTATTGATTTTTAGTAAAGAGCCAGCTCGCAACACTCACTGCAAGTAAACACTTGTGTTACCAAAAAATGGTGTTATAATATTGAACAGCACGGAACCAGGAGGAATGCTATGAAGTACCAAGAAAAAGGTAAGCTAAGCGTCGTCACTTGGCCTGAAATCAGGAGCCAATTTGCCAAGCTTCAACCTAAACTCGCCCAAGTCATCGATGAACTCTCCCCTAGCGACGATCATTTTTTTGTTAAATGCAGCTACCCTTTTGGCAGCCAAGTATTAAAAAAAGCCGAACTGATGATCCCAGCAGGCAAAGATGGCCGCTTAGTCCCACTGTCAGACCCCGATGTCGATCCAAAAATCAAAAATGCCATTAGTTATAACCTAGAGTCAAACCCCGTAAGTATGGTGCTGAAAAACTCATTTGAAATTTTTTTAACACTGCCTGATCGGACAGTACCTTTTTTAGATGGAATAATTCCAAGAGGCGCGATAATTGGGACCTACAGAACTTTAAATCCAGAAAAATCCTATCAACCTAAATTTATTTGGGACATGGCCGCAGGAGCACGCTCCATGTTTATGCTTCCCAAAATTTCAGAAGCCAAAAAACACATGAAATTAAAAAAAGAATTCGATCTACAGGCACAAACCCCAACAAACCTCATGTCACATTGGGAAGTTTTTAAAGGATTAGCTCAACATCCAGACTTCCCGCAACCATGGGATGCGGAAATATTATTTTTTTCAAACAAATGGTTTGAACACCTAGATGACCTAACATGGAATGAATTTTACTACCACATACACCGCATGGCCTGGAAAGGTTCAGAGGCCACTCGCAATCAACCAATGTGGAACTTAATCTACTCTTTGATCTTGCAAGGCTATCAAGGAAAACCCAGCGCATACATCTGTGATACTGCAAAGTTTCTAATGTATGTGGGTGTTGGCGCCCAACCCGCAATTGCGCCCACAAGAGATAACATATGCGGCCCTATCGCGGGCCTACAAAAAATTTACAAGGAAATCTACGACATCCGTGGATATCCACCTATTATTATGGCGCCAGCGACTTTTAAAATGGATGAACATCATGGCCCTCCCGTCTACTACTCCTTGCAATTTCCTACCGCGATGGAGTTTGGAAAAAGCTCGCGCGCACGAACGAGCTTCATACAAGATTTACATGAGATACGCTCATTATTGATTCGCTATGAGTTAGAAATTCTTTCTAACAAATACCAAACTAAAAACACCCCTATGCATGATCTATTTCATTCCGTGCAATTTGATTATTTTCATAATAATGTCGAATTACACGCGGGGATGAAAAACAGCAAAGAAATAGTAAATGATGACCCAGGCTTATTGACTACTCTAGACGGCGAAAAATATGATGCGTTTCCTGACATGTGCACATTTGTGAAAGGCTGCATTAGAATATCTCATAAAAAAACAAAATCATGAAAATAAAATGTATGTCATTCTTTCCCTATCAGAGTCAGTAAAATAAGAATAGGACCCTATTTTTTTAAATTTAGATATCCTCGCATATTTTTTAATATTTTCAAAAAAAATATTCTGCATATAAACAACACTATTGTTATGTGACAATTTATATGCATCTTTAAAGCTCGTTTTTTCTGAACAAAGAGGCACAACAAATCCTGGAAGAGCATCTATAATCAACATTCCATTTTTCCTAAGCCGTCTGGACAAGACTCTAACAAGCTCTAATTGTTCATCCTGAGGAAAATCTGCAATCCCAGACCACAAAAATAAAATCACATCAAATTTTTTTACAGTTTTTTCACAATAAGACAAAATATCCGCATAATGTAGATCCACTTGATCATGGCTAAAGCGGTCTTGAAGATACGTGAAGAGTGACTGACTGCGCTCTAAAGCAGTAATTTTTCCAGCAAATTGGCGCTTCAACAATGCATCGATAACCCGCCCATAACCAGCCCCGACTTCCAGCAAAGAAGATGCATTCTTGATATATGACCACAATGGATCTATGTCACAACCAGCACAAAGTCCTGCTTTTTCCGCAAGCTCTTGCAGCCCTTGAGCGGTAACATTTTCATAAAACGCCGCATTATCCTGGTTTGACCAGCGAGCGTTGTTATCTTGTGTACTATCCGTCGTAGAGGTGAGAGATACCGTATCCTCAATCTCTATATCAATCATACAGTTAAAGTCCACGACATTTGAAGGCCAACATTCATGCGCACAAATAGTGTACCTCAAATGTGCGCCTTTCGTGTTGCTTATGCATGAATCATCCATATGTTTTAATGACTCATAAGCACGGTTAATCAATCTTAAGAGACTATATCATAACCGAGCACTAAACGGAAAAAAGGAGATCAATATGATTATTCCAGGAACATCAAAGGAAATTATCCTTCATGCCCTAGAGACGGGCCAGTATACAT
>JBKAGM010000028.1:0-23765 GCA_046290385.1 Gammaproteobacteria bacterium
GCGCCTAATCCACCCTACATTTATAATAACTCGAAAGCGTCCTAATAGACCCCACATTCATTTGCGGGGAAGCTTACTATGTAGTTGCACCATGGTCAAGCACGATTTCTCACCCTACATTTATAAGAGCTCAAAAGCGTCCTATCAACCGCACATTGAAATAATCTTTTCAAAAAATACTGTCATCCCGCGCTTCATGCGCGGGATCTCTTTTGTCGACATAGAGACCCCGGAGATAAACTGCGGTGCAACGGTTTTTTATCTACATTTGAGGACGCTGCGGCTGCTGAGGAGTTTGCGGCATCATTGACTGATCGAGGCGTCTCGGAATATTTTGCAACTCCGGTCCATATTGTTGGAATAATTGCCCCGCAAGTTCGTTACCTTGACGACTCTGCATTTGCAATGCAGTGAGAATCTGACCGGCTTTCTCTTTAATTCCATTCTCTCGAAGCCCAAGGCTATGAAGCACCTTATCTTTTTGTTCATCAGGCAAACTTTCGGCATCTTTGCGCGCTTGACCATAAAGAGTCGTAGCCTCTTTTGCGTACTGAATAGATGCCCTAATAGATTGACTAACGTCATGCTCATTTTCTCGATCAACTTGCGGGAAGTTCATTTCCTCAAGACTAAAGTTTGTTATGGCTTCTATATTATCTTCCCCCTTCACCTCCTCTCCCTCTTCTCTATTCTGCGAATTAGCACGCATCTCTCGACGCAGCTCTCCATCTTTCTTCGCAACTTGATTGTAGAAAAAGTTCGTGCCAAGATGCTGGTTCGCTTTCGTTTTTGCTTGTGTGCGGTTACCATCATCCAGACTAATCTCGGACGTTATCTCCTCATTTTTATCGCGTAATTTTTGAAGCTTTTTCAGCTCAGAGCGAGAAAGGGATCTTTTATCAAGGCTGTCAAAAAAAGAGCTTTTCAATTTCACACCATTCTTCTGCAAAACCTTTCCAGCCAATAGCTGATCTTCTATCGGATACTTAGCATTAACACCTATTTCAGCAATCCCTTCATCCAAGCATTTTTTTGCGACATAAGACCAATAACCCTTCTTGCCTGAATCCCTTAATTGCATATAGTCAAGAGGGTTAATATAGAAGTCGCCATTCTTAAACTCAACTGGCACCTGAGAACCACGCTCTAAGGGACGACAACCAAAAGACCTCAATATAGCTGCTCCCATCTTTGCCTGCCAAAAAAACTGTACGTCATTGAAGCCAATTTGAAAATATTCAATATTATTTGAAACACCAGCACTTTCTTGACCTACTACGGTGCCTTCATTACTTTGTGAGCGCTGAATAACATTCAACTCATTTAACTCATGATGAACACGTCCATATACTGAAAGTAAGTCAACAGCGCCTTGTTCGAATGCATTAAAGTACTCCTTCGCAGCAGTTGATCTTTTATCAAAATGCTCTTCGAACCACTCTCTTAAAAGTTGCTCTTGACCCTCAAATTTCTCAATCTGCTCATTGGTAAGTGGGTCATCACTTGCTTGATGATTTTTCTTTTGCTCTTCTATATATTCAGATATTTCTCCTAAGAGGCCATTCTTCTGATTCTCTATTTGTTCAAGAATAAGATTTTTCTGATTACGCAAATCGCTAGCTGCTTTGAGCATCTTGACACACACATCGACATTAAGTGTAAAGTCGTAAGAATTGACACCCGGTGGTAGCCTGTGTTCAAATTCTGTTTGAAGCGTCTCAATCTGGCCTTTAATGTCGGAAAAATTGGGGCAATTGCCCTTTAAGCGAGCGAAATCTAAGCCAGCTAAATCTAAGTCAGCTAAATCTAAGTCAGCTAAATTTAAGCCAGCTAAATGATCGGCATTTAAATTTGATAATTCATCATCTAAAGCTGGTACACTTTTATCAAGCTCACTTTTTGCAGTGTCTACTTTGGTATTAAAAGTTTCAACCGCTGCTCCAATTTCCTGAGCTCTTTTACCTTCAATATTCTTATGAAACCACTCTGGAGTGTTTAGGTCCCACATTCTTGCAATCAAATGCTTCAAGGTAATATTATCTTCATCCATCACTACACCTCTTTCTTGTTAAATTAACTCTGATCTTCTCTATTTTCTAAATGTCGCACATCATCCTCCGTAGGCGCATAGTTGCCTATGGTGGGTGTAAACCCAAAGACATTACCTAATGCTTGAAACTCTACCCAAGCGCGACTGACCATTTTGTCATAACCTTCGATTTCGATATCTTGCCAACCGTTGTTATACACCTCAATCGCCATCGCTTTTGCCGTTTCTAAGGCGTCTGTTAGCGTTCGGTCGTCATCAAATAATGCTGTCGGTGATGTGGTAAGTGTTGTACCACGATCGACGATTTTAAATTTTTCACTACCACGCATTAAGGTGATTTCTCTAGGCTCAGTTTCTGTCGCATCATCATCATTAATATGGATGGTCATGGTGGCGAAACGCCCTAAAAAATAGCGGACCCAGCGTGAGTTGAGTTCTTCTTCGGTTAGTTGTTGGCTTGTGCTCATAGCCCTACCCCTTTTTTAGACCTGGTCAAGGTTTGTATAATTATACGTCAATTTGAGAGATCACGCAATGGGGTGTTTGAGAGTCACGCGAAGAGTGGATTCCGGTCTCTGAAATCTGCTGGATTGCAGATTGGGAGCGTTGCGAACTGGCACTTTACTTAAATCAATAAAATATGGTTATTGATTTATAGAGATCCCGCGGATAAACCGCGGGATGACAGGAGAAAGAGACCGCGGGATGACAGAAAAAATCAAACCGCGGAATGACACTGTTTTTTCATACGGCCACTTAAAGGCAAACTGCAAACTTACCCACCCAATAACGCATTAACCCTTTTGACAAATGAAGCTGGATTTTGCAACTGGCCACCTTCTGCGAGCACTGCTTGATCGAATAAGACGCGCGTCCATTCAGCAAAGCGCTCATCGTCCTGCTCAGACTTCAAATGAGCCACTAAACGGTGCTCTGGGTTGATTTCAAAAATCGGCTTAGAAGCCATCATCTGCTGGCCTGCTGCCTGCATGAGACGCTGCATATGCGTGCCCATCTCATCTTCATCGACAACAATACATGATGGAGAGTCGGTCAATCGCGAAGTCACACGGACTTCTTTAACGCTCTCGCCTAACACTTCTTTCATTTGCTCAACCACAGATTTAAAATCTTCTTCTGCTGCCTTTTGGTCTTTTTCTTCTTCCAACTCACCTAAGTCCAAATCGCCTTTGGCAACGGATTGAAGTTTTTTCCCGTCAAATTCAGCCAAATGCGCAACCAACCATTCATCGACTCGATCCGAAAGAATAAGCACTTCGATGCCTTTTTTACGGAAAACTTCGAGATGAGGACTATTTTTCGCAGCTTCAAAAGAGTCTGCAGTGATATAGTAAATATGCTCCTGCTTAGGCTGCATACGTTTGATATAATCATCAAAAGAAACACGTTGGTCTCGCTTATCATCGTGCGTGGTAGCAAAACGCAAGAGTTTTGCAATACGATCACGATTTCCAAAATCTTCTGCTGGCCCTTCTTTTAAAACTTGTCCAAAGGCATCCCAAAACGCATAATATTTTTCGACATCTTTTTCGGCGAGCTCTTCTAACATCGACAAAACACGCTTGGTTAGTGCCGCATGCATCTTATCGATAACACGATTATTCTGTAACAATTCACGCGAAATATTAAGAGGCAAATCACTCGTATCGACAACGCCTTTCACAAAGCGCAAATACATTGGCAAAAACTGCTCGGCATCATCAAGAATAAAAACGCGCTGCACATAAAGCTTTAAACCATGCTTATGCTCACGATTCCATAAATCAAATGGCGCACGCTTGGGTAAGTATAATAAGCTTGTATATTGCAAGTTTCCTTCGACTTTATTATGGCCCCAAGTCAATGGGTCTTCAAAATCGTGAGAAATATGTTTGTAAAGCTCAGTATATTCTTCATCTTTAATTTTAGACTTTGGCATTGTCCATAATGCTTTTGCGCGATTAACGGTTTCTTCTTTATCTTCGTCTTCCTTCGCTTCGATTTTTTCCATCACGATAGGTATGGCAATATGATCCGAATATTTTCGAACGATATTTCGTAATCGCAAATCATCTAAAAATTCTTCTTCATCATCACGCAAATGTAACACGATATCTGTACCACGCGTTTGTTTTTCGATGTTTTTTAATTGGTATTCGCCTTCGCCGGCAGAGCTCCAATAGACGCCATGTTCAGGGTTTAATCCAGCACGACGCGAGAAAACTTCGACTTGTTTGGCAACGATAAATGAAGAGTAAAATCCCACACCAAATTGCCCGATCATGTGAGAATCTTTGGTTTGCTCACTCGTCATTTTCGCTAAAAATTCTCGCGTACCAGAACGGGCAATGGTACCTAGATTTTCAATGATTTCATGGCGATTCATTCCAATACCATTATCGCTGATGGTAATGGTTTTTTTGTCCTTATCAAAGCTCACGCGGATTTTGAGTTGATCGTCGCCCTCGAACAAAGCATTGTCTGATAAGGCTTCAAAGCGTAATTTGTCAGCAGCGTCTGAAGCATTTGAAACGAGCTCACGCAAGAAAATTTCTTTATTGCTGTAAAGCGAGTGGATCATGAGGTGGAGAAGCTGTTTAACTTCCGTTTGAAAATTAAGGGTTTCGGCTTGTTCGACTACAGTCATGTTTCTCTCCTTCTGTGTTTGTGATAATGTTGCGGTTGATTTCACACGCTTACCCCGCCCCCATTCCGGAAGCGTTGCGAGCTGTCTTTTTACTAAAAATCAATAACCATAGGTTATTGATTTTTAGAGATCCCGCGGATAAACCACAGGATGACAGTCGTAAAATGGAACTGCCCTTTTCCCACAACCGGGAGAGGGTAAATCCCAAAAGTCATCTGAGCAACTACATATAAGATATGGGCAATATGGAGAGTTTCAAGAGTGAATTATGCTTAAATAGACAATGTGTCATCTTGAGAATTCCTGAGTTGGCCATCTTCCTCCAAATCAGATTCATATAACAAGATAGCATCACGTAAAAAATCATTATCATCTGCATCGTACACACGGTCATAGGAAGAGGGATGATTTGCCGAACCATTCGTTTCACTCTTTTCACGAGAATTGTTGCAGAATTCTTCTATATTATTCCAACGTTCTTCGCGCTTCGTTGAAGGACGAAGCACATCTGGCCAAAAGCTATATTTCCGATGCGAGATGCATTCTTTCCCGTCAAAGCTTTTAAGACGCGATGCCACATTATTCTTAAAGTCAACGATATTGGCTTTTTGCAAACGGTCGCTCTGTGTGTTGACAAGATAATCTCCAGATTCATCATAAATGTCTAAAGAATCATCTTCGTCAAACTCTTCTTCCTCTTTAGATTCTCCATCTCTTTTCACCGAAGAATCCTTAGCCGATAAAAACTCAAGCACAGAAGCCTGCAACTGGTCTGCAAACCCTAACATCGCACGACCATATTGATGATGCCTCTTGCCTGCCAATAGTATTTCTTGAGCATGCGCACGCATACCGTTGACGGCAAATATTTCAAAAGCCGTTATTTTAACTGTCGCAAATTGCACATCATCTAAGGACTCAATTCGCCGATAAAACGCGCCACTCTTTAAATCTTTCAAATCCACTTGGGCAATATCATCAAGCATACCTTGATATTCAGTTTTTTGATCTTCTAAGAGCATTGGCAGCTCTAATATCGCGTTTACCATTTCTAGCATTAATAATAGGCGGTTATATTCCAAAACACGATCATAGTTACTACATATCCCATCATCTTGGAGAATTGACTCAAAACGATCCGGAAAATCAAACAAACTAGGATAAAACTCATAGGCTTTTTCTGCGTCTATTTTTGATGCGATAAATGCGATACGTTGGTACAAGTCATTTCTGATGTTCACCCTAGAATCTTCTGAGTCTTCAGACTTAATATCGACCGATGGATGCTCTTTTGTCGACATCCTCCGTGCAGTTTGAGGCTTTAATCTTAACAACTCTTCACACTTTTTCGCTAACTGGCCAAGCCCTACAAGATTAAAACATGCGTTATAGATTTTCTCATGTCGATTAAATATCTCTAACAATGCATAACCAGCTTCTGGTTTTTGATGCTGGTATCTATCAAGGACGTCAAAAACGGCACTGACATCAACCGATTCATCCTGATGCATTAATCTGTCCTCTATTAAATATAATGTAGACGACCGATCAAGCTTATCCGCCGAATCCACGAGCTTACCAGCTACTCTACGCTTCATTTTGTATTCTTGAAAAGCAAGCAATGTTTTCATCTCGTAAACATAATCCGCAAAACTAGGATTGTAAAATGCATGAGTATTTGCTGATAACCTTGAAAAATCACTCGCATATACATAGTTTCTTAGTGCGTTCAATTCGACTGGATTGAGCGTACCGCCCATACAACTCACACCACCATGCTGTATATGAAATTTAAAATAACTAATATTATCTTTGATAATAGACACCAATTCTTCGCGGCTAGTATGCATGGTAATGCCTCCAATCATGTTTATTGTAGCTTTCAATTTGTTGCATTTTAAAGCAACCCGCTAAGCAAGTCAAACCTTGTGGCACGCCCAGCCATCCGATACAATAAACGTATGGCATTGAAATTTATTAAAAAATTTAACCTTCTATTACTGACGCTTGCCATGGTGGTAACCACGGTGATGGCGAGCAGTAATACGCTGACTTATGAGGTCCTCGGTGTAGACAATCATCAGGCAAAAAATAATATAGCGCAACGCCTCAATATCATGAAAAATAGCTATGGAAACATACCCTCGACCGATGACATCCAAGCATTTTATGAAGAAGCTCCTAGCAATATTGAACAAGCTTTACAGCCGTTTGGATACTTTAAACCAACGATCCATCACAAACTTCAGCATCACAATAGCAATTGGCTAGCACAATTTCATATCCAACAAGGTCCGCCACTGATCATTACCACGCTCGACATTCAGATCACCGGACAAGGGTATAACAATGCCGAGTTACTTGAAAAATTAAAAGCATTGCCGCTAAAACAAGGACAACGCTTTTCCAGCCAAAACTATGCGAATGCCCAAACCATGCTGTTCAACGCGGCACAAAACCTTGGCTATCTGGATGCGCGCTTTACTACGCACGAAATTAAAATCAACCTTGCACAATACCGCGCAACAGTAATATTACATTTCGACACTGGTAATCGATATTACTTCGGAGATGTTACATTCAACGAAAGCCCTTACAGCCAAAAGTTACTACATCGATTTGTGAACTTTAAAGCAGGCGATCCTTACGACCCACAAAAAATTCAAACACTACAAACTGATTTGTCGAATAGCAAATACTTTTCTAGCGTCATCATAAACCCTAAGATCGATAACGCAAAACATCAATATGTGCCTATTAAAATCGACACAACACCGGCTAAGTCACAACAATATAACTTTGGTTTAGGCTTTGGCACTAACACAGGTTTTCGCACAAGCATCGGCGCTAACTTTAATCGCTTGACAGCGAGTGGACAGCATCTTTCATTACTCACCAATCTTTCGCAAGTCAACACGGGCTTGTCAGCAAAATATTATTTTCCAGGTAGCGAACCTGCACGCAACCAATACTTTATTGGTAGCACCATACAAACGTTTGATCAACATAGTGGCGATAGCGAAGCATTTTCTATTGCTGGCAGCGGGGGCTACGAAACAACGATAAATCAAATTTATCATTCAAGTCTCAGTATGAATGTACTGCACGAACGATTCGAAATCGACGATGACCCAACACAAACGGTCAATGTATTTTATCCTAGTTGGACAATGACCCGTCTTTCTCTGGATGATTCATTAAGCCCGACACGTGGCACGAGCATATCGCTGATGACGCGCGGCGGTGGCTCGAGTTCTTCGATGACTTTCGCCCAAGCGGAATTAACGGCAAAATGGCTCTACCCTGTCACCAGAAATGCATTTGTGATTTTACGGGGCCAAGTCGGCACAACCACTACTAATAACTACGATAAATTTCCATTAACGCTGCGCTATTTTGCAGGCGGTATTAATAGCGTACGTGGCTATGGTTATCAAGACTTAGGACCAGGAAAATATTTACGCGTCGGTAGTGTAGAGCTACAACACCGCTTGCGTGGCAATTTATATGGTGCGATATTTTATGATATAGGAAATGCCACGGATGAATGGGATGATGCGTTGGAGCAATCTGCGGGCGTCGGGCTCGTGTACCGCTCACCCATCGGACCCATCGAAGCCTATTTAGCACGACCACTAGAAGACACGAATGCCATACGCTTTGAATTTAGCATTGGAGCAGGGTTATGATCAAACGGATTTTGAGCGCATTATCTCTCAGATTAGCGCTGATAATTAGCATCATCGCCATCATCATCACACCCTTCTATTATTTTCTCGGCACACAAGAAGGCTTGCTAACTTTATTAAAGTGGATCCCCGGCACTTTGAAATATAAAACCGTTGAAGGAACGCTTTGGCGAGGCATCGATGCTACAAATTTATCATATCAATACCAAAACATCCGTTTTCAAACATCGCACCTTTCCTTCAGATGGAAACCTCTCGCATTATTAAATAACACTATCAGTTTAGAGCTTCAATCGAAGTTTCAAGGAGTATTTTCTAGCAAAACTTTCTCCGGCGATGTGCACATCTCAGTCGATGGAAATGAAATCAATTTTCATGATAGCGTCGCACACTATGACACCGCGACCTTTTCTTTAAAAGGAGAGCTGAATAAATCTTCCAATGTCGCTTGGCAAATCAACATTCCTAAGCTTTCTGCTTTTTCTTCCGGCGACAAAGGCCATGTGTATGCCAAAGGCCATGCAACGGGTCACTTGAGCATGCAGGGTTTTATATGGAACCCTAAATTCCAAGGCATGGTATTGCTCCAAGATAGCCAGGCAGATGTTGATATCAATGATATGGCACTCATGCTTAATAAGATCAACCTGGCGTGCCGCTTTTATTCAAATGGTAAATTATCGCTTGAAGGTTCTTTATATACCAAAAATAAATTAGTTATCAAAGGCGAAACCAACATCCGAAAAAAAAATCCAATCTCGTGGCTCTCCCTCAAAGGTAAAAATATTTTATTATTAAATAACGAAGAATATTACTTGCTTGCTTCACCTGACATTATGCTCAAATTCAAACCGGGCGCTTTTCAACTCACGGGTAATATTGATATCCCCAAAGCGAAAATTAAACCGAAAGATTTTAGCAGCACGGTGACCCTACCTGGTGATGTCGTTTACGTCGATAAAAATGACAAACCTATAGAGACAACCTCAAACATTGAAAGCCTCATCAACTTAGGGATCAATGCGCAAGACATCCGCTTTCATTACCAAGGATTAAACGCAAGATTAGAAGGCAATATGACCCTAAATCAAAGCAAAGGCACCCCCTTGCAAGGCAGTGGTCAACTGAATGTACTACACGGATCATATCGCGCATACGGACAAAACTTACGAATTGAAAAAAGCGGCTCCATTCTGTTTACTCGATCACTCACGAATCCACAATTAGATATTCGCGCAATTCGCCAGATTACGACAGATTTCACACAAACAAATATCCCCAGCTATCAACGCGGATTAATTGTTGGACTTCATGTGCAAGGCACTTTAGACCAACCAAACATTAATTTTTTCTCAGAACCCGCCGGATTAAATCAACAAGACATTTTATCTTATCTTGTCTTTGGGCTTTCACAAGAGCAACTGAGCAACTCACAATCTGCCATTATTTTTCAAGCTCTGAGCGCTGCAGATGTCGGCGGCTCAGGCAGCGCACTGACTAACTTTAAAAAATCATTACAAAAAGATTTAGGGTTGACTGATGTGGGTTTTGAAGAAACGTCTGAATATAATCCTGAGACAGATAGCATCGAATCAGGTACGTCGTTTGTCGCGAGTCAACGTATCGGGAAACGATTAACATTGACGTATAATGTTGGCCTTGTAGTACCGGTAAATATCGTGTATTTGCGTTACCAACTCTCCCGCCACGTTGCTTTGCAAACCGATAGTAGCATGCTTGGCAGCGGCACAGATGTGTTGTGGAGTTTTGAAAGGGACTGATGAATTATTTTTTGATGGAAGGTTTTTATTTGTAACCCCTCACCCTCTCTCGTTTGCAGTGCGGTGGCTGTTTTTCTCACCCCCCTCTCCCGCCAAGCGGGAGAGGGGTTAGGGGTGAGGGTGTTATGTCATCGCGCCGAAGGCGCACATTTTTACATGTTGGCGGAATTACCATAGCCCATGGCGCTATAAGGTTGGCTCGCAAGATCATTGACATCAGAACTTTTACCCGACGAAAAACAACTAGAAAGCTTGCTCAAAAGACCTTTGTTTTCTTGACTACCATGGTCAAAGCTAGACAGCCTACCATGATCAGACTGTTGGAAATCAGAATCACTTGAATTTGACAAATCATCCTTAGATTCGTCATTAGCCCAGCCGAAACTGTCGTCGCGCGACGACAGCCTTCCAACAAGATCAGCTTCTTCAGTGGTACCGCAACCACATAAACCAGACACTTTGTCATAAATCCATTTATTAGCTTTAGGAATATTTTCAAGTAACGGTTTACTAACGTAAGGCAATTCGCTATACATCGACACTGCTATTGACATAATTAATATAACAGGCAACCATGTGCGATATGCAGCATAATCAACCTTGCCATCATCCATTTGATCATCTGCAACTAATTGCATATTAAATGCTGTATCAATCACCACCATCATGACGCCCGCATAAGAACCAATACGCCCAAGTTGTCTGAGTGCAGGACACCAAGAAACAAAAGTATTCCATCTTCTTTCCAATGCATCATCATTGTTTTGCTGTTGCTGCTGACCCTCTACTTTTTCATCCTGAAAAGCTAAACGAATTGAATCTTCATTCAGCAGACGTTCATTCTCATGTATCACACGATATTCTATATCAAGCAACTTACCTACCTGTTTTTCAACTCCTGCTTGAATTTTAGAGCGCAATTGCGTAAATGCAGCAGGAACATGAAGATCCCACATAATATACAATTCATTAAACAACTCGAGCGTTCCCAACACACCAGCAATAAGTCCTGCCTGTGACCCATCTTTTGATACACTATAACCAACAGCATATCCGAGGGCTGCCCACGTACCTGCAATAAATACTCGCTTGATAGACTCTTTCCACATGCTCAATGACTCTGGCGATGGAGTAAAATCAACTGCATTTAACGTTTCATTGAAACGCTGCAAAATTGGGTAATAATAAGAACCTGGTAAAACTGATTTGTGCCCAAAGGAACGAACATACCGTGCTAAGAGACCACTTGTTAACCCTGCCGTCACAAGTGCTGTCCAAGCATGCGTTTTTGCAACCGACTCACTACAACCAAAATACGAAGTATAAATCATCGCAATAAAGTACGCCGACCCTCCACGTATTGCGGTATTCATCAACCACGTTGTAGAGTCACTTAATATATGCGCAAAACCCCTAAAGTCTGGCAATTTCAAGTTGCTTACTTTAAAGATATCTTCCATAGCGAAAAGTGAATCCATAAAGGACCAACCATTGTAATAAACAACTGCGAGAAATAGGATGGTTGCGTTATATGGAATTATATAATCGGTCTCTCCTGCTTCAACACCCAAAGCATCTTGAAGGAATTGATTATCCGCCATTCCAAAATACGTAGAGCCAATCGTAAAAACTGAAAGCAGACCTATCGTTTCTAGAAACTCTGGTGCAGTTCTTTCACCATCAAACATTCCTAAAAACAATCGCTTGATCTGAGACCCTAATGCAAGCAAGCTTTGAGCATTTTCTGCTGGATTAATTAACGTCAGGTCAGTATAGGTATTGATGACAGCAAGCGCCCAAGCTAAACCACTCAAAACAGTTAAAGCAAAGCTATTATCATCAGTATCCAGCGTATATGCCTGATATGCTGCCTTTAAAAATAGATAAACAGAAAACTGCATAAAATAAATAAAAATAACATCAATACCAACAGCAGCGGTTGAAACGCCCTTCCAAGCGGTAAAAAGATTATCTTGGTCCTCTGTACTCTTACGCGCTGCCAACATAGCATCAGCTTTACGGAGATAATGCTCAGTTGCGGTAATACTTGCTTGTTCCCAGATGTTTTGAATTATTTCTTTGACAACAGCTTCGTCCATATCGGCCGACACAATATTCTCGGCTATAGCTTGTTGTCGAAGAATCTCCAAAATGTCTTCGTCTAATTCTTGAGGTATGTATTGTCCAATAGCCTGATCACGATCGAAGCGAGAGTTTGCAAAATTAAAGAGCGACTTCTGATCCGAAGATTTTCTAGTGAAATCTTCCCAAGCATCCATTACCCCCGCAGGACAAATAGAAGACCAGCAGCTTTTAGATTCATCCTCTTCTTGATCATAGCCGTGACTTATCAGGCTCCCGCGTTCTTCTCTCGAATCGTAAAACGAAGAATAATTTGTACCATAGTTATTACCATACTGTTGGTTCTCTTCATCGCTTCGTCGATCAGGAGAAAAACCATCACGATCAAAACTATTTCTATTACTACCAGCCATACCACACCTCTCTTTCTTTTATTTTTAAAAAAAGAAAAGGAGCTTTGGAAAGATTCTGACAATTTATCAGAAAGCTTCCCAGCGCTCCTTTTTCATCCATTTGGTTATTTTAATCTACAAATCTTAAGAGAACCTTAAGAGCTGGGCGTTTTTTTACTAGTATTTTGAATAAGGCGCGCCTTTGGCGCCATTAATTTCCTCTCTCACGCCAACAGGAGAAGGGAATCACAGAATGAAAAACCCTCTTTTTCTTTTCCCTCTCCCCTTCAAGGGGAGAGGGTTAGGGTGAGGGGTTATAAACAAACCCTTATCAAAGACCGCAACGGAGGATTTGATGATGTCATCAAGAAAACATCTGTTGCAATACACCTAACACCTTCTTTCTCACAGACGCATGAACACTTCCTAAATTTTTAATAATTCGAACTCTATCAATTGCACGAATTTGATCTAAAGCGACCTCGCCCTCTTTCTTATTAAAGACCGTACGAATTCGTGTTGGAAACTGATCATGCAGCACACTCGTCATCGGCGCTATAATCACCGTCTTTAAACGACTATGATTCATCGCATCAGGAGAAATAATAAGACAAGGCCTCACTTTTTTCATCTCACTTCCCAATGTGGGGTCGAAATTTATGAGACAAACATCGAAGCGACTAAATTTTACCATCGCCATTCATCCTCATCGAAATCATTCTCTAGACTATCGTCAATCAAAAGCCCATCTTGACCTTGATCTGCAACCATATTAAACGCTTCTTTCCAACCGGCATGCGGCTCAACTTCTGGCACCAAGGTAATCGTGCCTTTTTTCTCACTAAACTTAATCACCAAACTTGAGCCTTCATGCAAGTGCGCAACATTAATGATTTCTTTTGGTAATCGTATTCCCATTGAGTTTCCCCAGCGGGTTAGCTTAACATTCATGTTTTTACTCCTAAATGGGGGTATTGCAAATTGAGCTTCATGTATCCTGCGTGTAGATCGCGGGATGCAGATATTAATGTGCAACAACGCCTAAATGTATATACTTAGGATAATTATACTTTATATATATTTATGGCAAGCACTTGAGACGACTCTTCGGTGAATTATGGCGCAGTGGCGCCTAATCCACCCTAACACCCGTAAAAAAAACCTCATCTTGCGCTTTTTGCGCGGGATTTGATAACAACACTCAAGGCGCTTCAACAAGTACCGGATGATCCCAAGAACCTTTGAGCAAGTATTTATAAGATGTGATTTTAGAAGATGAAATTAATTTATCAAAAGCATACGTCGCAATACCAGCAATAGGCCCGCCAGCAATCGTAGCAATAATCGGTAACGTAGAAGTGACATAAGGTGTCACCAATAAATTCAAATGGTATTTCTCATGCACCAAACTAATCGACCCATGAAAATCAATACGTGCCTCGGGGCCATTGAAATAACTTTTTTCAATAAATGCATTGCCCGATTTCAAATCCATTTGGGTTTTCATAATATTAAACGAATACCCTTTCTGCGCTAAATCGCGAAAATCCAAATGCAATCGACGCTCGATACTTTGAAGACTAAACAAACTTAAAATACGTCCCAAACCCATTTGCGCAGACTCTTCATCCATAGGAATCACCCCATTATGGACTGTCAGATTTGCTTGCCCAGACAACTTCGAAACACTGAAATCATAAGGTGAGCCTGGCCAATGGATATTGAACGCCCCATCACCCGCCTCTGCCTGAACGTCTTTTGCGATATTTAGCGCTGACAACATTTTCCCAGTATTGTTAGCATTTAATGATCCTGTAAGATGAGTCTGCTGACCGCGCTTGCCTGACAACCACATACCTTTTGCATTCAAGTGATAAACAGCCGAACTCGCTTGGAATGATGTAACACGCAGCCCATGCAAGGTTGGTACTGTTTGCAACATAACTCGACCAAATTCGCGATTGTTGTATCGTAAACGTTGAAAGTTCAAATCGAGGGGCGGCAATGTTTTAGGATTAAGCGTATCATGTTGTTGTTGTGAAGAAGCATTTTCGGTCAAGAGCAAATAGTTGAATCTCGCATGCACGGTTTTCTTTGCATCGTCAGGCAAAATCACTGTGCCCGAAATCGTTGGCGCATGGATGACTAATGTTAACTGATTAGCAAGATGTGATAACGATAAATTTGCATTTCGCACCTGATGCCCATAGGCATTGAGATTTGTGATGTGTAACTTTAATGAATCTAACAGTTCAGGCCAAACAAATGCTTCTCCTCCTTTAGTTGCCAATGGCCAGGTGAGTTCTGAAAGCTTAACATCGACTTGCCACTTATTCTTCACATACGTTAAGACAACATTTGCCAACTTCGAATAATCAAAGTCTAACTTTATTGGATGATCATCTGTAGGTACCGTCGCTGTCAACGTCAATAGATGCGACATTCCCGCCGTCTTTGCATATGGCACTGGCAAATGCAAAGCCATGCCTTTCAAATAGGATTTAGCGATGATAGTAATCACAGCGTTTTTTTCAAAGGGAACGCTAATGGCTCCTGTATATGCGATTTCTCCATTCAAATAATCTTTCAACGGTGTTAGCTGATATTTATCAATTAAAGTTTTTGAGGTTGTCGTGCTATTAAAAAGAATATTGAGCGATCTTTTATTTTTACTAGCAACCAACGTTCTAATTGATGCATTAAAAGGATGATTCTCGAGCGTTGAGGTCAGATGCTTCGCTGTCACACTATCTTGTGTAAACGCAATATTCCCTTTGATATGTTCCAATGTCGATGGCCATTTTGCCATTTTTAATTGATTATCCTCTAAGGCGATGGTGCCATTTACTTTAACGTCTTGACGTTTCAAACTTAATGGGATATTTACCTTGAAATTAATATCTAAAGGTCCTTTGATGTCAAAATGTTTTAACCAATCGCCCATTTCTTGATTTAACGGACTATGATCAATAAAATCTAATACATCTTGCGACTTTTCATGTGTGTGACTACTGATGATCAAGTCAGGGTCATGCTCTAAATCATCAATGCGTATCATTGCATGCGCGAGATGTACATTAGCACTATGGCCAGAATCTATCATCGCCGTCATGCTTTGATTTCGAAACTCTAGCTGCCCTGTCAGGTTTTCTAAGTTTGGCCAATCATCTGCATAGTGCAACGTCGCGTCACGAAGGTGTGCTTTAATCAAAAACATACCTTGATGTCGTCGAAAAGGAAAATCGCGCACGGGCCCACGAAATATAGCAGTACCAGTTCCACTGCCTGAAACAAACGCTGTCTTTAGCCAATCATTTAATGAAGCATCAAATGCGCCTACAGGCAAATAATCAATGGTTTTCGATACATCGTTTAACTTAAAGCCTGTCACAAAATTTATCTGCGCACCCACTTGATTCGCCGGTAGAAATGCGGCCAAATGTCCACTGACATCGACATCACTATTTTGAGCGCTCATCTTATTCAAATACAGCCGCACACCATCGGGGCCTGCGCGCCAAGTACCATCCGTAATTAATCGATCTACCACCAATGGTTTCAAGAATATTTTTTCAAAGTTGACTTGCGCACTCTGGCTATCTAGCTTGAATTTTCCTTTAAGTCGATTACCTTCAATATCACCTGAAATGTTTTTTAACCCAGGATAGTTGTGATATGGATCGACATCAACATCATTCACATGCGCATGCAAATAATAGTTGCTAGGCGATTTAAAATCATCCCCTGCTTGTAAAACGATATTTGTCAGCTCGCCAGTTGGGTTGATTTGGTCAACAGCATTTAACACCTTCGGCGGTGTGTTTTCTATCAACCCTACTAACTTTATCGCTTGGGAAACGTTCAAATAATTCAATGTCAATGTATTGAGTTTACGATCATCTTCGCGGATAAACATAAACTGCATTTCAGGAGTGACTTCACCATTGTATTTTAGCACAACATCATCACCGAGCAGCGCCCATTGATCTGGCGAAGGTTTCTTCCATAGGAATTTTCCTGAAAATTGACTGATACCAACTTCATGCTGTTGGTGCATCAACTTAAGATCATGCAATTTAAGATTTGATTGAACAGATTTCATATGATGCTTATCATAGTCCAACCACAGTGCGATGTTTGCAAAACCATGTTCGATAGAAATATGCTCGATGCTTTCATGAGCCAACCATTGCCCTAAATCGATATGCAATATTTTAAAATAGCTTTTGATATGCATAGCACTTGGTTCCGTCAATTCGCCATCAAGTTGCGCCGCCATTTTAAAGCGAAGCGGCTTTTCACCAAAATAGCGTGCACGCATAGTGAGTGCATATTGTTTTTCATCTTTAGGCAGAAAATCGAAATTAAGAATAGCCAAACGCTCATCAGGATGGTCTTTTCGATGTAAAGTGACGATAATATTCCGCATCTGAAGGTTGTCTTGGTCTTTCAGCCAGACAAGTGCTTCACGTGACGCACCACTGGTTTTTTTAGCACGCGAAAACTCAAGAGGCACTAATCCATTAAATAAAAATTGATGGGGTCCTGTTTGCGTTAGATCAACAGATGATCCACTGATGATCAAAGCACGTAGTGCTAAAGTATGTCGAAGAAGACTCTTGATGAAACTTACATTGGCGATGAAGTCATCGACATGCGCTAGCGGTGTATTAGCATCCTGATAAACGGTCACATCTTTTAAATGTAGCGCTAAGCCATAGTTTTCCCAATCGGCAACAACTTCATTGATGGTGACGGGATGTTTGAGATAATGCGAAACAATTTCTTCGAGTTTATCGCGATGATCATTAAGAATAGGTGTGAGGGCATCGGCAAGCGTCGTGAGTACGGCAACGATGATAATGACCAAAGCTATCGTATACCACAGCCATAACAATCCTTTTTTTACTGCATTGATCACTTGCGCTATCCAGTCATTACCAACTTTCTACTAGATTACCACGCTTTAGGGGATTTCCCAACTGCAATAAGAAATAGACAAACGGCCAAACAAGCCATGTGGAGAGGCCTGCTATCCAGTACCAGACTGTAGGAATTGGTTCACCCACAAACGACTGCAGGCAGTAAAAAATTAACAAATAAATCCAACTCAATGACAACACAATTGATGTTTTATGAAAAAACGGCGCTGCCCACATGCGTTGGCGTAATAGCGAAGCGAGATAGGCAACAACTAACATTGCGAATGCATGCTCACCTAATAAAACGCCTTGAAGGCTGTCGAGCAACAACCCCATACACCAGGCGATACCGACGTTGACGAGCAATGGGTTATCAATCACCCAGTACAACACCACCATCATCAGCCACAAAGGTCTCGCCCACGCCCACATGCCATGCATTGGAATAATCTCCAAGATGAATGCAATAAGCAAGCTGGTTATGATTGAAAATAGTTTCATGTTTTTTCTCTGTTATGGTGCGTTTTTAGCTCTCTGCATTTTGGGAGCTTTGCAAACTGGCTGTTTACTAAAAATCAATAACCATAGGTTATTGATTTTTAGAGATCCCGCGGATAAACCGCGGGATGACAGTTTTTTTCAAACCGCGGGATGACAGCTCTTCCCAAGCCACGGGATGACAGCTCTTCCCAAGCCACGGGATGACAGTTTTTTTCAAACCGCGGGATCTCTTTTTCAGTACACAGACCCCACAAACAAACAGCTAAATTTTAAAAATGTTGTGACGACTCTCACCCCCACAACAACAACATCAAACGCGTTCTATCTAAATGCGCACTCGGAGCAACATCGATTTGCGCAAAATGCTCTCCAGGCACCGTCGTCACACTCACGACCGTACCAACGGGATAACCCATTGGATAGACATGCCCTAACCCTGAGCTCACTAACAAATCACCTACTCGAACATCCGCCGTCTTTGGTACATTGACTAAAAGCAAATTACCAACAAAGCCTGTGCCTTCAACAATGCCTCGCACCCCCGTACGATTATTTTCGACAGGCACCGCACTACGACGATCGCTGATTAACATAACTCGACTCGTCATTGGATCCACTTCAACCACTTGACCAAACACACCATAGGCATCAAGCACTGGCTGACCAAGCTTTAAGTGCTGCTTTTGGCCTTGGTCGATCACAATTTCTTGTTTTGCGGGGTCGCTAGCCACGGAAATCAATTGTACTGTTGACGCTTTGTTTTCCAATACATTGGAAGACGCCAATAACGCACGCAACTGCTTATTCTCCGTCTCTAAAGCGGTAATTTTCTGCACGCGCAACTTCAACAACATTTGTTCGGCACGCAAGCGTTGATTTTCTTTGATTAAATCTTCTTGGCTGGTAATTGTCGTTCGCGCGCGATGCACCAACTTCACCGGCATATCAACGACATACTGTACAGGTGCGACAACAACTGACAAGATTTTGCGAACAAAAAACTGATCTGAATAATGCAGATTAAGAATAATCAGAAGAATCGAGAAGATGGCTAAAAATAAGGTTCGCCATCCTGCGGTAGCTTTTTGCGTGAAGATCGGTTTGATGATCGTACTCCTACGTCAAAAATTCATCACCTACTCGATCAATCACTTCCAACGCACGACCACCACCACGCGCCACACAAGTCAATGGATCTTCTGCAACGATGACGGGTAACCCAGTTTCTTCGGAAAGCAGCTTGTCGATATTTCGCAACAATGCACCACCGCCGGTTAAGATCATGCCTCGCTCCGCGATGTCGGATGCCAACTCTGGTGGCGCTTGTTCCAAAGCAGTACGCACAGCACCCACGATACCAGATAATGGTTCTTGCAAGGCTTCTAAAATCTCATTGCTATTCAATACAAAGCTTCTTGGCACACCTTCGGCCAAATTACGACCACGCACTTGCATCTTCAAGACTTCTGATGTTGGGAATGCACAACCGATTTCATGCTTGATACGCTCAGCCGTGGTTTCACCAATCAGCGTTCCATAATTACGTCGCACATAATTGATAATCGCCTCATCGAAACGATCACCACCAATACGAACCGATGCCGCATAAACGATACCACTTAGTGAAATAATCGCCACTTCAGTCGTACCACCACCAATATCCACCACCATCGAACCACTGGCTTCTTCGACTGGCATGCCTGAACCCAGTGCCGCAGCCATAGGCTCTTCGATAATATGCACTTCACGCGCACCAGCACCCAATGCTGATTCACGAATTGCGCGACGCTCGACCTGCGTAGACCCACAAGGCACGCAAACCAATACGCGAGGACTTGGACGTAAGAATTTGTTTTCATGAACTTTATGAATAAAGTGCTGAAGCATTTTTTCAGTAACATAGAAGTCGGCGATGACACCGTCTTTGAGTGGTCGAATTGCTGCGATATTGCCAGGTGTACGACCCAACATGCGTTTCGCTTCAATCCCCACTGCCGCAACACGCCTGTGCGCCGAAGCACCCTCTTGGCGAATCGCTACCACGGAAGGTTCATTGAGCACGATACCTTTGCCACGCACGTAGATAAGTGTATTAGCTGTACCTAAGTCTATTGATAAATCGTTTGAAAAAAGCCCACGAATTTTTTTAAACATCTTCTTCGTCCTAATTTATAGAGGTTCTAAAGTCCTAATGTACCAATGCTTGTCGCAATGAGCAAGAGGAATCATACAGCGACATCTGGCAAACAGAGGGAAGTTATATAGGGCCTGTTGGCAATTGGTATTTCACGCTGCAAATCGCGTAAATCGGCCCAAATAACCAATCATTTTCATTAAATAGATTGACTATTCGCCTCAAATGATTGGCTATTTGCGCTCAATTTTCACAATTTTTGCTTGTGAAAACCAAATGTCAACAGGCCCTAATCATTACCTCCAAAACTTTCTCAACAACTTTACCCATTTCACTGATTGGTAAAAAAATGACTTGTGTCTCATCAATAATTTCATTGCCATAATAGTCTTTTGTTATCACCAATGCATATTCCGGATGATAATTCTGAAGAAACGATCGCAAAGAGCGAGTTACCTTTGCCTTGTCCATGCGCTGATATTTGACCTCAACAGGTAAAATAGCCCCTTGAGGTGTTGCTAAAACAAAGTCCACTTCTGCACCCGACTTCGAACGCCAATAATGAATCGTATACGCTACTCTTTTTTGCGTTACCAACTTGTAAAGCTCTTGAAAAACATACCCTTCAACCAACAATCCATTATCCGTCCTCTGCTCAAGAGCACTAAAGTTAACAAGAGATTGATTTCGAAACCCATTGTCTATAAAGTAAATCACAGGATTTGACGTTATTTCCGTACGCTTATTTCCAACATAGGGCCGTACCATTTTTATGATATACGTTTCCTGTAAAATCGCTAAACAATTCTTTAAAACATGCAAACTCACTTGGCAATCCGTCGCTAGCTGCTGGTAATTTACGAGCTGTCCGCTTTGATGCGCCAATAAACCTAACAATTTTTCAATAACATGTGGCTTAGACACTCGCAATATTTCCACGATATCCTTGCGAATATAGTCTCGATATAATTCTGACAAAATTCTTTGTGGCTGCTTTGAAAATATGACGCGCGGATAGCTGCCATAAATGACTCGATCTTTTATGTTGTCATCGACACTCGCCAACTCTTTAACGCTCATCGGCAGTACTGTATATTCAAATTGTCGCCCAGTTAAATACTCACTGATATTACTTTTAATTTCTAACTGCGAAGAACCCGATGCAATCAATTTATACGGCAGCCCTAAATCAATAATGGCTTTAAGCAATAACCCCGCATTCTCCAACCTTTGCGCCTCATCAATAAAAATAATTGGCGAAACTAATTGAAAATGTTTAACGAGATCAACTAGCAATTTAGGCGACGTTAACTCATTGCGTATCGAAGCATAATCACAATTCACATAGAGCAACGTGTTAAAACGTTTGTAGCCAATAAGCTGTGAGGCAATAAACTTACCCAGTGTTGTCTTGCCCGCCCGCCTAGGACCAATCAGCGTGAGCCACATATCATCCCACTCCTCACTCAACAACAATTCTGACTGAGCTCTTGGAATGTACGACGTTAAGTCTATGATTTCATGGGAGTCTACTAACCATGGGTTTGATAAACCAACATCATCAATCAACGATTTTTTCATATTAACCCTGCTAATATTAAATTATTTCTATTTTAGCAGGGTTAATTTTAAAAAAAAAGAGGATTAAGGAGCATCGCCAACTCAGGCTATAAAGGACTATTGCATTCTGCTCTATAGAAACCTTCTTGACAAAATGCAACGCATGGATTAATTTTGTACAAAAAGACTGTTATGATGTTCTCTCTCTATTCTCAAAAAATGACCGCTTCCTTTGATGGCGCCGAAGGAACACTCTCCGCGCAGCGAAACCGCGTTGGAGGCCATCTACGAAGCATCACGTTTACATTTACTCCGGCACCCGCACCTGACGGTGAAGAGAAGACAACGCAAGCGCAAACAATCTCATTACCCATTTCTCTTTCGGAAAATGATAGCAATCAACCTTTAGGTTTTTATATCACACAAGAAAAACAACCAGCATATCTCTATTGTGGATATAGTGAAGTCGGTCGACTTGCCATGCTGCTTGTAGAACTAAACCCTAACGCGCAAGACCCAAGGTTACGCTTCCAGGAAGTCTCAGCAGGACAAGGAAGGTCTTTTTCATTCTCAAATAGCACCCCTCCCCTACAGGAAAACTTTCTAGCAGACAAAGACAAGCAGCCCTTGATAAAACCAAACAGGAAATATCAAAGCACATTCCGACCGTCACCCGAACCCTTTCTGGCACATATATCATTACATGTATAGATTAGGCGCCACTGCGCCGTAATCTACTGTCTTGAAAGTCAAGCGTATTTAGGTTAAATTTTTGTCATATCCCAATCTACCTGATTTTGTATCATAGAGTTGAGCATGATAATCATTTTACGCATGACTGCGACCAAAGCGACTTTCTTGAGTTTTTCTTTAGCCAGCAATCGCTGATAAATTTTTTTCATTCTGGGGTTATACCGAATGGCGACGAGCGCGGACATATATAGGGCTTTGCGTACATAAAACCGTCCGTGATGAATGCGCCGATAATATTGTTTTTGACCGCTTTCGCGGGTTTGAGGTGCAACGCCGACGAGATGGCTGATCTTCTCACGATTCAGTTCTCCTAATTCAGGCAGATCGGTCACTAAAATGAGAGCGACTTCTTTTCCAACACCTTTGACGGTTTGCAATCGATCATATTTTACCTGAAGGCTAGCATCTGCTTGAATGATCGCATTTAATTTTTCAGTGACTAATGATAGTTCTTGCTCAATCTGTTTGATTTGACGTTTGATGGAGCGCTTAATATCCGAGGCAAACATAACACTTTTGAGTCGCTGCTTCTCTGCGGTTAACATGTCTTTGAGTTGGGTCCTTCGAGAAGAATATTCCTTTATTTTTAGCTGATTTTTATCCATTATACTATCAGGTTCGATCCCAGACTCTTGAGCATAGAGAGCCAACAAGCGCGCATCGATACGGTCGGTTTTAGCAAAATAGCCTTTGTACTGTGCAAAGTTATGGACACGACTCGGGTGTGCTTTATGGTTTGGTGCGCCTGCGGCGCGATTTTGTTCCACCCTCACCCCTAGCCCTCTCCCGCCAGCGGGAGAGGGGGGTCACAGATCGACTCCTTCCCGTCCCCCTCCCCTTCAAGGAGAGAGGGTTAGGGTGAGGGGTTCAAACAAACCATCATCAAAAACCGCACCGCGGGATTTGATGATGACATTTGCTCGTTTTCGACTAGATTGCTTCGCCCTTGCAGGGCTCGGAATGACGGGCGTAGCGGGTGAGTCGTTTGTGCTTATTTTGATTTATCAACAACCCCTGGGTTGTAGCGTGTAGAATGCAGCAGCCCCTGAATAACAAAACGACGGAAATCCCCTTTGTTCACAAAGAATTCCTGTTATAATCTTTCCTCTGTTCACGTGTCTTTGAGTTAAAATGGCGCAGCTGTATGGGGCTATCGCATTCTGCGGCTGTCATCCCGCACATAAAGCACGGGATGACACTGTTTTTTTTGATAACGTTACTTCAATGTAGGGTGGATTAGACCGAAGGTCGTAA
>JBKAGM010000029.1:0-23603 GCA_046290385.1 Gammaproteobacteria bacterium
ACTTCGACTAGATTGCTTCGCCCTTCGGGCTCGCAATGACGTGCCGTAGGCGAGGGTGATTTAAGCAGCGCCCAATGACGTGCCGTAGGCGGGGTGATTTAGGCAGCGCCCAATGACGTGCCGTAGGCGAAGGTGATTTAAGCAGCGCCTAATGACGTGCCGTAGGCGGGGTGATTTAGGCAGTCCCTAATGACGAACCGTAGGCTATAGAATGCAACACTCATTTCGTGTCAATGGTAGATCATGCTAAAGAGCTCGTTAGACGCTATATCAGAAACCGGGAGAAATCACATAAACCAGCTGCAGGCTTAAGAAAACTTTAAGGTTTCTCGACGCTGTTTATGTTAATATTGGCCAGATATCGAACTCATTTCTAATAATAACCAAAACAGAGTCATGCCTGAAAGGTTGATGCTTGGCATCGCTTTGGGAGATTTAAATTGTTTAGTTTTAGCGTATAGTGTTGCTGTACACAGAGAGAAAGTTATCGCGATGATTAAGAAAGTCAGTTGGGATATTGAAAGACAATTTACTGAGAGCCAACCTTTAGTCTTTTCTAAAGATATGGATTCCTCGAGTATTGTTTTGTATGTTAGTCCTGATGTGGCAGACTTAAAGCAGGCTTTCGATTATGATGGTCGTAATCTTCCTTTGCTAGAGCATCTTGTGTCTTTTGTGATAAACAAAGATATCTCAGCAAAAGCGGTTGATGAATTTATATCGACAACGTTTCATTATGCAAATATATTCCGATGGCTTAGCGAATTTACTTTTAAAAACTGTCTTAGAGAATTTATTCGTATTCTCGGTAATCCCTCGTATCAAAGGTTCTTTTACGAAGATTGCGGTGATAAGCGCCACTTTCGTGAAGTTTTAACTCGTCTGCGAAGCAACGTGCGCCTTAACAAATCTACCGCACAAGATGTTTTTTCGGATGCCATTAGGAAGCTTCAGAGCGTAATGGATAGTTCACAGTTTGAGGGTGGCGATGAGAGAAAGCCAGAAGATAGTGTTGACGAAAGTGTTCATGACTTATTGCGAGGTTTGGTTTGGTTTGTAAACTTCGCCGAGCTTAACTCTGAAACTGACATGTGCTCTAAGTTCCCCCAGCATTCGGAGTTTCAATGTCGAGAAGGCTTTAACAGCCTTGAAGATCTTCTTTTACTTTCCTATGGGGATGGCTCGTTATATGAGCTTGAGAAACCTCTTTTAGTCATTGATTATCATCGTGCGCTCGAAAACTATGGTGTGTGTTTAAGTAAAACAGCCGAAGCAAAAAAACGCGCCATTCGCAATTTATTGATCGCGAGTGTTGTCGTGTTAGGGCTTCTTGGTACTGCCTTGGGTCTTGGGGTATTTAGCTTGCCGATGTTATCTGTGGCGGGGGTGTTGCTATCGGTTGCAATAAAAGAATATCGTGCTTACCAAGATTGTAAAAAACAAGAAGCTGAAGCGCTCGAAGCTTTGAATGATTCTAAAAAAGCACTGCCACATGATCTTAAAATAAGTTTGAATGTTCTTTCTGAAGAAGATTCAGAAGAAATCACGAAGGATTTATCTCTAACAGAATCGTCAGAAGGGCGGTTGTCTGATAACGGTTCGTCGTTTTGTAATGCAAATATAAAAGCATCTGAGGAAGTAAAAGACAGTGTTCGGGATCGAGTTGTCTTTGCTACTTGAGAGTGTATTGTAGATTGATGCTCATGAATCCCGCACGTCAAGTTCGAAAGATAGGGTTTAGGAGTCAGCACTTCCATTAACTGTTCCATAGTTATTTCCAAAACCGGGCTCAAAATCATCTTTAGGTACCTGCTCATAGTCGCTATATGCGTCTTTTCCAAAAATCCCACAACATTTATTTGCGAGCGCGGGAATGTATTGTCCTGCTTTTCGCATAAAGCGAGGCAGTTGTACAATCAGAATAAATGAAGCAATCACAGATGATGAGGCGTAAGCAAATACTTCGACGGTTGTAGAAGAAAAGTCTTTGCTTTCTAAAATATGTAAATCGTCAATGTTTAAGTCGTCGTGCGCATCATTGAAATGATCAAACACTTTAAATAGGAGTGTAGTCGAGTAGAGAGCTAGCATCGATTTTGCAAGTAAGGCGACAATGCATGCTGTATCTGAATACCATGTGCGGCCAGCGTCTTTGTTGTCAGTGAACATGTTTGATGAGAGTCGCATGAAGTCACTCTGATCAGTTAAAAAGCCATCAGTGCCATATTGATTTGTCGTGCCTAATCCCATGCTGATGCCAAACAGTGCGCCGAGGATAAGTAGTGTCACGAAGTCAAATGTCGTTTGAGAACTAAAGCTTAGCATGAAAGCGCTTGCTAGCATCCATCCGGGAAACATTTCAGCCAAGAAATGTCCCGTTAAAGCAGCCTTCTTCCAGACAGAAGCTTCTGAAAATTCATCAGAATATTCAAAAAAATCGTCGATTAATTTATTGTATGCGCCAACAATTTTTAGCTCTTGATTTAAGCCATAGAAAAAAGCACAGAGTATGCTAATGCTTAATGAAGTATTTTCGTCCGTATAGAGCGTTAAGATATGATATGCCGAAATACCCGCAATGTTTGCTTTTGCTAAAGCGCCAGCGGTCCCGAGTAAAGCTAAGCTTGCTCGAGCACGTTTTTTCCAAATGATAGGTTCTTCTTGCCATGTTTTATAATAGTCTTTTAGTTGAGAGAGCTTTCCATCATAGCCTACCCAAGTGATAAGGAATAAATCAAAAGTTAATGGAGAAGTCGCCAAGTAAGTCATATGCTTTATGTATTCTGATTTATCTTTGTCGTCAGTCGATGCTAAAGTTGCAACGATTCCGCCAAAGGAGAATGCAGCAAAAAGTGCGGTCGCCATTGCGTTTGTAAACTGAGAAACAATGTCAAACAGAAATAAGCTGTAGCTATTGCAGTGCTTTTCCATCGTGTTTTCCGTTATGTTTATTATTGTATACCACGTTATATCGAGATGAAAAAATTATATAGATAAATTATGATAATTTCCATCGCGTCACGGTATTTACTAATAGCATGGCAACGGTCATCGGGCCAACGCCACCAGGTACCGGCGTGATGTAAGATGCACGCTCTTTCGCAATATCAAATTCTACGTCACCCGCGAAACTACCATCCTCAAGCCGCGTCGTGCCCACATCGATCACTATGCTGCCTTCTTTTATCCATTCGCCTTTGATCAAGTGGGGTTTGCCAACAGCCGAAATAACGATATCGGCACGTGCGATGTGTTCTGCTATGTTTTTTGTATATTTGTGGCAAACGGTAACCGTATAGTCAGCGTTCAAACATTCCAGCGCCATAGGTCGACCTACGATGTTTGAGGCGCCTATAATGACCACGTGTTTGCCTTTTACAGGTTCTCCGGCAGTTTCAAGAAGCTTCATGATTCCATAAGGGGTGCAAGAGCGTAAATTAGTTCGGTTTTGTGTGAGTTGTCCTAGGTTGTATGGGTGAAAGCCGTCAACGTCTTTGTTGGGGTGGATGAGTTCGACGATATCGTCGGCGTTGATGTGTGCAGGCAAGGGGAGTTGTACGAGAATGCCATCGACTTTTTCTTCGTTGTTTAGGTGTTGTATTAATGCTTGCAGATCGTCTTCACTGAAATCAGCTTCATAATGATGGTCGAAGGTTTGAATGCCAATTTCTTCACAAGCTCGGCTTTTGTTGCGTACATAAACTTCAGATGCTGGGTCTTTGCCAACGAGTACGACAGCTAGGCCTGGTGGTCGCATTTTTTCTTTGCTGAGTTTTTGAATTTCTTCTTTGAGCTCTGCGCGTATTTTTTTTGAAAGCGCTTTTCCATCTAATATTTTTGCGGTCATTCTGTTCTCCATTAAGGTTGCGCCTTCGGCGCTACATTGAGGTAGCGTTATCAAAAAATACTGTCATCCCGCGGTTTATCCGCGGGATCTCTATTTCAACCACGAGACCCCGCGGATAAGCCGCGGGGTGACAGTCAAATGACAACAAGCTCCCTCTGTAGATAAGCCGCGGGGTTACAACCAAAAAGCGTTCGTATCAAGCAGAGCGAGTATAAATCACGAGCCTTTCGCCTACCATTAAATACTTCGATTTGGCTAATTGTTTATTCCATCCAATAATCGATTTTTCTTCCACATGAAATTGCGTTGCGATCCCGCTTAGCGTGTCGCCGGATTTCACCGTGTAATAATTGGTGCGCATAACGTGGTAGCCATGGCCTGGAACGATGAGTAGGCGTTGGCCGATATGGAGCATATCGTTCTTTAAGTGGTTGTCGCTTTTAATTTTCGATACTGTTGTATGATATGTATGTGCGATGGCAATTAAACTATCGCCTCCTTTTACATGGTAAGTGGTTGTGTAAACTACAGGAGGCAAATGCTTTAACCATAAAATCACATGTTGTCCGATTCTAAGCGTATCGTTTTTCTTCATGTGGTTCCAAAAACGAATAGCGTTGGTTTTTACATGATACTTACGAGCGATGGAATTCACTGTGTCGCCTTTTTTGACGGTGACGACAAGTTTTTGTGGGCCAGGATGTTTCTTGTCATGGCCGTGTAAATATTTTTGTGCAGACTTAATGACTTTCGTCGGTAATTGATCTGAAGATAAAGGAATGAAAAGCATTTCATTGATACTGATCATGTTGCTATGCAGTTTGTTCACCTGTTTGATGAGCGCAACATTGGTGTGGTAGTGGTGCGCGATGCTTAACAGTGTGTCACCTTTTTTCACGCGATAGCGCTGCCATGTTACGCGTTTGGCTTTAGGTAATTGCGAAAAGTTTCGTTCAAAAATGCTCACGTTTTCGATAGGAATGAGTAATGTGTGTTTGCCACTAGGTTCGGTTGCCCAGCGATTATAACCTGGATTTAATTGCAATAAGGCTTTTAGGCTTAATCCAGAGAGTCTCGCTGCCGTTTTTAAGTCAATTTGTGTGCCGATATCAATTTGTGCTAAGTAGGGTTGGTTTTTAATGGACGGTAAATCTAATGGATATTGCTTTGGGTGGCTGAGAATTTCCGATAGCGCTAATAGCTTGGGAATATAAGCTTTCGTTTCACGCGACAAAGGAAGATCCCAAAAGTCAGTAGGGCGTCCGCGAGCAACATTGCGATGAATGGCATTTAATACTGCCCCTTCGCCTGTGTCATAGGCAGCGACAGCTAGTATCCAATTGCCATTAAAAAAGTTTTCTAAATAACCTAAATAACCGAGGGCAGCTTTAGTTGAAGCAACGATGTCGCGACGTCCATCGTACCACCAGTTTTGTCGCAAACCAAAGCCCGACGCGGTGCCTGGCATCATTTGCCATAAGCCGGCAGCACCTGCTTTTGAATAAGCGAAAGGATCATAAGCACTTTCAATCATGGGTAGCAATGCTATTTCGGCTGGAAGTTTGCGTGCTTTTACTTGTTGCAAGATATAGTAGAGATAAGGTTTAGCGTTGTTTGCCATTAAGTAGATGAACTTTTTGTGACGCATAAACCAGTTGATTTGCGCTTGTACTTCAGGACGTTTTGCTTGGTGGTTTAAAGTGAATTGTTGTTGGAGCGCAATCCACAAGTTATCGGTTTTAAATAATTTTGTGAAAGGGTTGCTTGAGCTGGTCCTTGGCAGTGGTGGTGGTGTCTCACCTACTTTCACTTGATAAATAGCAAAAACGTGCGACATTAAGCCAATCGTAAGCAAGATTGCAAATGTTATTTTTTTTGTAGAGTCTTTTAATTTAAAAACCATCTTTCCACCGTCGTAACGCCGCAAACACATCAACGTGTTCGCGCAACGTTTCGCCACACCATGCTGACGCGGCATTGATCACATCAGTTTGGTCGCAACGCAAAAAAGGATTGGTGCGTAGCTCACTTTCGAGTGTGCTAGGCAGCGAAGGTTTATTGTCCGCGCGCATAGCGGCGACTTCGCGAATTCTTGATTGTATTGCCTCGTTATTTGGTTCCACGGCCTCTGCAAATTTCAGGTTGGCCTGGGTATATTCATGCGCACAATATAATAGCGTATTGGGGGGTAATTGTGCAATTTTAGTTAAAGATAAAACCATCTGTGAAGGTGTGCCTTCGAAGAGTCGTCCACAGCCTGATGAGAAGAGTGTATCGCCACAAAATACCAATTTATCAGAGACATAGGCGATATGATCTAGGGTGTGCCCTGGGATTTCTAGGACGTTAAACGTCGTATCTAAAAAAGATAAATAAATTTGGTCACCCTCGACGACTTTGTGTGTTAAATGAGCGATTTGAGACTTTTTTGGTCCGACCACCTCGGGTTGATACTTTTTGACCAACTCTGCGATGCCGCCGGTGTGATCATGATGATGGTGGGTGATCAAAATGGAGTGGAGTTTTAATCCCATTCGTTCTAAAGTATGCATGACAGGTTTGGCGTCACCAGGGTCAACGATGGCACAATAATCATCGTCTGATCGATGGAGGCACCAGATGTAATTGTCGGAAAAAGCAGGGATGGGAAATATCGTCAACATGGCGCAAGGATAATCGATTATGAGGGTGAAGTAAAACAATGTTAACACCATGGATGAGCAGTGAATGCGTTAAGCAAGTGATTAAAAAAGAGGCTTGCTGTTTGATGGATATGACCCTTCATATTAATAAAAATGTGACGGCTTTTGTTGGGCCTAGTGAGTATGTTGAGATGTTGCATGACATACCCGCGATGCAAAAATGTTTGTTGACGACTGAAAAAAATATTGGACCAAAATATAAAGCGTATGTTTGTCGCTATAGCCAGGATGCACTGCCGCTAGATCAGTCGTGTGTTAACTTATGTGTGTTAGCGCATCAACATGAAATCAGTGAACATCTTGAGTTGCTCGTGCATGAAATCAGCGATGCGGTGGTTGGTGAAGGACATGTGGCTATTGTTGGGTTTAATCCGAGTAGCTTGTTTGGTATCAAGAAAACGTTTTCTTCGCAGTCAAAAAATGTCACGTTTCATTATGCGACTCGTATGCAATCGTTGTTTGAAAAAAATGGGTTTGAATTCGTTGCGCTAAAACGAACTTTATTTCAATTCCCCACGGCAAAAGGGTTGAAGCGCAAAGCTGGCGCATTAAGCGTTGTATTAAGAATGATTTTTCCTTGGTTGAGTGGAGGGTATATTTTGTTGATGCGCAAAAAAACACTTTCTCCAACTATGGTAGGTTTGCGGTGGCAGGCGAGAAAAAAAATGATGGGTGTTGTAAAAGGTGTAGTACCTTCATCGATGCAAAACACAAAGGAATAAAATGAAACGTGTAGAAATGTTTACAGATGGTGCGTGTAGTGGCAATCCGGGTCCAGGTGGATGGGGCGTTGTATTGCGTTATAATGCGCATGAGAAGACGCTCAAGGGTGGTGAGACGCAAACGACGAATAACCGCATGGAACTCATGGCTGCCATTAAAGGATTGCAAGCATTGTCGTCATCATGTCATGTGATATTAACAACGGATTCGCAATATGTAAAAAACGGTATGACAGCGTGGTTGCCTAAATGGAAACAAAACGGTTGGAAAACGGCAAACAAAAAACCCGTGAAGAACTCGGATTTATGGCAACAGCTCGATGAGTGTGTTTCAAAACATCAAGTCGAGTGGCATTGGGTGAAAGGGCATGCTGGGCATCCAGAAAATGAAATGGCTGATGCGCTCGCCAGAGAAGGAATGGAGGAGATCAAATGAGACAAGTTGTTCTCGATACAGAGACTACAGGCTTAAACCCTGAAGAGGGACATAAAATTATTGAAATAGGTTGTATCGAAATACTCGATCGACGCGTCACAGGCAACCATTACCATCAATATATCAATCCACAGCGCAATATTGACGAAGGTGCTGTCAAAGTACATGGTATTACAACAAATTTTTTGGCAGATAAGCCGGTGTTTTCAGATATTGCTGATGAATTTATTGCGTTTATTGAAGGCGCAGAGTTGATTATTCATAATGCACCATTCGATATAGGTTTTTTAAATCATGAATTAAAAGCGCTTGGCCATAAACATCAAAAGGTCGAAAAAATTTGTTCGATCATCGATACCTTAAAGATGGCAAGGCACCAACATGCTGGGCAACGTAATAGCTTGGATGCTTTGTGTAAGCGTTATGAAGTCGATGCCTCACAGCGGGATTATCACGGTGCGTTACTCGATTCGGAACTCTTAGCGCAAGTCTATTTGGCGATGACGGGTGGGCAGAGCAGTTTGTTCTCTGCTGATGTTGCACGTGAGAAGGGTGATGTTAAAGCGTCAGTCAATCGGTATGAGCGACCAAATGAATATCGTATTCCAGTTATTCAGGCTGATGATGGAGAGCTCAAAGCGCATGAAGCCTATTTTGAGTGATCATCTTGAACTGTGAGTAAACCTTTTGCTAAGATACCCTAATGATTGAAACCAACGCCTTAAAAGACTTACTAACTTCACTCAAAGCGCGCGTAGAGGCCCTTCGGGGGTATCTTTGACTACGATGCAAAATGCACTCGCCTAGATGAAATCGCCAAAATACTAGAAGACCCCGCCGTATGGCAAGATCAACAAAAAGCTCAAGCCTTAGGTAAAGAGCGTTCGCAGTTAGAGGCGGCGATTAATGAGTTGACAAAGCTTATTACGAATGTGACTGAGTCTGATGAACTGTTAGCGTTAGCGATTGAAGAAGAGGATGAGCAGACATTAAAACTCATCGAGCAAGATGCGCAAGAGTTGCAAGAGACCACCGATCGTTTAGAATTTCAGCGAATGTTTTGTAAAGAAATGGATCCTAATAATGCTTATCTTGATGTTCAGTCAGGTTCTGGCGGAACCGAAGCGCAAGATTGGGCAGAGATGTTGTTGCGCATGTATTTGCGTTGGGGTGAGCGTCAAGGTTTTTCCACAGAGCTTGTGGAAGTTTCTCCTGGGGAAGTCGCAGGGATTAAAAGTGCTACGATTAAATTTTCAGGTTCTTATGCTTATGGCTGGTTGCGTACCGAGACAGGCGTACATCGTTTAGTGCGAAAGTCACCATTTGACTCAGGCAATCGTCGCCATACTTCTTTTGCAGCAGTGTTTGTTTCTCCAGAGGTTGACGAGGATATTGATATCGATATCAATCCGGCCGATTTGCGTGTCGACACTTATCGTGCGAGTGGCGCGGGTGGACAGCACGTTAATCGTACCGACTCTGCAGTCCGTATTACTCATATTCCAACCAATACGGTTGTGCAATGTCAAACCGATCGTTCCCAACATAAAAATAGAGCAAATGCAATGAAGCAATTAAAGTCAAAATTGTATGAGTTAGAGTTGCAAAAATTAAATCAAGAAAAGCAGGCAGTAGAAGAAAGCAAGTCTGAGATTTCTTGGGGTAGCCAAATTCGCTCATACGTCCTCGATGCATCACGCATCAAGGATTTGCGTTCAGGTTTAGAGGTAAGCCATACTCAGGATGTCTTGGATGGCGGAAAGAATTTAGATAAATTTATTGAAGCGGGGTTGAAGCATGCAGCAAGCTGAAAAAACAGATGTGGTAACGCAAGTTGTCGATGAAAACGAATTGATCGGAATACGTAAAGAAAAGCTTGGTGCTTTGCGCGAGCAAGGTCAAGCGTATCCTAACGATTTTAGACGCAACGCCTTTGCAAAAGATTTGCATGAGGGTTTTGATGCTTTCGATAAAGACACTTTGGCTGAGAAAAAACATAGGGTCATCGTGGCAGGTCGTATGTTGATGTGTCGTCAAATGGGTAAGGCCAGCTTCGTACACTTGCAAGATATGACGGGCAAGATTCAATTGTATTTGCGAAAAAATGATTTGCCCGAAGGTATGTATGACGAATTTAAAAAGTGGGATTTAGGGGATATCCTTGGCGCTGAAGGTTTGTTGTTTAAAACAAAAACTGGCGAGTTAAGTGTGCATGTTGAAAGTGTGCGTTTATTGACGAAAGCGTTGAGACCTTTGCCTGATAAATTCCATGGT
This sequence comes from Gammaproteobacteria bacterium, assembly GCA_046290385.1. Taxonomy (GTDB): domain Bacteria; phylum Pseudomonadota; class Gammaproteobacteria; order JAGOUN01; family JAGOUN01; genus JBKAGM01. Next base: position 9,982 of record JBKAGM010000029.1, read on the forward strand.
TTGACTGATCATGAGGCGCGTTATCGCCAGCGTTATTTGGATTTATTGGTAAACCCGGAAGTAAGGCATATTTTTGAAGTGCGCTCAAAGATTATTTCAGGTATTCGAAATTTTTTGACAAATAAGCGATTTTTAGAAGTAGAAACGCCAATGATGCAAACCTTAGCCGGTGGTGCTGCGGCGCGTCCTTTTGTCACGCATCATAATGCATTAGATATGGAGTTGTTTTTACGTATTGCGCCAGAGCTATATTTGAAGCGTCTTCTTGTCGGTGGTATGGAGCGTGTTTTTGAAATTAATCGTAACTTTAGAAACGAAGGCGTATCTACACGACACAATCCTGAGTTTACCATGTTGGAGTTTTACCAAGCGTATGCTGATTATAATGATTTGATTGCTCTGACAGAAGAGATGATGAAACAGATAGCACAAGAAGCGTTAGGAACAACAGTTGTTAATCATCAAGGTGTGGATATCGATTTTGCTAAGCCATTTAACAAAATGACAGTGAAAGAAGCGATATTGCATTACAATGATAATATTACTGAAGCTGATGTAGATGATTTTTCGAAAATGAAAGCAATCGCCAAATCTTTAGATATCCATATCGAAGATTATTATGGTTTAGGCAAGTTGCAATTAGAAGTATTTGAAAAAACAGCTGAGCATCAATTAATTCAACCTACTTTTATTACTGCTTATCCTACAGAAGTTTCGCCATTGTCGCGTCGTAATGATGATGATGGATTTATTTGTGATCGTTTTGAGTTGTTTATTGGCGGTTGTGAGATTGCAAATGGTTTTTCAGAGTTGAATGATCCAGAAGATCAAGCTGAGCGTTTTAGAAAGCAAGTTGAAGAGCGTCAAGCGGGTGATTCGGAGGCAATGGAATATGATGAAGACTATATTGCTGCATTGGAGTATGGTTTGCCACCTGCTGCCGGTGAAGGTATTGGTATTGATCGTTTGACAATGTTGTTCACAGACTCTCCTTCAATCCGCGATGTGATTTTATTTCCTCTTATGCGTCGCGTTGGGTAGTGAATGTGATGTTTCAATCTGTTTTTTATCCTGTCGTCCCGAGCGGTAGCGAGGGATCTCCATCGGCAGGGAGATTCCTCGGCTTCGCCTCGGAATGACAGGGTTTTTAGTTTTGTCCTCGGCTACACCTCGGAATGACAGGATTTTTGGTTTTGTCATCGGCTACACCTCGGAATATTTAAATATTAGAAATCATGAAAAAACACCAAGCATTTACATTAATGGAGCTTTTGATTGTTTGCATCGTCATTTCAGTGATGCTTGTCATTACGGTGCCGTTTGCGAAATCATTTTCACAAAAACGTCAGTCGATGCTGACTCGGCAGCAATTGTTGCAAGCATTGGAGGTTGCTAGAGCGGAGGCGGTAGCGCTTGGGCATGCAGTGTTGCTTAAGTCCGAGGATCGATACGATTGGTCGCAGGGTTATGATATCGAAGATGTGCAAACACAAAGGCTAATCCGCCACTTCCAACCAAACGTTGTGAAAAATGCGAGGCTCATTTGGAAAGACTTTACTAATAAGCCAAACTTATGCTTTTTGTCTGATGGCCAAACAGACTCTCAGAATGGCAGCTTTTACTATACGATTAATCAATCACTTACCTGGAAAATTATCGTCAATAAGGCAGGAAGAGCGCATTTTGAATAAATGATAATCGTTCTCAATTAGATTGACAAAATGCTTAGATTTCAGCATAATAACCGGTATGAAATTATCTGCGTTACACAAAGGCGACAAAGGAAAAATCACAGGAATAGCCAAGTCCAATACTCCTTATCGCCAAAAATTATTAGCGCTAGGCCTTTTGCCTGGAACGTCTTTTATTATCAACAGAATAGCTCCTCTTGGTGATCCTATTGAGCTATTGGTTCGCGGTTTTCACTTAAGTCTTCGCAAACATGAGGCTGAGATTCTCAGCGTGGAGTTAACAAGCCGTGATTGAGATCGCACTTATAGGAAATCCCAACTCAGGTAAAACAACCTTGTTTAATGCCCTTACCGGCGCGAATCAACGTGTTGGTAATTGGCCAGGGGTGACAGTAGAACGCAAAGAAGGTTTTTTTTCCTATCAAAATGAACGTATCAAGGCAATCGACTTACCTGGAACATATTCGTTGACGATGGGTGGTGAATCATCATTGGACGAACGCGTCGCATGTGATTATCTGTTGTCGCATCGTGCGTCTTTAGTCGTCAATGTGTGTGATGCCAGTAATTTGGAACGCAGTCTTTATTTGACGGTGCAATTATTAGAAATGGGGTTGCCCGTCATTGTAGCCTTGAATATGATGGACATCGCACAAAAACGCAAAATGCGTATCGATGTGGATGTGTTATCAAAAGAGTTGGGTTGTCCCGTTGTTATTTTACCAACGAATAAAAAAAGAGGTTGTGAAAAATTTAAGGAAAGTTTAGTACAATACGCAAACGAATCACTCGAGCAAAACTTTCAAATTCAATACTCACCCCATGTCGATGCGGCATTAGGCGCGCTCGCAGCTAAGCTTGATCAACACGCAAGGCCGCGTTGGTGTGCGTTGCGTTTGTTAGAGGATGACTCATTTGCAAAAAGCCAATTCTCAAATCCAGAGCTTCAAAAAACAGTAGATGATATTCAATCATCGATCTTGCAGCAAAGCGAACAGGATGCTGACATTTTAATCGCAGATGCGCGCTATCAGTTTATTACTGCCGTTATCAAAAAAGCGGTTAAAAAGTCATTTTTCTTGTTGCGCTCACTTTCACATAAGCTCGATGCCATTGTACTCAATCGTGTTTTAGGAATACCTATTTTCTTGATGATTATGTATGCGTTGTTTTTTGTGGCGATAAATGTTGGTGGTGCTTTCCAGGACTTCTTTGATATTGCGAGTGATGTGATTTTTATTCAAGGTGCGGCACATGTATTGCAAGTAATGCATATGCCTCCAAGTGTCGTGGCCCTATTAGCGCAGGGGGTAGGTCGAGGGATCAATACAGTAGTCACGTTTATTCCCGTGATTGCGACGCTGTTTTTCTGTCTAGCGATTTTAGAACAATCAGGATATATGGCGCGCGCGGCCTTTGTTATGGATCGTTTGATGAGAGCGATTGGTTTGCCAGGAAAATCTTTTGTGCCCATGATTATTGGATTTGGATGTAATGTCCCAGCCGTGATGGCATCGCGCACCTTGGAAAGTCGCCGTGATCGTGTCCTCACGATATTGATGAGTCCATTTATGTCGTGCGGTGCGCGTTTAGCAATTTTCACAGTATTTACCGCTGCATTTTTTCCGCATTCTGGTGCAAACGTTGTTTTCTCGTTGTATTTTATTGGTATTTTAGTCGCTATCGTTACAGGTTTGATTTTAAGAAAAACCTTGTTAAAAGGTGAGCCTTCTCCACTCATTATGGAATTGCCAGAATATCATACGCCGCACTTATCGACGCTATTAATACATACGTGGCATCGTTTGCGAGGTTTTGTTGTTCGCGCAGGAAAATTGATTATTCCTGTATGTATCTTGTTAGGCGTGTTAAATAGTTTAACGGTACAGGGACATTTTGTTCCTGGTGGCAGTGAGCATTCGTTGTTAGCAATGTTGGGCCGTATGTTAACACCGCTATTTGCACCTATGGGTGTGCATGCTGATAACTGGCCGGCAACCGTCGGGTTGTTAACAGGTGTGTTAGCCAAAGAAGTGGTTGTTGGTACGTTAAATACATTGTATACCTCTTCAGCGCATTTGACACAAATGGTTGGACATGTTGATATTTGGTTGGGTATTAAGCAAGCGTTTCATTCCATTGCTGAAAACCTTCATGCACTTGCTGGTGCCATAGTGAATCCTTTTGCTGCCTCTATGCCGGAACACACCATGACACAAACAGCGATGGGGCAAATGATGAAAGAGTTTGATGGTGCTAAAGGCGCTTTTGCTTATTTGTTATTTGTTTTGCTTTATTTCCCATGTATATCGACTACTGCTGCGATTACTCGTGAGTTAAACCGTCGTTGGGCAATTTTTTCTATGTTGTGGGCGACGGGTATTGCCTATGGCACTGCTGTTATTTTTTACCAGGCTGCAACATTCATGTTGCACCCAATGGCGTCACTCGCTTGGATTATTGGAATTGTCATTGTGTTTCTCAGCACGATCGTAGCATTGAAATATGTCATCAAGATGCCTGATTTGCCGATATTATCAGGTTGTGCAAGCCGCGCAAAATGCGCCATGAAGTGCCAAGGTTGTGAGTTTTCCATCGGTCGAAAATTTGAATGGGCTGAGGAAGTGGTGTAGCATTATGGCTTGATCTAAAAGTACTGAGGTTTCGCTATGCCAAAGCTTATCGCCAACCGCCGCTATCCAAAAACACGCATGCGACGCATGCGTTCGCATGATTTTTCTAGACGTTTAATGGCTGAAAATCACGTTACCGTTAATGATCTTGTTTACCCATTATTTGTGATCGAAGGCAAACAGAAGCGAATGCCTGTGACAACAATGCCCGGAGTCGATCGCTTATCCATTGATTTGCTTGTCGAAGAAGCTAAGCAAGCCTGTGCGCTTGGCGTGCCAGCCGTGATGCTTTTCCCTTATTTAGATCATAGTATGCGAACTGAGATGGCTGAAGAAGCGTATAATCCTGATGGCTTAGTGCAGCGTGCTATTAAGGCCGTGAAGCAAGCATGTCCTGAGCTTGGCGTGATGACTGATGTGGCGCTCGATCCATTCACCACGCATGGACAAGATGGTATTGTAAATGCAAATAATGAAGTTGATAATGAAACAACTATTGAAGTGTTAATTAAGCAAGCATTATCACATATTCGTGCGGGTGCAGATGTCGTTGCGCCTTCTGATATGATGGATGGGCGTATTGGTAGAATTCGCGAGGCTTTTGAAAAAGAAGGTATGATTAATGCTAAAATTCTTGCGCATTCGAGCAAATATGCATCAAGTTTTTATGGTCCATTTCGTGAGGCGGTAGGTTCGAATAAAACTTTAGGTAAAGCAGATAAATTTACCTATCAAATGTCGCCTAACAATATCGATGAAGCTATGCAAGAAGTCGCGCTCGATTTAGAAGAAGGGGCCGACATTGTTATGGTAAAACCTGGTTTGATGTATTTGGACGTGTTGCATCGTGTCAAAGAGCGTTTTAAGGTGCCAACGTTTGTTTATCAAATCAGTGGTGAATATGCGATGATAAAAGCAGCGGTAGCATCTAAGGCGTTGGCAGATGAGCGCGCTTGTGTGATGGAAACATTGCTAGCGTTTAAACGTGCTGGTGCTGATGCTGTGGTGACCTACTTTGCGAAGCAAGTGGCTGAGTGGCTCAATGAATAAGTTTTATTGGAATCCTTGCTATTGGCCTTTCTGGTGTATATTAGGCATCTTTCGTTTAGTTACGTTGTTGCCGTATCCTATGTTATTGTTTTTAGGAAAATGGTTCGGGCGTATTGCCTATGTTGTGCCGCATTATGCTAAAACGGTCGCGAAAATCAATATCGAACACTGCTTCCCTGAGTATTCTTCGCAAGAACAAAAGGCTTTTCTGAAAAAGAATTACGAGTCCTTGGGCATTGCTGTGTTTGAAACGTGTTTGGCGCGTTGGGCAAGTGATAGGCGATTGAAAAAGATGCTTTGTCTAAAAGGTGTTGACGTTTTGGAGAAGCTATTTAGCGAATCGCAGGGTGTGCTAATGGTTGTGCCTCATATGCTGACGCTTGAGCTAGCCGGGCGATTGATATCGATGCGTTTTCCATTCTCGGCATTTTATCGGCCTCACAAAAAACCGTTTATTGAGTTTTTGAATCAAAAATATTTAAAAAAGCATTTTAAGAATTTATATCCTCGAAATCATATTAAATCAGCCATCTCAGGTTTGAGAGAAGGGGATAAGATTTTGTTTTTACCAGATATCGATGCCGGTCGAAAACATAGTGTGTTTGTGCCTTTCTTTGGTGTTTCGACAGCGTCAGTGACAACAACGCCAGGGTTAGTAAAATTAGGAAAAGCTTTGTTGGTTTCTGTGACTCTTTATCGAAGAGATGATGGCAAAGGATATGTCGTGCAATTTTCTAAGCCGATTGAAAATTATCCCGCAGGCGAGATCCAAAACGATGTGAGTTTGATAAATCAAGAATTAGAAAAAGCCATTCGCTTCAAGCCCGAACAGTATTTGTGGCAATATCGACGCTTTAAAACTCGTCCTGAGAATGAGCGACGCTTTTATCCAAGCACAAAAAAAACATCTAAAAATACGTAGTTTTCGCGTATTGTGTTCATAAAAAGAATATGCTACGCTCGTTTTATCTTTAAAAAACGATAAAACTGGAGAGTACCATGGACTTAGAGGCGCGTATCGTTGGTATCCTTTCAGAAAAAGATAAAGAGTCGCGAGTCATTAAATGTAATGATGCATTTGTGCATTATGCGGGAGTCGATTCGAGGGATGAAATTTTAGGTAATACGGATTATGATTTTCCGTGGGCAGAGTTTGCCGATATCTATCGTAAACATGAGCTTGACGCATTGTCGGGTAACAATTATTCCATTCTTTTTCCTTTAAAAAAGCACGATGGTGATTTGATTTTATTTTTGCATAAGAAAATGCAAAAGTTAGATCAAGATGGTAATCCTTCTGGTGTTATTTGTCATGCGACTGAGATCACCGATGTGCGTGTATATGATCTATATAATGATTTTAAAAAAGATTTGCCAAAAGCGTGTGAGAAAATTGTTTTAGGTAAAACGTATGAAAAATTTCAATTGTCGAGAAGGCAATTAGAAATTTTATTCTATACAATTAGAGGTAAGTCAGCCAAGCAGATTGCTGCTTATTTAGGTTTATCCGTTCGTACAATTGAGTATCATATCGAGCATCTGAAGACAAAATTTAATTGTGGTACGAAATGTGAGCTGATTGCTTATGCGATGGAAAATGGTTTTTCAGAATTGATCCCAAAGAAAATGAATATGCAGGATTTGATGAAAAAGCTTAAGTAACAAGCTCAAAGATTTGTGTGTCTACGGGGTGGTGATGTCTTTGAATCCGCTGACAAGCCTTCCGTTAGCCGGGTTTGTTCAACAGAGCTATAACATAGAGTCAAATATTTTCCAATTCGCCATAAAATTGTTCGCCAATTTTAATTCTCGCGCGGCCACTTTTTTCTCGCCACTTATTTGTGTCTCGTAACGAAAACGCGCAACCGCAATATTCCTGTTGATAAAAATTTTCCTTTTTGGAAAGCTGAATCATACGTTGTGATCCGCCTTGTTTTCGCCAGTTAAAGGTCCAATATTCAAGTTGTGGATAACGATTGGCGGCGCGTACGCCACATTCGTTAATTTGCTCCATATTTTTCCAGCGCGAAATGCCGAGGGTACTGGAAATCATAGGGAAGCCATTTTCATAGGCGAATAATGCTGTGCGTTCGAAACGCATGTCAAAACACAGTGTGCAGCGATAGCCGCGCTCGGGTTCATTCTCAAAGCCTTTGATGCGTTGAAACCAATCTTCTCTATCATAGTCGCCATCGATGAAAGGAATGCCGTGTTTTTCAGCAAAACGAATGTTTTCTTCTTTTCGCAGATCATATTCTCTGCGTGGGTGAATGTTAGGGTTGTAGAAGTAGACGGTGAAATCGATATCCGAATCCACAAGGCGTTGCATGATGTCACCAGCGCAGGGCGCGCAGCAAGAATGGAGCAGTAATTTGTCTGCGCCGCTGGGTAATGTGAGTTTAGATAGTGTGTTTTGCATATTTATATCGTGCGGTTGTGTCGTTACGTTATTTTAATCCAATAGCTATTAATGATACAATACTCGGAATTTCATTAACAAAAAATGACCAAAATGTTCGATTTTACGCAAGCTAATATACTTATCGTCGGCGATATCATGTTAGATCGCTATTATGCGGGTGATACGCAGCGCATTTCTCCAGAAGCGCCCGTGCCAGTGGTGAAAGTTCGAGAAGTCAAAGAGCAACCTGGCGGTGCTGGCAATGTTGCGCTTAATGTTCGTGCGCTGGGTGCTGGTGCTTCACTGATTACCTTGGTGGGTGCAGATCATCCTGCAGAAGTGCTCGAGAGCGAGCTGAAGGCGGTTGATGTTAACACTCATCTTTTGAAACAAAAGCAAACGACGACGACAGTCAAAGAGCGTATCCTAAGCCAGCACCAGCAATTGTTGCGCATCGATTTTGAGCAAGATATCCCAGCACATCCTAGTGATGCATTATTGACGGCATTTAGCGAACATTTAGAGCATGCGAATGCCGTGATTTTGTCTGACTACGCCAAAGGCGTTCTGCAGAAACATTCCGCTGATTTTATTAAATTGGCGCGTAAGGCAAAAGTGCCTGTTTTTGTAGACCCAAAAGGACATGATTTTTCTTTCTATCACGGTGCTACGTTATTGACACCGAATTTTAAAGAATTTGAGGCGGTCGTCGGGCCATGTGAAACCGAGCGAGAAGTGCTGGAGCGTGGTCGTCGTTTGATGAAGCAGTGTGACATTGAGGCATTGCTCATTACGCGAGGCGAACATGGTATGACATTGCTGATGCGTGATGAACCAGAGATTTATTTGCCGGCGCGTGGCCGTGAAGTATTTGATGTGACGGGTGCGGGAGATACGGTAATTAGCGTAATTGCGACTGCTTTTGCAAATGGCATGTCTTTACCAAAGGCGGTAGAGCTTGGCAATACAGCTGCCGGTATTGTGATTGGAAAGCTGGGTGCTGCAAGCGTCACACCGCATGAATTAGAGCAAGTGATGGCAGGCCAGAGTGCATATCGTTCAGGTGTTATGGATGAAGACAAATGCCTAATGGCTGTTAAAGAAGCCCGTGCTCGTGGTGAGCGTATTGTATTTACGAATGGTTGTTTCGATGTGTTGCATGCTTTGCATGTGGAATATTTAGCTTTGTCAAAACAATTAGGTGATCGCTTGATTGTCGCAGTCAATGATGATGCTTCGATTACACGCCTTAAAGGACCTGGTAGGCCTGTCAATGCTGCTGAACATCGTATGTCCGTTTTGGCAGGATTAGCTTCTGTTGATTGGGTTATTCCTTTTGCCGATGATACCCCAAATCGTTTGTTAGAGTTGATACAACCCGACGTGCTTGCGAAAGGCGGCGATTATTCAATTGATGAGGTTGTTGGTGCGGATATCGTCCAAGCTTATGGCGGTCAAGTCGTTGTGCTTGGTGATACAATCAAGGGTGTTAAGTCGACATCTATCATCGAACGAATTAAGGAGCTGGTCAGAAATGACGAAGACTGAATCAGGAACGTTATTTGTTGTCTCTGCTCCATCCGGTGCTGGCAAAACTAGTTTGATTACTGCTCTTGTAGCGCATGTGCAACATTTATCAGTATCGCTTTCTTACACGACGCGCCCGAAGCGTCCTGCAGAAGTCGATGGCGTGCATTATCGATTTGTCGATCAAGCTGCGTTTGAAAAGTTCATTGAACAAGATGAATTAGTCGAATATGCGCGTGTGTTTGATCATTATTATGGAACGTCTAAAGTATGGATAGAAGAGCACCTTGAAAAAGGCGAAGATATTCTTTTAGAGATCGATTGGCAAGGTGCACGCCAGATTAGAAAATTATTTAAAAACAGTTTGAGTATCTTTATTTTGCCGCCAAGCCAAGAAGTTTTACATCAGCGCTTATCAGATCGTAATCAAGATCATCCTGAAGTGATTGCCAATCGGATGAAGGCTGCGAGCGACGAGATTTCGCATTATCATGAATTTGACTATTTGGTTGTTAATGAAGACTTCAATCGTGCATTAGAAGAGATGCGCGCGATTATCATTTCAGAACGCCTTAAAATTACTCGCCAGACGGTGTCGCATCAAGCTTTGATTGAGAGTTTGTTGTAAGCTAGTGTCTTTTTTAAAACGTCATTACCAAAGCCCGCGATGCGGGCTTTGGTAATGGTTTGGTGGATTACGCACATCGAAGATGTGCTAATCCACCCTACATTTAAGTAGCATTATTGAAATAATGCCGCCATCCTGCGGTTTGACAAATTCAAATGTAGGGAGGATTAGGCGCTTTGGCGCCGTAATCCACCAAGCCATCATAAAAAGCTGCGTTAGCAGGTTTTTATGATGACATTAACAGGGTGAATAGGAAGAAGCTAACGTTTTATGTGTAAGTCTTTCTCGAACAGAGAGTTCATTATCGATATTTTCGATTATGTGATTCCAAACCCTTTCAAGCGCGTTTGATTCGCCAAAATATCGACGATGTTTTAATGCTTGAGTCAATTCATTATCTTCAGTAAATAAACAAATAAGATGGCAGATTTGAAGGCCGCCTTTGTTATATCCGCCATCTTCAATTGTACTATCCAAAGCGTTAACAATCTCTTTGGCTTTTCGAATAGCCGACCATTTGTAGTCATCCCAAAAGTCTGATTTGAATAAAGCGCCATGTTCTAATCGCATTCTTTCTTCCGTCAGTGCTTGAAGAATAATGGGGTATAAATCTATTCCTACATTGAAATATCGACTATGAGCCTCGTCTTCTTTGGCAAGTCTATATTTGTGTTGTTCGCTATTTTGATTGCTGCGTAGCGATTGGATAAATTCCCTGAATGAAGTAGGTGTCGTGTCTTCTTTCGTTGGTTTATATTCAGAATAATGTGAGATGATTTTTTGTTTTTGTTCCTGTTTTTCTCTAGTTTGTTTACGTATTTCATTATGAAACTCTTCCGTATCCAGGTGATGTGGGATGTCATCATCATCTAATCTTATATGTTGTTTTCGAATATATTGTTCACTAAGTTTTGCAGCCTGAGAGGGTGTGAGGCTTTCATCGTTGTGTAGTTGTGCTAAGAATGGTGTGACGATGGTTTCAATATGTCTGTTACGACTGGGTTTGTTCTTGTCTCCAATAGCATGCAAGCAATCATAGTCATCAGCTGTGAGTTCAACCTCTCGCTGTTCAGAAGAGTCTTGGTTTTGATAAAACCAAAAAATCAAATTCAGGTCTTGTAAAGCTTCACAGGTAGCTTTTATGATGTTGCTTTTGTAATTGGCTTGTAAGTTAATAATAACATCACAGAGTTCGATCAGTGGTGATATACAATCAGTAGGTTCTTCATCTCTGTCCAAAGCTATTTGGGTAATCAAATCATTACCAATGCTTTTTTTCGTTTTTAATGATTCCGAAACACCTCTGGCCCAAGGGTATATTTTTTCTAAGAGTGTTATGGCATCGTCTGGATTTATTGTAGTTAAGTCATCATCTATCAATGCTTCTAGGTCTTTTATCAGTGTCTCGAATTCTTCTTCGTCTTCTAGTTCTTCAGGTTTTTCATCTGACATATCTGAGTTTCTGTCGTTTTCTGATTCTTCAGATTTTCTTTCTTTTTTTGGTTTAGTCAAAAGGCGGTTTTCAAGAATTCTAAGGTATTCTTTAGCTGTGTTTTTTTGTTCTGAATCCTCATCCATTGATTGTGATTTAATGAAACCCTCCAAGTCAGTTTTGGCGAGTTCTAGGCATTCGCTGTCAGTCAGCGAATTATTGTTTTCTAGAGAATGGTAATAGCCTTGAATTCCAAGGTCAAAATCTCTGTTACTACGTCTCTTAAGCTGGCTGATGACGTGTATTAATCCTTCAATCTGCGGATTGATTCTGTTTGTGGACATCTGGAGGGCCTCTTCTCATGTTTATTGTTTCAGTATGATACATATTTTTACAGATAGAATCAATCCGAGCAGAAATTAGCTAAGAGTTGATGGCCGTATTCGGTCAGGATCGCTTCGGGGTGGAATTGCACTCCGGCAATAGGAAGGGATTCATGTGCGATCGCCATGATTTCTCTCGAATTATCATCGACTTCTGTCCACGCGATGGTTTTCAGACAATTTGGCATGGTGGGCGCTTGGATCGCTAGCGAGTGATAGCGAGTCACGTAAAAAGAGGGGGGTAGTGTGTTGAAAAGGGGGTGAGCTGTTGTAGCTATCCGCGAACACTTGCCGTGCATTACCGTTTTGGCGTGCGAAACTGTTGCGCCAAAATACTGTGCTATCGCTTGATGCCCGAGGCAAATACCCAGAATGGGGTAATCTTGGTAGATATCATCAAACAACGACATGAGGTTGCCAGCTTGATTGGGAGCGCCGGGGCCTGGGGAAATAATAATGCGATCGGGCTGCAGATTGTGAATTTCTTGAGAAGTGATTTGGTCGTTGCGTACAATGTTGACGGTTTGATCGATATCGACCAGATAATGATAGAGATTATAAGTAAAAGAATCGTAATTATCGATGAGTAAAATCATGCTAAATCCACCTCTAGCATGCCACGCACCGAATTAGTTAAATAGATTTTATCGGCTGTTTTCAGGTCTTCAGGGGTTAAAACTTTCTCTTCGCAGCGATAATGAGAATCTGTAAGTATCTTCTCGCGCATGATGCCAGGTAAACAGCCGCTAGTGATGGGCGGTGTGTATAGCGAGCCGTCTTTTTCAATGAAAATATTGTGTCGCGCTCCTTCTGTAATTTCATTTTTTTCATTGGTAAAAATCACATCGTAGTGCGACGTTTGGTCAAGCGCTTTATCATAGATGCCCCGAATGTGGGCTGCAGTTGTTTTGTGTTGTAAGATCGCATCTTTGCTGTTCATGGTAATATTAGCTAGCGCAATTTTTTTATTCCGAGGTTCTAGAGATATCTTGTCGGTTGTAAGCTGTGCTTCACCTTTTTTATTGAGTGAGAGTTTAATCTTGTATTGTTGTTTCGGGTCTAAAAAGGACTTGAGTTGATCGAGTTTTTTTCGAATCATTTTTTCATCGAAGGAAAAACAGAAGGTGTTCGCGGAAGATTTTAACCGGGTGAGATGATCATCAAGATAGCGATAATTTTTGTCGAATAGAAAGCATTCGATCAATTGGAAATTCAAATTAGTTAAGAATTTTGCTTTCAATAAGATTTCTTCATATTCTTTTTCTGAGTCAGATTCGTAAATAATGCCGCCACCAATGCCTAATTCACCTGTATTATCTTGGTTGAGCAATAGTGTGCGTATGGCGACATTAAAATGCATATCATTGTCTGGTGTGATAAAGCCAATGGTGCCGGTGTATATTTCGCGAGGCGTTTTTTCAAGTTCTCGAAGTATTTCCATTGTTCGAATCTTTGGCGCGCCGGTAATTGAGCCACAAGGAAAGAGGTGTTTAAGGATGGTTGCTATAGGGAGTTCTTTGCGAATGTTTGCTGTAATGGTTGAAGTCATTTGCAATAGCGTTTCATACGTTTCGATGTCAAATAGTCGTGTCGTTTGTACCGAATGTGGTTCTGCAATTCTGCTGAGGTCATTGCGTAGCAAGTCTACGATGATGATGTTTTCAGCACGATTTTTTTCGTCATTCTTAAGAAAGTTTTTTTGCTCTGCATCTTCGTGTGGTGTTCTACCGCGAGGCGCAGTGCCTTTCATTGGCTTTACCGTAATTTTGGTTTCTTCTTTTTTAAAGAAACATTCTGGTGACAATGAAATAATAGGGGATTCATCAAAAAGAAAGAGAGCTGCATATTCTACTTTTTGTTGTTCGCGCAGTGCTTGG
>JBKAGM010000030.1:0-23131 GCA_046290385.1 Gammaproteobacteria bacterium
CCGCGGGATCTCTAAAAATCAATAAGCTATGGCTATTGGTTTTTATCAAAGAGCCGGTTCGTAACATTCCCCATATCCTCTTCATGTCGACATAAGTAGAAAAATGTGTTAGTATTTAACCATAATCAAATAAAAAAAGCACAATAAGAAAAGTTTGAATGGAGCCAAACAAGGAGATGAAACCATGGAAGCAAGGATGCGCCGTTGTTTTTATTTATTTTTTTTAGTACTTTTTATTTTATCTACCCCTCTCGTTTATAGTCAAACACAATCATCAAAGCCTCAGACAACACGTTGTGCGTATATTCAGCAAGCTGAATATGGTGTGTTATATGCGGATAAACAACATCCTGATCGATACCACTTAGAGCTTGTGAATGTCGATCCAGATGCAATCTATGTGTCTGATTTAATCGACGAAAGCAATCCACGAGCAAAAGACAAAGACATTGCCGTCCTAGAAAACGGTGATGAAACTCTAGTCTTGTCATTAAGTCACCCAAAACAAGTCAAAGAGCATGAATCAGTGATATATCTTGCGCAACTAGTCAGTTACGGCGGTACCGATGTTCTACCAAAAGGTATGAATGTTTTTCATAATGTATCAGTCATTTATGAACCTAATGGAAGTTGCTTAGGCTGTTGTGACGGATGTTAAAGCCTGTTAGAATTTTTTCGCGTTAATCCTGTCGCTGTTATAGTGGCTGGATGTAACATTTTTTTGTATTTATTGATCTGAGAGAATGAAAAGAGCTGCTACATTGTAAAATCTAGCTTCCGCATTTTATGCGTGAAGTTATAGAATTCAGCTTGGATCATTCCCAAGAAGTGTGAAAGTACTATGTCAAATACATATTATAATATGAACTATTCGTCCGGTTGTTGCAGCACCTATTTTAATGATCTTTCTTATAAAATAAACCTTTTCATCGATAGCTATAGCACATATGCTTGGCGACATTTTTTTATGTTCAGCGAGGGTTTTCTGGAATGTTTCAATATTCTTTTGTGGACGACAACTGTTTTGCATCAGGCAGAAAATGAGAGCGAGGAGTTATCGAAGAACTATTATCGTGCATTCATTTTTGTTGCTGCTATTGTGGGGCCTCTTTCTAGGGTTAAGCCTCAAAAGTATTTAGAAATTTTTGAAAGAGTGGAAGACTTTAGTCACGGAGTTATGGCGTATACCTCTTTACAGTGGTGCTGTTGGCATATTTTCGGGATGTTCACGCAAAAAAAATTAAATGACGGGCTCTATGCGCTTACCTTTCTTATTCCTATTGTGCTGAGTCAGTCTGCATCACTCCTTAAAAGTATTCAAAATCACTTTGTTCGACGGGAAAATGAATCAGTAGAGGAAAGTGATATATTAGATTCTCAGAGCAGATATATTAAGCCAATTACTTTTCAGGATAGGATGGTTTATTTTTTATTTTCGTTGGCGGCTTGGTACAAATTGTTAGGATTGCCTGTCGAAGGGGAAGTTGCCGTCGATGAAAACCAAGGCATTAATCTTTCGAAGTCAGACTATGGCGTATATTGGCATGTGGGACTCGCATTTTTCCCTGCGATACTAACAACATCTATTTTTCATCGTTCAATAGAAGAGTGGAATTTGTTTTCGCGCGCCGTTATGTTCATTGCAATGCTGGGTACATTTGGGATCAATGTATATAAAGAATCTGTTGATCCCGTTTATTGGGTTGGTGTTGTTTGTGGTGCATTAATGATTGGTGGATTGACGCGATACTTTGTACAGCAAAATGAGAAAGCGATATTAGATTCACAAAGACCAGCGCCTAGTAAAGAAGAGGCTGATTTAAGAAGAATGTTAACACATGGTTTTCCGGCGGGTATCTATGATAGCAGCGACACCTCGCGTGGTTCAGAAGTGCAAATGGGCCGCCCGAGTGGGACTCTATTATAAGGGTTACGCCGCTTGACCAATTAAACGCTTAATTTTCTTAAACGCAGCTTGTTCGATTTGACGAATGCGCTCCGCAGATACGCCATACTGATCGGCGAGATCATGCAGCGTCTTTTTGTTTTCGGCTAGCCAACGATGATAAAGAATATCTTTAGAGCGATCATCTAGATTATCCAAAGCCTCATGCAACTGTTCATTCGCAGCCGATGCTTCCATTGCTGTGCTAACGTTTTGCTCAGGATTGTACTGGTGATCAGCGGCGAGGTAATCTTCCGGAGCGTAAGAAGCACTGGAGTCATCGTCGTTGGCAGCGTGAAACGATGCATCAAAAGCGTTTAACCTTGATTCCATTTCTCTTACTGTTTCTGGCTTTACGCCTAAATCATTAGCAATATCATTAATTTCAGTTTCTTTAAACCAACCTAAGCGGTTTTTAAATTTTCTTAAATTAAAGAATAACTTGCGCTGCGCTTTCGTAGTAGCAACTTTTACGATACGCCAGTTTTTCAAGATAAATTCGTGAATTTCAGCCTTAATCCAATGAACGGCAAATGTCACCAAACGTACCCCCACTTGTGGATCGAAACGTTTGACAGCTTTCATCAAGCCAATATTCCCTTCTTGAATCAGATCAGCTAGAGATAAACCATAACCGAGATACCCTCTCGCGACTTTCACGACATAGCGTAGATGGGGAAGGATAAGTTTTTGTGCTGCTTCTAAGTCATTGTCAAAAAAGAGTTTTTCTGCATATTCGCGCTCTTCTTCTTCGCTGAGCATTGGGATTTGGTTGCAATAATGAATATAACTATCCAGGCTGGACGCCGGAACCGTTGGATGGTAAAGCTGTAATGCAGATGATTTAATGCCCATATTTAATCCTCTGCGCGGAGTATAACATATTAGTATTCATACATCTAGGCTGCTAAGTTTGCTCGGAGCGCGCCAACTTATAACGATAGGCAATCCATCCTGCTAATACCATGATGAACAGTGTTAAGAGGGTGTTTAAACCAAGACTAGAAGCAAGCGTATTTTCATTGCCCGCCATACCAATAATATTCAATGGCGCAAAAATAGTTTGTGCAAAGTGGAACGTCGCACGCAATAGATAATCGCTCGTCAATGCTACGACAACACCTAAAAACAAGACTAAATATAACATCGCTTGAGGAGTGAAAGTTTCTAGTGACACCGAACGCAATAGAAAATAAACCAGTAGCGCACAAACAATCAGCGCAGGTAAAAAGCAAAAAATACTGGCAAGCAATAACACATGCTTCATGACACTCAGCAAATGGAACATATGCTCAAACCATATCGTGTTTGCTACAACATTATCGACGCTAGTAATTTTAGAAAGCGATTCATTGAGTTCATTTATATGATCAACAGATCGAATGTTTGTCGCGGGTCTTACGATTAAAACGTAAGGAAGAGGATTTACTTTTAATAAACTATTTAACTGTGTTAATCCCGAGTGAGCTTCTAATTCTTTTAATCCATGGTCTGGAGATATTGACTTAATAAAAGTAACATCATGGCGAAGCTTTATTTCTTTAATCATTGTGGCAACACTGCTTTGTGAAACGTTTGGTTTTAAATAAATGGCAATGTCGGTGTTGCCGGATAAGTTTTCAAAAAATTGATTGAAGTCATGAACGACGTTTGAAATTACTAGCGGTAACCATAGCATCAGCGGCAGAATCAACAAAATTAATAGAGAACGCAGTAGAGAATGACTTAATACATATAGCGCTCTTCTTATGGCGATAAAAGGATTACGCATCTGATTTATCCGTTTCAAAAAGGGCTTCAACAAATTCATTGGCATTAAATGCTTTTAAATCATCGACGCCTTCTCCTAGTCCGATGAAGCGAATCGGAATCTGTAACTTATTCGCCAGCGCGAATAAAATACCACCTTTTGCTGTTCCATCAAGTTTAGTAATGCCAATGCCTGTCAAGTTGACTGCATCGTGAAATTGTTCTGCTTGATGTAATGCATTTTGGCCCAAAGTCGCATCGAGAATTAACAAAATTTCATGCGGGGCATTTTCATCAATTTTTTTGAGAACACGCACGATCTTTTTTAATTCATCCATCAATCCGGATTGTGTGTGTAATCGTCCCGCCGTGTCTGCGATTAAAATATCGATATTTCGTGCCTTTGCAGCAGTATAGGCATCGAAGATCACCGAGGCGCTATCCGCACCAGAATGTTGAGCAACGACAGGCACGTTATTTTTTTGACCCCATGCTTGTAATTGTTCGATGGCTGCGGCACGGAATGTATCGCCCGCTGCAAGCATTAAAGATTTACCCTGCTCTTGAAATCGTTTTGCAAGCTTACCAATGGTTGTTGTCTTGCCCGAACCATTGACACCAACCATCAATAATACAAATGGCTTGGCTGAATTGGTATCCAGTGATTGCTCACAGGGTGCTAAGACTGCTTTCATACTTCCTTGTAAAGCATCAAAAACTTGCTCGGACTCAACAAGACGATTTTTATTAGTTGCAGACTTTAGGGAATCCAGCAGCGTTGTTGTAGTTTCAATACCAACGTCAGCCATAAGCAGTTGAGTTTCCAAAGACTCTAATAATGTGTCGTCGATTTCGACAGGGCCCGAGATGAGTTGAGTCAGGTTATCTGAAAATTTCTCACGGGTTTTTTGAAGGCCCGAACGAAATTTTGAAAATAAACTTTGCTTTGGTGCCTCTTCAGGTGTTTTATTTTTTCGAGAAAACTTTATCATAGTGGCTGCTTTTATATGTTTATCAAGAGTAACAAGGTTATCATAGGCTATGACAGAAAAAAATCAAATACAGCATCGTAAAATCAGAAGCTTCGCTAGGCGTGAAAGCCGTATGTCGTTATTGCAAAGGCGAAGTCTTGAGGACAGTTGGGGAGAGTACGGTATTGATTTTGAGCAAAAAACGCTCGATTTTCAAGAAATTTTTGGCAACAATAATCCTGTCGTTTTCGAAATTGGTTTTGGAATGGGCGAGGCTTTCTTTGAAGTAGTAGCGGCAAATCCTGGCTTTAACTTTATAGGCGTAGAAGTTCACCGCCCTGGTGTGGGGGCGTTTTTGTCGAATTGTTTAGAAGCTGAAATAAAAAATGCCCGAGTGATGGTAGCTGATGCCGTAGAAGTCTTAGAAGAAATGGTTGCAGATAGCTCGCTTGATAAAATCCAAATCTTTTTCCCAGATCCTTGGCCCAAGCGCAAGCACCATAAGCGTCGACTCGTACAGAATGCGTTTGTTGCCCTGTTGGCAAAGAAGTTGAAGCCAGGAGGCATTTTGCATTTGGCGACAGACTGGCAAGACTATGCCGAGCATATGAAGGATGTTATGGCAACTTGTAGTGCTTTTGCGAGGACTGAAGAGTCAGCTCTGGTCGCGCGCGCAAAAACGAAATACGAACAGCGTGGCGAGCGCTTAGGGCACGGTATTTCGGATTTGATTTATAAGCTTAAATAAAGCCGCCCATTATCAGAATCAGTTGTATGTCTTTCATAGCTGTATTTTGGGTCTGCTGCAAACCGGCTTTTTACTAAAAATCAGCAGCCATAGGTTGTTGATTTTTAGAGGTCCCGGATAAACCGCGGTATGACAGCGGTAGAATGCAACAGCCCCATTCTGCAAAATTATTAACAAAATTGATCTCTTAGAGTAAAATTCACTCTAATATAGCCCCTATAATTGACATTTGTTGTCTAATTATTATATAATTCTTCTAAAGCAAGGAGGCTTTATGACACCTAGAAAAAATAAAAAATCTGTTGAAGATGGTTTGGTTTCAGTAATGAACCCTCTTTACTCAGTAAATTATCCTACTCAAACTCAAGAGTTGCCTGATTCAGAAAAGAACGGCAAACCGCTAGGGAATATTTTTTTACCCTCCATATTAAACCAGCGCGGAAGTGCCCTTCGTAGTCTCAAAAGCGCCCTTCCTAGTCCCAAAAGCGCACCTAAAGAGTCGCCTTTTGACGAACAAGAGCGAGCGTTTTTAGATAGTGTTGAGCCAATGCTAAAACAATTAAGAGATTTGATTTCTGGATTTCAAAATCAAGAAAATGAGCGATTAGAGCATATGTTGCTTAGTAACGAAACAGCAAGTCAATCTAAGATAATTCTGACTGATTTGTGTGATGGATTATTGAAAGAACTCAAGCAGAAAAATTTAAAAGTTGTTTTTGAAAGCAAAGATAAAGTTGAGAAAGATAGTCTTGAAGAGTTGCAAACTAGTTTGGTTTCTAAAATTCAAAATGTCATTGATAATGAACAGATCAAAACACATCGCAATCCTCTCTGGTGCGGTCTTGTTTCATTATTGCAGCAAATGCGAAGAGTATTTAGAGGGATTCTTGGTAACGAATCTAATATAAGTGAATCTTCTGAAACACTTTTTGCGCCAACTCGTAGGCAGCAAAATCTTCACAAAATGAAAGAGGAAATAGCTGAGAAGGTTAATGAGGCTAGTAAAAAACAACCTGGTGTGTAATTTCCACTAAGCTGATTCCCTACAACATCCTGCGCCTTCTGCGCAGGACCACAAAAAACTAACGACCATATTGTATTGATTTTATGTGATATCTTCTTGCTAACCCTCCTTTTCGTAAGGAAAATCTTGCCAAATATGACTAAAAAATATATAATGATGTGCTATTGGGGGAATCATGTTTAATAGAAATAACGATAAAAAACAATCAGATAATAGTGGCCAGCAGAGCAATCGGTCTTTTAGGGATATGCTTAGTAGGCGATCACAAGAGCAAAACGATCCAAATCTTCAAAAAGACACAGAATCCAGAGAAACAACCTCTTCTACAAAGAGAAAAAGTAGCCATCTGAGTGAAGGCAAAGAAAAGTCTCTGCTTTCTAGATTGTTGAGTCATCGAGATTCAAGAAGCCCAGACAAATTAGATAATAAAACATTTGAAGAAAGCCCTCCTTCTTCTTCAACTGACATTGATAGCGGCGTGAAACATGAAACTCAAAACCCACTTCTTTCTAACTCAAATTATCCGGGCGAAATTGCAGTAGCAAAACAAAAGAAAGACGTTGATAGTAAAAATGATGCTGTTGTTCAGAGACCTTCTAGTAGTGAAGAGACACGTTCAGAGAACAAGAGCAAAGAAGAAGAAAATGAAGAAGATAGCTACGATGTATCCGATGGTGTGAGAAAAAGTTTTCAAAGTGAATGCAAAGAATCAAAAGACGAAGAAGAAAAAAAAGACGAAGAAGAAAAAAAAGAAGAGGAAGCTGAGGATGAAGTGGTCGGTTTGGAAGCGCTGATTTCTGGAGATGACAAAGTATATATTTTCCCAGATTTACCACAAACTGGCGATGATCAAGCTTTTATTGATCATATAATTTCTTTGATTAGTAATTTTCAAAAAATTATTGAAGACATCCACGGCGGAGAGCCTCATATAACCAAACACGAATACTACACTCAAAATATTGACGCGTTAGCAGAAAGGTCCTCGCTCAATATAACGAATAATGAACTGTATCGTGTCTATCTTTATGGTTATCTGGAGACTGTTTCGGAGATTATTCACAGCTTGGGCACAAGCGGCCTTAACATTTTCAATGAAAATGTAACAGAGAATAGCGGCTTGAAAGATATTCAGCTGAGAATTGATCGTGATGGTGAAATGCGTTTTTCCGTAAATCCATCGGTCCCGGAAGAAAAAAAGCAGAAACTAGAGAAAGTTTGCAACTTACGCATACGAACAGTTGTTGATGCGCAATTCGCTTCTTCTTCATTTTTTAGTGCAGTTCCCCGTGTGATTGCTAGCGTAGGAACAGTTGCGATTAATGGCAAAAGATGGGCGGACTCTATTACTAGGCATGAGGGATTTTTGCAGCCCATCAGTACATATGATGCTACTGAAAATAATTCTGAAGAAGATCAAAAGAATATTTTCGCGTTATCAATTTATTGGGATCAATTGCTGAAGCACTCTGTTGACTTAATTCGCAATGAGAATTTAAGTCATTCGCAAAGATTTATAGCAGAGTTAATTTCGTTTTCGTTTTTTAAAAAAGCGTGTGACTTTATATTTATACATAGTCATGACAAACAATTAGAAGAACATCTTGTAGCATGGATTAACCGTTTCAGAGAAAAATTTCCCGTTGAAGAGTTTGGCGATCACAACTTAGGTGCGCTGAACAATTGGATATCGCAACATACTATTCAATATCACAAAACAATAATTGCTGAACAATTTTCTGGTTGGATTGAGGAAACATTAGCACCATTTGGGTTGGAATCATACTTGGCTGACTTCTCTCAATTTATGAAATACATTCAGAGCGACAAAGTCGCTCCAGAACATGTAAAAGGTGTGTGCGAAGAGTATAGGCAAGCTTTTTTAAAGTTTGTGGCTATGTTTGTTTCATCTTTACACGAGCCCCAGAAGATAGCGGGTTATCTTGATACTATGTTGGTAGCGGTGAGTATGTGGCAATTTCACAGTGCTGACCCAACTGCGAAAGAATGGGATAAGTATTTTCTTTGGATTAAAGAAGCGAAGACTAAATTAAATGAACAAGACCCTGATAGCAAAGAAGCAGAGGATAATTCGAATTGGTGCATGAGTTCTTCTCATCATCAGCAAGACGCAGATGATAAAGTTGAGGAACAGTACGAGGATGGACTATTTGAAAGTGATGATCGTGATGAAAAGAAAGAAGAGAATGAAAATGAAAATGAAAATGAAAATGAAAATGAAAACGATTCCATATGGTACCAGAATCCACTTTTTACTGATCAGGACCGTGCATCACAAGGCAGTCAGACTGAAAATTTAGATGAAGTGTCCATTCCAACAGATGTTGAGAAGAAAATAAAAGAATGGCAAGATTTGATTAACAACTTTTTTACAAGTGAAGAGGCTCGCTTGGATAACGTTTGGTGGAATTCAGATGAGGCTGTGAAAGCAGCGAAGAGCCAATTAGATGTGGTTAGGGGCAGGCTTACTGAAGCTTTAGCGAATGATAATGTTAAGGAAGTCTTGCGTGAGAAAGAAAAGGCATTGGATCCGCTCGTAGCGATCTCTAATCATTTAGTTGGTCGTATTAAGCAATTTATTAATACCCCAGACATTAATAACCATCGCAACCTTATTGGTAAACGTTTAGCGATATTGCTAATAGGAATACTTAGTCTGGGTTTTGTTCCATTAATTAGTAAGGAATATCGAAAAGATTTTCGACAAACCTTTTGGGATAAAGACGAGCACTCTCGTACTCGCAGGGAGCAAGGCCTTGAGAATATGGCTGAGTCAATACAAGCTCAAGCTCCTGGCGCTTAACTCAATTGTTGGGTTGTTGTATTCCAACGCCTACGTCCCGCGCTTTATGCGCGGGACCCAAAAAACCAACAGCCTAGGCAGTCAAGCTGTTTACGCGGCGTTATTCTTAAGCATTACCAAGCCATACTGAATATGCTTGGTTTTTTTGTATTTCAAAATGTCGATTTGATTAGAAAATTCAAACTCAGAATCTTTGCCCATCTCAACATAAAAAAGCGTTTTTTCATTCACGTAGCCATGTTGAATGAGTGACTCTAATATTTCTGGTAATGCATGAGCATTTTCGTACGGTGGATCTAAAAAAATAATATCATAATTTTTTTTAGGCAGCTCATCTGCTTCTTGAGGAATTTGTAAGCAGGATGTTTGAAAATCTTGAGCTCGTAGTTTTTGGGCTTGTAACGTAATCATCTCAATGACTTCGACGGACTGATCGACAAAAACGACTTCGCTTGCACCTCGCGATAACGCTTCTAATCCCAAAATACCACTGCCCGCAAATAAATCCAGGCAAGTCGCTTCGATAATGTGTGGTTGCAACCAATTGAATAATGTCTCACGAATTCGGTCTAAACTTGGTCGTAATCCAGGCGCTTCGATAAATTCGATTTTGCGGTGGCGCCATTTCCCCGCTATTATTCGTAGCATTTGTGTATTCATAGCGTTATAATAAACATATTTGAGGAGTTAAATAAAATGTTTCCATCAAAGGTTAAGAAGAATTATACCAGCGAGCTCGATCAGTTGCTAACCGGCTTTGACGAGCTGCATCCTGAAAAGTCAGAATCCCAAAAAGCTGAAATCAAAAAACATGAACGCATCCAAGAGTTAAGAGATACCAAAGAAATTGCTAAGGCTTCGTCTTAGCGACCAAATACTTCACCGTCAAGCCTTGTACGATAATCGAAAAAATCACGACGGCGTACGCCATAGGTAATAATATTTCGCGTGGGTGGCCATAAGGGATTGCGAGCGCTAGCGCGATGGCCAATCCGCCACGCAATCCGCCCCATACCATGATGGGGATAGTGAAAGGGATACGTTTTTTCTTTTTACCCATAATGAATAGAGGACCACCGACAGTGATTGTACGAGCAAGCAATGTGATAATGATTGCAGCCAATCCTGCGGCTATTTCAAACCAAGAAACTTTAATGAGATTAAGTTCCAAACCGATGAGTAAGAACAATAAAGCATTCAGTGCCATGTCGATCACTTCCCAAAACACTTCTATGTTTTGGCGTGTTTTAGCCTTCATGTGAAAAAGCTTTTTATGATTACCAATAAAAATTCCGGCGACAACCATAGCGAGTGGCCCTGAAATATCGATGGCTTGCGCTAAAGTATAACCCCCTGTCGTGATGCCTAGTGTGATGAAAATCTCGAGAACGTAGTGATCGATTCCTTTGATTAACCAATAGCCCAAATATCCAAGCAAAATCCCATAAACAATGCCGCCTGCTGCTTGGTGAATGAATAACGAAATGACATGTTGAGCTGTAACAGCTTCACCGTTGAATGCCATCTGATAGATCGTTAAAAATAATACGACGCCCACACCATCATTAAATAGTGATTCACCTGCTAGCAATGAATCCAAAGAGCGTGGCGCACCAACTTTTCTAAAAATGGCGAGCACAGCAATAGGGTCAGTCGGTGAAATCAATGCGCCAAAGAGCATGCAATAAATCATTGGCAATCCTTGACCGAGAAATTGTAATAAATAAAAGGTTAACCAACCTATAATAAAGGTTGAAATGATCGTGCCAAGCAGGGCAAGAATGGTGATTTCCCATTTTTGCGACCGCAGATCCGAAAGGTCGATTGTCAATGCGCCTGCAAACAACAGGAAGCTTAGCATGCCGTGCATGAGCAAATGATGAAAATCGAGTTTGTGTAGTACGTAAGTGAAATACTTTTCCATGTTAGAAAAACCAAGGTGTGCCGCAATCATAAGGCATAATGAAATAAGAACAGCTGCAATCGTAATTGCAATCGTGCTTTGTAATTTAATATATCGATGATTGATATAACTGACCATCACCGCGATAGTGAATAATGTAGAGATTAAAGTAAATATGCTCATGTTTTATAACCTGATAAGTAACGAGAATGCAACAGCCCCATAATCTAAGAAAGAAGCAGGAATCCCAATCCTGCAACAATCAACGCTTCATTCGCCCAGATGGGGAAGCGATTATTATTCAATCCTATCAACAATATGATGAAGAGTAAAATGGTGATATTAGTGAATGCTGAGCGCTTATGTTTTTTTTGTGGGGTTTGCTTTTCTTGGAAATGCATCATGTTTTTTTCTAAAAAGCGATGTAAATGCACAGGCAATTCGGGGGTGACTTCTAGCCATTGAGGAAAATTATCTTTGACTTTTTTAAGAAAAGCTTTAGGGCCAACCTCTTGTTTTAGCCACTCGCGCACGATAGGGTGCATCGCATTCCAAAGATTTAAGTCAGGATCAAGTTTTCTGCATAAGCCTTCTACGTGCAATAAGTTTTTTTGTAACACGATCAACTGTGGTTGAATGTTTATATCAAATTCGCGTGCAGTGTGTAATAGTCTGATGAGAATTTGCCCGAAAGAAACATCTTTGATAGTTTTGTCCATGATGGGTTCGCAAACAGTGCGAATAGTTGCTTCAAACTGATCTGCGCGAATATTCCCAGGCACCCAGCCACTTTGGATGTGAAGTTCCGCAACTTTTGCATAATCTTTATTTGTAAAAGCCAAGATGTTTTCTGCAATATAACGCCTATCCCAATCGGTTAGCGTGCCTGTCAAGCCAAAGTCGACAAGAACAAGTTTTGGTTGCATGGGATCATCTGCTTGAATGAATAGGTTGCCAGGGTGCCAATCGCCATGAAAAAAACGATCACGAAAAACTTGTGTGAAAAACGTTTTCAAGCAAAGCAATGCCAATTGATGTCGATCGATTCCAGCCGCTTCTATCGCTTTAGTATCTGAAATAGGAATGCCTTGTACCCGTTCCATCACCAAAGTGGTTGCATTGCTCTCATCCCAGTAAATATCAGGAATAACAATGTTTTTGTCATTTTTAAGGTTTCGTTTAAGCTGTGATGCATTTGCTGCTTCTTGCATAAAATCAGTTTCATGATTAAGTGTCGCCTCAATTTCTGCGACCATGGCAGTGGGTTTGAAACGATGCCCGTCGGGCCAGTATTGTTCGATCAGTTTGGCAAGTAATTTGAGTAATACCAAATCCTGCTGAATGCGCTTCTTGACACCAGGACGCATGATTTTCACGACGACCTCTTCTCCTGTCTCTAAGATCGCCTCATGGACTTGTGCAATCGATGCAGATGCTATAGGCGTTTGTGAAAACGTTTTGAATTGTTCTTGTAACTTGTCGAGCGACTTTTTGGGAAGCACAAATGGAGACACATTATCTTGTAGGTTTGATAATTCTGCGAGAATATCTTCAGGCAAAATATCATAACGTGTCGAGAGCACTTGCCCGAATTTTATAAATAATGGTCCTAGCGATTCTAGCGCAAGCCTCACGCGTTTCGCGCGCGCGATGCGACGGTTAACAAACCAGTTCCAAGGATTTAAATAAGCAAAAATACGAAAAGGCCATAACCAAGGAATGCTCGCGATAATATCGTCTAATCCATAGCGGATTAATATCCACTGGATACGCAATAATCGAAAGAACGTGTACAGTTTTTTCATAAAAATACCTTTCAAGGGTAATTACTTTTTTATTCGCGCTTCTAGTCGATCAACGGCTAATCGAAGCTGATCAATTTGATCGAAAAAGTCATTCAATTCATCTTTTGTTGGCGTTAAGCGTGTTTCTTCTTGTAAAAACTCGGTGATGTTTTTTTGCATGCTTTCTGAAAACGATTTTGCTGCCTCACGACGGCCACGCGCAAACTTTCCTAACTTATAAGCTAAAGCATCGCCGACAAATCGAGATAAATGTTCTTCCCAATCGATATGGTGTTGACGAAAAAGCGCATCCATTTGTTGAGCGACTTCCATATTGCCCTGGATGTGAAATTGTGACAACCCAACAGAAGATCCTTTTTTAGTTTTCATTTGAATGAGTGTAAACAAAGGCGCTGTGATAGAAGTATCGATATGATCATCATAATCGCCATAAAGCTTGATGCCATCAGAGGAGAAATATAAAAAGATTGCGACGCTTGGGCGTTTTACATTTATTGAAACGACTTTCCCATCAAGCGCTTCTAATTTGTGGCGAGTGTCTTCATCTAAAGTAAGGTAGCGATTAAGTGCGACTTCTAATGTTTTTAATGCTGTTGTTTTCATACTTTGTAGCCATAGTGCAAAGCGACAATGCCGCCGGTTAAGTTAAAATATCCTGCTTGATCGAAGCCTTGATTCTTCATCATGCCAAGTAGCGTTTCTTGGTCGGGGTGCATACGAATCGATTCGACTAAATACTGATAGCTTGCTTCGTCATTCGCAATCCATTTGCCAAACTTCGGAATGAGTTTAAAAGAGTATTGGTCATAAATCGTATTAAGCAAATGAGATGTGGGTTTTGAAAATTCTAAAATCAAACATTTCCCACCAAGCTTTAAGACGCGAAAAATTTCTTTTAGTGCTTTATCTTTATGCGTGACATTGCGTAAACCGAAAGCCATAGTCACACAATCAAACGTATTCTCTTCGAACGGCAGGGCTTCGGCATTTGCTTCAACAACATCGACATTTAATGCATTCGCATCGATCATGCGATTCTTGCCGACATCGAGCATGCTGGGATTAATGTCTGATAAAACAACGCGACCTGATTCGCCTACTTGTTTGGCAAGTTTTAATGCAAGATCACCAGTGCCACCTGCCAAATCTAATGCCTGCTGACCCGGCTTGAGGCCGGTTTGGGATAAAGTGAAGCGCTTCCAGCGCCGATGCAATCCAAGTGACATCACGTCATTCATGCAATCATACTGCTTTGCGACCGAATGAAAAACATCAGCCACTTTGGATGCCTTCGCATTTACGGGGACTTGCTCATACCCAAAGTCAGTTGTTTTTTTGTCTTTCATGGCGATTTCCATTACTCTATCATTAGAAGAGACATTATATAGACATCGCCATGGAAACGACACAGGAATGCATGATAAAAAACCAAATATGCCCTTGGGGCGTATTTGATCGCCGTGTGTTGAACACATTAAAAACAACCCCGCGAGAATTCTTTATACCAGAATCTTTTCGTTATTTAGCGCATGCCGATATGCAAACGCCTATTGGTCATGGTCAAGTAACGTTTTCCCCCAAAGAAGAAGCAAGAATTTTGCAAGCTCTGGATATCCAGCAAGATGAAAATGTTTTAGAAATAGGTACAGGTTGTGGTTATTTTACGGCGTTGCTTGCAAAACAAGCCAAGCATGTTTCAACCGTAGATGTTTACGAAGACTTTGTGCAAGATGCCGTAAGAAAGCTGACACAGCAAGGAATTGAGAATGTTACTTTTGAGGTGGGTGATTTTTTACGTGATTGGTCAAGTGATTATCAGTATGATGCTATAGTCATTACAGGATCAGTACAAAAAATTCCACAAAACACTCTAAAAATGATTAAAAAGCATGGTAGAATATTTGTAGTGCTTGGAGATGCGCCGGCAATGTCGGCGTGTCTTTTTGTACGTGGGGCAAATGGGGCTTGGCTGCAGCAAAATTTATTTGAGACAGTGACTCCGCGTTTGCTTCATGCGAATGAAATGAACAATTTTCAGTTTTGATAAAACAGGGAACAGGAGACAGTTGTGAAAAAATATTTAACAAAGATGTTGCTCATAATAGGGATGACATGTACCGCAATTGCCGCGCATGCTGTCGATTTAATTGGTGTTTACGTCGATGCTCTACAGCACGATCCAACATTCTTGGCGGCTAAGACAACCTATATGTCCGCTTTAGAAGAGTTACCTATTAACTTAGCGTCACTGTTACCACAACTAAATATTATTCCTGGTTCTAATGGATCACTTTATGTCAATCGTACAGACAACACGGGTGATCTTTCTCTGAATGATACATTTTCTCAGCATGGATATGGTTTTGCTCTTGATTTAAGTCAAACTGTATTCAACTGGGGGCAATTCATGTTGCTTGCTCAGGCAAATGCCACAGTGAAAGAAGCAGCAGCAACCTTCTATTCCGCACAACAAGATTTAATGGTACGTACTGCCGATGCGTATTTTCAAGTGTTAGAAAATTTGGACAATGTGAAATACACGAGTGCAAATGTTGAAGCAAACAAGCGCTCTCTCGATCAAGCTGAGCAACAATATCATGTTGGTTTGAAAACATTAACAGACGTTTACACCTCTAAAGCGGCTTTCTCAAGCGCTGTTTCTGATAACGTTACCGCCAAAAATAACGTAGAAAACGCCGAAGAAAACTTACGTGCAATTACGGGTAAAACATATAAAACGTATGCGCCACTTAGCAAATCTTTCCCATTAATTCCGCCACAACCATCAAATATCGATCGTTGGGTAGATATCGCTTTACAACATAACTGGGATTTAGCAGCACAGCATTACAATGCGCTTGCTGAAAAACGACAAATTCAGGTTCAGTTTGCGGGTCATTTACCTCAGGTTGATATTGAGGGAGATCTCTCTCAACAATATGACAACAGCATGGGCGACACTTTGGGTGTGACTCGAGGGAATAGTCGCATTAAAGGTGCTGAAGCGCGATTGAATGTGACCGTTCCAATTTTTGCTGGCGGTGGCGTTATGGCTTCTACCCGCCAAGCGGAATACAACTACCGTACCGCAATGCATAACTATGAATTACAACGTCGTACGACCATTAATAATACGCGTCAGGATTACCTCGGTATCGTGGCTGGTATTAGTAAAGTTAAAGCCGACGCAAGCGCTATTCAGTCTAACGAACAAGCGCTAGAAGGTTTAGATGCCGGGTATAAAGTTGGTACACAAACCATCATTGACGTATTAAACCAACAAGCGTTGCTGCTACAAGCGCAACAAACCTATGCTGCTGATAGATATCAATATATCAATGATATTATCGCACTGAAAAATGATACAGGTACGTTGAGCGTTGAAGACTTGATGGCAATCAACGAGTGGTTAGGTAAAGCGCCAGCGAAGAACTACAAAGATAAAGCGAGCCGTTACAAAGCGCATACACTTAACGAGCGCTTCGATGGAATGACGCCTGTGCCACCTCATATGATACCAGTAGGCCATATGGTGCCGGTGCCATGTGCTAACTTAAATTTGCCACCAAAAACCATCCAAATGACCAAGCTCAAAGCGGCGCCACCATGCAAGAAAGGGTGTGCACATAGTGCAGATAAAGCGACTTCTGCTCCGGTTGCAACAACATCGTCCAGCAAAACAACGACGACAAAACAGCAGCCTGCAACAAAAAAATTAAAAAGCCCTGCAGCACCGCAAAAGCTCAAACCAAGCGCGACGAAGTTTGAGAAAACACCGGTGAAAACGGCGAGTAAAACTACGACTAGCACAAAAACCACTGATAAAAAGAAAACGACTTGATTGATAAAGATGGCGGCCTTTCAGGCGAAAGGCCGCTTTAATAAGAAGAATAAAATATGAGAATAGCCTTCATTTTCCTCCTAACCTTTTTTCTGACCGCTTGTGCAACCCGCGTCCCTGATTTAAGTTATACCGTCCCTCGTGGTATCTATTCTCGAGGACAAGTACGAAAAGCAGTGCTAGCGGCTGCAGAGCATGATCATTGGCAAGCAAAACATCTCAAGCCTGGTTTAATTGTTGCGCGCAAAGATCGAAATCAAGAGATGCTAGAGATTTATATTGCGTATGGCTATCACGGCTACAACATTGATTATGCAAATAGCGAAAATATGCAGTATCAATTCCAAAACGAGCAAATTTCTCGGGATTATTTGAAATGGGTGCTGGAGTTGAATAATGAAATTCAAGTACAATTAAATAAGATAGCTTGGAAATGATCCTCTTAGGGTCGTTGCATCCTAAAGCCTGCGTCCCGTGTTTTATGCTCGGGACCATAAGAATCAAGAAACTATGCTTATTGATTTTTATTAAAAAGCCAGTTTGCAACATCCCTTAATGTTAGCAACAACACTCGACGAGGTGAGTCGCTACTAAAAAATAAGGAAAGTCATTGCTTATGAAAATTGCTGCGCTTATTCCTGCATACAACGAACAGAAAACTATTGCTGACGTGGTTCAAAGCGTCTTAAAACACGTTGAAACAGTTGTCGTCGTCGACGATGGCTCAACCGATGATACCGTTGAACGAATACAGTCACTGCCAGTCACCATAATCCGTAATGATAAAAATTTAGGAAAAGGCGTTAGTTTGTTAACCGGCTTTAAAAAAGCCTTACAGCTGGAATGTGATGCTGTCATTGCATTAGATGCTGATGGGCAGCATGATCCGCAAGATATTCCACGCTTGATCAATGCGCATCAAGAATATCCAGAGCATATGATTATTGCTGCGCGTATGAAAGATACACACTTGGCACCTCGCCCGCGTTTAATTGCGAATCGAGTTTCTGATTTTTTTGTCAGCTGGGTGGCCGGCCAAAAAATATATGACTCTCAATCTGGATTTCGTTTGTATCCTAAAGAAGTGTTAGAAATGCTAGCAGATGTTGAGTATAACGAGCGTTTTGGCTTTGAGACGGAGGTGCTTATCGATTTGGCTGGTGTTGACGTAGAGTTTATCGCGGTGCCAATTAAATCTTGCTATCCTGATGAAGCGCGCGCAAGCCATTATAAAGGTTTTCGCGATACAGCTGTGATTACACGCATCATCGTTTTTAACTTATTTAAAAAATGGCTTAACATACCGGGTTTGTTTAGAATATTATTTTCACGTGGTATCGTATTTGAAGGGTAAATTATGATTAAAATTCCAAAATTTGATGAACTTAAAAAAATGGGCGAAGGTTTAGCGGAAAATGCAAAGTCTGGTGCTCTGTTTAATAAAATCAAAAGCAGTGTCGATGGTTTTGCAACTGGTGGGGCGCATGTTCATGAAGATTTTACGCCATCGGGGGACGCTATGCGCGACCATATTGCTCTTTGTCAAAAGCAAATGAATGATTTGTTGGAGATTCAAAAAATCCAAGCTAACTTGATTAACAATCTTGCCGGTGAGATAAAAAAGCTTGCACAGCAGTATAATGAATCTCATCCACAGTCTGCGAAAGAAGAGCCGACAGAAAAGCCACAATCTGACCCTTCTCAGAGTGATAGTGAGCAGTAGGACCTTGTGCCATGGCGCTTAGAAATAACTGTAGATTGGGTTAGGCGCCACTTCCCCATAATCTACTGTTACCCATGTTTTATTCGCAGGATTTCAAACCAACAATCAAGATTTTCCTAGCCACTATTTTTATGGAAAATGGATGTTAAAATTCCATTTTACATAAAAAATCACTAATTCCATGTAAATTTACGGTAGAATGCAACAGTACCTTAAGAGGCCAGCTGTTTGAAAATTTTGTTGTTATGGATATTATCAAGTCAAGGTTAAATAAAGGCGAAGACTCTAATTTCTATTTTTATCGTGATAGCATCCAAAAAGAAGTGGATTTGATTTGTAAACCGGCAGTCAGTTGATTCCTATTGAGATTAAAGCTTCGCAAACATTTCACCCTCAATTTTATAAAGGACTTAAGTACCTCAATAGTATCACAGCGCAAAATAGCCACGGTTATGTGATTTATACTGGGGATATGGAAATTACCAATGCCCAGTACCAACTTTTCCACTATCGGCATGCTGATCGAATATTTGAATAGCTGCCTTACCGGCTGGCAATTATCGTACAAATGATTATAATAGAAACTTCGGGCCCATAGCTCAGCGGTTAGAGCAGGGGACTCATAATCCCTTGGTCCTAGGTTCAAATCCTAGTGGGCCCATTACTCCAAGGAAACTGCATGCGTCATCAACCCAAAGCACTTATTATTTTCTTCCTAACCGAAATGTGGGAGCGCTTTGGATTTTATATCGTGGAAGGATTGCTCATTCTCTACATGACCCATGCGCTTTCTTTCTCTGATGGGCATGCTTATCAGGTCTTGGGCGAATTTTCTGCTTTTGCTTATATCTCTCCAATCCTTGGGGGGTGGATCGCGGATAACGTTTTAGGGTTTCGTTTTTCTATCTTCTTAGGCGCAATTATTTTATTTTTTGGCTACTTTTCTCTGGTATTTAATGGTCACTTTCTTTTTGTCGGCCTTGCTCTCATTGTTGTTGGTAATGGTTTGCTCAAACCAAATATCTCAAGCTTTTTAGGACATTTTTACGAAACAGATGATTCGAGACGCGATGCCGGATTTACTATTTTTTATATGGGGATTAATTTAGGTGTATTTTTCGCTACGACATCTATAGGGTTTATTCAAGCGCATCTAGGTTGGTATACAACATTTGCAACAGCGGCATGTGGTATGTTGATTGGCATCGTCATCTTTCGTTATGGGTATCGGTTTTTTGAAAACAAAGGTTTTCCTGAAGATATTGTGGGGAAAACGACGTTTCTGCAATATTTATTTAAAAAGCCATTGCTGATTTTGTCTCTTATTCTTGGGGTTTTGGCGGCGTATGCATTAATGCTATTTGCCGATTTTACGAATGGTTTGTTGATCGTTGTTGGCAGTTTGCTTCTCATTTATCTTTGTTATATTGCCTTCAAGCTCAATCGTGTTGAACGAAATCGTATGCTTGCCTGCATCATCCTTATCGCCATTTCGATCGTGTACTGGGCAGTTTATATGGAAGTGTTTTTTGCCGTTAATTTATTTACTGATCGTGTGGTTGATCGAACTATATTTGGGATAACGGTCCCCCCAATTGCATTTATTTCCTTAGAAACCCTTTTTATTTTGTTACTTGGCCCTTTGTTTGCTCGACTTTGGCAGCATTTGAGTGAGGCGGCGCATGACTTTTCGACGTCTTTAAAGTTTGCATTAGCGTTGCTCTTTATCGGTTTTGCTATGCAGTTGCTTACAGTTGCCATACACTCGACATCGCTTGGTCATTTGCTTTCACCGCTTTGGATGGTAGGTTTTTATTTCATCCTGACGATCAGTGAAATGCTGCTCTCACCTATCGGTTTAGCCATGATTACCGATTTATCGCCTCCCCATTATGTCGGAATGATGATGGGGGTTTGGTTTATGTCGACCGGGTTCGGCAGCTTATTAAGCGGCGTGTTGGCGCAGGGGGCTAACATCCCTGAGGGAGTACATAAGATTTCAGAGCTCAGCACGATTTATGGCAATACTTTTCAGCATTTTGCCTTATTGTGTTTTGCTGGATTTGCTGTCGCATTGATTTTTGTGCCATTTATTAATCGATTAGTAAGAACAACAGACTAATTAATTTGAAAAAATTATTTTTTTTAAGCTTTTCTTAAGAATTTTATGTTACCATGTCATTCCTCCTCAACGGCGTGAGCTGAGTTCAAATCAAACAAATTATAAAGGTTACATGGATTTTCTAAATAAATAGGGAGCAGGGGATTATATGGCTACACAATCAGAACCAACGCATATTGAGTTGCGCTCAAATCATTTCAAGGCCGCAAATAATCATTTTACAGACCGTTTACGTGGCGATAATACCCACAACGATCGTCGCGAATACAATGCTCTTCTATCCGCTCAAGAGCAGATTACTATTCCTGAGGAGCAGCGAAGTGCGCAGCATATTTATGCGCATGAGATTCTTGAAGTTGATTCTCACAACAAGGATCACTTCTTGGAACAACTTGAAGATACCTATGATACAGGGCATTTAGCCTTAATTTGTCGTGCTTTTGAAACTATATTGCTGAATCAGAATGATGACGCGCAACGCCAACGATTGTTCAAAACACTCGAAGAGTGGAATAAAAAAGACCCGCAAATTGCACAACACTTAAGTGATGTCATTGCCGTGCGTTTGGGGCAAGAGTCTGAGAAGGAAGAAAAAAGCGAAACCATTGACGAATTTAGTAGCGATATAACGCCTGCGCGAAGAAATAAGATTCTAGAGGGACAGACAGCCCTCGCAAACTTGATATCTCTTCATTTGAACGAGTTTGAGTCTGCTTCCCCAGTGCTGTTTTCACAATTAAGTGGCGATGCGCTTATAGGTTTGGTTGAGAAACAGTTCGATCAAGGTCCATATAATGTTGAGGGAAATTTAGATAGGGTAATCTTATTTTGGGATGCTCTTTTAAGAAAAAATGCTTCTTTTGACTTCGAAGAATGTAAAGAGCTCTTTGGCAAAACAAAAAAAGACTTAATAGGTATCAAAAAAGACGTTGCAAAAGAGGAAGATAAAAAAGATATTTTTGCTAAAATCGGGATGCTCTCTTTTCTGCATTGCCCTGACGTCCATATTGATGATCGTTATGCAGCTTTCATTGCAAATACACCTATTATTCTCCGATCTTTAAAATATGTTGCACAAGATAAATTAGAGAAAATGGCCCAGGAGTATCCACAAGGCAAAGAAGAATTTTACAGACAGCAAGTAGAGGCATGGGTTGATGCTTTGGCAAATACTTCTGCAGGTACGGAAGGTGAAGAGAGTCAAAAAAGGCAGCATGACTTTTTGGCGGGATTATTAGCAATCACATATAGTTTATATTTAGAAAACCCGTTAACTTTATATGAACAAAACTTTAATGATAAAGTCAAAAATGATGATATAGCACAAGAAATTTTTAGCCGAATTACAGATGATGTTGTTAGGCGACGTGTTTTGAGGTTTTTTTTAGGATATCTGTCTGCTAGCCAGCAATATATATTTTTAAGAAAAAATTCAGGATGGCTAAAGGGACCTGACTATATTGCCATGCTATCAGTGCTTTGCAAAAAAGATCCGATGTCTGGCTGTGATAAATCAGGTCTTGTTGAAACGAATACGTTTAAAGATACGATTTCTTCTTTAATAAATGACGCTTTTGATGATCCTACGTTTCGTCAAGCCTCTGATTACGAAGAATATACAAGAGCCTTGTTGAATGACCCAGTGATAGGCAGTCGAGTTGTTTTTAATCACGATCTGAAGGACATTTCTCGAGCACAAGCCGATCCGGCATATCTGTTCGCGATGTTGCATAATCCTGACTTAGCAAAATCACTGAGCGACTCTGACGTTTTCAGTGAATCACAAAAACAGCTTATTGAGTGCGCTAACCTCCTACATCAAGCAGTAGATAAGGCCATCGTATTTCCAGGGCGCAGCAAAAAACGCCCGATTATCGAAAAAATTGTCGATGCTTTGAATGACAATCCCGACGCTGAAACTTTGCAGATAAGTGTTAGAGGAAAGTCGTATGATTTGCATAGAGAGAGCGTGCTTGCATTGATTCGCTTTGACACCCGGTATACAAAATATTTTGAGGAGGCGATTGCGGAGCCCTCTACATTGATGAAATGTTTTGGGAGAGCGCCTACTTTAGAAAGCTTGATTCCTAATGAAGGCTGGAGTAGCTTGTTTGATAAAGATCAAGCTGGCAAGTATGTAATCCAAGATCCTGCTTCTTTTGCGTCTGAATTGCTATCGATAGTCCCAAGTGAGGGGCATTTACACACTCCACGAGAGAGTGAACCAAGCAACACTGACAGAAAAGACCAAGAACTTGCAGTTGATGTTGAAAATGATGATACAAGAGTCCTTTCTCCACTGTCATCTCAGCAACCTGAAGAAAGCGAAACAGTTGTTGGCGAGGAGAAGTCTTTAGGTGCTATTTCTAATCAAGACAGAGAGAGCGTTATCAGTGAAACTCAACGCCAGCTGACTGATGCGCAGAGTGTTGATGGACTTGAGCAGGATGATTCTGTTCAAGAGCTTTCTGGTTCT
>JBKAGM010000031.1:0-23064 GCA_046290385.1 Gammaproteobacteria bacterium
TAGGTTTTTTTCAGAGCACGGGACGAATGTTTGAATTCAGCAGGCCCTTTGTTCGAGCGTAGGAGTGGGTTTTTGCTAGGCTGTACTTTGCTCAGGAGTACTCATAAAAATCAACCAGTTGCGCGAGGATTGCGCTATCTGTTCAAAACTCACTATATCTATATATAATTTAAACACTTATGGGAAATTTTTCTCAAAATAGTAAGGAAAATCATTTCTTAATCAGCTATAAATATAATATAGAGGCAAAAAAATATTGAATGACATTAGGAGCTAACATGTTAAATAAAGAGCTGGAGTACACGTTAAATGTTGCCTATCAGGTAGCCAGAGATCGACGCCATGAATATATGACTGTCGAGCATCTTACGCTTGCGCTACTCGATAATGCTTCAGCTGTGCGCGTCCTTAAATCCTGCAATGCGGATATAGAAGAATTACGTGAAGAGCTGAATGCGTTTTTGGAAGAAACAATGCCTGTGATTCCGCAGAGTATTGAAGAGCGTGAAACACAACCAACTTTAGGTTTTCAGCGCGTATTGCAACGCGCGGTGTTTCAAGTTCAATCCTCTGGTAAAGAAGAAGTTGCTGGCGCAAATGTCTTGGCAGCTATTTTTAGTGAGCAAGATAGTCAAAGCGTTTATTTTATGCGACAACAAAACATCACGCGTCTTGATGTGATTAACTGCATTGCTCACGGAATACCAAAAATTGAGAAACCACCAATTCAACCATTGGATTCTCAAGAGAGTGATGGAAGTGAACCAGGTGTTTTTGGTGCAGCACCATCGAGTATGCGTCCTTCGTTGCGACCAGGTTTTTCAAATATTCAACGCATGGGTTCTTTGACGGAAGAAGAAATTGACCAGGAAGAAGAGAGCAAAACGCCGTTGGAACGTTTTACGATTAACTTAAATGATCGTGCAAAACAAGGCATCATCGATCCATTGATTGGACGTGAAGAAGAAGTCCAACGTACGATACAAGTATTGTCAAGACGCCGTAAAAATAACCCTTTATTAGTGGGTGAAGCTGGTGTTGGTAAAACAGCGATCGCAGAAGGTTTGGCAAAAATGATTGTCGAACGTCATAAAAGTGTTCCAAAAGTATTAAACAATAATACGGTCTATGCGTTAGATTTAGGTGCGCTGTTGGCCGGCACAAAATATCGCGGTGATTTTGAAAAACGTTTGAAAGCAGTGTTAAAAAACTTACAAGAACGCGATAACTCTGTTTTATTTATTGATGAAATTCACACGATTATCGGCGCAGGTGCTGCTTCGGGTGGCGTGATGGATGTGTCGAATCTTATTAAGCCTATTCTCGCATCGGGAGAGTTAACTTGTATTGGTGCGACAACATATAAAGATTATCGTAATATCTTTGAAAAAGACCATGCGCTTGCACGTCGTTTTCAAAAAATTGATATTACTGAGCCAACAGTTGAGCAAACCGTAAAAATACTGAAAGGTTTGAAAGGGCGCTTTGAAGAACATCATAATATTAAATATACCGTGCAAGCATTGCAGGCTGCTGCTGAATTAGCGTCGAAATATATTTCTGATCGCAAACTTCCTGATAAAGCGATCGATGTGGTCGATGAGGCTGGCGCATTTCAGCGCTTGCAGTCAGAAGGTAAACGTAAAAAAACGATTACTGTTAATGAAATTGAACAAATGATCGCAAAAATGGCACGCGTGCCAGAGCAAAAGGTTTCAGTTTCTGATCGCGAAAAACTAAAGTATCTTGTGCGTGATTTGAAAACTTTAGTATTCGGACAAGATGAGGCAATTGAATCCTTAGGTACGGCGATCAAACTCGCTCGTTCGGGTTTGCGCGAAGCTGATAAGCCTATTGGTTGCTTTTTGTTTGCGGGGCCAACGGGTGTTGGTAAAACTGAGGTGACAAAGCAATTAGCAGACTTGTTGGGTATTAAGCTGTTACGGTTTGATATGTCGGAATATATGGAGCGTCACACAGTATCACGATTGATTGGTGCGCCTCCAGGCTATGTTGGCTATGATCAATCAGGGCTATTAACAGAGTCTGTTACGCAGCATCCGCATGCTGTCGTTTTGCTTGATGAGATTGAAAAAGCGCATTCGGATATTTATAACTTATTGTTGCAAGTGATGGATCATGGTACGTTGACCGATAGTAATGGACGTGAAGCTGATTTTCGTCACACGATTATTATCATGACGACAAACACAGGTTCGGATGCTTTGTTTAAACCATCGATTGGATTTACGAAGCAAGAGCATTTTGATGACCAGATGAAAGATATTGAGCGATTATTTACGCCTGAGTTTCGTAATCGATTGGATGGCGTCGTGCAATTTAAAGCTTTAACTCCTGAAGTCATTTCCAATGTAGTGAATAAGTTTATTATGGAATTGGAAGTGCAGCTCGAGCAACGTAAAGTGGCATTGAAAGTGAATAAGAAGGCTCGCGCTTGGTTAGCTGAGCATGGTTACGATCATTTGATGGGCGCGAGGCCAATGGCGCGTTTGATTCAAGAAAAGATTAAGCAACCGCTTGCAGAAGAGTTACTCTTTGGGCGTTTGACACATGGTGGATCTGTGAGCGTGACCTCCGTCAATGATGACCTGCAGTTTGAGATTGAGGCATTGGAGACGGAGAAGTAATTCATATTTGTAATGTCATCATTTAACCCCTCACCCTAACCCACTCCCCTTGATGGGGAGTGGGGAAAGAAAGAGGGGTTAAGCTCATCTGCAGCAATCCTACTTTGAACCCTATTACCGATCTGTTAGAATCCTTTCAGATTATTAAAAATATGAGGGATTCCATGTCAAACGAACAACATCATCGATTAATCATACTAGGTTCCGGTCCCGCCGGATGGACAGCTGCAGTTTACGCTGCACGTGCAAATCTCAATCCTGTGGTCATCACGGGTATGCAGCAAGGCGGTCAGTTAATGACTACCACTGATGTCGATAACTGGCCTGGCGATGTGGAAGGATTGCAAGGTCCGGATTTAATGGATCGCATGATGAAGCACGCGCAACGATTTGATACAAAAACGATTTTTGATCACATCGAAGAAGTGGATTTTACGAAAAAGCCATTGCGTTTAAAAGGCAGTTCTGGTGAATATACTTGTGATGCCTTGATCATTGCTACAGGTGCTTCAGCAAGATATTTGGGTTTGCCTTCGGAAGAAGCTTTTATGGGTAAGGGCGTTTCAGCTTGCGCGACTTGCGATGGATTCTTTTATCGTAACAAAGAGGTTGCTGTGATTGGGGGTGGTAATACGGCGGTTGAAGAGGCTCTCTATCTCTCGAATATCGCATCGAAGGTCACCTTGGTTCATCGCCGTGATCAATTACGTGCCGAGAAAATACTCGCTAACAAAATCATTCAAAAGTCTGAAAACGGTAATGTGGTCATTGAATGGGACCACGTATTAGATGAAGTATTGGGTGATGAGCAGGGCGTTACTGGTATGCGGATCAAGCACGCTCAATCCGGAGATACTAAAGAAATCGATCTGAGTGGTGTTTTTATCGCCATTGGTCATAATCCTAATACAGAGATTTTTAAAGGCCAGTTAGATATGGATGCTGGCTATATCACCGTGAAAGGTGGTTTGGAAGGCAACGCGACGGCGACCAATATACAGGGCGTTTTTGCAGCGGGAGATGTTATGGATAAAGTCTACAGACAAGCAGTTACTTCGGCAGGTTCAGGCTGTATGGCCGCGTTGGATGCTGAGAAGTATTTGGATAAGCTAAGTTGATTTAATTGACTTTTTTCGGCATTATTGAAAATACAGTATACATACAATTAAGAGGTCATACATGGCAAAAGAAGGGCATATCGAAATGCAAGGGCGTGTGTTGGACACACTTCCAAACACATTATTTCGTGTTGAATTAGAAAACGGTCACGTCGTCACTGCACATATTTCTGGAAAAATGCGTAAAAACTATATCCGTATTTTAACGGGCGATTACGTGACAGTAGAGCTGACGCCATACGATCTAACGAAAGGCCGTATTATTTATCGTAGTAAAGATAAACCGAAACCAAAACCGGTTGAGCCTACCGATGAATCTAGTGAAGAAAATACTGGTGAAGCTGGCTCTGATCAAACTTCTGAAGCACCTTCATCTGACACATCCTCGTAGAGTGGCTCATGAAAGATAAGATACTGACATCGCATTTGAATCAACGGATTCGTGAGGCGATGTTCCTGTGTGTTATCGGATTGAGTATCTTTCTGTTGCTTGCATTTGCGAGCTATAGCAGTACTGATCCCAGTTGGTCTCATGCAACCCATTTAGCCGTACGCAATATGGCAGGAAAAATAGGTGCTATGACAGCGGATATCACGCTGTTTACTTTCGGCTATATGGCTTATGTCTTTCCTTTCTTGTTAATGCTTATAGCATGGTTTGGTTTGATTCAACCGTCAGAAGACGCTGCAGAAAAACATGAATATCAGAGTCTGACGCGAGTGCTTGGGTTTCTTTTGTTGATGACGTCAGCAAGTGCGCTTGCGAGTATTTACTTTAAAAATTGGCACGCACATTTGCCTGCAAGCAGTGGTGGTGTCGTGGGTGACTTGATCAGTCATCGATTATTGCTTGTCTTGAATCAAGATGGCGCGACAATTTTATTAAGTGTATTGTTCTTTGCTGGCGTGACATTGTTTTTAGGCGTTTCTTGGGTGGGATGTTCTGAAATACTAACACGTGCAATCTCTCGTGGCGCGATGAAATTAAGTCGGCAGATGATGTTGGGTTTAAAAGCGTTAGGTCGCGGCATTTTGAAATTGTTTCAATCGATGTTTGCGTCACTCAAGCAGCTTCCTTCAAAAATCAAATTCAAAAAAGCGCCCGTAGCACCGCGTTTTGCAGCACCA
Organism: Gammaproteobacteria bacterium; assembly: GCA_046290385.1. Lineage (GTDB taxonomy): Bacteria > Pseudomonadota > Gammaproteobacteria > JAGOUN01 > JAGOUN01 > JBKAGM01. The sequence goes on from JBKAGM010000031.1 coordinate 4,895, forward strand.
CCTCGCGAGCCTGTCTTGACGCAATCCGCTGCTGCTGAAGTGATGTCGCCAGTGAGTTATGTTGCGCCATCACCAACAGTTGCAAGCGCTCCTGTGAAAAAACCGAAAAAAGTTAAAATCAAAAAGCCATCGCCATCAGCAGAAAAAAAGCTCGAAGCAATTTCTTCGACAAGTACAGAGTTGCTCAATGCGCCTAAAGTGTCGATGCAACAGAACTATACGCAAGCTGATTTAGAACATATGTCAAAAGAAGTCGAACAGCGTTTGCTAGATTTTAATATCGAAGTCAATGTCGTGTCTGTGAATGCGGGACCGGTTGTGACGCGTTTTGAATTAATGTTGGCGCCAGGTGTTAAAGCAAGTCGTATTTCAGGGTTGGCGACTGATTTGGCGCGTTCCTTGTCAGTTGTGCGTGTGCGAGTGGTGGAAGTCATACCAGGTAAATCGACAGTTGGTTTAGAGTTACCAAATAAGCATCGGGAAGTCGTGTATTTGCGTGAAGTGTTAGAATCCGCCGAATACTTGCAAGCATCTTCTCCATTAAGCCTCGCATTAGGAAAAGATATTGCGGGCCAAGTAGTTGTTGTTGATTTAGCGAAGATGCCACACTTGTTGGTTGCGGGAACGACAGGTTCAGGTAAATCAGTTGGTTTGAATGCGATGTTGTTAAGCTTGTTGTTTAAATCGACCCCTGAAGAAGTGCGTATGATATTGGTTGATCCTAAGATGCTAGAGTTATCAATTTATGAAGGTGTTCCGCATCTATTAACACCGGTTGTTACAGATATGAAAGAAGCCGCCAACGCATTACGTTGGTGTGTTGCCGAGATGGAGCGTCGTTATCGTCTTTTGGCATCACAAGGTGTACGAAGCTTGGATGCGTTCAATCAGAAGGTTAAGAAAGCTAAAGAAAAGGGCGACCCTATCCCAGCGCCAAGCTGGTATCAGGGTGATGAAGAAGAGCAGAAATATTTAGAAACCTTGCCATTGATTGTCGTTGTGATCGATGAATTTGCCGATATGATGATGGTTGTAGGTAAAAAGGTTGAGCAATTGATCGCGCGTATCGCGCAAAAAGCGCGTGCAGCAGGAATTCATTTGATCTTAGCAACACAGCGTCCGTCGGTGAATGTGATCACAGGTCTAATCAAGGCGAATATCCCAACGCGTATTGCGTTTCAAGTTTCATCAAAAATTGATTCACGCACGATCTTGGATCAACAAGGTGCGCAACAATTATTAGGCCATGGTGATATGCTTTACCTAGCGCCAGGAACGGGCGTGCCTAAGCGTGTGCATGGTGCATTTGTTGCCGATGATGAGGTGCATCGTGTTGTTGCTGAATGGAAGCAGTGTGAAACACCGGATTATATCGATTTTTCTGTTGATGTGAGTGGTGGTGATGGCGATGGAGACGGTGAGCAGGGTGGGGAGCAAGATGCGCTTTATGATCAAGCCGTTCAAGTTGTTTTAGAAACTCGGCGTGTATCTATTTCGAGTTTGCAGCGACGATTTAAAATTGGTTATAACCGAGCTGCTCGTTTGGTCGATGATATGGAAGCGGCAGGTTTGGTCGGTCCGATGGAGTCAAATGGATCACGTGAAATTTTAGTACCAGAAGGGCGGTAAGTTTTAAAGGTTATCATCAAAGCCCGCGATTTTTTTCTTGTCACCTTGCGGTTTGACCGCGCGGTGACAGAAAACAATTGTCGCAGTGTGACAACGTGCCGAAGGCGCAACCTTAAAACGAGAATAAAATTATGCTAAAAAAATCACTCATTTTTATTCTATTCTTCTCAATTAGTAACATCGTTAATGCATCTACTTCGTTTACCTCAAGGCTTTCTGCAATACAAACCATGAGTGCGCAGTTTTCAGAAACTGTGCTGGACGCTCAAGACCAAGTGATTCAAACCAATGAGGGTGAAATGAAACTAAAGCGCCCGGGATTGTTTTATTGGCATGTCAAAACGCCAATCGAGCAACTGATTGTTGCAAATCAACAAACTGTTTGGGTCTATGATCCTGATTTATCACAAGTAACCTTGCATCAGCTTGATAAACAGACTATGCAAACACCAGCAATGTTGCTTAGTGGTCATGTCGATCAACTGACGTTGCATTATTCAATTAAATCTTTCGACGATAATAGCTATACATTAATACCAAAATCACAAGATGATTATATTGCGCAGATACAGATGACTTTTGATCATGATCAATTAAAGAAGCTTGAGATCAACGATCATTTAGGACAGACGACAAAGATTATATTTTCGGACATTCGATTGAATCATGCGATTGATGATAGTGTATTTCATTTTGTTCCACCAAAAGGTGTCGATGTGATTACCCAAAATTCAGCGGGGTAAAGTGACTATTGTGATGTGAGCTGCCGAAGCCATTATACTGTTCGCTACAACCTGTGAGCGTGCGATTTGGCAATAAGACGACAGCGCTGTATTCATAGACTTTTGATTGCTCGCTTGTTTTGCAATGATTGGTTTTTTGAATCATGACAACGATAGACGGTGTATTTGGTGTGCTGACAGTTTTAAAAATGGTGATGAGATTTTTGCTTTTTCTCGATACTCTTGTTTGCGTGACAGAAACAATAGGCAGGCTTGCGACCTGAGGAGAAAAAAACGTTAGCATTTTATCGGTGATTTGCATATTCCAGTCAGGTGATTCACCAATGCAGGAAAAATAAAGCCTAGGTATAGGAGATGAGAGAGCTGCATAATGGTGGTGACGATAGGCATGAATGAATTCAGCCGAACACAAAAGTGTGACTAAAAGAATAATAAACAATTTCATCCGTGACATGGTCATACTCCGCCATTTAACTGTTTTAATTGCTCTTCCTAAGCTATCTGTTAGAATGACGGATTACAGGGGATTTGTCAATACAGGCTTCATAGAGAGGTTGGATTTGTGCTGCAATAAACGTTTATTATTTGTGCTTTTATTTGGTTTTTTTTCAGGCTTTCCTCTGGCCGTGAGCGGTACATTATTGCAGGCTTGGTATGCTGACCATAACGTTAATATTGTCACCATTGGCTTTTTAACATTGGTAGGCGCGCCTTATTTATATAAATTTATTTGGGCGCCTTTGCTAGACCGTTGGACGGTGCCATATTTATCGCACTTGCAAAGACGACGCGGTTGGATTGCCATCATGCAAGGATTGCTGGCGACAATTATTCTGAGCCTGACAGTTCTATCTCCGCAACAAACACCAGCGTTGATAGCTGTCATCGCCTTATGTATCGCAACGTTCTCGGCAACCCAGGATATCGCCATCGATGCCTATCGTACGGAAATTCTATTACCTGATGAGCGAGGTATGGGTTCGGCAGTGTTTGTATTTGCCTATCGTGTTGCAATGCTCGTCTCGGGTGGCATTGGATTGGTAATCGCAGGTGTATATGGTTGGTCAAGTTTATTTGTGTGCATGTCTTTGGTTATGTTCATAGGGGTGGTAGTAACCTTGTGTGCGCCATCGCTTAATGAAGCGTTAGAAGATGAAATGGATTTTTTCAAAGGATTAGTAGCGCCATTTAAAGCTTTGCTTGCAAAAGAATCCATCTTGATGATCTTGCTATTTATTTTACTCTATAAGTTCGGTGATGCGTTTGCATTATCGCTCACCACAGCATTTTTAATTCAAAAGATTCATTTGACTCTGGAGCAAGTGGGTTTTTTATTTAAAACTGTTGGGTTTGCTAGCACGATTTTAGGAGCATTTTTAGGCGGTTGGTTATTGCCGCGATGGCGCTTGTACCCATCATTACTCGTTTTTGGCATTCTTCAAGCTGTTTCAAACCTATCCTTCGCTTGGTTGGCGCATGTCGGCCATCATATGCCGCTCGCTGCTATTGCTGTGATTAGCGAGACATTTACCACTGGTTTAGCAACCACTGCATTTATGGCTTTTTTAATGGGCTTGTGTGATCGCCAATACACTGCAACGCATTATGCGCTTTTAAGTGCGGTCGCATCAGCAGGGCGAGTGTTGATCGGCCCACTTGCCGGCGTAGTTGTCGCGCATTATGGTTGGGTGGATTTTTATATCATGGGTTTTTTGATTTCACTGCCGGGTTTGGTGTTGCTTGTAGGCATGAAAAATCGGCTTGTAGGAGCTGATCTTGCTTCCACTTCTTTTTGAGAGTGATTTCTAAGAGTGGCCGTGGAGTCTCCTTGTTGATGGAGATCCCTCGCTAACGCTCGGGATGACAGAAAGAAATTACAGAGATCCCTTGAAACGCTGGGGATGACAGAAAGATCCCTTGAAACGCTCGGGATGACACGAAAAAGGCGAAAAAAAAGTTATGGATGAGAGAGTATCAAGCGAATTTTACAGCTTTGTATTTGATCACGTCTGCTGTGTAGTGGTGATGGCTAATGCCTGTTTTGATGACTGCATCGCCGCCCATCTTATCTGCTTGTTGTCGCATGAGTCGGGTGATAGTGGCGTGTTGGCGCTTGATGCCAACATGGTTATATTTGTTGACAGAAATATGACCAATGACTTCGTATTCTCGATGAGGTGCTTTCCCGTAGACAGGAATATGTAGGGTTAAGTCTGTTACGGCATTATCATCAATAATAAAATCGTTATCGCATTCTCTGGGTGCTGTGTTAGTCGTCGAACATGCTGTTATGAAGCATGTGACGGTAAGAATGATAATGAGTGATTTAAGTGTGTCTCGCATAGTGTGTCCTACCCAACTATTTATTAATGGTAACTGATTTTTCAGTCGAATTGAAGTATTATCTAGGTAATACATTAAGGAATTACTTATGACAAATATTATCGATGTTGCGAAGAAGACGCTACTCGAACCTACCCATTTGTCTGAGCAAGACTTGTCACAGGTTTTTGGTCAATTGCTCGGGCAAGAGATAGACTATGCCGACCTTTATTTCCAATCCATCTATGCTGAAAGCTGGCATTTGGAAGATCAAATCGTTAAAGATGGAACATATGATTTTGACCAGGGTGTTGGTGTTCGTGCCAATGCTAAGGAAAAGACAGGTTTTGCTTATTCTGATGAGCTAGTTCTCCCAGCCTTAACGGAAGCAGCGAGTGCTGCGAGAAGCATCGCTCGCTCTGGTCAGCATCAACGCATTAAGGCGTGGCATGCTGAAGATGCAAAAGCGCTTTATCCATCCCAAAACCCACTGCACTCGCTTTCTGAAAATGAAAAAATAGCTTTATTAAAGCGTGCTGATGAAGTTGCACGAAAAGCCGACTCGCGTGTTGTGCATGTCTCAGCGAGTTTATCGGGTAGTTATGAGACTGTGCTGATCGCTGATAGTGAGGGCATGTTGCACGCGGATGTGAGGCCTTTGGTGCGTATGGGAGTGAGTGTGATATTAGAGGCGCATGGACAGCGTGAACGTGGTCATTCTGGCGGTGGTTTGCGTGGAGATTACTCGTATTTTGTCGATGAAAATAGAGTTGACCATTTTGCAAAAGAAGCTGTGCGCTTGGCAGCACTCGGTTTTGAAGCGAAAGCAGCGCCTGCAGGGCATATGCCAGTGGTGTTAGGTCCAGGTTGGCCTGGCGTGTTGTTGCATGAAGCTGTTGGACATGGATTGGAGGGTGATTTTAATCGTAAGGGTAGCTCTGCTTTTTCTGGGCGTCTTGGACAAAGGGTGGCATCCCCATTATGTACTATCGTCGATGATGGTACGATTGCCAATCGTCGTGGTTCATTAAATGTTGATGATGAAGGTGTTGAAACAGCGCGTACAGTATTAATCGAAAATGGCATCTTGAAAAATTATATGCAAGATAAATTAAATGCGCGTTTAATGAAAATGAAACCTACGGGCAATGGGCGACGCGAATCTTATGCGCATGTCCCAATGCCGCGCATGACAAATACTTTTATGTTGGCGGGGCAGGATGATCCTGAAGATATTATTAAATCTGTGGATAAAGGCATTTATGCTGTAAATTTTGATGGTGGTCAAGTTGATATTACCTCTGGAAAATTTGTGTTTTCTGCGAGTGAAGCGTATTTAATTGAAAAGGGGAAAATTACAGCGCCAATAAAAGGCGCGACCTTGATTGGAAATGGCCCTGATGTATTAACGAAAGTTTCGATGGTAGGGCATGATATGGCTTTAGATGAAGGCGTAGGTGTATGTGGAAAGGATGGTCAAAGCGTGCCTGTGGGCGTTGGGCAGCCGACCCTAAAAGTCGATGAATTGACGGTCGGAGGAACAGCCAAATGAAAACATGCATCGTTGGAACTAAAAAAAACATTGTTGAAGAGCAGGACGTTTTAAAAGAGCTCGTGCAAACGGTAATTTCAAAAGCTCAGAAAAAAGGTGCAGAACATGTCGAAGTTGGTGTGTCTTTTGATAAAGGATTTAGTGCGAATGTGCGCTTAGGCGAGCTTGAAAGCGTCGAGTATGATCGCGAGAAAAACCTGGCATTGACTGTTTATCAGGGTAAGCGTCGAGGCAGTGTTGGGATTTCTGAATTTAGTGAGAAGGTTATTGATGATGCGATAGATAAAGCGCTTTCTATTGCAAGTTTTGTCGCCGAAGATCCTTTTGCTGGCCTGCCTGAAAAGTCTGAGTTGGCATTCGAATATCCCGATTTAGATTTGTATCATCGATGGGACGTTTCGCTTGAAAAAGTTGCCGAGCTTGCAAAAGCGTGTGAAGCAGAAGCGATGGCTTACGATAAACGGATTACCAACTCAGAGGGTGCACATATTGCATCGCATGAAAGCGCGAATGCTTTTGGTAATAGTCTTGGATTTGTGGGCGCTTATTGTACGAGTTGGCATGAATTGACATGTCAATTGATCGCAAAGAAAGGTGATGACATGGAGCGTGATTACGATTACGCTTGTGGCCGTTACCCTAATATTGAAAATGAAATATCTAAAGTTGCTATTAGTACAGCAAAGAGAACGTTGCAACGTTTAGGTGCTAGAAAGTTGGATACGCAGGATGTACCAGTGCTGTTTGTGCCAGAGCGTGCTGCAGGATTAATAGGAAATTTTTTATCATCGATTCGCGGTGGGGCGATTTATCGTAAGTCTTCTTTTATGATCGATAAAGTTGGAGAGCAGTGTTTCCCTTCGTTTGTAACACTTTCCGAAAAGCCGCATATTAAAGGCGCGCTTGCGAGTGCGCCGTTTGATGATGAGGGCGTACGCACGCGTGATAAAAACATTGTTGAGAATGGTGTATTGCAAACTTATTTGCTTAGCACGTATAGCGCGAATCAGTTGAAGTTAAAAACGACAGGAAATGCCGGCGGTGTACATAATCTTGTGATGAGTCATCAGGATGCTTCGTTTGTTGATTTGTTGAAGCAGATGGATAAGGGATTAGTGGTTACCGAGATGATGGGGCAAGGGGTGAATCTTGTTACAGGAAATTACTCGCGAGGCGCTTCTGGCTTTTGGGTAGAAAATGGTGAAATTCAATATCCCGTGCATGAGGTGACGATTGCAGGGAATTTGAAAGATATGTTTGCTAACGTTGTTGCCGTAGGTAATGATGTAGATCCACGTTTGGATATTCAGATCGGTTCGATGTTGATTGAAGAGATGACAGTTGCTGGGAAGTGATTGTTATCATAAGCCACAAGGCAGCTTTCTATGTCCTGCATTCTATGATTTTATGCCCTGCATTCTATGTTTTAATGTCCTGCGCTTTATGTTTCTCTGTCATCCCGCGCTTTATGCGCGGGATCTCTATTTTGCATTACGAGACCCCGCGGGGTAGCCGCTAGCGTCAAAGACGCAACATCATTAAGACTCTTCGCCAAAGCGGTTATTAATCAATTCTTCTAAGGCATTCATTGCAGCAACTTCATCTTCACCATTCACGATGATTTTTAACACCGTACCTTGGCCAGCAGCTAACATCATGACACCCATAATACTTTTTGCATTGATCGTTTTGGTATCGTTATTTACCTCAACTTTGCTTGCAAATCTTGAAGCCGTTTGCACAAATTTCGCTGCAGCGCGTGCATGCAATCCTAATTTATTAATGATAGTAATATCTTTCTCAATCATGTGGTTGACAGCTCCCAATGCCTTGACGACCACCTTCAATAGCCTTTTCTTCAAGGTTATGAAGTGGAAGGTCGCGATAGTTTAAAACCTTAAGCAACATGGGTAAGTTTAACCCGGTGACGATAGCAATTTTATTTTCGCTAAATGTATCTAATAATCGTTGAGCAATGTTACATGGCGTTGAGCCAATTAAATCGGTTAGCATTAAAAAATCATCGCCGTATTTTGTTAATTTATCTAAGATGCGTTTGAGTTGTCTGAAGATGACGTCAGGATCATCGTCGTGATTGATTGCAGCAAGGCTTACATGATCAAGTGATTCATTCATCGTGATTTTGGCAGTATCAAGCAATGCGGTACCGATGCGCTCGTGCGTAATTAATATGACTTTAACGGTCATGATAATTCCTCTCGATTCATATATTGCTTTTGTCGTTCAACAAAATCTTCTGAGGCATCATAGCCAGAAGTGCGTAGACGATGATTACGTACCGCGGTTTCGAGTAATACTGATAAGTTTCGCCCAGGACCAACAGGGATCACAACTTGTGATATGGCTTTTCCAAGAATATTAAATGTCGTGTGTAAACCATGGAGGCGGTCGGTGCCTTTAATTTCTAAATCTTCAATACGTGTTAAATTCGCGACGAGTTGGATGGGAACATTCTCTTTTACAGAACTATCACCAAACATAGCACGAATATTTAATATCCCTAAACCCCGAACTTCTAAAAAATCCTTAAGCATTTCAGGACAACAACCAATAACTTCGCCACTTTCATCGATAAAAAACTCAATTGAGTCATCAGCAATTAAACGATGACCACGGCTGATTAACCCCAGTGCGATTTCGCTTTTCCCGATACCACTAGCGCCTGTGAGTAAAACACCTAGTCCAAAAATATCAAGAAATACACCGTGTAGTGTGATTGTATGTTGCTGTTGATTATTCATTGGTGAATAACGTCCAAAGTTCGTCTTCATCTTTCGCTTGCCGAAGGGCATTGCGAAAGGTTTCTTGGTGAAAGCGTTGTGCGATATGCGCGAGTATTTGTAAATGCTCTTGTGTGGCTTCTTCGGGAACGACAAGCGAAAAGATTAAGTCGACAGATGCTTTATCTTCGGATTGATATTCAACCGGCTGAGCGAGCCTGATAAAGGCAGCATAAGGGCGGTCAAGATCTTTGATGCGAGCGTGAGGAAGTGCAACGCCATGCCCAATGGACGTGCTGCCGAGTCGTTCACGCTCAAAGAGCTGCTGAAAAATATCGCGATGATTGCTGCTAGTGATGTCTGTCGCAAGAAGAATGCTTGCGCGCTCGATCACTGCTTTTTTACTCTGACTCTCTATGTCAATAAAGCAACGACTAGGCGTTAGAATAGAAGAGATTAGGTTATTCATCAGAGTGTTATTCTCTATGATCTTGCATTTTTTGTTTATGGCCATCGATTTGGCGTAACAGTTTGTTAATCATATCGTCAATGGCTTTGTACATATCTTCAGAAGTTGCAGAAGCAACGATTTCGTGACCTGGAATGTGTAAAGTCGCTTTTGCATGGTGATTTTGTTTGTTATCAACATCAAAAATGACATGTACGCTGGTAATTTTGTCAAAGTGGCGTGTGACTTTGTCGAGCTTTTTGTTAGCCAAAGTTTCTAGCGCTTCAGTTTTTGGTGTGTTACGCCATGTGTAATTGATGTTCATATTTGCTCCCATTTGCTATCGTTAATTAGAATATTATAAATCAAAATCATCCCCCAAATACACCTCTCTGACCTGTTTATTCTCGAGGATGCTCTTGGGATGCCCCTCACATAAGATTTTGCCTTCGCTTACAATATATGCGCGTTGACAGATATCCAGAGTTTCTCGCACATTGTGGTCTGTAATCAATACGCCGATATTTTTTTGACTTAAGTGGGTAATAATTTGTTTTATGTCAATGACAGAAATGGGGTCGATGCCAGCAAACGGTTCATCGAGCAAAATGAATTTGGGTTCTAGGGCCAATGTTCTTGCAATCTCGACGCGGCGGCGTTCACCCCCTGAGAGGCTGATGGCTAAAGAGTGGCGAATATGTGTGATATGAAATTCACTCAATAATGCATCAAGCTTTTCTTCGCGTTCTGTTGAATTTAAATCTTTACGTAACTCCAGTATGGCTTTGATGTTTTCTTCAACGGTCAGTTTGCGAAAGACAGAAGCTTCTTGAGGTAAATAACCTAAACCGAGTTTTGCGCGTACGTGAACGGGCATGTCGGTCACCACGTGGTTTGATAATGTAATGCTACCTTGATCACAGGGGACTAAGCCGACGAGCATATAGAATAATGTGGTTTTCCCCGCACCATTTGGACCAAGTAACCCGACGATTTCTCCAGGTGATAAACCAAGGCTGATGTCGTTAACAACGCGACGACTTTTATAAGATTTCGTTAAATTATTTGCTCGTAATAAGTAATCGTTAATCATATTAATTTCCTGGGTACAATATTAGCGTGGATCGGTTGGTTTTGGAAGATTTCGATGTAATTTCTTGAGTCGCCATATTGTAGGTGATATTTGGGCCATTAAAAGAGTTTTTGTTTTTGCTGACGTGAGCATGGCCGTTGAGTTTGGCGATTTTTTTTGTCATGTAATAAGTGATCGTATCCGCGTATGCATTAAATTCAGGTTCGCCTGCTTTTTGTATGGTTCGGTAGTGTGCTTGGTGATGGCTGCTGCCGGTGGCTATGATGCGAGTCACTTTATGTTTTTCATTTGTCAACGCAATGATAGTATCGCCACTCAAAGAAGTTGTTCCTTGTGTTGCAACAGCATCACCGTGAAAAACATTAACGCCTTGCTTGTAATTAGAATTAAGTGTGTCTGCGTGGATATGCATCGGTTTTGTGCTATCGCTTTCTAGTGAGAACGATGTTATAGGAAGTAAAGAAAAAAGTATGGTTGTAAAGATTGTTTTTAATGAATATCTTTTTATTACGCTGAACACTCTCGTCATTCCTGTTAAAAATCTCGTCATTCCCGCGTAGGCGGGAATCCAGAAAATTTCAAATGCTGCTGGATCCTCCGCCTGCGCGGAGGATAGTGAAAAAAATATCGCTGCTCGTGATGAAAATTCCGGGAAATATATGGGGTTAACTCCATCACGCATCAGGTGTATACTCCCCTTGAACATTAGACAAAAGTTTAATCGTGCTTTTATTCATGTCCGCAGTCATGCCTTTCGCTTTTAATATTGTTCCTGGTTGTAGCATTTTAATGTTCTTATCTGTTTGTGCAAAATGTTTTTCAGGAAAATAAGTTGCTTCAGTAGTCAGAAGCGTTGTTTCCTTGTCATTTTTTGTAGCATCGTGATGAATGCGCACATGACCTTTTAGATGAATAACGTCATTACCATTTGTCGCTTGACCATCATCAGCAGTAATCAACCAAGCAGTACCATTCGCATCATAAATAGCAAAATGTGGTGTTTGCATATGGGTGCTGTTTTGATGTGGAATATGATTTAGTTGAGGAGTGGTCATGTGGTATTTCACTTGACCGGTTGTAGAGAACTGTTTGATCTCTACCTGAGACATAAAAGCATCGGTTGCATAAGGACTTTGCTTATTGTGTGTCGGCGCAGTTTTTCCTGTAAACCATAGAATCCAGCAAGTTAATAACACAAGCACTAATAAAGCAATATTAATTAGCTGAGAATAAATTTTCATTAAGCGATGCCCGCTCTTAAAATATCATGCATGTGAATAATGCCAATAGGTGATTGGTTATCATCTACGACAAATAAGGAAGTAATTTTATACTGTTCCATTATTTGTAATGCTTCGGCAGCCATTTGGTCTTTTTTGATGGTTCTACCGCCGCGTGTCATAACTTCAGAGATTGGTGTGGCATTTTTATCGAGCGTTTTACCTAGAACACGACGAACATCGCCATCAGTAAACACACCAATAAGTTTACGATCGTTATCAACAATACAGGTTATACCAAAACCTTTTTTTGTCATTTCGTCTAGTGCGTCACTTAACATCGTTGATTCAGTCACGCATGGGAGTTGGTCAGCAGGGTGCATTAAATCCGCTACGCTAATGAGCAGACGTTTACCCAGTGCACCACCAGGATGCGAAAGTGCAAAATCTTCAGCTGTAAAGCCTCGTTTTTCTAGTGCGACAATCGCAAGCGCATCACCCATTGCGAGCGTCGCTGTCGTGCTGGAGGTGGGCGCTAGGCCTAATGGACAGGCCTCTTTATCAACGCCGACATTGAGATGAAAATCAGCTTTTTGAGCCAGGCTAGAGAGTGGCTCGCCAGTCATCGCGATCAGCGTAATCCCAAAGCGTTTGAGCATGGGAAGCAGGGCGAGAACTTCATCGGTTTCGCCAGAATTCGAAATAGCGATCACGACGTCAAGACGGGTGATCATGCCCAGGTCGCCATGGCTAGCTTCGCCAGGGTGAACGAAAAATGCCGGTGTGCCGGTGCTAGCAAGTGTCGCGGCAATTTTATTACCAATATGCCCAGATTTGCCCATGCCGGTCACAATGATGCGACCTTTGCATTGCAGCATGGCGTCGATAGCTTGTGTAAACTGCTCATCTAGGCGATCTGTGAGAGCAAGAATCGCTTGCGCTTCGGTGCTCAAGACTTCTTTTGCTATCAGTAGGCAATCGGTTGTTTTCGTGGTTGTCGTCACGCTAGTTCCCCATGGCTGTTGAAATCTACATTTGTTATTCCGTGGTTTGTGCTCTTCTGTCATCCTGCAGTTTGAAAAACGCTGTCATCCCGCATTTGAAAAAACACCGTTATCCCGCGGTTTGAAAAATCGCTGTCATCCCGCGCTTTATGCGCGGGATCTCTTCTTTCAAGGACAAGACCCCTCGGATAAACCGCGGGGTGACAGCAAGCTTATTTGAAAATGCTCTATCACCACGCTTTCATAACTGTCAATATTTTACGCGAGTTGTGGGTGAATTGCTAGGGAATTGGAGTCCTGGAGAAATATAGTATATGATGGGTAGTGATTAAGGATGAACAATGACACAACCAATTGTAAATATTGAACATTTGACGTTTTGCCGAGGGACTCGAAAGATCTTTGATGACATCTCCATGTCAATTCAGCCTGGTAAGGTGATCGCTATCATGGGGCCGAGTGGCACAGGGAAAACAACGTTACTCAATCTCATCACCGGCCAAATCAAACCTAAAGCAGGTGCCGTTGAGGCGTTTGGCCATAACGTACCAAATCTCTCTCGCAGCAAGTTATATGATCTCCGCCGCCGTATGGGCATGATGTTTCAAAACAATGCGCTGTTTACGAATCTTACCGTTTATGACAATGTCGCTTATCCACTCCGAGAGCGTCCAGATTTATCCGAAACGCTTATCCGCGATATTGTATTAATGAAGCTTGAAGCAGTAGGGTTACGAGGCGCACGTGATTTGATGCCCAATGAATTATCCGGCGGTATGGCGCGACGCGTCGCGTTAGCGCGAACGATTGCGATGGACCCTGAGTTGTTATTATATGATGAGCCTTTTACTGGGCAAGATCCGATTTCTTGTGGGATGATTACCAAGCTTGTGCGACAAATTAATGATGCGATGGGTATTACCAGCTTAATTGTTTCTCATGATGTCGAAATTATCATGAATCTCGCCGATTATGTTTACGTACTTGCTGATGGAAAAATTGCGAGTGAAGGTGATCCTTCGCATTTGCGCGATAGCAACCAACCTCAAGTCAAGCAATTTTTGCAAGGTTTGCCTGATGGTCCTGTGCCATTTCATTTTCCTGCGCAAACCGTTGAAGCGGATTTTTTAGGAGAAGGTGATGCTTAATATGGTGACATCGCTAGGCGCTTGGGGATTAACATTTTTTCAACGATTAGGGCAGGCCGGTTTGGTGTTATTCGGCGCGATTTTTAAAAAGCCCAATCCACGAAAAGGTATTCCTCTTTTTATAGAGCAATTACACGTCGAAGGCGTATTGTCGTTAGCGATTATCATCGTTTCTGGTTTGTTTATCGGTATGGTAATCGCCTTACAAGGGTATAGCATTCTTGATAAATTTGGTGCTTCTGAAGAATTAGGGCCATTGGTCGCATTGTCAGTTGCACGTGAATTAGGCCCTGTTGTTGCGGCTTTATTATTTGCTGGGCGCGCGTGTTCCGCGTTAACTGCTGAAATTGGTTTGATGAAAGCGACCGATCAGTTGTCTTGTATGGAAATGATGGCTGTTGATCCATTGCAACGTGTCATTGCGCCACGTTTTTGGGCTGGCTTTTTCTCTATGCCACTGTTGGCAATTATTTTTAGTATGTTTGCTATCTATGGCGCCTATATTGTCGGTGTGCAATGGCTGGGTTTAGATGCTGGGAATTTTTGGTCTAACATGCAAGCGTCAGTAGAGTTTCGTGCTGACATTATTAATGGGATTATTAAAAGTATTGCCTTTGGCTTTGTGACGACGTGGATTGCCGTGTATCAGGGATATGCTTGTATTCCAACATCGGCGGGTATTTCGCGTGCGACAACACGAACGGTTGTCTTTTCTTCATTAGCCATATTGGGTTTAGATTTTGTGTTAACGTCCATGATGATAGGGAGTTGGTAATATGCGACAGCGCAGTATAGAAATGTTTGTAGGTTTGTTTTTGTTGCTTGCAATCGTAGGTTTTGTTTTTTTGGCATTCAAGGTCAGTGGATTGACAACAGCTGTGTTTCATCGGCAAGGTTATACGGTAACAGCTGCTTTTGATAATATCGGTGGTTTAAAAGTGCGTTCGCCAGTCACGATGGCGGGTGTGAAAATCGGCAGTGTTGAAAAAATTGATTTAGATCCTGTGACATTTCAAGGAATTGTGACATTGTTTATTAATGATAGTGCAGGAAAAATTCCAGATGATTCTACAGCGAGCATTTTGACGCAAGGGTTGTTGGGCTCTAATTATATCGGTATCACGCCAGGTTATTCCGAGCAGTTTTTGAAGTTGGGCAGTGTTATAGAAAATACGCATCCAGCATTGATATTAGAAAATATTATCGGGCAGTTCTTGTTTAGTATTAACAAAAAAGATGCGAGTTCTGGATCTGCGAATACAAACACGAGCACAACAACGAATACGTCAAACACACAATAGAGGAAAGTGACATGCAGCAAATAAAAAAATATTTAGGGTTATTCTTTTTGGTTGTATTTACCTTCGGGTTTATGCAAGCGCATGCGGTAGATGATCCTGTCGCATTGGTTCAGTCGACTGCAGATAATGCAATTTCATCACTAAAAGCACAAGGCCCAAACTTGTCTCAACAACAAGCGAACAGTATTGTACGACGCATTTTGTTACCAAAAGTTGACGTTGTTGGGATGTCACGTTATGCGGTTGGTGGTCGCACTTGGAAGTCTGCGACGGCGACACAGAAAAAAGACTTTATGGGTCAGTTCGTTACTTTGGTGGTGCGCACTTATGCTTCTGCGCTCGCACAGTATACAAACCAAACGGTTAAAGTGTATCCTATTCGTGGTGGCTACCAAGACAAGCGTTTGGTGCAGGTGCAGAGTGTGATTTTACAGCAGGGTGGTCCGTCGATTCCTGTAAACTATCGTCTTGTGAAAGAAGGTGCTACATGGAAATTATACGATTTTAGCGTTGATGGAATTAGCATGGTGCAGAGTTTTAGATCGCAATTTTCATCGATCTTAAATCAAGGCGGTATGCAAGCGCTTATCGATCAGTTAAAGCAACATAATGCAGGCAACAAAACATCATGAGTGAACAAATCGCATTAAAAGGTAATACATTAAAGGTATCAGGAGATGTTGTCTTCAATACCGTTAATGCCATTATCAATGCGAGCGCGCCTTTGTTAAAGAGTATTTCTGGAGACATCCTCGTAGACTTAAACAATGTCGATCGTGTCTCCAGTGCAGCTTTGGCGTTACTCATGAATTGGAAGCGCTTTGCGAAATCGCAGCATAAAAACATTCAATTCTTAAATGTCCCTGACAAGCTTCAAAGCATTGCTCAAGTGTGTGGTGTGAAAAATCTATTGTCTTGAGTGATCATTTTTGGGAGCCTTGTTATATTTCAGACAGGTATTCTGGAGATTTTCCTTCATGCCAGATAATGGCATTACCGGCTTTATGCCAGGCGCCTAAGACCATGCGTTGTCGATGTTGAAAGTGATGGTTGCCTGGTCGATGTGTATGGCCATGAATGAGTAGTTCTGCTTGATAGTGCGACATATATTTTTCAACGGTTTGTTGGTTAACATCCATAATCGCTGCCTGGGCTTTTTTAGTATGTGCTTTGCTTTTTTTACGCAAGTGTTTAGCAATGCTAAAGCGAATGCGTGCAGGCAGCCCTAGAAATATTGTTTGAATCAATCGATTATGTACCAAGCGACGATAGCGTTGATAACGAACATCATCGGTACAGAGTAAATCACCATGCATGAGCAGTGTTTTTTTACCAAATATTTCTAGTGCATAAGGATCGTTTAAAAGTATGCAGCCGGTTTCGAGGCAAAAGCGTTTCCCCAATAAAAAATCACGATTTCCATGTATGATGAAACATTTTTTGCCGGAGTGGGTAAAGGATTTAAGCGCTTCAGTAATTTTGCGTGAAAAGACGGTTGCAATATCATCGCCAACCCAGACCTCGAAGAGGTCACCTAAAATATAGAGTGTTTCTGCTTCTGTGGTCTCTAAAAATTTTAAAAATAGATTTGCCATTTCTGCATTGCTAGGGTCAAGATGTAGATCGGCGATGAAAGCGATGGACATGTTGCTACTCAGTGTCTTTTTGGTTTTCGAGGCGTTTTAATCGTTTATCAATACTTTTGAGTGTTTTGAAAATCTCACTTTCTTCTTTATGCATTAATTTAAATTCCGCCTCTAGTTCTCGTTCTTCTTTTTTGACTTCCTTAATGCCTCGTTTAACTAATATTGCTGAGATGTTAGCGGTAATAACCGCGATGATGCTAATACCTAAGGCAATGAGTATGGCGGCAATGATACGGCCAAGTGGACTGGTGGGGACGATATCACCATAACCTACGGTGCTCATTGTGACAATTGCCCACCAAAGACCTTGCCATGCGTTTTCAATGTTAGGGTCTACGCCAGAGGCGAGTAGTCCTAAGAAGACAACTAGGATACCTGCGCTTATCAAAGTGGTTTTTAAGCTATTGTCCGTTAAGGAGCGAATGAAGGCCGGGTACCACGGTAAAATAATGAGAATGGCCAATATGGGCAATGTGTAGAGCAGAACTGTGCGATTGTCAGGCATATTCCAAATCACAGGCAAAAGAATGATAATGATTAGTTTCAGCCAGTTTTGAGTGAAATAGCGCTTTTTCTGCGAGACAACAAGGGATATGCTGATAACTTCAACCACAAATACCAGCCATACGACATGGTTTATCAGTCGATCTGCGGTGATGGAGAGTGCGCCGATCAGGTCAAAGTGCCACTGCACTAAAATCCAAATGGCTAATGCTAACATCAAGTAAGTATAAAACTTGCCTAATAGTTTAGCGCGTTGGTTTTCTCGTGGATGCACGCATGCCATGCCAAGCATGACGTGTATATTCGGGTGTCGGATGTTATTTTTGATATGCATAACAATATTTTAGCTAAATTTATGTCAAAATGCGATATGGCTGGGTTATGGAGATGTAGTGTCTAACGATCTCGTTAGCATGATCTGCCATTCACACATAATGACTGTTGCATTCTGTAGGTTACGGATCATCATTGGATGCTGCTTGTACCGCGCTCGTCTATCGCACCTCATTGCGTACCCGAAGGGCGAAGCAATCTAGTCGAAATTAAGACTCGTAATATCCGTGATTATTAACGAAAAACGCATCACTGTTCTGTTGTTCAATATCGTCTGGATTGCTTCGTCGCGCTACGCGCTTCTCGCAATTGTAAGTTTTAAATCTGGTATGATTGTTCCTGAGGAAATAATGAAGAGCGGGTTTGATCCCCACTCTTCATGCGGTCGTGGGCGATCGTCTCGCAATAGGTGTTATCCACCGACGTCATCGTGGTCCCCAGACCTAATCCTCAAGTCGTTTGAATAGTTGATTGGGCTTAACGCCC
>JBKAGM010000032.1:0-22859 GCA_046290385.1 Gammaproteobacteria bacterium
ACTGGCTTTTTACTATAAATCAATAATCATAGGTTATTGATTTATAGAGATCCCGCGGATAAACCGCGGGATGACAGTGGTAGAATGCAACAGCCCTTTTAATGATGGATTGCTTGGTCGCGCTACGCGCTTCTGGCAATGACGCCTGTAGGGGTTGGGGATCGCGTCACTTTTCGGGACCGCAATGATGTGCCGTAGGTTATGCGAAGCGTTACAAACCTCCACCTTTGGTGGAGGTCGTTGAGTAAAAACTAAAAAGCTTGCCCATCAACACTTTCCATATATGTTTTTTTATTAAGTATTGTTCACAGCTCTGATTTGTGCATCATTAAGTGTTTCTTTTTCTTCTCCGTTGGAATAAAAAGTTGATGAAGGGTTAGACGATAATGCTTGATTTGGTGAAAATATAGCGCATAAATCGTCTTTCTCTAAGCAAGAGATTTTTAATAGTCGTTTAAATAACGCATGTTCCTTTTTAGTGTCTGAGATTAAATAGCCTTCCTCAGCCTCAAGTGATAATGCGTCATAAAAATTTGGGAGAATGAAATAAAATATATTTTCTAAATTTTGGCATAGCCTATTGTAGTCAACTTGGATGTACTCTTCTCGTGATCGTTGACTGTTTATATATTCGATTTCATAACAAAGGGCATTATTGATCGAGCTTATAAATGCACAAAGGGTGCTGTCTAAGGCATAGTGCATTGACTCGAAAAGTGTTTCTTCGTCTGTCGGATTTTCTGAGCTAGCAAGATAACTTTGGTTTTTGAAATG
The DNA here is from genome assembly GCA_046290385.1 of Gammaproteobacteria bacterium. Taxonomy (GTDB): domain Bacteria; phylum Pseudomonadota; class Gammaproteobacteria; order JAGOUN01; family JAGOUN01; genus JBKAGM01. The sequence goes on from JBKAGM010000032.1 coordinate 775, forward strand.
ATATAGATCCGGTTGAATATAAGATCCAAACAGCGTTAAGAGAATCCCTTCCTGATTAGTAAAACGACGACTAATGTTGTTTGGCGCACTATTATATAGCGGTGGCGTTTCTAAAATAGCAGCTTCTTCTAATTGAGTCTCTTTTTTATATGTGGCCATAGGTGTGATTGTACTGTTCGGGGATTTTATCAAAGCAGAAGATGTTTCTTCGTTATCCTTTTTCTCTGATGTAACGATGTTTTTTTCTTTTTTATAAATATCCATTGAAGTGAAAGCACTATTGGAAGACGTAGAAAATGTAGAAACTTTTTCTTCTGTCGGATCTTCACTTGTTTCTATTTTGTCTGTGGGATGTGTTTCTTCATCATGTTTGGGTGTTGAGAAGTTAATTTTCAATTGAATATTAAAGTCTATTGATAACGCTATCATGGCGATTTGAAATTGAGAAATTAGTTGCCTCTCGGTTAATTCATGAGCTATTGTGGAGGTTGTCATTACTCCGCTTTTTTCATGTATCGTCATGATCGATTCTGCGATCATAAAACCTAAGATGTTCATTAAAGCGGGTGTGATATAGTATTTTATAGCAGCAGTAGATTTTTGCGCCCAAGCAATATATTGCAACTTTGCTTGGTCATGATCTTCTGGAAGGGTTCCATTTTCAAAAGGGTCATCTGGGAGGATTGCTTTAGCGAAAGATTTTTGCCATCGGATTATAGGCTCAAAAAAATTAAAGAGCCCTATTCGTTGCTCTTGATTATTACAAGCCTTATCTACAAGACTATTAAACTCATTTTCATCGATGATACTACAAACAAATGCCCAAAATTGCTCTGGCTTCATTTTAATTTCCCTTTATTATTGTTATTCGTTATTCGGGAAATACCATTTAAAACATACAGTTAGACTGTATGAAAAGAACGTCCAATGTAAAACAGGATACATTTTATACGGGATTTGTTCAATAATCAACTCATTTTTCTAATTAATATTGACATTATAATCAATTGATTTCAGTGATTTTTATAAAATGGGGATAATAACGTATTGATTTTATTATTTGGTAAGTTTTTTGTGCAAATTGAGCATAATATGACTATGAAATAGCCATAAATTGTGGCATAATAACACAATATTATAATAATTAGAGGTAGTTATGGGGGTTACTTACAGTGACATGCTGAGCGATATGCGGGCGCGGCGTCAAAAAACCAGTGACGATATAAAATGTTTTGAAAGAATTTTTGCGCCTTTGAATATGATTTTGGAGGAGAGTAAATCCGAAGACTTTTCTGAAGACTGTCGTGACGCATGTATTGCTTTAGGTGAGATATTTTCAAAAGTTTCTGCGTTTTCTCATGATTTTAGAGATGCCAATCCAACGATACCCTGGACTCAAATAATTGCCTTCCAATGGTTTTTTAAAGACATTCAGCCGCAAGATGTTTTGAATTATCGTGATGCCTTTATCGATGATCTTGGAAAATTGAGAGATGATATTAGTGATATTTTTAATAAAGCACATAGTCAGATAGATGTTTATCATGCAGCTATTGATAGTTTTGAAAAATTTGATGGGATGCTTGATGATGTTGAAGATATGTTGCGTCATGTCAATGGCTTGCAAACTGCTTTGTTGTTGAAAGAAGAATCTACAACGGGATCGCTCTTTGAGTATGTTGAGGAGATAAAAAAGAGTTTTGCAAAATTCTGTTTAAACTATCGTGACGTTCGTGTTCGTGATCAAGAAACCCATTATTTTCATGAATTAATGGAAGGCGTTTTTGATAGTAATTGTATTGATCCTTCTTTTCTTGATGCATATCTTCCGGAAGATGGCCATGGTTTTGATTGGAGTGACGATCATCTGGTCGAGGTGCAAGATGCACTCAATGAATATTATCAACTTTTGAAGCTAAAACTAGATAGGGTAAAACAGCGTGATCTTCCTGGCGTAGTCACTGACAGCATATGGCCAGAAAAGTGTCCTGAGTGTTTACAGAGTTATCAAAATATTCGAGATTCTTTGAATCATTTTTTATCTGATCGGAACAATAACGTTAGAGAGCATTTGCTTGATATGGTCAGGCAAGTTTTTTCTCAATTTGATCGAAGCAACCCGCCTATGATTTTTGTGCTGTTTTTATTGCGAGCTTTGGAGATTATTGGAGAGTCTACGAAGGCACTTGCTAAATTGAGGGAAGGTGAGTTCGATGTTGAGCTTGCAAAGGCAATAAAAATCGCTCGTGACAGTATTGTGCATTGCATGGATGCGCCAGGCGGACGGAAAGCATTTTTAGATATTTTAGATCAACCGCAACTGTTAATGAATTGTTTTACAGCTGATGGCGATCTTGATAACGAAGGGTTGAGAATATTTAACAAGAGTATGGAATCGTTTGCTAAAGAAACGACGAATGATAGCATTGCTATAACAAGTACAGGAATGATGATTTATCTAGTCAGGCTTTCTCTAGACGAAAAACTAATAAGCGAACCCGATAATGATTTTAAGCTATTAGCGTATCAACTTCTTTCAGTTTCTCTCGGGCAGCTGGTGAAGAGTGGTGTCGAGCGTGATCCCGCTTGTCAGCCTTTTTTGTGTGATGATATTAATAGAGAGACTAAATATTTTTTAGACACATTTCGGAAGTATCGAAACCATTTTGGGCATGAGCTTGGAGCGCGATATTTTGAAAATAAATTATATTTTGGTGTTGAAGAGCTTATTGATTTTTTTGAGAATGATGTGGTTGCTTTTCTGCCGGGTTTGGATCGATTGCACGAAATTCAAAGCTTAGATATTTTGTCCGTGAATTATAGTACGCTTTCAATCGATACTCATAAAGAGTTTTTGGCTATAGATAAAGAGTTTAATCAAAACAAGAGTAAAATGAAAAAAGGGAAAAAAACTCAAGGTGTAATTACCTCTGCTCTTGCGGCTCTAACTCAGCTTCTTGTTTTTGTGCAAGCGCGTGATGGTGGTGGTGAAGTGTCTTATGGTGGAATGTTCCAACTTGTTAAGAGTTTCTTAGGCATGACCGATGAAGAACATGATCGTTGTCTGGAATTGGAAAATGTTGAAGGTGTTCGTGTTCCAGCTCAGGCTCGTGTGCTTGAAATATTAGAAAACTGCAAAAATAATTTATATGCGGTTTTTTTATCTCTTTCTTATGGAGCAAGGATTGCGGGGCTGTCAGAAAAACATCAAGAATTTTCGAATCATTTAGATCAATTGGATGCTAAAAATCAGGATGAATCTTCTCGTCGGGTCTCTTTGGAAACCCAACGCAATGCTTTGCCTAATATTCAAAGAATGGGAGATGATTTTTTTTACTCGTTTAGTGGTAAGATGTTAAGAAATTCAAGTGATAAACACAATCAAGCTATAGAGGAGCGTCTTAAAAGAGAGTCTCCTTGTAAGAAAACTCCAGAAGAAAAAAGATATGCAAGGGTAAGTCAAACGCCTTATTCATATAGATGGTTTATGAGTTCAGGAAGTCTTTCTTGTACGCCTGGTGAGGAAACTCAGGATGAAAAGACTTCCTCTGGATCGTGTGAAGATCGTAATGTTTACTCAACACCTCCGCGTTCGAATAAGGTGAGAAGCATTTATTCGCCAGATGCTTTTTTTGATCAATTTTCTGATTCTGGTCAATATTCTCCAGAAAAAGGTTCGTTGTGGTCAGATAATTCAAAAGATGACGAAAATGATCTGTCACCACCTTCAACGCCGAAAAGAAAATAAGTGAATAATTAATTTCTTGAAAAAAAATAATTACTGAGATATTATTTTTTCTGTGGATAAAATAACAAGGAAAGAGATATGGAGAGTCAATATTGTTCGACAGAGTTGTCAGAGGTCTTGCGTAATAAGTTAGATAACAGAGTCAAAGAGAAAGCACTCAGCTGGCGAGTTACTTCCCTAAAGTTGTTTGTGACTGTTGGTCAATCTTTTTATTTCAAAGCTGAATTCGAAAAACCGGGGGCTCGAGGGCTCATGGAGAGTAGTTTGGAGTCGTTGATTAATGAAGAAATTCCAGCAGCTTATGTTCAAGTGCTTTCATCTGATGATTTTTCCGTGCGCTTTTTTCACAGGCAGGGAAGCATAGAGTTTGATCATGTATTTGATATTCCTGCTGTTGAAGAGAAAGAAGAAGCCAAGTCTTCTGAAGAACAGCAAGACGATGCACATCAGAGATCAACATTTTCTTTTTAACCTAAAATCGAAGAAAGAAATAACAGTTGGAAGCTTCTCTCGTTAGCTATGCATGTCGCTCATTCTGATTTTTTAGATAATTTTTCTCCCGGTAGTCAGCAGTCTCCGGATAGAGGTATAGGTCAAGAGTCAGGCCTTCAAACACCAGAAAGAAAAAAATAATAAAGGGAGTGTTGCAAACTGGCTTTTTACTACAAACCAATGGTCATAGGTTATTGATTTGTAGAGATCCCGCGGATAAACCGCGGGATGACAAAAAAACAAACTGCGGGATGATAGCCGTAGAATGCAACAGCTCCCTAAATAATTCCTTGAAAGAAAATCGTTGCTGAGATATTATTTTTTACGTGGATAAAATAACAAGGAAAAAGATATGGAAGATCAGTTTTTTGTTTCGACAAGTCCTTTGTCGAACGCGGTAGTAAATCAATTGCAAGAAAAAGTTAATGAAAACGCTCAGGATTGGGGAGTTGTTTCGTTGAAACTATACGCGCCTAATTCTAGAACGTTTTCTTTTGAAGCGGAACTTGATGGCTCAGGTGCTTATGAGCTCATGAAGGTGGCTTTTCAGAAGTTGATTGGAAAAGAAATGCCAACTGCGCATGTTGAAGTTTTTTCTCCTGATAGGTTTTCCGAGCGTTTTCGTTACGAAGATAACATAGAATATAGCTATGTGTTTACTATTCCGGGTATTGAGGCACAAGAAGAAGTTAAGTCTTCTGAAGGACCGTCGGGCGATACACGTCAAACCGTGTGCTCTTTCCGTTAAAACAAAAATCAGGTTTTTGATTTGCTAGCCATGGTGCAGTTTTATGTCGCTTGACGACAATTCGTTTGCGTGCAAGTAATAGACTGGGTGCGAGTAGCGCATCTGCGTCTTCATCTTTGCCGATGAGTTGTTGTAATTGTTGTAAATCTTTTTTTACGAGTGCAGATTTATTTTTTTCTGGAAACATGGGGTCGAGGTAAACAACGTCGAAAGTTTTTTTGCACTGTTGCATCCATTCAATGGCATCGGCTTGAATGAGTGTCATATTTTTGGTGGCAGGATGTTCTTGTGCGCGTTGCAAGGCGTCATTTAAACTTTCGTATAAAATTGTTGAGCGTTCTAAGAGCGTTACTTGGCAACCCAGTGTTGCAAGAATAAAAGCATCTCGCCCCAAACCCGCGGTGGCATCGAGTACCGTCGGTAAATAATCTTTTTTAATGCCAATAGCTTTCGTAATCATTTGGTGTTGTGCGCGGCCTTGTCCTGTGCGATAACCTAGGCTGCCTGAGTAGAAGTCGATAAGTATATGGTTATTCATGACTATGAGGCGCCGATAACGGTGACATTTCCGTCAGAAGAATTGTAAATAAAATATCGTAAAGGTGATGTGCTTTGCATGTTCAGATAATAACAGTAGGCGCCTGTCCCAAATACGTAATAGTTATTGCTGCCTATACTAAAGCTTGTTGTGGCTGTGGGTGCGTTTTCTAGCAGCTCAGTCCATAAAGTCGTACATGTGCTAGCATTCATCGAGCTTGCGCCTGGCCAGCCATCGCTTGTCATCGGGTAGGGGAGTGATTTGCCCACTTGGTATGCGGCGTGTGCTGTAACTACAGCTGAGTGGTAAGCCGAAGATAAGCCAATGACGTTTTTGTCAATCGCCTCTTCTCTCAAGTTGATGTAAAAAGGTATAGATATCCCCGCGATGATGGCAATCACCGAGATAACTATGATCAGCTCTATGAGCGTGAAGCCTGTTAGTTTTTGTTTCATAACGAAATTTGCTATACTCACCAACTTGTATTTACCCTTAGAGTATAGAAGATGGTCAAGAAAAAAGCCAAAAATTTTTTAAAAATATCTATAGGATTTTTAATCTTTTTCAATATAATGGCATTTGCTGATGTAAATGAAGAGATTATGTCATCTCAGTGTAGCGCTTATGCTGCACGTTCAAAGAGTGTCCCGAGTGAGGTGTTTATGTCGATTTGCAGAGATGTTTGCATTCCGGCCTCAGAGGGAAATAGTCAAAAATTTCAATCTTGTATAGATGAAATAAAGTAAGAAGGAAAAAATGTATGTTAATAGGTATTCCAAAAGAAATTAAAAGCCAAGAATTTCGTGTAGGTATGGTACCCAGTAGTGTCAACGAGTTAATTCTTCATGGCCATCAAGTCATTGTTGAAACCAATGCGGCGAGTGGTATTGGTATTGAGGATGAAGACTATCGTGCTGTAGGTGCCGAAGTCGTTGGTAGTGCTGACGAAGTTTTTGCGCGCGCAGATATGATAGTTAAAGTTAAAGAGCCGCAGCTTGTTGAGTGCAAAAAGTTACGCGAAGGACAAATTTTATTTACGTATTTGCATTTGGCGCCCGATCTTGCACAAACAGAAGCGTTGATGGAGTCAGGTTGTATTGCTATTGCGTATGAAACAGTGACAGATCGTTATGGTCGATTGCCACTGTTATCTCCTATGAGTGAAGTTGCAGGCCGTATGTCTATCCAAGCAGGTGCGAAATGTTTGGAGATCGTACATGGTGGTAAAGGTTTATTATTAGGCGGCGTGCCTGGTGTAGAGCCTGCTAAAGTAGTTGTCATCGGCGGTGGTGTTGTTGGTACCAATGCGCTACGTATGGCGATTGGTATGGAAGCAAACGTTACTGTCATCGAGCGTTCGCTTGATCGTTTGCGTGAACTTGATCTTCAATTTGGTGCGCAGTTAAATACGATTTACTCAACACGCGATGCGATTGAACGCTATGTGACGCAAGCTGATTTGGTTGTAGGTGCAGTATTAGTTGCTGGTGCAAAAGCGCCAAGCTTGATTACCAAAGACATGGTTAAGAACATGCAGAAGGGTGCCGTTTTAGTTGACGTTGCCATCGATCAAGGTGGTTGTTCTGAAACGAGTAAACCGACATCGCATGAGCATCCAACGTATATCGTTGATGATGTGGTTCATTATTGTGTTTCTAACATGCCGGCTGGTGCAGCATGTACTGCTACGTATGCATTAAATAATGCGACGTTACCTTTTATTATTAATTTAGCGAACAAAGGTTATAAGCAAGCATTGCTGAGTGATCCGAATTTGTTAAATGGATTGAATGTTTATTTTGGTGATATTGTGTGTGAAGCTGTTGCCGAGTCACATAATAAAAACTACGCCGATCCAAAAGAAAGATTGACTGTTTAAGAAGGCTGCGTTGTCATCATGGTCAAGGCTAGTCTTTGATTTCATTGTCGTCCCGTGCTTTCTTTTTCTCTTTCATCCCGCGGTTTCTTTTTCTCTGGCATTCCGCGGTTTTTTTTCTGTCATCCCGCGGTTTATCCGCGGGATCTCTAAAAATTAATAACCTATATTTATTGATTTATAGTAAAAGCCAGTTCGCAATACTCCCCGAAGCTGCAGGTTATCTATTGATGCCAGTTTGCTATCTGTGTTTCGGTGGGTGAAGACTCATCGGTGGCGCTGTCAAAAATACTTTTATTCAGTGCTTGTTCGGATTTTGCGATAATGGCGGCGACGGTACAATCTCCAGTAATATTTACAGCTGTGCGAGTCATATCGAGCAGTCTGTCAACGCCAAGCACTAAAGTAATTCCTTCGACGGGTAAACCGACGTGTTGAAGTACCATAGCGAGTGTGATCATTCCTGCACTTGGGATTGCTGCTGTTCCTATGGAGGCTAATGTCGCCATCAAGATAACAGTCAGATATCCTGTAAAGCCAATATGTATAGCATAGACGTGAGCGATAAATACAGTCGCGACACCTTGCATAATAGCAGTCCCATCCATGTTAATTGTTGCTCCCAAAGGCACAATAAATGAGGCGATCGAGTTATGAATGCCAAGTTTTGAGGTTGCTGTTTCGAGAGTAACAGGGATCGATGCGTTGCTGCTTGAAGTGCTAAACGCAAAAAGCGCAGCCGTCATTATCTTTTTCATGAAGGTAAGAGGGTTGAGTCTTGCTAGAAAGAATATTAAGCATGGGTACACAATTGCCCAATGTAAGAAGAGTACAAATACTTCGGTGGTAAAGTAACCTGCCAGATAACCGATAAACGCAATCCCGCGTTCTGCTAATAGTTTTGTGATTAAGCAAAAAACGCCGAGGGGCGCAATCCACAATACGAGATAGATAAGTTTAATTAATATAGTATTGAGATTGTCGAAGATCATTGAAATTCGTTTGCCTGCATTGCCTGCCGCAGCGATTGCGTAGCCTAGTAGTAGTGCAAAGACGATAATTTGTAACATGTTACCTTTTGCGAGGGCATCAAAGGGGTTGGTCGGTATGATGTTGATGAGTGTTTCTTGAAGCGATGGCGCTTGGTTTAAATTAACTGTCGCGTTAGTTGATAGATTCAAGCCTGAGCCAATATCAAAAAGATTGGAAAAAGTGATTGCGATGAATATTGCAAACATGGTGGTTAATATATAAAGCAAGATCGTTTTGAGTGCTAACACGCCAATCTTGCCAGTGTTATGCAATTTGCCGACACCACACACGAGCGATACAAAGACGATAGGAACGACAAGCATTTTTAAAACGGCGATAAAAATGCGGCCGAAGACATCTAAAAATCCGTGAGTCACATAGTCTTTGATAAAGATGTTGGATTGGAAATGGCTGAGGATATATCCAGTGATGATGCCGGCGATTAAAGCGATGAGAATTTTTCCCGTGAAGTTGAGCTTTTTCCTTTTCATATGAGCAGGTTACACAACTATGTTGTGAGTGGCAAGTGTGTGGACTAGGAGGTGTTTTTTGTGACCCATGGCTTGGAAAATTATTTCACCCTGCGGTTTGACAAAATAAAAAGGCCGCCGGGCGACAGATATAAGAGTTTGCACAGTGATAAATGAGAAAAGCCGCATGGTGGCCGAAGGCGGAATCTTTTTAAACTCGCTTTTTAAAAGCAACCGTATTATTCGCGCTGACTAATTGTGTCGCTTGGGTTTCGAGATCTTCGATGATTTTCAAGCGTTGTTTATCTAGCTTGTCATTGAGGTGGTTACGAAGTTTTTGTTTAAGTAATTCAAAGTCTTTAGGTTGTTCGGTGCCTAGAGATTCGCCGATAATACAAGCGCATCCATAAGCAGATATAGCTTGGTTGATAGGGCTTAGTTCTATGTTTTCTACAATAGTTTTCAAGGAATCGATGCAGCGGTCAGTCCATTCATTTACTTTCGATACTTCAAATTTTACGTGGGTATCATTGCTTGCGGACTTGGTGGCTTCTACTTTCATATCGATGTTTCCTAGCTCTTCTAGATAAGTAGAGAATTCCTTCATAGACTTATCCACGTCTTGTTTGATTTTTTCGATCCCCATCATGCACCCCTTGATAGATCTTCATTTATTCTTCTGTACGAAGTATTATAACAAAACATTGATAAATATCGACTTTTTAGGCTAAAAAATGACCAAAAATGCTGAAATAAATCACATTAAGTGGCAATGTCGTCGAGGCATGCTTGAGAATGACATTGTTTTGCTGAGATTTGTAGAGCATCACTATGCCACGCTGAGCAAAGAGCAAAAAGCAACATTTCTGAAACTATTGCAAGAATCAGATCAAACCTTATTGCCCTGGCTCACCGGCATCAGTGAACCGGAAAATCGCGCCTACCAAGCGCTCATAAGGATTATTCGAGATGAAAAAGCGCCGGATACATCCCACGACGTTTGAGTTGCGGCCAAATAAGACGCAAAGAGTATTAACCTGGTTGTCTCATGGATTTTTATTTGTAGCGATCGGTGTTACGGGATATCCCTGGTTATTCAAGCTGTTGTTGGCTTGCCTGGTTGTCTTGAGTTTTGTGCGCTGCTTTCGTGCTCGCCCAAAGGTGATTAAGATTTATTGCGATCAGGCTGTATGGAAGCTTACCTTTGAAGATGGGTCAGTGCATTTAGCCGAAATGCTTTATCGTCGTTATGTGACACGTGTGCTTACTGTGATGAATTTCAAATTAATCAAGACGGGCAAAAATCTCTCTCTTCCTGTGAGCCATTTGGAGCTCAACGACCCTGAGTATCGCTATTTGCGCGCGTTGTTAACTTTCGGTATTATGTGAAATCGCCAAAGCTGGGGCTTGGAATGCGTGGAGTCGATAGGCCCGTATCCCAAGCTCGTGTTAGAGAACATGAGTCATGAAAAATATAAGAAACTTTTCCATCATTGCCCATATTGATCATGGGAAATCAACGCTATCCGATCGTTTTATTCATCGTTGTGGTGGATTGACGGATCGTGAAATGGCAGAGCAAGTGTTAGATTCCATGGATATCGAGCGTGAACGTGGTATCACTATCAAAGCTCAGAGTGTCAGCCTTGATTATGAGGCGCGAGATGGTCAAACCTATCAGCTTAACTTCATCGATACGCCTGGGCACGTGGACTTTGCTTATGAAGTCTCGCGATCATTATCCGCTTGTGAAGGTGCTTTGCTCGTTGTTGATGCGGGGCAGGGCGTTGAGGCTCAAACAGTCGCTGTTTGTTATAACGCAGTTGAGCAAGGCTTAGAAATTCTTCCTATATTAAACAAAATTGATTTACCACAAGCCGAGCCTGAGCGTGTGATCAATGAAATCGAAGAAATCATTGGCATCGAAGCGCATCATGCTTTGCGTGTCAGTGCTAAAACAGGTGAAGGTATTGAAGATGCGTTAGAGGCGCTAGTTAAAACTATTCCCGCGCCTGAAGGCGATCCCGATGCACCATTACAAGCGTTGATTATCGACTCTTGGTTCGATAGTTATTTAGGCGTTGTGTCTTTGGTGCGTATTAAGAATGGTGTTTTGAAGCGTGGTGAAAAAGTCAAAATCATGTCGACTGGTCGTGCGTATAATGCCGATTCAATAGGTGTATTTACGCCTAAGCGTGTTACTAAAGATAAGCTTGGAACAGGTGAGGTTGGGTTTTTAGTGGCCGGGATTAAAGATATTCATGGCGCGCCTGTTGGTGATACGGTGACATCCGCGGTGCAACCTGCCGATGTGCCATTGCCAGGTTTTAAAAAAGTAAAGCCCCAAGTATATGCAGGATTATTTCCAGTGAATGCCGATGATTATGAGGCGTTTCGTGAAGCATTAGAAAAATTGAGTTTAAATGATGCCTCGTTATTTTATGAGCCTGAAAATTCTGAAGCGATGGGGTTTGGTTTTCGCTGTGGGTTTTTGGGCATGTTGCACATGGAGATTATCCAGGAGCGACTTGAGCGAGAATACGATCTTGATTTGATTACCACAGCGCCTACGGTAATCTATGAAGTCATTTCCTCAAAAGGTGAAACGATTTATGTGGATAATCCTTCAAGATTGCCCGCGCCTAATTACATTGGAGAGATTCGCGAGCCAATTGCAAAGGTGAATATTCTTGTGCCTCAAGATTATGTCGGAGCCGTGATTACTTTATGTGTTGAGCGACGTGGTCGCCAAATTAATATGTTGTATTTGGGCACGCAAGTTTCATTAACTTATGACATTCCCATGAATGAAGTCGTGTTAGACTTTTTCGATCGTTTGAAATCGGTGAGTCGTGGTTATGCTTCTTTAGATTATACTTTTGAGCGGTTCGAAACAGCACCTCTAGTGAAATTGGATGTGTTGATTAATGGTGAAGTGGTTGATGCTTTGGCGTTGATTGTCCATCGTGATCAATCGCAATCGCGTGGTCGATTGCTCACAGAAAAAATGAAAGAGATTATTCCAAGGCAGATGTTTGATGTGGCGATCCAGGCGGCAATTGGTTCTCATATTATTGCCAGACAAACGGTTAAAGCTTTGAGAAAGAATGTGACAGCTAAATGTTACGGCGGCGATGTGTCGCGTAAAAGAAAATTGTTAGAGAAGCAAAAGAAAGGTAAAAAACGTATGAAGCAAGTAGGAAAAGTAGAGATTCCTCAAGAAGCGTTTTTGGCCGTTTTGAAAGTGAATGAGAAATAATAGCAAATGTTATCATCAAATCCCGCGATGCGGTTTTTGATGAAGTGTTTGTTTCACCCCTCACCCCTCTCCTCTCTCCCCATGAGGGGAGAGGGGAGAATCAGTGGTTGGTCTTCTTGATTTTTTTGGAGGACCTATGGAGCTTCTTCTCTCTTTCTCTCTCTCCCGCTTGCGGGAGAGGGTTGGGGTGAGGGTGTAAAATTATCTGCGCCGCAGGCGCAACTTTATATAAAAGGTAACTATGAATACATTGCTAACCATTATTGTCAGTCTATCCATCATCGTGTTTGTAGGCGAGTACTTTTTTGTTGCCAAACGTCAGTATGCCAACATGCGATATGCGAACCTATGTGAAGTAGGATTGATTTTTGCCGGAATTTTTTTATTGTTGCGGCTCTATACTTTTGAAGCCGTATTAACCCTCGTCGTATTGATTTCGTTTTTCATCTGCGTATTCGATTGGCTATTTTTACGAAAAGCGAGAAAGCAGCGTATTAAAGAAGCTGAGCTTGCTGTAGGTGGAAAACTATCAAAAGAAAAAAAAGAAGAAGTTATGTGTTTGCCGACGTTGATCGATTATGGCAGATCTTTTTTTCCAGTTTTACTGTTAGTTTTAGTGTTGCGATCTTTTTGGTTCGAGCCTTTTCGTATCCCGTCGGGTTCATTAGAGCCCACTTTGCTTGTGGGTGACTTTATCTTAGTGAATAAATATGCATATGGCTTGCACGTTCCTGTGACCAACACCGATATTTTTCCGATGGGTCGACCAAAGCGTGGTGATATCGTTGTATTCCATTGGCCAGTCAATAAGAAGTATGACTTAATTAAGCGAGTGATTGGTTTGCCGGGGGATACGATTAGTTATATCGACAAAGTGCTTTACATCAATGGTAAAAAGGCACCGCAGATCTTACAAAAAGAAGTTGAATATCAACTCGAAAATCATACTCATGTGATGGCGTCGCAAAAGCAAGAGGATTTGTTGGGGGTGAAGCATGAAATTTATACCATGGCTGCACGTCCCTCAAGTAATTTTGAAAATATTACAGTGCCTAAAGGCATGTATTTCATGATGGGTGATAACCGTGATGATAGCGAAGATAGTCGTTATTGGGGGTTCGTGCCTGAAGAAAACCTCGTTGGCAAGGCGAGCTATATTTTATTGAGTTTAAGTCAGGATAGTTTTGGCTTGCGTCCGCATCGCTATTGGAAGAAGATCGATTAACAGGTATAACAATGAATAAGAACACAGAACAGCTTGAACGACATATCGGCTACACCTTTCGGCATGTGACGCTATTGATGACTGCATTGAGCCATCGTAGTGTCGGTAAAATCAATAATGAACGCTTGGAGTTTTTGGGTGATGCGATTCTTAATTTCGTGATCGCCGAAGCTTTATTTGAGCGTTTTCCAAAGGCGCGTGAAGGTGATCTTAGTCGCATTCGAGCCACTTTGGTTAAGGGTGAAACGCTAGCGAAAATTGCCAAGGAATTTGATTTGGGCGAATTTTTATTGTTAGGTTCTGGAGAATTAAAATCAGGAGGTCATAGAAGACCTTCTATATTAGCTGGAGCGACAGAAGCATTGATTGGTGCGATGCACTTGGATTCTGATTTTCAAACCTGCAAATCACGTATTTTGAGTTGGTATGAGTCGCGATTAAACGAAGTGTCGCTTGATCAGGCGTATATTGATCCAAAAACGCAGCTACAAGAATATTTGCAATCTAAGCGTTTTTCATTGCCTAACTATTCTGTGGTGGAGACAAAAGGAAAAGCGCATGCGCAAACCTTTGTGGTCAATTGCGAGATTGAAGATTTGAAATTAGAAGTCAAAGGTGAAGGTAGTAGCCGACGTCGTGCGGAACAAGCTGCGGCGCAAAAAATGTTAGAGATGATTCAAGATGATTAAAAAACGTTGTGGACATATTGCGATTATTGGGCGCCCAAATGTGGGTAAATCTACATTGCTTAATTCGTTGCTAAAGCAAAAATTGGTGATTACCTCTAAAAAGCCGCAAACGACGCGCCATTCTATTTTGGGCATTAAAACCACCGATGACGTCCAGGCAATTTATGTTGATACGCCAGGCTTTCGAAACGTTACACAGCATGCTTTGCATCGTTACTTAAATCGGACAGCTGAAAAGTTTATTTATGATATGGATGTGCTTGTATGGGTGGTTGATGCAACGCGATGGACAGCTGATGATGAGGCGGTGCTTGCTTTGTTGAAAAAAACTGACCGGCCGGTCGTATTGGCGGTCAATCAAATTGATAAGCTAAAAGACAAGTCGCAGCTCTTGCCGTTGATTGATCGCATGAAGTCGATGCACGAGTTTGTAGAGATCGTTCCAATGTCTGCGTTGTCTCGAGAAAATATCGATGAATTTGAAGCATCTCTGTTTGCGCACTTGCCTGAGTCGGAATTTATGTATGAGGCGCATCATTTAACTGACCGTGATGAAGATTTTATTTTGTCTGAGATTGTGCGCGAAAAAATCATGCGTTATTTAGGTGAAGAAGTGCCTTATAGTGCAGCTGTCGAGATCGAGCAAAAGAAACTTGATGGTAATTTGTATCGCATTAACGCCCTGATTTGGGTAGAACGCGAAGGCCAGAAGGCGATCATTATCGGTAAAAAAGGCGAAATGCTCAAACGCATCGGCAAGCAAGCACGTTTGGCGATGGAAGAATATTTGAAGAAAAAAGTTTATCTCGAATGTTGGGTGAAAGTGCGAGCGGGTTGGTCCGACGATGAAGAAGGATTAAAGAAATTCGGTTATGAATGAGATTGCTACTCAGGCATATGTGCTGCATACCTATCGCTACCGAGAAACTAGTTTGATTGTAGAACTATTAACGCGTACTCAGGGGCGAGTTTCCGTGATCGCTAAAGGTGTGCGACGACCAAAGTCCCCGTGGCGAGGATTGTTGCAACCGTTTGTTCCTTTAGATGTCACATATCGTGGACGCCATGCTTTAAAATTATTAACACGAGCGGAGCCAAATGGTGCGCCAATTTTTTTTAAAGAAAAACGTTTGTATATGGGGTTTTATTTGAATGAGTGCCTTGTGCGACTGTTGCATCGTGATGAAGAGCATGAGGACTTGTTTGTTTTATATCAAAAAACGTTGCGTTCGTTAGTGGATGGAGAAATTGAACCTGCGCTGCGTTTGTTTGAGAAGCGTCTTTTGGAGTCGTTAGGATATGCTATTGCTTGGACCCATACGACAACGCATGATGGTATCGTAGGGGAGCATTATTATCGTTATTACCCTGAGCAGGGTTTTATGTTGGATCAAGCGGGTGATCATGCTTATTTAGGTCGGGACCTACTGGCAATTGCTCAGGAAGATTTTAGTGATAAAGCTGTGTTAAAATCGGCTAAACATATATTTCGGATGGCACTGCAGCCATTGTTTGGCGATAAGCCGCTAGCGACGCGCTCGTTGTTGCTTGGGTGAGTGAATTTCTTATCCCGCGAGTTGGCGAGAGAAGGCAAGGCGCCGCAGGCGCACCATAAACACAAAGGAAAAAAATGAAACCAATACTTTTGGGTGTTAACGTCGATCATGTTGCGACATTAAGGCAAGCGCGAGGCGTGGATTATCCAGATCCTGTTAAGGCAGCCCTCATCGCTGAGCAGGCAGGTGCTGATGGTATCACCATGCATTTGCGCGAAGATCGTCGTCATATTATTGACAAAGATGTATTCAATGCGCAATCACAAATCCAAACGCGTTTAAATTTTGAAATGGCCGTGACAGAAGAAATGATATCTATTGCCGAAAAACTCAAGCCAGCACATTGTTGTTTAGTGCCGGAAAAGCGAGAAGAAGTTACGACGGAAGGTGGTTTGAATGTTGCGGACCAGTTTGAAAAAATCAAACAAGCTGCCACCCGATTAGGCGAAGCGGGGATTGAAGTGTCTTTGTTTATCGATCCTGATCCCGAGCAAATTGATGCAGCTATTGCGTCACAAGCGCCAACGATTGAAATTCATACGGGTTGTTATGCCAACGCAACAACGCCAGAAAGCGTCGCCAAAGAATTAGCGCGCATTGTTGCTGCGAGTCAGCGTGCACATGAGGGTGGATTGATCGTTAACGGCGGCCATGGGTTGCATTATGAAAACGTACAAAAGATTGCGGCGATTCCTGAAATGAATGAGCTGAATATAGGCCACTCTATTGTGGCGCATGCCGCGTATGTCGGGATGGCGCAAGCCGTAAAAGAAATGAAAGCATTGATGTCTGAAGTGCGAGCTGAATAAAGTGAGGTAAGCGATGATAAAAACGCGATTCTGTCCAAGCCCAACAGGCTTATTACATCTCGGTAATGCGCGTACCGCATTATTCAACGCATTGGCATCGCAACATGCTGATGGAACATTTTTATTGCGTATAGAAGATACCGATGCAGAGCGATCCAAGCATGAATATGTCGATGCTTTATTGAGAGATTTGCAATGGTTAGGTATACAGTGGCAAGAAGGCGCAGATGTTGGTGGTGATGCGGGGCCGTACTTTCAATCACAGCGTCAAGCCGTTTACGATCAATATTATGAGCAATTGATCGAAAAAGATTTAGCATTTCATTGTTTTTGTACCGAAGAAGAGTTAGCGCTGCAACGTACCTTGCAACGCAAGTTGGGTAAGCCTCCGCGCTACCCTGGCACCTGTCGGCATTTGTCTTCTGAAGAAATCGAAAAGAAAAGAGCCCAGGGGCTTCAACCTACTTTGCGATTTAAAGTACCCAAAGATAAAAAAATCGTTTTTGAAGACTTGGTGCGCGGGAATCAAATCTTCGATAGTAATGATCTTAGCGATTTTATCATTCGTCGTGCCGATGGCACGGCATCTTTTATGTATTGTAATGCGGTTGATGATGCATTGATGGGTGTTACAATGGCGTTACGTGGTGAAGATCATTTGACGAATACACCACGACAATTGTTAATCACAGAAGCATTGGGTTTAAAGAGCCCTCAGTATGGGCATATTTCTTTGATCGTTGCGCAAGATGGCTCGCCATTGTCCAAGCGCCACGGCAGTCGAAGCCTAGATGATTTGAATCATGATGGTTATTTGCCGAAAGCGGTTTTAAACTACCTTGCTCGTCTTGGCCATACTTACATGGATCATAATGATTTAATGTCATTAGATGATTGCGCAAAATATTTTGATACGAATTATTTGGTTAAAGCGCCTGCTAAGTTTGATCCACAGCAATTATTGTATTGGCAAAAAGAAGCGGTGCTCGCCTTAACACAAAGTGAGCTGGCCCTTTGGTTAAATGAAAATACATTAGCGCTTGTGCCGGATGCGAAAAAGGCCGTATTTATCGAGACGGTACAACCCAACATTCTTTTCCCGAAAGAGGCGCATGATTGGGCGGAGTTACTCTTCACCGATCATATTAGTTACGATGAGCCTGCGATTGAAATATTGAAATCAGCAGGCGATGCTTATTTTGATGTTGTTGCAAATGCTGAGGTTGATGATTTGAAAGCGCTGTTTGATCATTTAAAGTCGATGTTGAATGTCAAGGGTAAAGCCTTGTTTCAACCATTTCGTGTTGCATTGACAGGGATGTTGCACGGCCCCGAGCTTGCGCCATTGTATGAATTGATGGGTGAGGAACGGGTGAAGTTACGATTTAAGAAAGTTTTGGAGCAAATATCATGTTGGTAATATTCAATACGCTGACAAAACAGAAAGAAGTGTTTAAACCGATCGAGGACGGTAAGGTAAAAATGTATGCCTGCGGAATGACAGTTTATGATTATTGTCATATTGGCCATGCCCGAGGTGCCATGATCACCTTCGATATGGTCGCGCGATACTTGCGATGGTCGGGTTATGAGGTGACCTACGTCCAAAATATTACAGATATCGATGATAAAATTATCAAACGTGCACAAGAAAATAATGAAGACTATCAAGACTTAACTGCGCGTTTTATTGCTGCGATGCAAGAAGATCGCAAAAATTTAGGTTTGGAGCCTATCACTCATGAGCCGCGTGCTACCGATTATATCGATGATATGGTTAAGCTTATTGAGCGCTTAATCGATAAAGGGTATGCCTATGTCGCTAACAATGGCGATGTTTGTTATAGCGTTCGAAAATTTAAAGGTTATGGTGCATTATCTCATCGTGATTTAGATAAGCTTAGATCTGGTGCGCGTGTGGAGGTTGTGTCTGAGAAAAATGATCCGCTCGATTTTGTTTTGTGGAAGCTTGCAAAGCCAGGTGAGCCTTTTTGGTCATCGCCTTGGGGTGAAGGGCGACCAGGTTGGCATATCGAATGCTCTGTCATGTCTATGGGGATGTTGGGCGAGACCTTTGATATCCATGGTGGTGGAATGGATTTATGTTTTCCCCATCATGAAAATGAAATTGCGCAGTCAGAAGGGGCAACAGGCAAGAAGTTTGCGAATCTTTGGATGCATTCTGGATATTTGCAAATCAACCAAGAAAAAATGTCTAAGTCATTAAAGAATTTTATTACCATCCGAGAAGCGCTTGCAAATCATCCTGCGGAAGTCATCCGGTACTTCATGTTGTCCAGTCATTATCGAAGTCCATTGGACTATAATGAGCAAGCATTGTTTCAGGCAAAGCGCTCATTAGATTCTTTGTATATTGCTTTGCGCGACTTGCCTAAGGCTGAAAAACCAGAAACTTCAGAATATTTTGATAAATTTAAAGGTGCTATGGATGATGATTTTAATACGCCGGTGGCATTTTCTATTTTGTTTGATTTGGCGCATGAAATTAATACTCAGCGTGAAACAGCTCTTGAAAAAGCAGCATCACTTGGCGCATTATTAAAGTATCTGGCGGGGAGCATTGGCTTTTTGCAAGATTCGCCAGAGGCTTTTTTGCAGTCGGGTGCTGATGATATCGATGCGAAGTGGGTCGAGGAAAAAATTGCGGAGCGTGCTCAGGCAAGAGTTGAAAAAGATTGGGCAACCTCCGATCGTATTCGTGATGAATTGCAGGCGAAAAATATTATTCTCGAAGATAAAGCCGGAGAAACTCTTTGGCGCCGTGGTTGAGAGATTGTTTTCAACCAAGAATAGCATAGTCATTCCGAGGCAAAGCTGAGGAATCTCCATCTATAACGAGATTCTTGGCTGTGTTCGGAATGTCAGAGAAGCTTTAAATGTAGAGAGGATTGGGCGCCATCGCACCGTAATCTATCAAACTATGGCCCGAAGGATCATGGCATTATCATAAAAAGGCAAAGACGTGAAAATCTTCATCACCTACATACTATGTTGCTTCTTTCTTTCGACAGCCTATGCAACAACGGTCATGCAAAAAAAACAACAAGACCTTATCCAAATCAACGCGAATATTAAAGCCATACAGCAGAAACTCTCAAAAGATAAAACAAAACAATCCAAAGCAACAGAATCTTTGAAAAATTCGGAAGTTGCTATAGGGCACTTGAGCCAGCGGATTTCAGGCTTGTCTTCACAGTTAAAACAGCAGCAAACGAATATTCATTCTCTAAAGCAATCCCAGCAAGGCTATTTGTCTCAAATGGAAAAACAACGTCATGCTCTTGCTGAGCAGTTGCGTGCAGCATACCTGCTAGAAAGACAAGGTTCGTTGAGCGTTTATTTTGATTCGAAAGAAACTGAAGATATGTCGCGATATTTGCATTATTATACTGCACTTAATAAAGCACAGCTTCAAGCGATTACGCAATTGCAGTCAACTATCGATGCGCTCAACCATAATGTGCAACAAATACATCAGAGTACCCAGAAACTTCAATCGCTCTATCAAGAAATGCAGACAAAGCAAAAACAAGCGAAGCAACAAGAATATGCACGTCAGGCAGCGCTTAGAAAAATCAATCATGAGATTGATACGAATCAAAAACGATTGAAGACTCTTTTGAGTGACCAATCTCATCTTGCAAATATCATTCGACAATTCAAGGCAACAGGTTCGACGCAGAATTTTGCATTGGCTAAACATACACTTACTTGGCCAACACATGGATCTATCATTGCCCATTTTGGACATGTTATGCCAGAAGGTGATGTCCATTGGCAAGGAGACTTGATTAAGTCGACTCTTGGAGCGCCTATTCATGCCATTTTTGGTGGGCGAGTTGTTTATTCTGGATGGTTAAAAGGTTATGGATTGCTCTTGATTGTTGATCATGGACATGGTTATATGAGTTTATACGCTCGAAATCATAGCCTCTATAAACAAGTTGGCGATACAGTAAAGCGTGGAGAGATGATCGCTACCGTTGGCCAAAGTGGTGGGTTTGATAGAGCTGCGCTTTATTTTGAAATCAGGCATAATGGTATGGTGGTTAATCCAGGAATCTGGTGCAAAAAATGGACTTTATCATGAATCGAAGAATGGTTTCTCTTTCTAGTATTTTCCTAAAAACGTGTGCTGTTGTGCTCGTAGCTTTTAGTGTGACGGCTCATGCGGCAGAAAAACCGCAATCCTCCAAAAATACTTTAGATGCCAAAGATGTGAAGCGCTTTTCTTCGGTAATCGTTCATATCCAAAAATATTATGTGAAAGATGTTGAGAGTCAGGCATTAATGGAAAACGCGATTCGTGGTATTGTCTCAGGATTGGATCCTCATTCTGCATATCTGGATGAGCAAGCATACAAAGAATTAATGCAATCTACTTCTGGTGAATTTTCAGGTTTAGGGATTGAGATTGTTTCTGAAGGTGGTTTGATTAAAATTGTAACTCCGTTAGATGATACACCAGCATCTAAAGCAGGTTTAGAATCTGGTGACTACATTCTTGCGATCAATGGTGCCCCTGTCAGTGAAATGACGCTCACTGATGCTGTGCGTAAAATGCGAGGTAAAGTAGGTGCTTCTGTTGTGTTGACGATTGTTCGGCAAGGTAAAAAGCAGCCTTTCGATGTCAAAATTGTTCGTGAAAAAATTAAAATTCAAAGCGTCAAAAGCAAAGTGTTAGAAAACGGGTTTGGTTATATTCGTTTGAGTCAATTCCAAGATCCAACAGCAAAAAAACTACGTGCCGCGGTCAAGTCGCTTGAAAAAGAATCTCACGGAAAACTGAGAGGGTTGGTTTTAGATTTGCGAAATAATCCAGGTGGTTTGCTGGAGTCGGCTGTCGATGTTGCCGATGCTTTTTTAAATCATCAAGACACTGATGAACATGATCGAAAAATTGTGTATACCAAAGGCCGTACAGAAGATTCAAATTATATGGGGCATGTTAAGACGCCAGATATATTAGATGGGAAACCGTTAATTGTGTTAATAAATAATGGTTCAGCTTCTGCTTCAGAAATTGTGGCGGGCGCGTTACAAGATTATAAGCGCGCTGTCATTATGGGGGAGCCAAGTTTTGGAAAAGGATCTGTACAGTCTATTATTCCTATTAGCCAGACTCAGGCGATTAAATTAACCACGGCTTTGTATTACACCCCTGCGGGCCGCGAGATTCAAGCGCATGGTATTTATCCTGATATTCTGGTGGAAGATTTGAAATTGTCGAAAAAGAATGGTGATGAGGCAGTTGTTTTTCAGCCTTTAAAAGAGAGTCGTTATAAGCGGCATTTGAAAGGAAAGAATGAAGACAAGGCAATGATTACCAAAAATCAAAGTGAATTAGCGCAAGATGATTATGTTTTGTTTGAAGCGTTAAATCTTTTGAAAGCGATGGATGCGCTGAATCGAAGTATTGCTAAAGATTAAGGTTACGCCTTCCGTGCGATTACACAACACCTTAGCCCTTCTTGCGCTGTTAGTTTTTGCTGAAATGTTTGTTTGTAACCCTCTCCCCTTGAGGGGGAGAGGGGATGGGAAAATGGGGGTTTTGCGATTCCCCTTTCGGTAGTGTCAAGAATATTGTGTCTGAGGAAATAAGATCAAATCCAAAGAATCACG
>JBKAGM010000033.1:0-22384 GCA_046290385.1 Gammaproteobacteria bacterium
TTGGATTTCTTGAGCGATGTTAAATTAAATGATGTTCATGTCGATAGGGTGATAGGGTGGATTGAAACTGGATGGAGAATGGGGGATTCCTTGTGGCATGACTCTACAAGTAAATTTTTTAAAAGCATAGAATTAACAAGTACGCAACTAGATAGGTTGTTAGATATTTTTGAAGAACATTTGTCTATTAATATGCTTGAAATAATTTTGGATTTCTTGAGCGATGTTAAATTAAATGATGTTCATGTCGATAGGGTGATAGTGTGGATTGAAGATATTTTGAGTGAAGGGTGTGTGTTGTCTCGAAATAGCGCAAAAAAATTCTTTAAGAACGTAGTGTTAAAAGATGCGCAAATAGAGAAATTTTTATGTGTGATGAGTGAGACGGATATACTATGTCGTGTTCGCACAGAAAAAAGCATGAAATTAACAAACATACAGTTTGACTTCTTATCGGATCTTAAGAATATAGAAAATCTGCATGGAAAAGAATCTGCATTTATAAGTACGGTTTCAAGGTTTGTAGCGCAGATTATTATTGCGGAAGTAGCTTTGACATTTCCCCAAAGAAACTTAATTCTAAATTGGATTTATAGTGGCCTGCATAGCCAAGAAAATAATATACAAGCAAATGCTTTAATTGTTTTGTCTGAGATCTCGATCAGTTCAGCTCAGATAGAAATGATTCTAGACGGCTGTGAATCTCTTTTGCGCGAAAATCGCGAAGAATTCATCTTAGATCTATTATGTTCCACTTTAAAAACACTTTCACTTAATGAGTCGCAAGCAGATAGGGTGTTGAGCTGGTGGGATGATTTAGGTTTGGAAACCAAGTATCCGCGATTCTTTGATATGGTTGACGCTGCTTTGAGCGTTTGGGCTTTAAATAGTTCGCAGATAGAAGAGCTTTCTTCTCGTTTACGATGGTCGTTTGATGCTGCTGTTCAGCGGTGCTGCCAGTTGGATATTATGGGTGATAGTATTGCTGCTCGTACTGAATGTCATAGAGTAGCAGTAAGAGTTTTGGTTAGATATACTGTATCTTTGCTATCTTGTGAAAAAGAG
The DNA here is from genome assembly GCA_046290385.1 of Gammaproteobacteria bacterium. Classification (GTDB taxonomy): domain Bacteria; phylum Pseudomonadota; class Gammaproteobacteria; order JAGOUN01; family JAGOUN01; genus JBKAGM01. The sequence goes on from JBKAGM010000033.1 coordinate 1,066, forward strand.
CAGGAAGCAATAGAGTCAATGGACTTAAGAAATTCAGAACCTCTCAGTTCGTATTTAGATTCTTTAAAAAGAAAAATTGATGCGTTGGGGCGGAAAGCGGTTGAGGAGAGTGAGCCAGGAGTATCTGACACTCTAATGAGTCTATTCTATAAACATACTGCCATCTTAACGAGCCTGAAAGTAGATTATTTCACAAAGATTTCTGAGTTGCTAAATTGCTCTTCTATCCGTGATCGTTTAGGTGAAATGATTGCTTCTGTGTTAAAACTTTTTAACGAACAGAGTGCTTCATGCCGGGCGGATATTACAACGCTTCTTTTTAATTTGCCATTGGGGGATGTGGAAGTAAATATTGTATTGCAGTGGTTTGTTGATGAGTTATTTTCTGGCAATGCGGATGTCGTTGATTTTTTTGTGCCTTCCTTGGGAAGTTATGAATTAAATTCGAATCAAATAAAAAAAGTACTTCTGACTATAGAGTTAATATTAAAAGAAGAAATTGATTTGCCTCGTAATATTGCTGAGCGTCTGTTGCGTATAGTTTGTTTGAATTTTCGGGATAGCTGGCGAGGATGGTTTGTCGCGAATGTATTGGAGATAAATCAACAAAGAGATCGCTTTTTATTAAGCTGGATTGAGGAAAGTTTAAACCAAAATAAAAGTGACAATCTAGGTGAGGATGCTTTAGAGAATACTTTGTTTTTTTTCGTTGATAATTTTCATGAAGATGATGAGTGGCTTCCTTTATCAGGTCATTATCGTGAAAGTGTCGTAAAGTTTAATAGTGCACTGCATGTCTTTCTCGAAAGGTATCCGCTAACTCATGAAGCAAAACTTCACTTAGTGAAGAATCATGAAGATTTCTTAAAGATTTATTTAGCAAAGAGCAACTCTTTTACGCTGAATTTTGTGTTATTGCTAATTCTAGAGTGTCGTACTTTAGAGGATTTGGAAAAGAGTGTTGTGGATAATGTATTTGAAAGACTGCTTAATTTATCCTGTTGGGAAGCTGCTTGGCGTGAAAATGATATTTTCCATATAGATTATGGTTATTCTCGCATCCTTTCCTTTGTGTGTGCTGATCCAGATGCTTTTGAGCGTGAAGTAATTAAGCGACGTCCGCAAAATGCTCTTCTTTTGGAGCTTGATGACTATGTGCAAGTGAGTGAAGTTTCACAAACCTTATGGTCTGCCGTATCTTTTGGGGAGTTTGACGAAGAAGATGAAGTTAAGTTGCAAAATTCAACCAATAAAATTGGCTGAAATATTTGTGATGGTGTGACATTTTTTGTGCCATGGTTGGCGTTATTTAGAATTGGTTGATAAATGGGTTTGATCCCAACCATTCACAATATGGCAAAACAATTCTGCCGTTTTTTCTGCGTCATATATGGCGGAGTGGGCTTCTTTGATATCGAAAGGGATATTCGCTGCTCTTACTGCTCGAGCTAGGACAGTTTGACGCAATGCAACAGCTGATAGAGTTGCGGTATCAAACGTTGTGAATTGATGAAAAGGGGATTTCGTAATTTCACAGCGCGCAATGGCGGCTTGTAAAAAGCCTAAGTCGAATGAAGCATTGTGTCCAACAAGTACGGCGCGTGTGCAGCCTTGTTTTTTAATCTCTTTTTTTACATGAGAAAATAATTCTGTGAGCACTTCATTTTCGGGTTTTGCAAAGCGAAAAGGGTGATAAGGATCGATGCCTGTGAACTCTAAGGCTTTTGGATCGAGGTTGGCACTTTTAAATGGCTCGACATGATAGGCGGCTGTCTCTCCGCGTTCTAATACACCATCATCGTTGAAATGTACAAAGACGGCGGCGATTTCTAATAAAGCATCGGTTTTGGCGTTAAAGCCGCCGGTTTCGATATCGACAACCACGGGCAAAAAACCACGAAATCGTTTCGCCATGAGGGTGGATGATGGATGTTCTGTGTTAGGCATAATATAATATTATAAATCAGTTAAAGTGGAAGTGTATCAAAAAAAGATAGTGAGGAGAAGCTAGGATGTTAAAACGTGTCATAGTAGCCTTTTTGTTGATGGGTTTTGCGTGGGGCGCCCAAGCACTAGAGGTAAAACATTATACCGAAAATGCAACAACGATCATGGTAAATAAAGATCAACCATCATTTATTCTAGACCTTAAAGCCAATGTGACCACGGGCTTTCAGTGGTTTTTAATCGCTAAGCACTATCCGTTGATTAAAGAAATGTCTTATCAATACATTGCTCCGGCTGAAAACCGTCCTGGTGCAGGTGGTGTTGCTCAGTGGACAGTGACGCTTTCAGAAGAAGCTTTTGCAGTGCCCCAAACAATGAATTTAAACTTTATTTACTCTAGGCCTTGGAGTAAATCGGTAGGAAAACACAAAACAATTCGTATTGTTACGTTATCGGCTTAAGTTTTTTATGTTGCGCTGACTGATGTCTGGCAATGCGATCATCATCGATATATTTATTCATGATGTTTGCATTTTCATGTCCGACGTCGTCACGGACATGTTCTCTTGGTCGAAACTCAACGTCACTGGATATTGAGGTATGTCGCAACCAGTGTACGGTGGCAGACATTAAGTCCTGAGCCTGATCCTCATCACTATCTTTTGCGAGTTGTGTGACAGCTCTATCAAAACAACCCTGTACTAAATTACGAATTTGTCGCGTACCTAAGCCTCCACGACCACGTTTTTTAGCGACGAGTGGTGTTTGTTCGCTGCGCGTGGGAAGGGGAGGCAGTTGGCAATACTTAGTGCGGTAACGTTTGAGTGCTTCTAGCATTTCGTCAGAGACAGCAATATCACGTACTTTATTTCCTTTGCCCACGGTCGTAAACCACCATAAACCATGTTTATCAGGTGCGAAGTCACTCATGCTCGGAATCCGCCCTGGTGTTTCCGATAATTCAGAGATACGCAATCCTAATAAATAAAAAGCAGTCATGATAAATAATTCACGCTCATACTGAGGGTCTTTTTGTGCGAGTGATTCAATCGTGTTTATGACATATAACCATTGTTTCTGGCTGAGTTTTCGTGTCACTTTTCGAGTTTGTTCGTGCTGGATGAATTGCTTTTTTTGTCGGATGAGGCTAACGGGATTATTATCTAAATAATTTTCTTGAACGAGATAAGTAAAAAACGTGCTTAAGCCTGCAAACAATGCTTGAATAGAAGCATTGCTTAGCTGATAGTCTGTTCTTGATGCTTGAATACCAGATTTAAATTGCGCTTTACTCAAGCGGACGACAAGCGGACGCCAATCAGAATTAAAAACACGTTCGCCTTCATATAGTTTAAAGCGCGCAACCGTTTTTGTGCCAACCCAACTGCTAGGTGGTGCTTGAATGAAATGTAAATAATCACGAATATCATTGCGTGTTAACGCGTTAATAGGTTTTTTAGCAATTAGCCATGCCCATTGAAATAAGCGTTCTACTTCGCGTCGATATGAAGTGAATGTATCTTGTGAGCCTTGGTAGCTTTTTAAAAACTCTGTAGCGTAACGATATTCTGTTTCAGTGTGAGGAATACCTAATGTTTGGATATAGTTTTTAACACAAGAAGGAGTGTCGTCTATATTGTCTAGTGTTTCAAAAAGCGGTTTTGGATAATGTGTTTTTTTTGTCATGTATTTATCTACAAATTAAACAAATGAGTTCTATTGTACCTTATTTTCCAAACAAAATATGCTTTGCGCTTTAACGTCATGTATTTTGAACTCGGTTTTGTTCTCTCAATGAACAAAGTTGCGAGAAAATTAAAAAAAAACGCTGTTTTTTAAATAAATGCTTGTATTGAGGAAATATTTTTTGGTATCTTAATTGTGACTCTGTTAGAAAACGTTTTGATGCTCATCATAATGCTTTTTTAGCAGGTTTAGGAACAATAGGAAAAAGTGATAAACTTTTAAATAACCAACTAGTAACTAGTAAAGGGAGTTAATCAATGAGAAAATCTACGCTATGTGCGCTGCTCGCAGCTTCAGGCTTAGCGGTTGTCGCTGGTAGTTCATTCGCTGGTGCTTATGCGCCTGCAGAACGCTACGCACCACCTGCTCCAGCAAGTGTTTATGACACAGCTTGGTACGTAGGTGTCGGTATCAACCACGATGCTCAATTTGACTATGAAACAAGTAGCTACGACTATGATAACCAAGACGTAGGCGCTAACCTTTTCATCGGTAAGCAAGTTAACCGCTTCTTCAGCATGCAACTTGACTTCTCTATGATTGGTGATGGCGATACAGACGGTAAAGGCAGCAATGCTAATACCTCTTTCAGCAACATGTATGCATTAGGTCTTTTAGGTTATGCTAGATACCCAATCTTCAACATGTTGAACGCTTACGCTAAAATGGGTGTTTCTTACTTCACAGCTGACTATGACACAGATTGTGCTGACCTAGATATGTTAGGTTTCACATACGGTGCTGGTCTTGAAGCTGACTTCGGTAAATGGGGTGTTCGTTTAGACTATACCCGTATTACCAGAAACGGTAACAACAACCCAGATCCATGGGAAGCAGGTTACATTCCTGATCTCATCAGCCTCAACGTTCTTTACAGATTTGGTTAATCAACCAGAGCTGTATCGATTCGATAAAGCTGAAAAGAAACCCCGACTCTTGTCGGGGTTTTTTTATATCTGTCATTCTGTGATTTTGCTTTTTGGGAGTGGTGCGCCCCGGCTCTTTACTAAAAATCAATAACCATAGGTTATTGATTTTTAGAGATACCGCGGATAAACCGCGGGATGACAGTCGTAAAATGCAAAAGCCACTTTTCTGTCATTCCACGTTTTTGTTTTTCGGTCATCCCGTGCTTATCTTTGTCTGTCATCTTGGGTTTTTGTTTTTCTGTCATCCCGTGCTTATCTTTTTCTGTCATTCCACGTTTTTGTTTTTCGGTCATCCCGTGCTTATCTTTTTCTGTCATCCCACGTTTTTGTTTTTCCGTCATCCCGTGCTTATCTTTTTCTGTTATCCTGCGCTTTATGCGCGGGATCTCCTAGCTCACCATTAAGACATCGCGGACTGACAATGTGAAGATAGTTAACTAGCGCTTAAGGGTTGGTAATAAACCTTCACTATTTCTGATCTTCATCAGAAACTTCTATCTGAGGTTCATCATTATCGTAAGAGGTTTTGGGTTTTGCTTGATCTGTCCCTGGTTCTTCGCTTTGACTGCTCTTTTCAAACAATACTATCTTACCTTCATCAAGAAAATAAGCATCTTTGCTCCAGGGTAATTTTTTATAAATAGGTTGATCTGATACATTAATAATTGGGTATTTAATAATCTCAAAGTAAGGTGAATAATCAAAGTCTTTTGGAACGTATAATTTTGGGTTGCGTCTATAAAACTGCACTCCCGTATCTTCGTCGATATCGACATGAGGTAATACGGGGAAGCTCACTGATTCAAACGCTTTAGCAATTAGGGCTGAGCAGATTTCGCTGTCGGGATTGTTGTCAGATACTTTGAATAATGTAGAGCCGAGGCGTTTAGGTAAAATTCGCCAAGGTAACAAGAAACGCAACAAATCGATCGTATGTCTAACGTCGTAAGTTTTGCCAAGCGAATTGGCAAGAAAGGAAGTAATCTTCTGTGAGTCTCTATGTGTTAATCCTTTGGGACGGCAGATTCGAATATGGTCGTTAGCATAGATGCTGAGTGGGTTGACAACGGTCCCGATACCTAAGTCGCTTTCTATAATCAGTTGAGCGCGTTCATCTCCCTTGTAATGTTCTGAGATGAGGCGTCGCACTTCTGGATCGTCAATATCGTTTAATCGGCCAATATAAATTGCAGCATGGGACCAGGGGCTTTCGGTGATATATTTAATAATGTTTGCTACGCGACTTCGGCCTTCAACAAGCAGTACGTCACAAATTTTTAATTCATGTTGAATGCGATCAAAGTCACAAAGAGGAATTTTGCGAGGTGGGGACTCTTTTGTTAAATAACGCGTAATCGCATTGTTAATAAATTTAAACACGTATCATCCTTAATGGGAGTATTACAAACTGCCTTTTTACTATAAACCAATAACCATAGGTTATTGATTTATTGAGATCCCGCTGATAAACCGCTGGATGACAGTCATAGAGTGCAACAGCCCTTTAATCTATTTCTTTCGCCAGTATGCTAGCTAGTCCTATATATTTCCCAGGCGTTAACCCTTTTAATTGTTGTTTAACATCCTCAGGCAAGTCAAGGTTTTCAATAAATTGTTGGATATTTTCTTCCGTGACCGATTTGCCGCGAGTAAGTTGCTTGAGTTTTTCATAAGGTTCATCGATGCCATATCGTCGCATTACTGTTTGAATGCCTTCGGCGAGTATTTCAAAGCGCTGTGCTAGATCACCGTCGACAACGGGCTGATTAAGTTCAAGTTTATGGCAACCCTTATCAAGCGATTTATAGGCGATGAGTGAGTGTGCAAATGCGTTACCGAGCGCACGCAATACAGTAGAGTCACTCAAATCACGTTGCCAGCGTGAAATAGGAAGTTTTTCAGCAAAGTGATTAAACAGGGCATTAGCTATGCCTAAATTCCCTTCCGCATTTTCAAAATCGATGGGATTGACCTTGTGTGGCATGGTCGAAGAACCCACTTCACCGGCCTTTAATTTTTGTTTGAAATAGTTGAGTGAGATATATCCCCAAATATCGCGAGCAAAGTCGATCAGAATGGTGTTAGCTCGTGCAATAGCATGCGAGAGCTCTGCAATAAAGTCATGAGGTTCAATTTGTGTGGTGTATGGGTTATACACTAGCCCCAGAGACTCAATGAAAGTTTTGGTGAGTTTTGGCCAGTCCAACTCAGGGTAGGCCGTCACAAATGCATTAAAGTTACCTGTGGCACTGTTTAGTTTTCCATAGACAGGCACGTCTTTAATTTGTTCGATCTGTCTTTGTAAACGAGCAGCTACGTTAGCAAACTCTTTGCCGACAGTTGTCGGAGAAGCCGTTTGGCCGTGCGTTCTGGCGAGCATAGGTTGTGAAGCGTATTCATGTGCAGCGTCTCGCAGAAAAGCCAGGATTTCCTCTAGTGCTGGGACTATGTGCTGGTCTCTGGCGTCTTTAAGCATCAAGGCGTAGGAGAGGTTGTTGATGTCTTCAGATGTGCATCCAAAATGCACGAATTCTTTGATAGTGTTTAACTCAGCGTGTTGACTGAGATTCTGTTTAATAAAATATTCGATCGCTTTGACGTCATGATTCGTCGTTTTTTCAATCTCTTTGACGGTAACACTGTCTTGATGTGAAAAGTAGGTGGCAATGTTAACTAGCTTTTCTTCCGCTTCGCGGCTGAGCTTTGGTAGCTCTTTGATCTTGCGTTGCTGGCTTAAGAATAATACCCACTGAACTTCAACATGAATCCGATAATGCATTAGCGCATATTCACTAAAATGTTCGCTTAAGGGTTGAGTAAGATGATGATAGCGGCCGTCTACTGGTGAGATGGCGGTTAATGGTGTTAGTGACATATTTTCCCCTAGATTTTCATTTATTCTAACAATTTTTTAGTTTTAATACCATTTCACCATTGTCATCACGATAGCTGCGATTCCTGGTGATAAAGCGGTGAATAAAGCTAAACTTAATATCGGCCTTGGTAAGGCTGGGCCTGTTGTGAGCGAGCGAGCCTTGTTCGGAAGAGTAAACATGATCACCCATAATAAGAACAAAGCATAAAATGGCGTGCTATGCCAGGTGAGTAAAATGTTTTTTGGTACCGTCACCGTTTGCATGAGTGGATAAGGTAAGCTTGCTAAAAATAGAACGGCACTCACTCCCAGCTGCATGAGTGAAGGTTGTTTCATCGAGCGTGCCTCTTTAAGTAAGAAAAAGACTGGAATAAATAACAGGGGAAAGTAATATGCCCAGCCTAAAGGTGAAACGAGCAGCATGGTCACGAGAGATAAGCAAAAACTAAAGTCTAGCGATGAGGATTTCATAATAGCGCGTAGTGAAAAGAATGTGATAAGCAAAGAAGAGAATGCATATAGACCAAAAGAGAGTTTTGGATAATACAATAACGAAGTAATTTTGGGCATTGGGCTGCCAAAAATTCGTGAAAAGAAGCCATAGATAGAAGCATTCCAGTTAGCTTGATACCAATACACGTGGTGCAGTGTGCTAATGTAGTTGATGAATATGCTAGGCCCATAGATTAATAGTAGTATTGTATTGATTGTTAAAATAGCTGTTATGCAGGCAATGCATGCGCGATAGTGTTTTTTTATCAGTAAGAATAAAAATAAAAAACCAAAGAAGAGCTTGATGTTGATGGTAATGCCTAACAAACAGCCAGCAGTGATTGGGTAACTATTTTTTAGGGCAATCCATATGAGCGTGGTGAGAAAAGCCAAAGTCAGTGCGACTTGTCCGAAAGTGATGTTGAAAAAAGTAAAACTAAATAAAAACCCAAGTGTAATGGTAGAGAGTAATTTAATAACTTCGGTGTTGTTTGTGTGTTTTTTGTTATCCAGATTCTGGCTTTCGCTGAGGTGCCCTCCAGCGGAGGATTCGGGTGATTGATACATGGCTCGATTATCGCCTTCGCGGGAATGACGAAAACAAAAATATCCAAGTCCCAGTGCAACTGCAAAAAGTGCGCAAGAGAGCAGTGACCAAGCTAGAAAAGTTTGAGTATAGTCAAAATGCAGTGTGATAGGTGCAATAAGTGCTGTCAAAAAGGGAGGGCACAGATTTGTGCTATGCGCATGGTCTTCCTTGTAATAAGCGCTTTTGTTTTGTGCTAAGCGATGGCTAGAGCTATACAAGGTTTTAAAATCGGTAGGTGTTTTTTTGACGGCTAAATCTACGCTCATGATGCCGTATGGGATCAGAATGATGGCTAATATCAGTCCTGCAATAAATGTTTTCAATGACCCACCTTGTGACAGCAGGTTTCATGTGTAACAAACGTCATCGCTAATGCGATTAAAAAAGCGATTGGCATAATGATAAACGCAGTCAGGTAATTTTGGTGAGAATACACAGGAATGTTTTGTACAACGGTATGATCCCAGTGCAACTCCATCAACCAGCCAAATAAAGGCTCCAGAAAAGCGCCGCTTGTCATGATAAGCACAGAAGCTAATCCTAAAGCGCCACCGACGATGTCGGGAGGATTTGATTCGCTTATCGCAGGGTAACTGATAATTTGTGCGCTTGTAAAAAAACCTAAGCCAAAAAATAATACCATCAGTGTAAAATAACTCAAATGAGGCGTCAGAATAATAAGAGCGATCATCGCAAGAGAAGTGATTGCGCCGATAAACATTAATAATTTACGTCGACCGAGCATGTCGGAGCACCAACCGACAAAGGGCGAGCCGATGATCGTTCCTAAAAAAATCATAGAGGTAACATAAGAAGATTGTACATGCGTTAAACCGTGTGTTTGCATTAAGTATAAACTTCCCCATAATTGTGCAAGTAAAAATATGGGAAGGTTTAAGCATGAAGTATAAATACCGAAGCACCAGTTTTGTGTATTGCCAAGAATTCGTTTGAGTAAACTGAAGATGTTCATTTGCTGTTTTTCTGGTTTCTTTTCAGAATATCCTTCAGGTTGGTCTTCAACGATGAAGCATATGAGGGCGAAAAACAACACGCCGAGCAATGCATCTAAGGCTACTGCATGTCGCCAGCCTAAATGATCAACGAGAAAGGTCAGTGGTGTTTGAGCCATGATGCCGCCCGTCATTGCAATAGTAACAAACAAGCCTGAAGCAAATGCCATTTTATGACGAGGAATCCATCGATATGCTAAACGCAGGCAGCTTAAGAAGGGAAAAGATCCACCGATACCGGTCAGGAAACGGCAAAATAAGGCGACATGAAATGATGAGGTTTGACTAAATAAAAAAGTACCTGCAGTACATAATGCCATTGCGATAAGAATGATTTTTTTGACAGAAAAACGATCAAGAAGCATGCCGGCGGGGAGCATAAATAAGACGTTTGCGTAAAAATAGGTTGCCGATAAATGGCCTATTTCGGTGGCTGAAATTGAAAAGTCTTGAATAAAGGCTGGGTTGATGGCATTGAACATACTCATTTGTACAAATTCATAAAAGAAGAAAAGGGCTGCAGTGATGCAGATTATCCAAGGTTTAAACCAGTTCATCTGAGATTGTTCTATCGTTATGTGGCTTTCCATCTTACCTACCCAATTACCCCGCCACCGAGGCAGACTTAACCCTCATAGAATACCACAGATTGGCCGGGTGTCACGGCCTTTCGCCCAGTGGATAAAAAATAGACTATTTTCTTCAAGTTAGGTATAATGGATTCACTTAAAAAAAATATAGAAAAACATCATAATAACAAGAGGTTACTGCTCGTGCGTGGAGATGTAAACTATCTGAGATCACTGCTTGGCGTTATTGCCGAAAAGTATTTGTCTAGTACTGATGCGGAAGGAGTTAATCATCAGCGTATCCTTGAGGTGTTTTCGGATATTTTTGAGCAACTAGGGGCTTATTTTAGTGAGCAGGAAGGAAAAACCGAGGAAGATCAGTTAAGTCCGACAAAGATTATAGATTATTTTTATCAGCAGTTTTCTTTTTTTCATGAAAAGTTAATTCAATTGAGTGCAGAGGTTCATGAGCTTGCTCGTGATGATGCGTGCTCTTTGCCTGATAAAACGCATGCTGTTGAAGCTGTCATCCAGTCATTTGCACGAGATGTTGCGAGTGAGATTGAGCAATTTCAGAATTCAGAAACGCCGTATCTCATACTGCCTATTCGTTTTAACCCAAGAGAAGAGGAGGCTTCTGCTGGTAATATTGCGCATGCAGCAGCGTTGTATGTTTCAAAAGATGCTGATGATTTTGATAAACTGCAAATCGCTATTTATGACACATCATTTGCAGTATGTACTTTCTATGAAAGAGGGAAAGAGCGTTCCTACCCCTTCGTTTGGAAAGGTATCTCTAACAATACTGATTTGCTCACAGAGTTTTTTTTCAGTTTTTATAAATTTCAATTTCAAAGCAGTTTTGATGCTGAATTAAAGCAAGTGTTGGGCGTCAATGGTGTTAGTGCCAAGGAGGGAATTATAAACCGTGTGTTTCCACAGCTTAAATCTTATGGGGCTTCATTAGTTGATTTCAATCATGATGCAGTCTATCAGAATTATTATCGAGGCTATACTGCGCAGTTTTCAGGAACATGTGCTTTGAGTTCATTTAAAAAAGCGCTACATCAGGCAATTTTTTCGTCCGTTAGTTCTATTGAATGCGAAGAAATCTTTACGGCATTTAAGTTCTCAGCTTTTTTAAAGCTAATAGAGGTTTTGAAGGATAAGCAAGATGGTTTAGATAGATACGCTGGAATGCTTGGTGATGTTGCGAGTAATTTATTACGACGTATTGATAAACATGAGCTTTCTCATGGGCTAGTAGAAGAAATGAGAGAGCGTCTGACAAGTTATACTAAAAATCGATATAAAATCATTGAGCAGCCGGTGCTTTCAAACGGAGAAGGTCGAGTAGAAGTAAGAATCAAAGGCTCGTTAAGGTTTTCTCCATCGAATAGTAGCGCTAGGGATCTCATCGAGGAGACTGATCTTTACAGAGTGAACGTTATTTTAGATGTGCAAAAGCCACTAATAGATCAGTTGCATTGCTTACATGATGTGCTCGATGGGCAAATCCATGAAGAGACTAAGGGTGGTGACGAAGCATCATCCACATTATCCAGCGCTGCTGTTATTCAATATATCGAACAATTTTTCTTAAATGTTCCTTTACCTAATCAAGACACGAAAATGGAGATGAAGTCTTTCTATGACTTGAGCGAGTCAAATCATCTCGCTATCAGGGAGCTTTATCTTACTTTAGGGAAGTTTATAGCTAAATATCAACGAGCTTTATACGAGAATTTCGCTGATTCTCCATTTTCAGCAAAACAGCTTCTTTGTCTTCAAAAAATTTATTCAGTTGCGCATGCGTTTTCTTTGTATAACGAAAGATTTGGTGCGTTTTTGAAGAATGGTGATGTATTTTCTGTTATTTTTTCAAAAAAGAATGGTTTATTTGAAGGTGTAGAATACGCACATGCCGTTAGTGATTTGGATTCCGTGATTTTAATGCTAAGAGATTACTGGAGGATGCCGGAGTTTGGGCGCAACACTTCGATGACAATAAAGGATTTGTTTGTAAAGGTTTATGTGACTTTTTTAAAAAATTTAGATGATCCCCTTTTTAAAGATACTTTTATCGATCGCTATTCAAAATGTTCGCCAAATTATGCTGAATCTGTTAGAAGAGAGTCTGCGATTTTAAATTTCCTACAAGAGGAGGGATTTTGCGATCAAAATTTTTATGAAGCGACTGATTTAGGTTCGGCATCTGATTTTGAGAGTCAGTGTAAGGTTTTGCAAAGAAGGTTGGCAACCCTTTTGTGTGCCATAGTTTTTTCAAATGATTATGTTCGAGCGCTGGCGAAAAAACAACATTCGCGTATCGCTGATGTGAATTTATGGCAGCTAGACCCAAGCGAATATGATACGTCGAATGATATGCTTGTAGATATGCCTAGGAGTTTTTTGCGGTTTTATTGTGAAATGTCGGGTTGTAGTCCTGAATACACCCGCTTTGCTAATCATCGTGTGCATAGTTTTGAGAGTCAAGTTTGTAATTTATTAGAAGATACTTCTGAGTATCAACAAATTATTACTGTAGAAGATATTCTTGATCATAGGCCGTTTTCACGTTCTTGTCGAAAATTTCATATGAATAAGAATCTTGTCGATCAAAGTGATCAGTACATGATTTCTCATGCTACTTCTGAGCAAGCCTTGATTGTTTTTTTACGTGATCATGCATATTTGGCTCCAGAGCATTTTCACCGTCTTACAAGTGGTTTTTCTTCGAGTATTATGCGCCAGCAGTTGCGCCGGCAAGATGTTCAAAAGTTTTTTTCGTATGCGCTTTTTGCACCGGCACTATTGCGTGATGATTTATTCCGTGAGTTTCTAACGAGTAGTGAGCGAGCGCCGCTATTGGGGCTTTTTCATGAATTTTATGATCTTGCGCTAAGCTCGTCTGTTTCAGTTGATGGTGAGTTAGAAGAAGTGGGTGTTTTTCATGTTGAAAATTATTGCTTGCAGCTTAGTTATTTTTTACAAATTTGTTGTTCAGGAGGGCTGCCGCAAAATGACAAAGCCAATCTATTCAAGGGGAGCATTATAGCTGCAGCTAAACAACAGCTAAATAGTTTAGGTGAGTATAAAAATTCGACTCCAGCTTTAGCTGTTCGGATTGCTCGGGCTCAATCTCTGCTGAGTGCCGCATTTGTTTATTATCATCAAAGGGAAAATGCATTTTCGCAAGAGTTTATACAGCGCCTGCTTAATTATATATTGGAGGCTAAATACCTTAGTTTTATCGAAAATTATCAATGCAACGAATTTATGACTGAGGCCTTAGATCACTTAGATTTTTATGTGGGGCGGTATGTTACGTCTGTCATCGAGTCTGGAGAGGGCGACGCTTTTATCCAGACATTTAAAGACTTTATGATTTCGAAGCTTCCTATTCAACCTGCTAGTGAGGCTGAAATAAAAAACCTTGTCGTTGATGTTCTTAGCTTTCCTGTTGTGAAGCTTTCTTCAGGAAGGACTTGTTTTAAATTTAATTTTCATTCGGGAAAAGTGATTTTTCATCCTGGTAATGAAGATCAGGTTTTTATTATGCGTTATCCCCCGCAAGATCTTCAAAGTGTTGATGCTATATCTGACCTGACATCAGGGGCCAATAAAAAACTTGCTATGGTGTCTAGTTGTGATTCTATTGTCCTAAGCCTTGATCTCATGTTTATGTTTCGGAGATATAAATCAAGCAAAAGCTGGCAGGTTTTTAGCAAGATTGAAGAGGAAGGGCCCTGGTATGCATTGTGGAGGCATGTTGCTCTTGATGGCTGTGCCGTTTTTCTAATTAATAAGATTGTGAGTTTACCACCAAATTTGCGACATAAAGATGTAATGGCGTGGGGATGTAGTTTTGGAGTTCATGGTTCGGCGAAACTGCGGATTACAGATAGGCGCAATCCTTTTAAGGAGTTGTATCGGCTAAATCAAGGTCCTGGTAGGAAGGCTGAGGCGGAGTTTTATCATATCATTGATGAGCAAGCATATCGTTTCTTCGAAGATGGCAGTCAATTAGAGATATTTAAAGGTGAATATGATATCAGCGTGCGGAGAGCTTTTAACGCTTCATATGAGTTTGCGATTGAAGCCCTGCAGAAAATAGAGAGCAAAAGCTTTATTGCATTGCTTGCATTGGAGTTGCGTGATGAGGATCAGCTTGAAGAGCAGAAGAGTCAATCTGAAAATCAGACTATAGAGCCTCGACATGATGTCAGGATAAGGTTGACGCGATATGATTTAATGTTTCGCTATGAAGGGGGTGAATTTAGACTTATTAAATCGGCGGATGGATTTGATCTTGCAGAAAGGTGGGTGATTGACAAAAGTAATAAGCAAGACTATTTGGGAGAGTTTAAACATTATTTGATTTTGATTAACGTACGAGGTGATAGGCGAGCGATTATTCCTAACCAGGATTTTATTCAAGAATGGGTCGTTAATGATGAATCAAAGCGCAGAAGCTATTCATCTAAGAGGGCTATTGGAAAGGCGCTCTCTTATGATATAGAGGACAACCCGTCATTAAGCATAAATAGCGATGAAGCAGTTAGATTGCGTGAGGATGGCAGCCAAACTTACAGTGTATTCCCTATTGAGTTCGGTAAACTTATCCCAGCCACCTCGTTTGAGTTTTTAAAATTAATTCAAATCGCGTTTAGCCAGCAGAATTACGAATGGGCGCATAATTGTATTCAGGATTTTGAGGTCGCTTTCAATAATGCGCAAGACCCTCGAGTGACGTCGCTTTTGAAATCGATTGTTTTAGGCTTGCCTTCAATACAAACGAATATCGTCGATCCTGACATCACTGCTTTACGTTGTCAGTTGCTCAGTGTTTTTTTAAAACCAATCACATTTGAGATACCTGCTGATCACTTTGTGGAGATGGTGTTTAAAGCTTTTCATAGCTATCAGGCAATAAAAAATAATATTGATGTGCGCTACAGGCTATCACCGGAGCAGGATAGCCGTATCTGTTCGGTATTTTATTTTTACGCTAACAGCCAATATTCACCAGTTTTGGCGAGTAAGTTTCAAGAAGCTTACCAGTGCTATCTGGATTTGTATCGTGAGTATGATAGCAGATATTTCAATAAAGAATTCAATTACCCTTTAAATAGCCAGAGATATCTTATAGATAAAGAATATGTGAGTTTTTATGTAGGTCATACGTTGGACGATTTTACTTCAAACTCTAGAAACGACAACGTTGCAAAGTGCTTGCGAGAAATTGCGCGTATTGGAAGTGTATTTTCTCACGTTGTAAATGAAGTCGCACCTAGTGGAGATGTCTCGGAAGCACCTTTCTTGTCAAAACTACCTTGTGCTCTTAGAGCGTTAGATTTGCTTCAGTATTTTGATCGCATATTACATTTGATTCTTTTTTCCGAAGGGCGAGTTCAGTTGAAGGAGCGTATAGTAGACAAGCTCTCTGAGGTTATCAATATCTATTATGACAGCTCAGGTAATAATGCCATGATCTATGAGATAGGTGTATTTTTGATGGTGTGTGCCAATTTGGAGTCTTCTTCAGAAGCGTTGCGAGAAATAGTAAAGAAATCAGCTTCTAAAGGGGTGAGCACAGGGTTTTCCCTTTTAAATAACAGCAGTCGAGAGTGTTTTCTTGATATATGCGATAAGGCATTTTGCCTTGGTGTTAAGAGTTTCTTTGTTGACCGACAATCGCATCGTGTTGATCGGAAAGTGATGCATAAGCCTTTGCTCAACAACTCAACTCAGAATCTGTCGCAGGAAGAGGCGGTTAAAAGTGATCTTCAGGTTGAGGAATATTCTCCAATCTCTTTAAGTGTTGTGGATTTAGGTCGGTGGCATCAAACAATTAGTCAGTTAGCAGCAGAAAAGTCAGAGTTTATTCTTAATAAGCTTAGTGATGAAGCCAAAAGTGATAGTGAGGTTTCAAAATATGAATCGCAAAAAATATTACAAGCTGAAATTGATGCTTTTGTCGGTGATAATTCTATAGAAGAGTCTAATAGGATCGTTGATTTTTCGCGCGAAATATCTGTTGATGTTTTAAATCTGTTAAAGAGTGAGCTTGAGAGAAGGCAGCATCTGGCTATGGAGTATCGCCAAAATTCTGAACTAGAAATATGGAATTCAGTGAATGCTCGTAGTAAAGGTTCTTTAGAGGAGCAGATGCCGTATGCTAAGCATCAATCCAAAGTTTATGAGATAGATGATCTTATTAGGTTGTATGTGTTAGGCGAGGAGGGTGAGCTAGATCATATTTCTTCTGATTGTCGTAATCAGATTAAAGTTCAGCTATTTGAGTATATGAAGGCAAGTGTGGATTTTGCATTTTGTTCTCGACTTGTTGAGTCTGTTGAGCGTTGCCTTCAAGAATATACGGAAGATCATCGTATTATGCTTGCAAGCAAGCTTCTTGAAAAAAATTATATAGAGTGCCTGTCTCAATTTCATTTTCAAGCGTTGCAGTACTTTGAGAGAAAGCAAATTTATCTCAAGCAGTTGGAATGTTTTGAAGGTATGTATCAGTTTGTCGAGGATGGATCTCTCGAGAGTGTTGTGCAACAGCTATTGATGGGGATGGGCAAGACCTCGATGTTGATTCCTATGCTGGTTTTGCAAACATTGTTAGATCAGCCTGAAAAATTGGCGATAGTGTGTCTTCCCGACCCATTATTTAACAGTCAATATTCAGAGCTTAACAGGATTTTGTCAAACGTTTTTGGCAGAGGTGTTTTTGAATTTAGATTTTCTCGAAATGATTTCAGCGGAATGTCGGTTGAAGTGCTTTTGAATTCTTTGGAATCCCTGCTTTATCGTTTAAGACAGGCAATAAGGCACCGTAATCCGGTGTTTACAACCGTCAATAGCCTATTATCCTTGAAGGCAAATTTTTGGGAAATAAAGTGTATGGCGGCAAAATTTTCGGAGTTAAAGCATGAAAGTGTTGGTGAAGAAAAGAGTGAGTCAAAGAGAAAGCAAAAAGATAAGCTAGGGAGTTGGAATTTTGTCAAATGGAAACAAATAAAAGGGTTAGTGTGCTGTGCTGATGCTATATTGGAGTTGTTCTCCCACTCTGTTGCAATCATTGATGAAATAGATGAGGTGTGTGATCCAAAGTATAGTTTGATGTACCCCGAAGGCGAATACTCCTCTTTAGATGAGGATGCAGTAGAAGTTATTTTAGAGCTGTTTAAGTATTTGCATGAACTATGTGAGTCTGAGCATGGTGTGGGCAGTTTGAGTGGGTTATTGAGTAATGTCGCTGCCGAAGAAAAAAAGGCATTTTTGCAGTCTTCTCTTGAGGCGGTTTGTCAGAACGATGACACGCCGTTTTCTCCTGTGGTTATTGAGATGTTAGATCAGGGTTTATCAGAGCAGGAAGTGCGAGAGTCATTGCTATCCTTTATGAACAATGAAAAATCTTTTGAGTATCGTGGGTTGTTGTCAACAAAATCTCAGAATCGGCTGAATGTGATCAAGGGGTTATTTGATTTTTACTTACCTAAAGTGATGCTTAGCAGTCAAGGTGTTTTTCGCGATTTTGGCCCTAGCATTAAAAGTGACAAAACAGATTGGGAAAAGCTTTTGGCAATTCCATGGTTACTTGGGAAACCTTCAGAAAATAGGACGCACGATGACCCTTTTCTACAGCTGTGCTATACAATTATACTGGTTTTACAGCTTGGTACTTCAAAAGAGTTAGTGCTTGAAGTCTTTGAGCAGATTAAGATTAAATTAGAGTTAGAGCACAGCACTTATCCTGAGGTGCCCATGCATCTTCTAAGTGCTGCGAGCCTATTCGTGGATTTGACGGATTTGGATTATAGTGAACTTTTAACGTTTGACCTTCAGAAAGCAGAGCGATATACCCATTCATACGCTGTGCTATTCTATATCCTGAAAGTTAACATACTTCCCCTAATTCAAGTGCAGTTGGACAGCCAAAAATTAGATGCTGATACACTGTCCAATATGGTTGATACTGTTTTGGGTTTTAGTGGGACTTTTTCAGAGTGGGCTAATTCATTGCCTATGAGACTTCAGATGAGACCGTTAAATTTAGGTACGGAAGGCATGACAAAGCGTTTGCTTGAAACGCTCAATCCTGATGTTTTATTGCAGGAAAGAGGTGATGTTGCAGAAATGCTGGATCAATGGTTTTCAAGGTCGGATGCTGAAGAGGCTGCTTCTTTGAGAGCGTTGATTGATTCGGCGGGATTTTATTGTCATAAAGCCAATGAAATTGTGGCGTTTGATATAGCCGAATATATCCTAGCAAATACAGAAAAGTTTTCATCTAAAATACATTGGATTGTTTTCTTTGACTCAGAAGATAAGAAAGTTGCTTTAAATCTATCGAAGATGCAAGTGGAGGTCTACGAGCGCGCGAGTATGTTGCCAAATGAGTGTTTTTCTCTTTATGATCGAGCGCACATACGAGGAGCGGATATCGAACAAGTTTACAATGCGCTTGCTATACAAACCTTCGATGACAAAATCGGGAGTGATGTTTTATATCAAGCAGTTAGACGTTTGCGAAAATTGGGGTCTCAAAGAGTCAGCTTTATTGTGGATATCAAAGCATTGCCAAATGTGCGCTTTCTTGGTGATTTAATCCAATATGCAGAATACTACCAGAGAAATTTGAATGATGTGAGAGTCTTTGGAGGTGCGCTAAATAAGATTCGGGATTGTTATTTTTCGATAATAGAAGAAGGGTTAAGACATTTTGGCAGTGAAGAGCAGTATCGAAAGATCTTGTCTGTAGAAAACGTATTTAACGAAAGTCATGATAAGGATTACTTCAGTCGTTATGCATTAATGGTAGGTCAAGTAGATACAAGATTGTTGCTTATTGATTTTGCTAGAAAGCTTGAAAATGAGTATCAGAAATATTTTGAGTTTTCTACAAAAGATTTGCATAAGATTGCGGAAAAGGTGGAAGAAATTGTTGCAACAGTGCCTGCATTCACCCATGAGACCCGTGAAGGTTACCTTGATCCAGAATGTGAAGAAAAGGGTGTGCATGTCCTTGATTCATGTAATGGCACTCAGGAGCGGGAGCAGGAACAGGAGCAAGAACAAGAACAAGAACAAGAACAAGAGCAGGAGCAGGAGCAGGAGCAGACCCAGGGTTTGGGCCAGAGAATGCATGGATGTGGTGGACGTTTGTGGCCAGCTTATCAAATGAGGTTGCAATGGGGTATGTTTAGTTCAGGTGATGTTGAGGGGTTTTTATCTGATTTATTTAAAGTGAAAGATCATTTTGCAGAACTATATCCAGATGTTTGTTTTGAGTTTGATAGCAATATTTTAGGAGCGCGACATTTTTACAGAGCGATAGGCGATGCTTATCGAGTTGGTAAAGCCAAGGAGGCTGAATTAGTTGGGCCGTATGCTAAATTATCAAGGCTTGTTTTATTTGCGCAAAGTGCTGATGGGCTTTTTGCGGTTCTTTTGACAGAACAGGATTATAAAGATTTACGAAGGAAGCTGTCTTTGGAGGATGAGTCGGTTTATAATTTTTGGGTAGAAAGTATTGGAAACAACAAAACCCTTTTCGGGCATCGTCTGCGAGACCCTCTTGTTCAGCAAGGCTATTTTAGAATTTTGGAGCAGCTCTATTATTTAAATGGAGATTATGAAAAGTTGGCTGGTTTGTCTAGTCGGGTTTGGCTGGATGATGAAGCACATCAAGGCAAGATGGATTTTTTGAGTCGGGTGATTGGTCCTGAGCGTTCTCTGACAAAAAATCAACAGTTTTTCTTATCATCATTAAATTTTGAGAAATATATTCAATATATTTTTTCTTGCGAGGATTTTTCTTCAATTGAACAGGATCTGTTAAGAAGTTTTCCAGCGTTCGCTTCCTTGAATGGAAAGGATAAAATCCGTGTGCTTTCTGTTGGTAACTTTTTTCATGCTCTGATGCAGTTGGAGTGTCGCGCTTCATTGAGTCGTTTAGAAATGCTTATAAGACTTCCTAGAGATTTGGTGAAGATATTTGAATCTGGGGGCTTTGAAGGTTATGACGATGTTTATTTTGCTTCACGCGGGCATTTGCAAGCATGCGTTAGAAATTTAGTTGATCATTTTGCAACAAATCAAGAAGATTTGGATGCGTTGAAGGGATATGATCAACTTCTTCCTGCGCACAAAACCATTGTGCGAGATTCATTTCGCTATTTGCAAGGTGAGTCAGATGATCTCTCTCCATTTTTATCAGAAGCTCAAAATGAATTTTTTCGAAGATATCGAGACTTGTGTGAAGAGCATTCTGATGAAGTTAAGGGTGAAGAGGATTATGTGCTTGATGAAAAGCATCATAAAGCTATTGTGAGCAGGTGTCGTGACGAAATTATACCATCTCCCCTCTTAAGACAGATGAAAGAAGGTTTTCTACATAGGGCAGTATTATATGAGGTGGAATCACTTAGGCATACAACAGACTCTCAGAGGAAAGAAGAAGCAAAATTGGAATGCTCTGATGTTGTTGATGAAATGCCTAAAGGCAATGATCTTTTAAAATATTGCAAACCTACTGATAGGAGAACTTATCGTGTAAGGATGTTTCAAGATGAATTGGATAATCAGTTGGCTGAATTTGAGCTTACAGATGAACAGAGAGAATCGCTTTATTTCTTGCGAATATCAACCAAGCCTGTATGTCAGTCGCTTATAGAGGAAATTAGAAGACTGTTGGCTGACCATGTGTCCCCTAAGTTTTTTTCTCCATCACGTGGTAAAACGCGTGAAAAATTGACGGCCATTATAAGATCGCTTCCGTCCGTTAATTTTTTAGCTACTTTTGAGAGGAAGCTAGAGGATGCTTTAAATGATGATCATCATGCTCAAGTTGAGCCTCATCAGCATGACACATTGGTTCAACGCGTTGGATTACATGGAGCGCTTCTCATGCATAGAAGACGTTTTCGACCAATGAGCTTTTTTTGCGGTATGGCGCCTGAGAGTTATTACCAAGTGGTTCGAGCACTGGAGCAAGGGATGCAAAGGCTGTCAATTTCGAAAGACCCTTCAAAGTAGGGTGGATTAGGCGCACTCCTCTACGTCCCGCGGGTTAACTCGGGCCATCCTGGCCCTCGCCCTTGGGGCGCGCTTTGCGCGTTTCAAATCTGCAATCCTGCAGATTTGTG
>JBKAGM010000034.1:0-20754 GCA_046290385.1 Gammaproteobacteria bacterium
TCCGAGTTTCAATGTCGACTAGATTGCTTCGCCCTTCGGGCTCGCAATGACGCCTATAGGGAGTGTTGCATTCTACGACTGTGTCATCCCGCGGTTTATCCGCGGGAACCATAAAAAATAACAACCTAGTTATTGTCATATGGTGATTTTTTTGTATGCTTTGTGTCTTCTTTATTTTGCTATTTTGATAAAGTTACAGGCTAGTCGATAGTATTGCTATCATCAACCGCGCCAATTTTTTCTAACAACACAAAAGGGATATCGCCATCGCATTTAGCTTTTTTGTCACGTTGCATGTAGGGCGTGAGTATGTCGATGGATGTTTGATCTTTTGTAGGTAAATCAAATGCCTCGAGTAATTTCCTGATGCGAGCGATGTCGTTGGTAGAAAGTTTTGATTTTTTTGCTGAAAACATCATACCGATAGCAACAGCTTCTCCATGTAAATATTGTTGATACTGCGTATGTGCTTCTAATGCATGTCCATAGGTGTGACCAAAGTTAAGTATGGCGCGTAGTCCATTTTCTTTTTCATCTTGTGCAACGATATGGGCTTTAATCTCACAACTCCGATGTATGGCATGCGTTAAAGCTTCGCTGTCACGATGTTTTAAAGCATCAGTATTTTTTTCTATCCATTCAAAGAAAGTTCTGTCGAAAATAAGACCGTATTTGATAATTTCCGCAAAGCCTGAAATATATTCTCGTTTGGGCAATGTGATAAGGGTTTCTATGTCAGCGATAACAGCCTTGGGCTGATGGAAGGCGCCAATCATATTTTTCCCTAAAGGATGATTGATAGCAGTTTTTCCACCTACAGAAGCATCTACTTGTGCGAGCAACGTGGTTGGGATTTGAATAAAATCAACACCTCGTTGATAGGTCGATGCTGCAAATCCTGTGATATCTCCAATGACGCCGCCGCCTAGAGCTATCAATGTTGTATTCCGACGATGATTTTTTGAAAGAAGCGTATGATAAATTTTATTCAATGAATCTTGATTTTTATAATTCTCTCCATCTGGTAAGCAGACGATATCGCATTGATAGCCTTTTAAGGTGTCGAGTAGTTTTTCTAAATAGTGTTTTGCAATAAGCTCATTTGTGACAACAAGCACTTGTTTGTCGCGAATGTGCTTGCTAAGTAAGTTTTTGTCATAGTAAATATCATTGCCAATATAAATAGGATATTGTGTTCTTGGCAAACTGACTTGTAGTGTTTTATTTATCATTTAAATTCCTGTGTAATGGTTTTAACAAGATCAACGACAGATTTTCCGTCTGTTTTGAAAGTTAAATCAGCAGTGTTACGATAAAATTTTTCACGTTGCTCAAGTAATCCAGATAGCTTTTCTTTCGGGTTTTCCGCATTAGCAACTAAAGGCCTGTTTTTATCACGATAAACACGCACATATTGTTGCTCAGGTGATGTCATGAGGTAAATGACAGTGCCGTGTTGTTTTAATAATTCACGATTATCGGAGGATAGAATAGCGCCTCCGCCTGTCGATAAAACAATATTTGATTTTTCAACGAGTATTTTTAAAGTTTCATGTTCACGCTTTCGAAATCCAGCTTCACCCTCTAGATCGAAGATCCATGGGATTTTAACACCTGTTTGCGTTTCGATTTCATGATCGAGGTCATAAAAAGTTTTTTTTAGCGCTTTAGCCAGGCGGCGCCCGATGGATGTTTTTCCGGATCCCATTGGACCTATAAGAAAGAGGTTGTTGTTCATTCGTTTTTATCGCATGATATTTAGGCCGCCATTATAGCCAAAATCGCAATATTAGGGAAATCCTTTAGCTGACCCCTCCTCTACGGCTGTCATTTTGAGGCGCGTAGTGTCGAAGCAATCCAGCCAGAGATACGTTTCGGAACACCGCTGGATATTAATGGTTTTGTCATCCAATTTCGACTAGATTGCTTCAGATACGTAAATCTTCCTCGTAATGACAGCCGTAGGAGGGCAAGCTGACGTTTTGCTTATAAATGAAATCTGAAGCTGCGTTTGTTGCCGCAGTTAATGATCATAAAAATTTTTATCGAAATCTGAAGCGAAAGAAATCAAACATCCTTTTCAATAGATGGTGTGACAAATATCAAAAGTTCGCGTGTATGCTGTGCTTGAGCATTGTATTTGAATAAATGACCAAGCAAAGGAATATGCCCCAGTATGGGCACTTGTCGTTTTGTGTGATCATTGCTCGTTTCGTATATTCCACCTAACACAACTGTATGACCGCTATGTACGACAACGCGCGTCTTAATCTCGCGGGTATGAATGGTAGGAACACCCAAAACAGTTTGAGTGCTTGGAACATCTTGATTAATTTTCAGATCGAGTAATATCCGTTGTTTTTGCTGCAGTTCAGGTTTGACATGTAGAGCAAGCACCGCGTTTTTAAATTCTGTACTTGTCACGCCACGTTCAGCAAAAGATTGATACGGAATCTGTTCTCCTGATTGAATTAGTGCCATTTGATTATTAAGGGTGATAAGGTTTGGACGAGAAATAATTTTTGCATGTCCAGATTGTTCTAGCGCTGCGAGAGCAACGTCCAGGTTTTTATTGTGGTAGATGCGAAAAAATTGACTATCATTGTTGCTATCTGGTCCTTGGTATAATAATCCTAGTGATTTTTCATAGTCTATATCAAGATAAACAACGCGCGCACGAATTCGAATTTCTGGTGTCGCGTGATATTCACTTTCAACGTCAGATTCAAGCGGCCTTTCCTTAAAAGGATTATTGTTTGAGACTGGTATCTCTTTTTTAGTAATGGGCTTTATTTCTTCAAAACCGATTTCTTCTATAGGAGTTGTTTTAGAAGAGTCAATCTTTTCAAACTGTGTCAATTCAATCGTCATATCAAATTGGCTTTTATTATCGATGTGATAGCTGATAACTTTGGCTGATATTGAGTCGTTGTATAAGGCCAATAAGACTTTTTGAAATGATTTAAAATCAGCTAATCCAGTCACATTGATATGCGCATTATTTTCTGGTGAGAGTGTTTTTATTGTGGCGCCAGAATGTTGAAAAAGCTGTGAGATTTGTGTAATGGAGGTATTTTTATATGTGGATATTTGGTTTGAAAAATATTCAAACTGTTTTTCATACGCGGCCATATTCTTCATCGATTCTAACGCAGTGTGATATTGATGCTGTAATTTTTCTTGGATTTTAGTTTGTGTGTTTAATGCATTTTTTGGAATTGTTATCATTAAATGAAAAAAAACACTTGAAATCAAAATTAAAAGAATAGAAGTAAATAAATAAAATTTTTTATTTGACATAACCAGACGCCTTGAATTGTTTGTGATAAATCTCATCGTTACTTTCATTAATAGAGTTTATAGTGAAATTTGCATTGCTTATTTGATTGATATAATCATTAATTGCCTGAGAAGATGTGGATATCCCATCAATTTTGACTTTATTATCTTCTTTTTCTATTCTATTTAATATAACATTTTTATTTAGGGAAAATTGTTTAATCATCTGGATGTCGCGATATATATCATTTTTGTTTTTTTGTATAGATAAAATATTTTTCGCAAGTATTTTGTTTTGATAATCATGTTTCTCAAGAATGCCGACCTCGCTTTTGATTTTTTCAAATTGCATTCGTGATTTTTTAATGCTTGAATGTGTTTTTTTGATAGCGATTAAGTAGTTAAGTAAAAATCCAGATAGGATGATCAGTAAAATAATTATGGCAGAAACACAGCCAATGACAAAACGTTTTTGTTGAAAGGCCTGCTTTTTTTTGCGCCAGGGCGAGAGGTCAAGGCTGGGGTAATCCTCGCATATTATACTGTTAATATCGATGTTGTATTTTTTTAACATCGGCCATATTTTTTGTAATCTTGTTTTTTCGATTGCATATACATCAACCTTAGAATTTTCTATTTTATAATCGAAATATAGTCCTTCAGAAAAGTGAGGAAAAAGCTGCTGTAGTTCAGCATTTACAAGAACATCAATATCGTCAGCTGAAATATCGGCTGGTAACTCTAATGTGTTTTTTTCTATCCAATCTTGAGGAATGAGAATCTTAATAGCTTTCTTCTCGTGCTTCTTGAATAGTGTGGTATTAATATCCGATTCGGATAAAATAAAATCAAAGCAGGGCCGTGGCTGTTGCCACTTTTGCAAATATTGAAAAAACATGTTGAATAATCCGAAAAAAAGGAGGTGAAATGCGAGATTATCATGTATTATTTGCTCCTTCAAGAAAAATAATTTGACGCTATATTTTTTACGGTAAATCAGCAGGTAAATTAAGTGCCAGATTTCGATTATATTGATAAGTATTTAGAAAAACTCGCTGAGAATTGTCGTGGTGATTCTGCCATAAATCGTCTTATTTGGGCGAATGCGATTTTGATCCCTGTGTTCTCACTAACTTTTTATTATCCTTTCCAAACAGTTTCTGATGAGTTTCCT
The DNA here is from genome assembly GCA_046290385.1 of Gammaproteobacteria bacterium. Taxonomy (GTDB): domain Bacteria; phylum Pseudomonadota; class Gammaproteobacteria; order JAGOUN01; family JAGOUN01; genus JBKAGM01. The sequence continues at coordinate 4,454 of JBKAGM010000034.1, forward strand.
TTGTGGTGGTCGTGGTATAATAGTGGGTGCACCGAGCTTTTTGGTTATCAAACGGAAATGCGATATTTAGATCGTTGCTTAACAGGTTCTATAAAAATGGGTTTTTGGGGGTGCGAGAATTTTAATCCCGAAGAACTTCCTACTAAACAATTGGTTTCAGGTGATTGTTATCAGCTTTGCTTAAAAGGTTGTGGTGAAGTGTCAGATTTTCCCTTGCATGTCGGAATTTTAGTGGCTGTCGGGTTGTCAGTTTTAATGTTATTAATTATTGATGTTGTAAGCCTAGCTCGATTGCATAATAGAATTGATGCTGAAATCAAAGAAGATAATGAGCTTTCTATTTCGAACTATCCTCTTTTTTCAAATATAAATAACTGCTAAAAATACTTTCTGAAGACACAGTTTTGTTGTTGTTTGAAATCATATAGATCTCGAATTTTTTTGATAATTCCGTATTTTTTACGGGTTAGTTTTTTTGAGATACTGTTAATATCTATTTGCATTATTTTTAAAATAAATTTAATAAGCAAGGAGTTGAATCATGCAAGAAAAAAAATATATATGTCCATCAGTGATGTTGTCAGTAATCGGTCTGTCTATTTGGGGTGTTGTCGAGATGGTACGGCTTATATCTGGTGATCCAGAGTCAGATTGGGAAAACAGTGGTTGTATAAAAGCTGGAGGGTATCATAAAGATCATAGGAATTTGTTCTACTGTTCTTCAGAAGAAGATTCAAACTCATGGCAAGCTAGTGAATGGTCGTGTACTTTGTTTTCTAATGTTACTGTCAACAATAATGGGACAATCTTGGACTGTCAGCAAGAGTGTGTTGATGATTGTGATGCTTATAGCCTAAATTCTGTTTACTCATATGTTGCCATGTTGCTTGGAGGGCTTGCGATAGTATCGTTGTATAAATTACCACAAGTCATTAGCGGCTCTTCTGAGCCCACCGATGATCAGGTTGGGCTTATTCAGACAAGTGTAGATGAAGAGATGCAGCAGACGACAGCTGATTCAGAGACAGACTATCGGTTTATGTCAGACAATTCCTTAGAGATATCTCGTTCAATCTAATGTTAAAAGATATCCTGGTGGATTGACTTTTTAAAATATAATCTGTGAATCTAGCTATATTTTTAATAACTCATTACTCTATAGCATTAGTGATTTGAGTAATGTTTAAAAATTTAGGTAAAAAAATGGATAACGAATACTATCAAGTCTACGCTTTAAAATTTATAGAAAAGTCTCGAGACAAATGAAACTATGCATGCCCAGGGGTTTCGTGCATCATGGGGTTGTTGCATTCTGCCACTGTCATCCAGTGGTTCATCCACGGGATTTCTATCAATCAACAATCTGTCATTGCTGATTTATAGTTAAGTGCCAGTTTGCAACCCTCCCATGATAACGCCATTCGCTATTTTCTAATATAAATAACTGCTAAGAATACTTTATGAAGACACAGCTCTGTTGTTGTTTAAAATCATATAGATCTCAAATTTTTTTGATAATTCCGTATTTTTTACGGGTTTGTTTTATGCGACATATTGCTAATATTTACTCACAGAACTTCTAAAATAAATCCAATAAGCAAGGGGTTGTATGATGCAAATAAAAAAATATATATGTTCAGCAGTGATGTTGTCAGTCATAGGCTTGTCTGTTTGGGCCATTGTGGAGCTGGTGCGACGTATTTCTGGTGATCCAGTATCAGATTGGGAAAACAGTGGTTGTGTAAAAGCTGGAGGATATCATGATAATACCAAGAATTTGTGGCACTGTTCTTCAGGCTCACAACCCTCAGCCGAGCTTGATCACTGGTCGTGTACTTTATTTTCTAATGTTACTGTAAACAATAATGGGACAATCTTGGACTGTCAGCAAGAGTGTGTTGATGATTGTGATGCTTATAGCGAAAATACTCTTTGCTCAATAGCCTCCATGCTCCTTGGAGGAATTGCATTTGTATTGTTATATAACTTAACAAAACTAATGCAAGATACTTATGAGCCCACCGATGATCAGGTGGGGCTTATGCAGCCAAGCGCAGATGAAGAGATGCAGGTGACGACCGCTGATTCAGAGACAGACTATCGACTAGTGCCAAATAACTCCGAAGAGCTACCTGGTTCGCGATCTGCGTTTAAAGCATATCCTAGTAGTTTGACCTTTTAAAATTTAATCTGTGAGTCTAGATATATTTTTAATAACTCGTTACTCTATAGCATTAGTGATTTGAGTTATGTTTAAAAATTTAGGTAAAAAATGGATAACGAATACTATCAACGGTATGCATTAAAATTTATAGAAAAGTCTCGAGACAAATGGAACTATGTATGCCCAGGAGTTCCGTGCATCATGACACCATTAGCCATAATAGCGCTCGCGTTTGCGCTTAAGGCAGTCATAGCTGATTGGAATGTATATTTAGATTGGAAAAATACTAAGTGTGCAGATGCTGCTGATCTTAAACAAGAAGAAGTAAATTTGAATGAATGTACTTTGGGTCACTCGACCGATACATTGTGGTCATGCAACACTTTTTGGAACATCACGGTAGGGGTTGGTGGTAAAGACATTGACTGTTATGAGACGTGTCGCGATGATTGTGAAAAAGCTGATATGGCGCAATTCAACTATTTAGCTGTGATTGCTCTTGTTGTTTTATTGGTTTATTCCTTATTTACTCTATATGCTACGTTTCGCAAAATACATTGCGAAGTAGTAGGCGAAATTTCAGATGAAGAAATAGAGGCACGACCATTGATAGGCGTCAGAAATCTAGATGAAGATGTGGGAGAAGAAAGCATAGGTGTTATAGTGTCGCTAATTCATCATGTTTCGAGTGGCGCGACTTATGCAATCGATAGCTTGAGTGATGCAAGTCTAAGTCTTCATGAGTCAGCGTCACGTTTTTGGCAGTCTCACACTGCTCAACCAGGCTATGAGCTGGTGCCGACGCAAGAGCCGAGTGATCGCCAACCTACGAATACGAAAGCTTATGCTGACTTATAGCTAAGCGTCGTGAAATATTTGACTAGCCATCTGCACAAAAATTAGTTACTCTATAGGCATGAAAAAAGCCAAGAAAGCCATCAAGATAATAGGCAGTACGCTGCTGAGTCTGAGTATATTATTCGTCGGTACAGTATTATTGCTCTATATTTATATGGAGTTTGGTCTTCCAAGCGTTGACGTTCTGAAGGATGCACGGCTTCAAGTGCCTCTGCAAATCTATTCTGCTGATAATAAATTGATAGCCGAATATGGCAAAAAAAAGCGCATTCCTGTGCGCTACAATGAAATTCCCACACCTTTAGTAGAGGCAGTTTTGGCAACCGAAGATCGGCGGTTTTTTGAGCATCCTGGTGTCGATATCCGCGGCTTGTCTCGAGCCGTGGTTAATCTTATTACGACGGGAAAAAAATCCCAAGGCGGCAGTACGATTACGATGCAGGTAGCGCGTAATTTCTTTTTAACAAGCAAAAAAACCTACACGCGAAAGTTTAAAGAAATTTTACTCGCGATAAAGATAGATCGTGAATTATCTAAAGAAAAAATTCTCGAGCTTTATTTTAATAAAATTTTTCTGGGTAATCGTGCATACGGCTTTGGAGCCGCAGCGCGTGTCTATTATGGAAAATCGCTTGCAGAGCTGACGTTACCTCAATATGCGATGCTTGCTGGGTTGCCTAAAGCACCGTCTCGATTAAACCCACTAGCAAATCCAAATGCTGCTATGAAAAGACGTAACTATGTCTTAAGACGCATGTATGAAGAAAACTTTATTACTAGCCAAGAATATCAATCTGCGATTCGCGCACCAATTACAGCAACCTATCATCGCCTTCGTATTTCTGTAAATGCGCCGTTCGTTGCAGAACTCATTCGACAAAAATTAGTCAATATATATGGAAATAAAGCCTATACCATGGGATTCAAAGTCTATACGACGATTGATAGTGAAGATCAGCAATCGGCCGATGACGCTGTCAATCACGCGTTGTTTGCTTACAAACAACGCCATCCTTCTAAATCACAACCTAAGCCTCAAGGCGCGCTTGTTGCGATGAATCCTCAAACAGGCGCTGTTTATGCATTAGTGGGCGGCGCGGATTTTGGTAAAAATAAATTTGATCATATTACACAAGCTAAACGACAAGTGGGTTCTAGTTTTAAACCTTTTGTGTATGCAGCAGCGCTTGATAAAGGATTGACACTTGCAACCGTCATCAATGACTCTCCTGTCGTCATGGATGATAGCGGTGAAAAAATGTTGTGGCGCCCAGAAAATCATACAAAGAAGTTTTATGGCCCTACGCGACTGCGTGAAGGATTAGTGCATTCCCTTAATCTTGTTTCTATTCGAATCTTACGTCAAATTTCGATTCCTTATACATTAGATTATTTAGAAAAATTTGGCTTTGATAAAAATACACTACCAAGCACACTTTCGTTGGCATTGGGTACAGCGCAAATGACGCCAATGCAAGTTGCAGCTGGCTACGCTGTGTTTGCCAATGGTGGCTATCATGTAAAACCTTATATGGTAAATCGTATTGTGCAAGGTGAAAATCATATTGTTTATCAGGCTGAACCTAAAACGATTTGTCAAATGGATGAAATGAATGATGGACAATGTGCCGCGCGTGTTATGAGCGCGCAAACCGCGTATTTAATGACGTCTGCATTACAAGATGTTGTCAAGCATGGCACAGGGCGAGCGGCACTCGCCTTAAAAAGAACTGATTTGGCAGGTAAAACAGGCACGACAGATGAGCAATATGATGCTTGGTTTGCGGGTTTTAATCAGCGTATGGTGACGGTTGCTTGGATGGGTTACGATATGCCTAAATCACTCCATGAATATGGTGCGCAAGCAGCACTACCTATGTGGATAGAATTCATGCGCCAAGCGCTAGCCGATACACCAACAGCTGCTATGGCGCAACCAGATAATATTGTCACCGCTAAAATCGATCCTAAAACAGGATTGTTAGTGCCAGCAGGACAGCAACATTTTATCTATGAATACTTCCGTAAGGGTGAATTGCCAAAAGCCGAAAGTGTGACACACACAGCTTCATACAACGATATGACTCAGTCTGAGCATTCTGATGATGCAAGTTTGCAGGATTTGTATTAACTTTTAGAAACGTTTGTTTCAAGCAACCACTTTCTGCAAGGGGTGATTTTAATTTCAAAAGCTTTTTTTTGATAATTGAATGTCTCTTCACCTTCTTCATCATCAGTGATGATTAAGCCGTGTTTTAATCCATACATCATCATGGCTTCTGCTAAACCTGTAAACTCTCTCTTTTTAGTTTTTGGGTCTTTTAAGTTAAGGCAGACTTGTATTGCTTCCGAAACATTGTATCCATCTCTGATGATTAAGCCGAATTCATGTGATTCAGTGTGAAAATGTCTATCATACAAGTAAAGATGCTTTGAATGCAAAGAGTGATGGTCACCCTAACAATTCCGAAAAGAATTCATACAAGCCGACATTAATTTTGAAGTTTTTCAAGAAGCGTCGTTTGTCTTTCTCTAATCCGCGTTTGAGTGACCAGTCAAAATAATGGTAGCGAATATGGTCCAGGTCGATGAGACATAAGTTTTCTTTATAAACATATATGTTTGTGATTTTAAAATCGCTATGGCTGATGCGTGCTTTTTGGCAAGCTTCAAATAGCGCGGTTATTTTCTTTCCATATGCGTTTAGTGTTTCTTCCGTTAAATCTTGGTCGAATAGAATATCTTCCAAAGGCGTTAAGTCTAAATATTCGTAGATGTAATAAGATTTTTTTATTACCCAGTACTTTTTGATTTCTACAGTGGCAAGAGGTTTTGGTGTAAAAATATTATTTTTTAACAACCAATGTGCATGAAACCAGGCATTATACGCACGTGTCACACGAATGAGTTGTTTGAATGTGTCGAGAAGCGTTTCCGTGTTGTAGCGTTTGATGACGATAGGTTGTTCTTCTAAAGTTGATTTGACGACGGTCGTGGTGTCACCATCTTTCAGCATATCACTTTTTTTGATGATATCGTCTAGGTGGCTAAAGGTATTTAATATATGTGGCGTAAACAAACGTTTGTTGGCGATAATCGTTTGTTTACCGCTTTTAGATTTTACTTTTAAAATGCTACGTTCTAGATCAGCAACAAATTTTTGTAATTGTAAGAAGTGTTTGATCATAAGAATGCTTTGCCTGCTTTAAGTTCACTTAAACCTAAGTGTTTTGAAACGGTTTGTCCAATGTCTGCAAAGGTTTCACGTCTGCCAATATTTTTACTCGATATATCAGGGCCAAAAGCGAGTACAGGAATATGCTCGCGGGTATGATCTGTGCCTGGCCATGTCGGATCGCAGCCATGGTCGGCGCTGATAATGACTAAGTCACCAGGCTGCAGTTGTGATTGTAATTCGGGAAGGCGTTTATCGAATTCTTCTAAAGCATTCGCATAGCCTTCGATATTTCGACGATGACCATATTGTGTATCAAAATCATTAAAGTTTGAAAAAATAAGTGTTTTTTCAGGATGATTTTTCATCGCATCTAATGTTTTATTAAATGTATCATCATTATTTTGTACTTTGATTGTCTTGGAGATGCCTCGGTGTGCAAAGATATCCGCTATTTTCCCAATAGCAACGACTTCACAGTTTCCTTGTATGCATTTATCGAGTAATGTTTCTGCTGGGGGTGGTGTGGCGATGTCGATACGATTTGCTGTGCGAGTGAAGCTGCCAGGTTCACCGACAAATGGTCTTGCGATTACTCGTCCAATACGGTATTCATCCACAAGTTTCCTTGCCATATGAGAAATTTCATAGAGTCGTTCTAATCCAAATGCTTCTTCATGTGCCGCGATTTGAAAGACACTGTCTGCCGAAGTATAGACAATAGGTTTGCCTGTTTTAATATGTTCTTCACCTAATTGTTCGATAATGGTGGTGCCAGAAGCATGGCAACAGCCTAATACACCAGGCAGTTTTGCTTGTTTAATAAAGCTTTCGATGAGAGCTTGTGGAAAACAGTTTTTGTCGCCTACAAAATACCCCCAGTCTTCATGAACAGGTACGCCAGCCATTTCCCAATGACCACTTGGTGTGTCTTTCCCAGCGCTCGTCTCTACGGCATAGCCATAGGCGCTGTTGATTGCAACGTCTAGGGGGAGACCTTGGCCATGTTCACCTGAACTGAGCTTTAGCGCTTCATTCAATCCGAGCGCGCATAAGTTCGGAATGGCAAGTGCTTGATTGTTTTCAGCACGCCACTTCGCAATATGGGCTAAGGTATTTGCACCGCGATCGGACTCATCGGCATCATCGCTAAAACCAATGCCGAATGAGTCAAGAACAATAATTATCGCGCGTTTAAGTAGTGTGTTTGTCATTTCTTTGGTAGATGCTCGTATTTTGATTTGCAACCTGTTTCTTTCATTATAAACGCAATTACTAAGCCAAGTACAAAAGCAATCGGCATAATCGACATCGCGCGCAAGAAGTCGGTATGTAAAAACGCAAAATGACCGCTCGCGGTGATGCGATGGCTATGCAGCTGAATAAACCATCCAAACAATGGTTGAGCGATTAATCCGCTAATCATAATAGTGAATGAAATAATACTGAGTGCGCTACCAGTGAGCTCGATAGGATTAAGCTCAGCAACCGCTGGGTAAGCAATGACTTGTGAGCTGGTCAAAAATCCAAGAAGGAAGAATAATATCAAAAGCGCAGATAGAGGTAATGGTGTGATGAACATGATGGCTAGGATAATGAATAGCGAACTGATTGCGCCAATGATCATAGGAATGCGACGTGAGTGAATGCGATCCGAAAACCAACCAAAGGCGGGAGAACCAAAAATCACGCCAACAAATAGCATGCTTGTCACATAAGATCCTTGTGTGTGTGTTAATCCATGTTCTTGTTGCAAGTACAGAATTCCCCATAACGCACCGAGGATGAAAATGGGTAAATTGAGTAGCGAGGTATATAAACCACCCAACCAGTTGTTATGATTTTTAAATACAAATAATAAACTTTTAAATACGCCCATGTCATGAAGTTGTTTTTCTTCTTTTGCGACGTTTTCTAGACCTGTTTTAGTTTGATGAGGACGATCTTTTAAGAAAAACAAGATCCATGCAAGCAGAATGACGCCAAGAATAGCATCAGCAATGACAGCATGTCGCCAGCCAATGGCCTCTGATAGCATAGCCAGAGGCGCTTGCGCGACTGTGCCGCCAATCATCGCCATCGTGACGACAACCCCTGTGACAAATGCTAAATGATCTGCGCTAAACCATCGTGAGGCCAGACGGATAGCAGCGAGAAAACAAAATCCGGCCCCTAAGCCTTCGGCTAATCGACAAAATATCGCTACTTCTAAGCTGGTTGTGATGGCGAAAAAGAAGGTTGCTAATGTGCAAGCTGCCATCGCGATTGAAATGAGGAGCTTGGTCGAAAAGCGATCGAGCAACATACCGGCAGGAATGACCATCACCAAATTACCATAAAAATACATAGAAGAGAGTTGTCCAAGCTGTGTCGGATTGAGTGAAAAGTCGTTAATTAAGTTTTCACTGATGGCGTCGAATAAATTTAGTTGAATAAATTCGTAGAAGAAAAACAACGCTGCTGACAAGCACACTAGCCAAGCAAAGAGCGAGTTCATTTTATGTTGCATTTTTTTCATGTTTCTTTCCTTTTTTTCTGGTGTTCTTGAACAAATCAAAATAAGCAATGACGACCAAAGGGGCGTGCGCAAAAAATGATTTATGCAGCAATACCTTTTTTTGTCATCCTACGATTCCTCTACAGGATGACGCTCACGTTTAGATGACACAATACCTTCTTTAAAGTGCTTTCGACAAGTCGAAACATAATTGTGGCCAATCATGACTTTTTCACCTTCCCAAACCACGTTTCCTTTTTCATCGACTCGTGGATTCATAATAGCTTTTCGACCACAGTGGCAAATTGTTTTGATTTCACAAAGCTCTTCAGCCCAGGCAAGCAAATATAAACTTCCTTCAAAAGGTTCGCCACGAAAATCAGTGCGAATGCCGTAAGCCAGTACGGGAATATTAATCTTGTCGCAAACTTCGGTAATTTGTTCAACTTGTTCTTTGGTTAAAAACTGCGCCTCATCGATAAGGATACATTTTAAATGATCATGATTGTTTTTTTTCACATAATCAAAAAAATTAAATGTTTTATCAAAAGAAATCGCTTCTTGTTGAAGGCCAATTCGAGAAGTGATCTTCCCTTCGCCATATCGATCATCGATATTCGGGATAAACATGAGAGTATCCATCCCCCGCTCGCGATAGTTATAATTTGACTGTAATAATGTCGTGCTTTTCCCCGCATTCATTGCTGAGTAGTAAAAATAAAGTTTTGCCATGTTTTATCCTGTTCTTAATAATTCTTTCGAATATATTCGACAATTATACTCGTCAATCGTCCAGCGATTTTTTTGCCTTCACGAAGGGTATCGTCGTGGCTCAATTCTTCACCGGTAATGCCGGCAGCAAGGTTTGTTATTCCAGCGAGTACGGCGACTTTTAAGTCACAGTGACGAGAGAAGATCACATCAGGGATCGTAGACATACCAACCAGATCAGCGCCCAACGTGCGGAATGCGCGAATTTCTGCAGGTGTTTCAAACATAGGGCCAATTACGCCCATGTAAACGCCTTCATGCAGGGTAATGCCTTGAGACTCTGCAATTGCTGTGAGTTCTTCACGCATGGTTTTGTCGTAAACGTTAGACATAGATAAAAATCGTGGGCCGATGCTGTCTTCGTTTGGGCCCATCAAAGGGCTGCCGAAAGATAAATTAATATGATCGTTGACTAACATAATTTCACCAGGGCCAATGTCTTCGCGTAATGAGCCTGAAGCGTTAGTAATGATGACAGAATCGCAGCCAAGTTGTTTCAATAAATTGATTAGCACTTGCATGGACTTGTAGCTAGCGCCCTCGTAGCGATGTAGACGGCCCTTCATGCAAGCCACAGGCGTGTCGTCCAAATAGCCTAAGATCAATTCAGAGTGGTGGCCAGCTACAGTTCCAGCCTCGACGCCAGGTATTTCTTCAAAAGGGATGTGGGTTGTGTTTGATAGCGTTTCAGCTAGCTCTGATAAACCAGAACCTGTGATGATGCCAATTCGGCTTGTGAAATCCGGTGCTTTTTCTCGGACTTTTTGGATGGCTTGTGTAAAAATATCGACGGTCATGATTTACTCCAAATTCGTTGAATCAAAAGAATGAGGTAACAATTCTGTAACTGAATAGGTCGCGATCAGTTCTTTTTGTTGGTCAAAAATATGAACTTGCGTATTTTCTTCTGAAAATTCCGCGATTTTTTGTCGACATGCGCCGCAAGGAGGGCAAGGACGTGGACTTGTGCTGATAATCACGACATCGGTGATAAATTTTTCACCGGCAGTGATCATATTGGCGGTTGCAGACGCTTCTGCACAAAGCGTTTCACCATAACTCGCATTTTCAACATTGGTGCCAGCAAAGTATTTGTCGGATTTGGTACGAAAACATGCGCCAACCTTAAGCTTAGAATAGGGTGCGTAGGCATTCTGCATGGCGGTATATGCGAGTTCGAGCATGTGTTTGATGTGCTTGTCCATGGGGACCCCTGTTATGAGTTTCGTGATTATACCAAATTGACAGATGAATTCATCAACCTAAATTTATCATATGCTTCGGGTGTGCCAATATCGATAAACGGATGATCGAGCACCAATGATGAAATCTTTGTGTTTTTCTTTATCAGGCCTGGCAGCGTTGTATTTTCGAAAGAAATATTTTCATTTTCCTGTATATGCTCAAAAATATCTCTTTTCCATTTGCTAATGCCCCCAGCTACAAAGCCTTCGCCAGTATGCTGTTTTTCCGCGTAGTTCGTGATGCGGCGTGATTCATCATCAACCTCTATGGAAGCATATCGCGTTGCATCCATAACATGCTGTATGCCTAGTGTTCCAATTGCACCTTCCAAATTCGCGTTAGTTACTTGTATGATATTGTTTGCTGAGTTGAAAGTGTCACCATTCATCAAAATAAAGTCATCGAGGTGAGATAAAAGTGGTTCTGCGTATTTGAGAGCACCCGCTGTGCCCAAACAATAGGGTTCGATGTGTAGGGTGATGTTCGCCTTAGCAGGGTGATTTTGAAAGTAATTGCTCATATGTTCGTGTTTGTGTCCGGCAAGTAAATAAATATCACGAATACCGGCGGCAACAACTTGGTCAATGAGTAACTGAATAAACGGTTGGCCACCAATAGGTGCCATAGATTTAGGTAGGCCATTTAATCTATGTGAAAGGCGTGTGCCTTTTCCGCCAACGAGAATGACGGCAGTATCTGAACCTTTATTCACGAAATTGTCCTTCATTTTGTGAAAACCACTCATATGTGCGTATCAAGCCTTCCTCTAACGAGAGCGAAGGTTGAAATCCTAATGCTTTCAATTGCGATAAATCATAGGCCCGAAACAACTGTCCATTGGGTTTTTCAGCATCCCATTGAACGCTTTTTTCCAAATTACAATGCTTCGCAAGCACATCGACAATTTTTCTTATCGCGCAAATTTCACCGCTGCCTACATTGATCACCCCTTCGTGTTTTTGAAGTGTGAGAATCAATGCGCGCGCCATGTCATCGACATACATAAAATCACGTTGCGCTGAACCATTTCCCCATACTGTCACAGCGGTTTTATTTTTTCGCGCCTCGTGAAAGCGTCGAACTAAGGCTGGCACTACATGGCCATGAGTCGAATGAAAGCGATCGTTTGGTCCATAAAGATTGGAGCTGATAATGTAGGCATAAGGCATTTGATAACTGTCATAGTATGCTTGTAATTGCACAAGCAGATTACGTTTCGCATAACCGTAAGAATATTCTGAAGCATGCACGGGGCCAGACCAAAGGTCATTTTCTTTCAATAGGGCTTCTCCTAAATCGGGGTAAACGACGCCAGAGCCCATCGCGACTATTTTTTTGACGTTAATTTTATGCGCCGCATCGACGACGTGCGTATTCATCAAGGTGTTTTGCAAATAGGATTCAGCACGATGGTGCAGGTTTCCGAGAATGCCATGTACGCAGCCTGCCAAATGAAAAACAAAGTCGGGTTGGTGTGTTTTGAAGAACAGAAGTGTTTTTGTATAATCAGTTAGGTCGCATTCTTTTCTTTTTACGGGAATGATATTTTCAAAACCTTGTTCGCGTAAGATTTTTGTTAAGGCTGTACCAACGAGGCCGGTGGCTCCGGTAACGAGTATTTTGGATTGTTTCTTCACATCGATCATCTTGATAAAAACACTTTTCCTGAATTAACGCGTTCGCGCCAATAATCTAATAAATCTTTCATGGTTTGCTCGAAAGTAATTTTAGGCTCCCACCCGGTATGCTGTTTGAATTTTTTTGTATTAGGCACTTGCAAATCAGCATCAATCGGACGGATCCGTGTTGGACAAACATTAATTGTAATATCTTTTCGTGTCGACATGCCTAATAACGTTTGTAACATTTCACCCACGGTGCAAACATGATTGCCACCGATATTATAATATTCTCCCGGCACTGGATTTTTAGTGACGAGTAAGTAATAGGCGTGTACCGCATCGCGTACATCGGCATAGGTGCGTAAAGAATCTAAATTACCTACATTCACCATGGGTGGAATAAGCTCTTTTTCAATCATTGCGATTTGCTTAGCGAAGGAAGATTCGGCAAATACATCACCTCGACGTGGTCCTGTATGTGTAAACATGCGCGTAGTCATCACTTTTTGTTGATAGGCCTCTGCATGATAACGGCCAACTAAATCTGTGCCCACTTTCGAAATGGCATAAGGCGAAGCAGGATGGAACGCACAATCTTCTTCAATAGGTAATTTGCTTTTATCCACCCGACCAAACACTTCCGAAGAAGCGCAGACATGAATGACAGGATCAAGTTTTAATTTTCGTATTGATTCTAGTAGACGGGCGGTACCTAGTACATTGGTTTCGTAAGTTTCCAGGGGTGATTCGAAGCTGGTTTTAGGATAACTTTGTGCTGCCAAATGAAAAACATAATCGGGCTTAGCAATTTCCAGGGCATGTAGCAACGACATCGTGTCATTAAGATCCGCATATACAAGGTGTATACGGGATTTTTTTTCAATCTCAGGTAATAAATGTTCAATGTTATCTAGGGCGCTGCGCCATCGCAGCATACCTATAATTTCCCAGTCAGTGTGTTCGAGCAAATAGTCGGCAAGGTGAGATCCCACCATGCCCGTAAATCCTGTTATCAATGCGCGTTTTTTCATAGTTCTATCTTAGCTAATTCATTAGTATCTGACAATTTTTGTCAATGTGTGTTGGTGATCATTATAAAGAGCCAGCTAAACAAAAGGGGCGTACGATTAAGGGGAGTGTTGCGAACCGCTTCTGTGCTAAAAATTAATAACCATAGTTTATTGATTGTTAGAGAACCCACAGATAGAACGCAGGATGACATTTGTAGAATCTGTATTTTCGTGCAAATTGAAATTACAATTTGCAATTTACACGATTTTGTGGTATTTTTGATGAAATAATGAGATGTTGCAGCCTGATTTTTATGGATCCTTCGCATAAAGCGCGGGACGTAGGCCAAAGAACGCAACGGTTCCCTAATAGGTTGGACTAGTAATGTTTGAACGCGCTATTTATGACACGTTATTAGAAAGCCTTAGGCAGTTCCCTGTAGCTGTCTTAACAGGGCCTCGTCAGAGTGGAAAAACAACACTGTTAAAACAACTGCAGCATGATACTTACGATTATATCAACCTTGAGTTTCCCGATGTATTAGCAAGGCTTCAGTCTGATCCCAGAGGGACACTTATTCACAATAGAACAAAACCGCTTATTATTGATGAATCTCAGAAATATCCAGAATTGTTTTCTTATATTCAAGGGATTGTGGATGAAAATAAAAAGAAAGGCGAATTTATTTTATCAGGCTCTCAAAATTTTTTATTGAATGAAAAAATCACACAATCACTTTCGGGAAGGGCTAGGATTTTAGAGTTGTTGCCACTTACTTATTCAGAATTTTTGACGCATGCAAAATCCTCCGAAATTTCGATATGGGAATGGTTATTTACAGGCGCATACCCACGACCATATCAGGACAATATTCCAGTCAATGTCTGGTCAGAAAGTTACATTCGAACTTACTTAGAAAGAGATGTGCGCGATTTACTAAATGTGAAAGATTTGGGCGTGTTCCAGCGTTTTTTAAAAAGTTGTGCTGCACGACATGCTCAGATACTTAATACAAATCAATTGGCAATAGATTGTGGCGTTTCTCATACAACCATTATAAATTGGATTCATGTCTTAGAGGCGAGCTATATCGTATTTCGTGTGCAACCTTATCACGCTAATTTTAGAAAGCGACTTGTCAAATCACCTAAATTATATTTTTACGATGCAGGATTGGTTTGTCATTTACTTAATATCGAATCTTCTGAACACCTTTCAATTCATCCCAATCGTGGATATATATTTGAAGGCTTTGCGATGAGTGAGATTTATAAAAACTTTGCCAATCAAGGAAAATCAAAGCCTTTATATTATTGGCGAGATAGTTATGGAAATGAGATTGATTGTTTGATAGAACATAGCGGAAAATTGACAGTTATAGAAGTGAAGTCTTCTATGACGTTGATGCCTTCTCTGGTGAAAGGTTTAAACAAGTGGAAAGAAATCTCGGAGTTAAGCTCCGCGCGTTATGTGTTAGTGTATGCAGGCCTAGGTGACCAAAAGCCATTGCAAGGCGTAGATGTGTTTTCGTGGAATGAGATAGGTCGTATGTTATTTGGTTAGTGATCTGTGTTTGAAATTGATTTGATTTTTAGAGAACCTGCGGATAAACCGCAGGATGATAGCTGTAGAATCAGCAGCCCCATTAATGAAACACTGCGCGGATGAGATAAAAGAAGCATACCGCCAGGCCTGCTGCGGCAGGTAATGTGATTACCCAAGACATGAAGATATTACGGATCACGCTTAGATTCAAAGCGCCAATACCACCAGCAAGTCCGACGCCAAGTACTGCGCCAACGAGTGTTTGTGTCGCAGAGACTGGAATACCTGTGCTGGTTGAAACAAGGACGGTGGTTGCTGCAGCTAGTGTCGCGGCAAATGCTCGACTCGGTGTGAGCGCTGTAATACCAGAACCAACTGTTTCAATAATTTTGCGACCATACATAACAAAACCAATGACGACGCCTACGCAGCCCAATAATATTGTCCAATAAGGGATGGGTGTTGCTCGACTGAGTTCTCCACCGTGTTGAATCACACCAATAATCGCGGCGACGGGGCCAATCGCAACAGAGACATCGTTAGCGCCATGTGCGAATACCATAGCGCATGCCGTAAGTGCCATTAAGACGCTAAAGATCTTTTCGACATATTTGAGCTGAGCATGAAAGTCGTTTTCATTTTTTATTTTGATGCGCTTGATGATCAGTAAACCAAAGAACATCACAATAATACTCGTCGCGATATTCACAAGAGAAGCTTGGTAAAAATTCAGCAAAATGCCGACATGTGCTAAGCCTTTTAAGATCACCATCACCGATAATACTGTGCCAACGAGAAATAAATACACAGGAACATAAAGCCTTACCTTTTTGGCAGGATTAGAGCGGCTTAATATGGATTGGCGTATGGTGATAAATAATAAAAAAGCAACAATGCCAGCAATAACCGGGCAACTGATCCAGCTGATGGCGATATAACGTACGATTTCCCAGTGAACGGCATGCATACCAAGTGCAATACCACCAAATCCAACTAATGCGCCAACAATAGCGTTGGTGATAGAGACGGGCATGCCAAGATAGCTTGCTAAGCTGATCCAAACGCTACCAGATAATAAAATAGCGAGCATGCCGTAGATTAAAAATGTGGGTGGAGAAACCATTGCGATATTTACAACGCCTGTTCGGATAGTGTTGGTCACGTGTGTCCCACCAAGAAAAGCGCCCGCAAATTCAAATACGATAGCGATGATAAATGCTTGTTTGGCGGTGACAGCCTTAGAGCCCATGGTTGTGCTCATGATGTTTGCGAGGTCGTTTGCGCCAACACCAAACGTCATTAATAAGCCAATGGCGCATGCAAAAAGAATAAAAAATGTATCAAGAGTCATCTAGCCAACACCAACTGTAATTTATCGCCAACATTTTCTGCAAAGTCAGCTAAATTTCCTAT
>JBKAGM010000035.1:0-19266 GCA_046290385.1 Gammaproteobacteria bacterium
GGATGATTATTCTGGTGGTTATCGAATGAGTGCGCGCCGGATTATGAGTATGGATCAGGCGCGTGAAATGTACGCTAGGGCGATTGCTGTGCATTTGCATGCACACCAGGTCGGGCCGGATACCTTAACGCGTATCGAGGCGGCGCTATTGCCATTTTGTGATGGTACTTGTCCAGTGTCGGTGGTTTACCATAATGAGAAGGCGAAGGGTAAAATCCAGTTGGGCGATAAGTGGCGGGTTAAGCCCCATGATGAGCTGCTCAACCGCCTCAAGGCCGTTGTCGGTAGCGATGCTGTGCAAGTGGGTTATTGATTTGGTATACTTTCAGGCTTGAAAATGTCATTATCAAATCGCGTGGGATGATGTCGCATTGCAGTCATTCCGTGGCTTAGCCGAGGAATCACCCTGTCGATGGAGATCCCTCGCAGTCGCTCGGGATGACAGTGGAAAAACACTTTAACAAAATATGGGATATATCATGAGCTTAAATTACCTAGATTTCGAAAAACCCATTGCCGAATTGCAGGCTAAAATTGATGAATTGCGCCTCGTTGGCAGCGATGCAGAATTAAATATTACTGAAGAAATTAAGCGCCTAGAAGAAAAAAGCAAAGAACTCACCCATTCGGTATTTGCGGATTTAACTGACTGGCAAAAAGTCCAGCTCGCGCGCCACCCATTGCGTCCTTACACGATGGATTACATTGAGCGTGTGTTCACCGATTTCGATGAGCTGCATGGCGATAAACAAACATCTAGCGGTTTTACCATTGTTGCAGGAACGGCAAGACTTGGTGGGCAACCTGTCATGGTCATGGGGCAACAAAAAGGCCGCAAGACTCAAGAAAAAGTATCACGAAATTTTGGTATGCCAAAACCTGAGGACTATCGAAAAACACAACGTCTTTTTGAAATGGCAGAACGTTTTAAACTGCCGATTATTTCATTAATTGACACACCAGGAGCCTATCCAGGTATCGATGCAGAATCACGCAATCAAAGTGAAGCCATTGCGCGTAACTTGTTGATGATGGCGAAGCTCAAAACACCTGTTATTTGTACTGTCATCGGCGAAGGTGGTTCGGGTGGTGCGCTTGCAATTGGTGTTGGCGATTGCGTTATGATGTTGCAATACAGTATTTATTCGGTGATTTCACCTGAAGGTTGTGCATCAATTTTGTGGAAAAATGCCGAAAAAGCATCGCAAGCTGCCGAAGCCATGGGTGTGACCGCAGATCGTGTATTGAGTTTAAAACTTATCGATAAGATTATAGAAGAACCGCTTGGTGGTGCGCATCGTGATCATGATTTAATGGCGCAGCGTTTGCAACAAAATCTTCTTGAGCAATTAAAGCGATTACAAGCATTACCCCTAGACCAGCTCGTTGAGCGTCGTTATCAGCGTTTGATGGCGTATGGTTTGGAAGGATGATGAGGTCATTCTCAAATTCCACGGTATATCTCTACATCCCGCGCTTTATGCGCGAGATCGGTGTCTGAGCGAGGTTCAAGCCGTGGGCGCCAAGTTTAGTCGTGGTACGTGGTGCGCGGTCTTTAATGAAATCTTTATTTGTAACCCCTCACCCTAACCCTCTCCCCTTAAAGGGGAGAGGGAATGAGGCTGTTGCATTCTACGGTTGTCATCCCGCGGTTTATCCGCGGGATCTCTATAAATCAATAACCTATGGTTATTGATTTATAGTAAAAAGCGAGTTTGCAACATTCCCGGAATGGAAAGGAAACGATCCTGTTTTTCCCTCTCCCGTTGGCGAAGGAAGAAAAGGGCTGGAGATACATCTTCTTTTTCCCCTCTCTCGCTGGCGGAAGAGGGTTTAGGGGTAAGGGTGGAGATTAAGCGCGCCGCAGGCGCACCTTTAGGTAAAAACCATGACAACCATTTATATTGCTTACAGCGGCGGCGTCGATTCGCATATCTTGCTTGATATTTTTGCTGGCACCCCGGATGTTAAGGCAATTCACGTTAATCATAAACTCCATCCCGAGGCTGATCATTGGGCAGAGCATTGCGAACGCATTTGTCAGCACTATTCCATTGAATGCATTGTAAAAACAGTAACTATAGTGCCAAAAAAAGGTGAAAGCATAGAAGCGCTTGCGCGTGCGGCGCGTTATCATGTTTTTGAATCGTTATTAGAAGCCGGCGATATGTTGCTTACCGCTCACCATCAAGATGACCAAGCCGAAACGGTATTATTGCAGTTGCTACGAGGCGCGGGAGTGAAAGGTTTATCTGCCATGCCGGAGATTGCTTCCTTTGGCCAAGGGTATTTGATGCGTCCATTGTTAGAAGTGTCTCGCGAAGCGATTGTAAAAAAAGCGCAAGAAAAAAAGCTTGAATGGATCGAAGATAAAAGTAATACGCAGCTTTCTTTCGATCGTAATTTTTTGCGACATGAAATTTTTCCAAAACTAAAAACACGCTGGCCTTCTTGCGCGAAGACATTTTCTCGTTCAGCAACACACTGTGCAGAAGCGCAAAATGTTTTAGATGCATGGGCAAAAGAAATTATGGATGTGCATGAAAATACGCTCTCAATAGAGGTTTTAAATCCCTTATCATTACCACAAAAAAAAGCAGTTTTACGCAGTTGGATAGAGTCGCGCGGATGTGTGTTGCCTAGTGAAAAAAAATTAGATGAGATTATTCATCATATGATTGATGTGCGTTGGGATGCTACGCCTTGTGTCACTTGGGGTGAAGTAGAAGTGCGTCGTTATCGGGATAAATTGTATATTTTGAATAGCAAGTCTAAAGAGGCTTTGACAAACAAGCAGCTAGGCAGCAAAGATATTCGATTCCGTCAAGGAGGTGAAACAATGCGTTTGCCAAACCGCCAAGGGCGTCATCGTTTGAAAAAATTGTTTCAAGAGTGGGGTGTGCCACCGTGGGTGCGCGATGAAATTCCATTGGTTTTTGAAGATGGCGAGCTGGTTGAGGTTGTTGGGTTTGTGTCTAACGTTTCAGAAGAGGATGATGCCTAAAGTGCCAATTTGTATTTTGCTTTTTCTTGCTTTCCCAAGTTTTGGGTTTGCTCTTGCTTTTTTTGTCATCCCGCGGCCTTTCTTCGCGGTCATCCCGAGCGTAGCGAGGGATCTCCATCTACAGAAAATCCCTCGGCTACACGTTGGAAAACAATAACGCATCGTTAGTGTTGTTATGAATGACTGTCAGATTTTCCAGTGCAAAACATAAATTTCAATAATGCGCCTACCGCCAAGATAGGAATCATGATTTCGAAGAAATTTTCGATAGCGATGACGATATTGAGATTTTTTTCTGGTAAAACAATTGCCAAAATAGCAACGACAACTGCAAATACAACCAATAAAACAGATAGTTTTTTGTACATTTTTAACTCCTTTTTATGACAGCATCCAATTTTGTCTGCGTCTACATAAAGCTAACAGAAATACCATAACTTTTCTATACTTATGAGCGTACTTGCCAATAAAAAGCCGTTCTGTTAGATTCTCCTTTTACCAACGGGTGTTAATCGCATATGACAAAATATATCTTCATAACCGGTGGTGTGGTGTCTTCACTAGGTAAGGGCATCGCTGCAGCCTCCTTGGCAGCCATTCTCGAGGCGCGCGGATTGCGTGTCACTCTCGTCAAGCTTGATCCTTATCTCAACGTTGACCCTGGCACGATGAGCCCCTTTCAACATGGGGAAGTATTTGTGACCGAAGATGGTGCCGAGACTGATTTGGACTTAGGCCATTACGAACGTTTTATTCGCATCAAAACAAGCAAAAAAAATAATTTTACCTCGGGTCAAGTCTATGCCAATGTGTTACGCAAAGAGCGACGAGGGGATTACTTAGGCGGCACGGTACAAGTCATTCCGCATGTGACCGATGAGATTAAACATTCTATACGGCAAGTCTCTGATCATGCTGACATTGTGCTGATTGAAATTGGTGGTACGGTGGGTGATATTGAATCCTTGCCATTTCTCGAAGCCATTCGACAATTACGTATAGAGATGGGGCGACAACATACGTTATTTATTCATTTAACCTTATTGCCTTATATTAAAACGGCAGGTGAACTCAAAACAAAACCGACACAACACTCGGTCAAGGAGTTGCGTTCCATTGGTATTCAACCCGATATTTTATTGTGTCGATGTGAGAGTGAATTGCCTGAAAGTGAACGTTCTAAGATCGCGCTATTTACAAACGTTGAAAAAAATGCAGTGATTCCATTGCTAGATGTCGATACAATTTATCGTATTCCTATCGAACTACATCGCCAGCAGCTCGATGATATTGTCATTAAATTATTGCACATTGATTCACAGCCAGCCGACTTGAGTGATTGGGAATCTGTTGTGGCCGCATATTTAAATCCCGAAGGTGCGGTGACTATCGGCATGGTGGGTAAATACACCGAGTTAACCGATTCTTATAAATCACTATCCGAAGCGTTAATTCATGCAGGTATACAAACGCGAACACGAGTGAATATTCGTTATATTGACGCTGAAGAATTAGAAAAAAATGGCGCGCAAATTTTAGAAGGTGTGCATGCTGTTTTAGTGCCTGGTGGTTTTGGTGAGCGCGGTGTTGAAGGAAAAATACTTGCAGCAAAATACGCGCGCGAACACAATATTCCCTACTTGGGTATTTGTTTAGGTTTGCAAATCGCGTTGATCGAGTATGCTCGACATAAAGCAGATATGAAAGATGCGAATAGTACTGAGTTTAATCCTGAAACGACACATCCTGTTGTAGCACTCGTCAACGAATTTAAAGATCGGTCGGGTGAAACACAAACGCGTCATGATGATTCTGATAAAGGTGGTACGATGCGTTTGGGTGGTTATGTGTGCCATTTAACAAAAAATTCGTTGGCGCATAAGTTGTATCAATCGGATGAGATTGTTGAGCGTCATCGTCATCGTTATGAAGTGAATAATGCTTTGGTCGAAAAGATTAAGGCTGCCGGTATGGCGGTCACCGGTGTATCGACCAGTGAAGATTTAGTCGAGATGGTAGAGATTCCTGATCATCCATGGTTTGTTGCATGTCAATTCCATCCGGAGTTTACATCGACACCACGTGACGGACATCCATTGTTTACAGGTTTTATTCAAGCGGCGATCACGCAGCGTGATGTTTGATGATAAATGACGTCATTCCGAGCGAAGTTGAGGAATCTCCCTGTAGATGGGGATCCCTCGCTCTCGCTCGGGATGACGCGAAAAAGTAGACTGCGGGATGGCGGAAAGAATAGACTGCCGGATGACGGAAAAAAGTGCCACAGGGTGGCAATAGAAATAAAGGCGCAACATTAGATAAAAGGTAGAAAAAAATGAAACTATGCAATTTTGAAGTAGGCCCAGATAAACCGTTATTTTTAATCGCAGGCCCGTGCGTTGTGGAAAGTGAAAAGCTTACACTAGAAACAGCAAGAACCTTAAAAGAAATGACCGACCGTTTGAATATACCCTTTATTTTCAAATCCTCTTTTGATAAAGCGAATCGTTCTTCATACAAGAGTTTTCGTGGCCCTGGTATTGATGAAGGTTTGCGTATTCTTGAATTAGTGCGAGAAGAGTTAGACGTGCCGGTATTAACCGACGTACATGAAGATACACCGTTGGAAAGAGTGGCTGAAGTTGTTGATGTATTACAAACGCCCGCGTTTTTATGTCGCCAAACCAATTTCATTCAAAGTGTTGTTCAGCAAGGCTTGCCTGTCAATATTAAGAAGGGGCAATTCTTGTCGCCTTGGGATATGAAGCATGTTGCAGACAAAGCCCGTGCAGCAGGCAATGATAATGTGATGGTTTGTGAACGAGGTGCTAGCTTTGGATATAACAATTTAGTTTCTGACATGCGCTCATTAGCTGTGATGCGTGAAACCGGTTGTCCTGTTGTATTTGATGCAACACATTCTGTGCAGCTGCCTGGTGGGCAGGGCGCCCAATCGGGTGGTCAGCGAGAGTTTGTTCCTGTGTTGGCGCGTGCCGCCGTGGCTGTAGGCATATCAGGTATATTTATGGAAACACATCCGGATCCAGACAATGCGTTGAGCGACGGTCCTAACTCTTGGCCATTAGATAAAATGGAAGAGTTGTTGAAAACGTTGTTGGATATTGATGCTGTTGTTAAAGGGTAGAGTTTTCTTTTAAGTTTGTTTAAAAGAACACTGTTATTCTTAGACCGAACGAAATATTGTCACTCCGAGCGAAGTCGAGAAATCTCCGAGTCGATGGAGATCCCTCGCTGTCGCTCGGGATGACAAGAATCAAGTCCCTCTTTATAACGTCATGATTTTATCGCGCTGCATCGACAGCTTATCTAATGTCACTTGAAACGTCTCCATCTGAACACGTTCTTTTTCGACAACAGCTTGTGGCGCTTTTTCAACGAAATTAGGATTTGCGAGTTTTTTATCAATACGATCAATTTCTTTTTGAATTTTTTCAATTTCTTTATTCAAACGTGCTGTTTCAGCTTCTTTGTCGATCAAACCTTCTAATGGAATGAGAATTTCCATGTCACCCGCAAGTGCCGTAGCAGATTCAGGTGCGTTGTCTTCAGGATTTAGCCAGGTAATGCTTTCTAGTTTTGCCAGCGTCTTTAAAAATAATTGATTTTGTTCTAGGTGTTGTCGGTCTTGGTCAGTACCCTTGTGAAAATACACTGGTACTTGTTTGCTCGGCGGAATATTCATTTCCGCGCGTATCGTTCGAATGCCGATGATCACGGTTTTTAGCCACTCGATAGTGGCGACGGCATCATCATCTATTTTTGTCGAATCGTGTTCAGGGTAACGGCAGAGGAGTATGGATCTCTCTGTTAAGTTTAACAATGGTCCAACTTCCTTCCAAATCGTCTCGGTAATAAAGGGCATGATTGGGTGCATCAGTCGCAACAGCGTTTCTAAAATCGTTAATAAGGTTTGTCGAGTGCCCCGTTTTTCGGCTTCACTCGCGTTGTGTAATACCGGTTTGGATAACTCTAAATACCAATCGCAATATTCGTTCCAGGTAAATTCATATAAACACTGTGCAAGCAAGTCGAAGCGATAGGTTTTAAAATGTTGATGTACAGTTTCAATCGTATTTTGTAGGCGTGACAGCATCCATCGATCGGCAACTGAATATTTGACGTCATCGTTATCTAAGCCGACATCTTGATCTTGCGTATTCATCAATACGTAACGCGCGGCATTCCAAAGTTTATTGCAAAAGTTTCGATAACCTTCGAGACGTTTGATGTCAAAATTAATGTTTCGT
Organism: Gammaproteobacteria bacterium; assembly: GCA_046290385.1. Taxonomy (GTDB): domain Bacteria; phylum Pseudomonadota; class Gammaproteobacteria; order JAGOUN01; family JAGOUN01; genus JBKAGM01. The sequence goes on from JBKAGM010000035.1 coordinate 7,273, forward strand.
CCTATCGAGGCAAGTGCGCAAAAAGTAAATCGCAATGCATCTGTGCCGGATTCGGGGATGCCATCAGGAAAGTGTTTGCGTGTCGTTTCTTCGATTTTTTTTGCCATCTGTGGTTGCATCAGTGTGCTTGTGCGTTTTGCAATTAAATCTTCTAAAGAAATACCATCAATCAAATCGATAGGGTCTAAGACATTTCCTTTGGATTTTGACATCTTATGTCCTTCGGCATCGCGAATGAGGCCGTGAACATAGACTTCATGAAAAGGCACATCGCCCATAAATTTCAAACCCATCATCACCATGCGGGCGACCCAAAAGAAAATAATATCAAAACCGGTAACGAGCACAGTGGTTGGGTAAAAGGTTTTAAGTGCCTCGGTTTTTTCAGGCCAACCTAAGGTAGAAAACGGCCAAAGAGCAGATGAAAACCAGGTGTCTAAAACGTCCTCGTCTTGAGTTAATGTGATTTGTTCGTCTAGGTTGTATTCTTTGCGAATGTTTGCTTCATCTTCGCCAACATACACCTTGCCTTCTTCGTCGTACCAAGCAGGAATGCGATGCCCCCACCACAATTGTCGGCTGATACACCAGTCTTCAATGTTTTCTAGCCAGAGAAAATAAGTTTTTGCCCAGTTTCCTGGGGCGAATTTAATTTTGCCTTGTCTCACTGCATCAATTGCAGGTTTTGCTAATGGTTTCGTGCGCACATACCATTGATCTGTAAGGTAGGGTTCGATGACCACGCCAGAACGATCGCCGCGAGGAATTTTTAATGTATGCGGCTCCGTTTTAATAAGTAATTCTTCTGATTCCAGTGCCTCGAGTATTTTTTTGCGCGCCTCAAAACGCTCCATGCCTTGAAAAGGCTTGGGCGCATTTTCATTAAGATGTGCATCTGGAGTAAGAATATTGATAATAGGTAAATCGTGTCGTTGCCCCATTGCGTAGTCATTAAAATCATGAGCGGGTGTGATCTTCACGCAACCACTCCCAAATTCTGGGTCGACAGCATTGTCGGCAATGATAGGGATTTTTCTATCGGTCAATGGTAGACGGATAAACTTTCCAATCAAGTGTTGGTAACGTTCATCATCAGGGTAAACAGCAACAGCAGTGTCCCCTAACATCGTTTCAGGTCGCGTGGTGGCAACAATGATTTTTTCATCGCTATCAGCCAGTGGGTACGCGATATGCCACAAGAAGCCTTGTTCTTCAGTGTTAATCACTTCGAGGTCTGAGATAGCCGTGTGAAATTTAGGGTCCCAATTCACTAAGCGTTTGCCGCGATATATTAAGCCTTCCTTATGGAGTTGAATAAACACTGTGCGCACAGCTTTAGATAAGCCTTCATCCATAGTGAAGCGCTCGCGACTCCAGTCTACAGATGCGCCTAGGCGTCTAATTTGTTTTGTGATGGCTGAACCAGAGCTGTTTTTCCAGTCCCAAATTTTTTCGATAAATTTTTCACGTCCAAGCTGTAGTCGTGAGGTATCTTGTTGCAATAGCTGCCTCTCGACGACCATTTGTGTAGCAATCCCTGCGTGGTCGGTTCCTGGTTGCCATAGCGTATTGTGCCCACACATACGATGGTAGCGTGTTAAGGCATCCATAAGTGTCATTTGGAAACCATGACCCATATGCAAAACCCCAGTTACGTTTGGAGGGGGCAGCATGATGCAATAGGAATCGCCTTGCATGCTGGGTGTAAATAATTGTTCTTGCTCCCAAGTGTGGTACAGGCTCGCTTCAATATTTTTGGGTTGATAAGTTTTTTCCATGGTCGTCTCTTATTTCATCGTATGTTTTTTCACAGCATAACCATGTGTTTCATAAAATGGTTGATGTTGTTCGCTAAGTTCTAAAATACGTTGAAAGCGAGAGTGAAACGCAGGCACGTCTTCGCTTAGATTCAACAAGACATCATCGTGTTCGAGGGGGTCGTTATCATATCCGAGTGCGATAGGGGTAGATTCTTTCATGTCAGGTTGATACATCGCGTGTGGTAAAAAACTGATGTCGCTGTGAACCCAGAGCAATTCGTCGAGGTGATGAGCTTCTTGCATTGATTTGGTGTGAATATACAAGCGGTGTTGGTTCGCGAAGACCTTTTCTGCTAAACGGCAGACAAACCGATATCGCTTGTCATCAGTAGGGTTGCTTAATATGTAGCAATCAACGCTGGGCATAGGGGTTTCACTTGCAAAAGGAGCTATTTTACCGCTTGTGAAGGGAGATGTCATCTTCAAAGATCCCAGTTTCAAAATACTTGCCTTCCCGAGCGATAGCGAGGGATCTTCATCGAGCGGGAGATTCCTCGGCTGCGCCTCGGAATCACAGCTTTTTTGTTGTGTCACCCCAATCTGCCGCCGAGCTTGCCGAAGATGCGATATTATTCAGATTCCGAGGCGGGATCTTTTACTTTTTTTTAGCCTATGCTAGGATAAAATGGTTGGATATAAAAAACACTATAGATTAAGGAAGATCTCAATGAAAAAGCACGTCTTATATGCGTTAACAATCGCGTCAATTTTTGGGGTGGCTACCGCTTTTGCCGATACAGCCACAAGTACATTTCAAGTCTCAGCAACCGTCGCTGATGCATGCAGTGTTGCATCTTCGGACACATTGAACTTTGGCACATACAACCCTCTCGATGGATCAGTAACGACAGGTAACACCGATATTGATGTCACTTGCACACAGTCAACGGGATATAATGTAGGTTTAAGTGCCGGAACGGGTAGTGGAGCCAGCGTGTCAACACGAAAAATGACCAGCACAACGAGTTCAGATACTTTAGAGTATACCTTGTATCAAGACAGTGGTTATTCAAGCGTTTGGGGTGAAACCATAGGCTCTAATACTTATTCAGATGATGGTACAGGTTTGGAGCAAACGATTCCTGTCTATGGAAAAATTGCTGCAAGTCAAAATGTTCCTGCTGGAACGTATGAAGATACGATTACGGTGACGGTAACTTATTAATGAAGAAGGTATTCTGTATCATATTTATGTTGTGGCTTCATCTTGCATGGAGCCACACTATCAATATTTCACCAACGAAAATTTTGCTATCTAAGAAAAAACCATTTAGCGCCATATCGCTGAGTAATCCGACAGATGACGATATGGTATTTGAGGTAGATGCTGAGCAGTGGTCTCAACAAAATGGAAAAGATGTCATGCATGACACAGCTGACATATTAGCATCCCCCGTTGTTTTTAAAATTCCACCACATAAGTCTCAAGTGGTTCGTGTCGCCTTAGAGAAGGCTAAAGATACGGCTAATGAAAAGACATATCGTTTACTTTTTCGAGAAGTGGCCCGAGCTGAGAAAGCTCCTTCAGCTGACTCTGTGCGAGTGCAATTAGAAATTAGCTTGCCAGTGTTTGTTTTGCCAAGAGAAGAATTGCATACAGATTGGCGATGGCAATCTCGAAATTTATCTAAGCATAAATTGCAATTTCGATTCATTAACCAAGGTAACGATGTTGTGTTTATTGATAAAATGCGCATCTATGATAAAAAACATAAAGCAATTACCAAGGAAAGCAAAACATTCGCCTATGTGCTTCCTGGTCAAGAGCATGATTGGGTTCTAGAAACGCTTGATTCAAACAAACCTGAGTTTGCTGATGTGAAAGTAAATGAACGGATGATGGAAAAGCATGTATGATTTGCTTTCACGAGGAAGATTATGTTTTTTAATTATGTTGTTTTTCGTTTCAACTTCAGTGTTCGCTAACACTCAAACAACTTTAGAGCCCTTGTTATTGAAAATCAAATTAAATCAAGTTGAAGAGCCATCTGTGATAGAGTGTCTTGTAGATAAATATAATCAAGAAGTTTTAGTGCCTGTTGATGACTTGATTCGTTGGGGTTTGGTGCCGCCACCGCATGCGCCTTTGGTCTATGATGGTAAACGTTATTACGATTTGAGTTGGTATAATGGACTTCGTTATAAGCTAGACAGTTCAGCTCTGAAGATGAGCATTGATGCCGCTGCTAAGCTGTTTCATTCTCAAAAACTTATAGCTAATAAAAATGCGATTAATACCGAAGTCATACGTCCTAAAAACCAGGGGATTTTTCTTGATTATAACGTGAATGCGTTGCGTGATGATCAAGAAAATCAAACGACTGAGTCAGGTGTTTTCAAAGCAGGAATATTTAATCACTTTGGGGTTGGTTCCTCAGATGTTGTGGTTTCTAGTGATGAGAGTGAGCAGCAGCATCATATAGCACGACTCGATACAACTTGGGTAATGGATCAACCTGAACACGTTGCGACGTTAAGATTAGGTGATGCAACGACTAGTGCGTCAGACTGGAGTGGAGCAACGCGTTTTGGGGGCGTTCAATACGCAACAAATTTTGATACACAACCTAATTTAATTTCGTTTCCTATGCCAAGTGTTTCCGGACAATCGGTTTTGCCTTCAACAGTGGATGTGTTTGTCAATAATGCGCTTGAAAGTAATAGCCAAGTTAATAGTGGCGCATTTTCTATCGATAATATTCCAGTTGTCACGGGTAATGGCACAATGCGCGTAGTTACGCGCAATATTCTCGGGCAAGAGCAAGTCACGATCATTCCATATTATACGAGTGCCCAATTGCTAGAGCCCGGCTTGTCAGATTATTCTTTTGAAACGGGTTTTCAAAGAAAAAATTATGGTATCGATAGTTTTGATTATGGCGATTTTGTTACAACAGGAACCTTAAAGCATGGATTTACAGACCACCTAACCGTAACTGAGCACGGAGAATTTTTGTTTGACCAGCAAACAGCGGGGATTAGCGCAAATTATCTCTTGTCTCGACTTGGAATCGTGACATTAGGTATCGCAGGCAGTCATGAAAGTGATAATCGCTTTGGAGAGCTTGTTGAGGCAGGTTTTTCTCATGAGGATCAGAAGATAAGTTTCGGCTTTCGTTCATTGCTGACATCGAAAGATTTTAGAGATATTGGTTATACTGATGATGAGAGTCCTGCAAGTTTTTCAGAGCAAATTTTTTCAGGGTATGATTCGCCATGGGGTGCTTTTTCATTAAGTTATACGCTTCTTAATAATCGAGATGCGGAAAATTCAAAATTAACCACGGTTTCATATACGAAAAACATTACCCGAGACTTGTATGTATCAATAAGCACATTGTTTGATTTGAATGACTCAACGAATGATCAAATTTTTGGTTCTCTTGTTTGGATTCTTGATAAGTCGACATCAGCGAATATTTCCGCAACGCATCAAGATGGGGAAACAGATGAAACATTGCGTATCAATAAAAGTTTACCAGTGACGAATGGCTGGGGATATGATGTCGAGACGAGCAGGCGTGATGATACAACAGAATTTCGTGGCAGCATTGCAAAGCAAGATGGTCTTGGAACGCATTCATTCCGTTATCAGCATCTGGATAATGATAATAATTATGAGCTCTCTTCGACGGGTAGTGTTATTCATTTTGCAAATGAAACCCGTTTTGAGCCAGATAGCCAAGAGAGTTTCGCGATTGTGCGCGTGCCTGGTTATTCAAATATTCGCGTTTATTATCGCAATCAGTTGATAGGTAAAACCAATAAAAATGGCGAATTGTATATCCCTCATTTATTACCATATCAACACAATGATATTCGCTTGGCGTTAGATGATCTTCCTATGGATACTTCCGTTGGATCGATAGAAAAGCAAGTTGTGCCGTACTACCATAGTGGAACATTAGTCACTTTTAATATTGTTAAGTCAAAAATGTTGTTGATGAATTTGGTGCAGAATAATCATGAGGCTGTTCCTAGCGACGCGACAGTTCATGTGATTACGCAGCAACAAGAACGACAATTTCCAGTGGGATACGATGGAGAAGTGTACATTGATCGATTAGTCAATGACGAATTGGTGATGGGGGTCGCAACTTGGGATAAACATAGCTGTCAATTTAGTGTCAAAATGCCAAATATGAAAGAACCTCTTTATCATGCAGGAAAAGTTGTATGCCAATAAAAATCCTATGCTTAATATTATTGTTGTTATTATCCAATGTCGCGTTTGCTAAGTATGACTCTTATGATTGTTCTGTTTCTGCTACGCCAGTAGCATTTGGCAAGTATAATCCTTTCGGCAGCGATGTGGATGTGACGGGTACTGTTAGCGTGTCGTGCGAAAAGTATAGATCAGGTTCTTCGAAGACGCTTGTCAAATACACTATTAAATTAAGTAAAGGTAATAGTGGTTCTTATTCTGAGAGAAAATTAGAAAGCGGTTCGAATGCCCTTTTATATAACTTGTATACGAGCGGGAGTTATAATGAAATTTGGGGCAATGGTAAATCGGGCACAGAGGTGGTGAGTGATAAATACTATTTAGATGGTAAAGTTGAAACAAAAGATTATACAGTTTACGGACGTATTCCTGGCTATCAAAATGTTCCCGTTGGAAGTTATACAGATACTATAAAGGTGAGAGTTAAGTTTTGAATTTTCAGTGGGGATTGATTTCAGACTTAGTGAGTGTTGCGAATGGGTTGTGTATTATAAGTCAATATTGATTTATAGAGATCCCGCGGATAAACCGCGGGATGACAGTCGTAGAATGCAACAGTCGCCAGATAAGGTCACCACTCTTTAAAGTTGGCTTGGTGGCCTAGCCGTCTTCTTGTCAGCGTGAAAAGGTAGCCTCTGCCTAAGGTCGTCATTGCCAGCCTGAAAAGGTAACTTCTACCTAAGGTCGTCATTGCCAGCCTGAAAAGGTAGCCCTGCCTAAGGTCGTCATTGCCAGCCTGAAAAGGTAACTTCTACCTAAGGTCGTCATTTCAAGCCTGAAAAGGTAGCCTCTGCCTAAGGGCGTCATTGCCAGCATGAAAAGGTAGCCTCTGCCTAAGGGCGTCATTGCGAGCCCGAAGGGCGAAGCAATCTAGTCGAAATTGAGCAACGGAACACGGCTGGCTATTAACGATCACGCACCCTAGCAGGAAAATCGTCCATTCATACGATTTTGTTTTGCGCTACGCGCTCCCTGGAATAACGGCCGTTGGGGTTGTATACATGGGTTATGCGCATCATTTCCCATTTAAAAATGCTAACAACGCCGGAATTGGGTGGCCGGTAGCATAGCGACGTGCTACGCCATCATGAATTGCGCCCGATGACATGTCGATATGTACCCATGGATAATTTTTAGTAAACCGCGATAAAAAGCAAGCCGCATGAATCGAACCTCCTCCACGGCCATTGCCCACATTTGCCATGTCCGCAAAAGGAGAGTCGATATCGGATTGGTATTCATCCCACAATGGTAATTGCCATAATTTGCTGCGTGTTTTTTCTGATGCCTTTAATAAAGCGTTTGCTAGCTGTTGATTGTTGGTGAATATACCGCTGGCGACGTTACCGAGTGTGATCACCATTGCGCCTGTGAGCGTTGCTAAGTTAATCACCGCCTTTGGTTTAAAACGTTCAACGTATGTCAACGCATCACATAAAATCAATCGACCTTCAGCGTCGGTATTAATGATTTCGACTGTTTGTCCTGACATGGTCGTGACAATATCTTCTGGGCGTGAGGCTTTGCCGTTTATCATGTTTTCTGTCGCGGCAATCACGCCAACAATATTTTTTCTCAACCCTTGTTCAGCAGCTGCCTTGATGGTGCCGAGGACGGTGGCTGCACCAGTCATGTCATATTTCATTCCGACCATGCTGCCAGCGGGTTTAATGCAGTTACCACCGGTATCAAACGTCACACCTTTACCAACAAGCGCAACAGGGGCTTGTGATTTTGCAGCACCTTGGTATTGTACGATAATTAATTTTGCAGGTTCATCGCTGCCTTGAGATACAGATAGTAACGCACCCATGCCAAGTTTCTTCATCTCAGCTTCTTCGATCACATTTACTTTTAAGTTCGAATAAGTTTTAGCAAGTTTTTTCGCTTCGTTAGCTAAATAGGTTGGTGTGCAAACATTTGCAGGTGAGTTAGCTAAGTCTTTTGTCAACGTCATGCCGTCGCACAATGCTTGCATGTATTTTACGTCAGTTGAGATTTTTTGTTTGCTGTCGGCAACAACGGTGACGCGTTTGAATGAATCATGTTTTTGACTTTTGTAATGATCAAAGCGATAAGCCGCATGATGAATAGACTCTAAGGCATGTTGAACCACGCCGCCTGCTTGGCAACCTTTGACTTTGATATCGAAGGCAATAGCGATATGCTCGAGTTGGAGCTGGCTTAAATTGACCAGCGCTGTTTTTAGGGCTAATCGAAATTTATCAGCGGTAAGTTCGTCGGCATTACCGACAGAGATAAGGATAATACTCTTTGCCGCCACGCCATTGGGTGAGTTCAATAAAAGATATTGCCCTGCATCTGATCGAACTGGCGAATTTTCAATTAAGTTGCTCAAGGCGTCCCCCGCCTGGCTGTTCACTTTTTTGCCGGCTTGCGTTAAGCCTTTATCTGCATAGTAGGGGAGAATAAGAGCATCAGCGGATATTTTCGAGATTTCTGAAGTTTTGAGGTCGAATTTCATTTGTTTTCCTTGCGTTTCAGGTTAATATAAGGACATTTTGTGTGATATGGGTAATAATTTCAAGTGATTATCAGACGATATTTTGCCAGAGAGGTCTATAGCACCATGGTCGGCGTGACTTTAGTGCTTGTTTTCGTGTTTTTGGTCAATCAAATTATTCACTGGTTAGATAAAGCGGCTGTTGGAAAATTAGCGGCAGGCTTGCTGTTTCACCTGATCGCTTTGGAAATTCCTTATCTTGTGGGGTTGTTGTTGCCTTTGGGTTTATATATCGGCATTTTGGTCAGCTACAGCCGCTTTTATGCCGAAAATGAAATGACCGTATTATTTGCTTCAGGAATGTCGCGATGGCGACTGACGCAAATCACATTACTCATCAGTGCTGCTGTTTTTCTTATCGTGCTGGTATTAATGTTATGGGTTAATCCGTTGATTGCTGCTCGAAAAAATACGGTGATATCCTCATCTTCTTCCAACAGCGTATTAGCGACCATTTTACCTGGGCGTTTTCAGGCCGCGCCAAGTGGTCGGCAAGTGTTTTATATCGATCATGTTGATAAAGATCGTTTTCGCGCAAAAGATATTTTTGTTGCGCAACAACCAGGCGAAGATAGTCATTGGATTATTGTTTCTGCTAAGACGGGCGATCAATATATTGATCCGAAAACCCATGATCTATTTATTGTGGCAAAAAATGGTTATCGCTACCAAGGGATTCCGGGCCATAAAGATTTTCAAGTTGTAAAATTCGATCAATACGGCGTGAAAGTTGCGTCATTAGCAAGAGAGTACAAGGCGACTGCGAAAGACGATCAAGCACTTTCGACCTGGGAGATAATACAAGGAATGGGTGAGAAAATTGATTATCTTGCAGAGTTTGAGTGGCGATTGTCATTGCCTGTTTCGGTGATATTGCTATCGATACTGGCGATGCTTCCAGTCGTTATATTATTTATGCCAATCTTATTTTTATTTCGCAAGATCTGGTGAGCACATGCATTGCTGGCTGTCTTTATTGCCTATAGTTGAAAGCAGTAATCAATCGCTACATCATTTTTAGTGTTATCAAGGCGACGCTCTTTGTTGCATTGGTGATGGTAGGTGTCGATGTGTTTGTGCAATTCGTCAATGAAATGCGTTACATCGGACGTGGCGATTATAGTTTGTTGGAAGCCTTTATATACGTTCCCATGACATTACCTAAAGACATTTATCAGTTTTTCCCGATGATTGGTTTGGTTGGTGCATTGGTTGGTTTAGGATTAATGGCAACGAATAGCGAACTTGTGGCGATGCGTGCAGCATCGTTTTCTATCATGAAAATCACACAAGCCGTTTTAATTGCCGCGATTATTTTGTCCTTAGTCATGGCGTTAATTGGTGAAACCGTCGCGCCGTATTTGCAAAAACAAGCCGATGCCATTAAAGAAAATGCGATTTATAGCGCAGATGCGGTATCTACTCATCAGGGTTTGTGGTTAAAAATGAAAGGTGATTACGTGCATGTTGAATCTGTTGAGAGCCAGAAAAAACTCGCAGGTGTGACACGATACCATTTCAATAACGACCGTAGCTTGCATCATGTAGCCTTCGCGAAAGAAGTCAATTTTAATGGCCGGCATTGGGTGGCAAAAGATATTGATGCCAGTGTCATCCATAACCAGAGAGTGACATTGACACATGAAGATGTAGAAGTTTGGCGTGAAATGAAGTTGAACCCTAAAATTTTGTTATTAAAAGTCGACGAGCCTGAAGATATGTCTGTCGTGCAGTTGGGTCGTATGATTCACTTTCGTCACAAGGTGGGTATGCAAGCCGATGATTATGAATTAGCATTTTGGCAGCGTATTTTTCAGCCCCTGTCGAGTTTGGTTATGATCTTGTTGGCCATTCCATTTGTGTTCGGTTCTTTGCGCACTGGAACGATGGGTTTGCGCATCATGATCGGGTTGATTTTGGGGTTGAGTTTTTATTTGTTAAATGAATTTAGCATGGATTTTAGTATGGTGTATCACATCCCACCGTCAATTTGCGCACTGTTGCCAATATTGCTGTTTGGTAGTGTGGGAATGGTGTTGATGTTGAGAGTGAAGTGATTTGAAAAATAGGAGAAAAATATGACCGCTGAGCGCATGAATCTTTCTGAGCGTACCAATTTCCTTCCTTGGATTATCTGGGGTTTGGGCGCGATGCTCTTTTTCGTTTCTTATTTTCCGCGCGTTGCACCTAGCGTCATGCAAGACGATCTAATGCGCGCATTTAACATTAATGGTTTTGGTTTTGGTACATTAACAGCATTTTATTTGTATGCGTATGTGCCCATGCAAGTCCCAGTAGGGATGTTGGTCGACAAGTTTGGCGCGCGTCGATTGCTATATACAATGTCATTATTAGCTGGAGCAGGTTGTGTCCTATTTGCGACAAGCCATTTGTTATTTCTTGCTGAAATAGGACGTTTCATGACGGGTTTTGGTGGTGCGTTTGGATTTGTGAGCGCGATGAAGCTTGCTAAAGATTGGTTTCCAAGCGAGCGTTTAGGTGTGTTGGCTGGATTAACGCAAGCCCTGGGGATGTTAGGTGCGACTTTGGGCGAAGCCCCTGTGTCAATTTTGGTGGAACATCATGGTTGGCGACAAGCGTTGTTGATGATGGCGGTGTTGTTTTTAGTGTTATCTGTTTTGATATTTTTCTTTGTGCAGGATAAAGCGCGAGCCGTTACATCATCCACGACAACTAAAAACAGCTTCTTTGACGGTTTGATTGTCGTGTTGCGCAATCCACAAAGCTGGATGAATGCGGCGTATTTGGGCTGTGCTTACGCGCCCGTGATGGCATTCGCCGAAGCGTGGGGGGTCAGCTTTTTACAGCAAACCTACCATATTTCGCGTGATATCGCGGCCACGGGTGTTGGTTTGATTTTCTTAGGATGGGCGATTGGTGGGCCTTTGATGGGGATGATTTCAGATCACGTTGGCCGTAAGCGTCCAATGATTGTTTCAGCGGTATTGAGCTTGGTGGTGATTTTGTTGGTGATTTTTGGACACGGTTATTCGCAGTGGACATTGTTCGCTTTATTGTTTTTATTTGGGATGTTTAATACGGGTGTAGCTGTTGCTTATGCCTTGTCAGGCGAAATCAACCCTGACGAAGTAACAGGGACATCTGTTGCATTTGCGAATATGGCGTCGATTATTATTGGTATGATGTTTGAGCCTGTCATTGGTTGGATCTTAGATTTTGGCGCAGAGCATTTGCCTAATGGAAGTTATTTCTATTCGACTGGCGATTATCGATCTGCGATGTTGGTGTTGCCTGTTAGTATTACGCTCGCTATTGTGTTTGGGTTTTTGGTAAAGGCGAAGTAGTTGGTTATTTTTGACAATGCTACTTCATTTCTGGTTCCTGCGCTTTTAAATGTAGGGTGGATTAGGCGCCACTGCGCCGTAATCCACCGAGCGCGCCGA
>JBKAGM010000036.1:0-18668 GCA_046290385.1 Gammaproteobacteria bacterium
ATGACAGGAAAAAGAAACCACGGGATGACAGGAAAAAGAAACCACGGGATGACAGCGAAAAGAAGCTGTGAGATCACTTTGCTAGCTCATGACGGCCGAAGGGAGTCCCCTCTCCCGCTTGCGGGAGAGGGGCTAGGGTGTTAATTTGTTCGCGCCGTAAGCGCAACATAAAAAATCTAACCGTGAAACTCAGGTGCCGTAGAATTTTCCACTTCTTCTGCTTCAATATGAGTCGTTGGCATAAAAAAGCTTCCATAAGTATCTTTAAATGAGTAATCCTCTGGATTGCTGTTTAAATTAACAATCGCAAGCCCGCAAGATAAGATAGCTAGGAAGCTCAAATACATTAAGGGATTGAAGGCCAGATAAATACAAGATGCTAAGCTGAACGTACATATGGCCATATGTATACTATTGTCATCCAAAACGATCGAATCTATAGCAAAATTGAAATCATCAAAGGATAACGCTTCGACTTTCGCGCGAAAATCATCTGAAGTGAAATTTTCAATTGTTGAGTAAACTTTGCTTTTTATTGTAGGAAAATTATTTTTAGCGCTTGCTATTGCTGCAAGCATAGTGGCTAAATGTAAGTTAAATAATCCTACCCCATATCTCATGCTATTTAGGAAGGTTTTATCAATAGATATTTCAACGGAAGACGATGGAGTTTCTTCTTCATTTTGAAGCATATTTTTTCCTATCCCAATTGTAAGGTTTAGGATGTGGTTTCCGAGTTTGAAAATATCATTTCTTGAAAATAAAAGTTTTTCTGAAAAATGCAATGGGTCAGCAAATAACGCGCTATAAAATAGGGCGATTTCAATAGTGTCTTTAAAGAGATGTTGATAACCAAAGACCGATTTGATAAAGGGTTTTATTGGGAGTAATTTTAATGAAAAATTAAAAAGATAAAATCTGATTTTGTGGGAAATATAAGATTTTTGAATATCATGGTTTCTTTCTATAATGCTGACTGCATTTGATAACGTTTTGCCTATTGCATTTTGACTTGATGTTAAATGATCGCGAAAGTTTGTTGAGCCATAAAATATTTCAGCGAAGAGAGTGATTAGATTTCTCAGGTCAAATGTTAATAAGTAAGATTCTATTAGAGTAAATACGATATTTTTAGCTTTTTCGTCTATCTGATGGGCTGATATGATCAAGTTGCTTATTGTGTTTAAGCTTGATATTTCGCTGAATTCAAGCTTTGTAGCTAAGTCGTCAAATTTCAGATAGCTGCACCAGGTATGAGTTCGTGTATACATGTCTAATATACTTTTCGAATCATCCAAGAGCCGATTAATTAACTTGCCATGTTCATTGATGAAATTTGCGTAGTTGACAGCCAGATAGTCCTTGCTGGGTTCGGTAGGTGGGTTCGTAGGCGGTTCGATTTTTTTATCGTATACCATCGTCCCTAGAAGTTCTAGAAGTTGTCGAACTCTCTGACGGTGTATTTCAGAAGTGGTTAAATGAGATGTAAAATCTTCATCATAGAGTTTTAAAAGCGCTTCAAGATTTTCCATAAATTGCTCTGTACGAAGGGGGTTGTAAATGAGTGTATGCGCATCATTTTTAATAATCCCTACATCGCTTTTGATTTCTTTTCTAGCCGTACGAAAAAGATCTTTTATTGAATCTTCATGCTCAGAAAATTTAGCCAGGAACTCTGGCTGTAGCCACAATATTTTGTTTAAGAGATACTCTGCATTGTCTAAGTTTATAGAAGCCTCTTTTAACAATCTCCAAAAATGGATTTCAGGAAGAAGGTTTGTAACATGTTGTTTCATGGAATTTATTGAAAAATTTGTACATTTTCTTCCAAGTTCTGCGGATAATTCTGACAATCGAATTATTTTAGGAAATAAATCCGATAATTTTTCGAATCCTTTTAGCGCGAGAAGTGAAGATAGCGTTTCTAGAAAAGCAAGTAAAACTAGGTCAATATTTTGCGTGTCAGCGAAAGATAACCCCAGGCTATCATTCATCTTTTCTTCTTGCTCATCATCAGCATAGCGCTCTGATTGTCGATGATTAGGATTGTATTGGATAACGCCATTTTTTACAGTCTGCATTCTCGAGACAGATAAAGTTTTTGGGTTAAATTTGAGTGAATCGATATAAATTGAGGAAGCGATGCTTTGCGTCATCATGGATGTGAAATCAAGCGTTGATTTCCCTAGTGAAAGAAGGGCCGACAAAGAAGGTATTCGACTAATTGAAAGTCCTGTTAATCTATTGATGCTGCTACCTAACGTATTGTAAAGTTGATTTCCAACGCCACTGCTTAGTATTGATATTCCAGTTGATAGTCTTAGAAATGACTTTTCGTATGATGTCATGATGCTGACTGTTAGCGCGTTTCCAATGTTGTCACTCACCATATCCATAAATGCTTGTGTGTCTACGTTTGTTTGCAATCGACCGCTACCGTAAATGTGTCCATGAATTTTTTCGATAAGATTTATGACAAATTGTTTATATTTGCCTTCAGGAAGGGTATTAAATAAATTCGACATGTCTATATTGAATTCTGAACCGTTGTCATAGGACTTATACTCCTCATGTTCTTCATCGATTTCTGATGTTTCTTGTAGGTTTGAAAAATCAAGATTTTCATTTAATTCTTTGTTGTTAATAATAACGCCTTTTTGTTTTAAAACGTTTAAAATTTGATTCAGATTTTCTTTTACGCCATTTTTAATTTCGTTATCTTTGCATTTTTTCAGAGCGCTTTCGATGACGTGTTTGATGTCATAGGTATTGTAGCTATTAATATGATCATCAATTTCTGTCAAGCAAGATTCTGTAATTTCGCTGATTTCGTTATTCTCGCAAATCAAATATTCTGTATTTGAGATGATGCCAAATTTATCGTTGTTACTTGCGATGACGTCTTGGACAATTGTTTCAATTTCTCGGTTGTGACGAAAATCATATTGTTCAACACCGTCAATCCGTGCGCAAGCAGAAATATACTCAATTTTTGATTTCCAGTTCTCCAGTCGTTGAGCAAGAAGTGCTTCAACATTCTTTATAACACCTTGGCGCGATGCTTCATAAATTTGAGGGGTTATTTTTTGGTAGGTAATTTTCCCTGCGAGTTTTGCTGTTGCACCGTATATTGCAGGCGCTAATTTACTGATAACTTGACCTGTCGCTTTCATTATCCTGCTAGAAGTGCTAATGCTACTTGATATCGCTTGGCTTGCGATTGGTCTTGTGCAGACCTTTTCAACACTTCCTATCCCAGCTTGGGTGGCAAAGTTGCGTTTGGCAGCGCTCTCGGAGGCTTCCTCTATCAGTTCGCTTGCCACTTGGGCTGATCTTGCTGTTTTGGCAGCATTTGTTTGCATCGCTGAGATTCCAGCGCTGGCAAACATTATGACTAGTGAGGCTATTTTTTGGCAGCCATAACTTGACCAATTATGTGTGCGTGCTACGCCAACTTGAATCATTTCGATAATATCACTAAAGCATTCTGATATAAGTCCAATCCCTACGCTTGTTGCGAATCCGCCAGTGCATGCCATTAGAAATGCTCCTGCACCAGCTTGTGCAACGGCAATGCTTCCAAGCGCTAATAAAGTGTATACCTGCACAGGTCTTCTTTCTTGTAATTCATAAAAATATTGAAATCCATTCAAAATCAGCTGTTGTATTTCTTTGTGTTTTTCTACATTTGTGAAAATATTTTTAATGTTTCGTGCATTTGGAGCTAGGATTTCTTCTTCTTTTACTACTTTAGAAAGGTCTTCTAGCAATGCTTTTGAGGTATTTTTTGATAATCTTGGGAGTTCTATGATTGCATTATCTAGGTTAGACCCTAGTTTGTTGAATAATTCAACCATTTGATGTTTGCCTGAGGTTTGATCATTCGTTTTAAGTGTTATGTTGCTCAGTCCAGGTGGTATGGGAAGATTTTTAATTTCTTCGGCGTGACTTAAGTGTTCTAAATTTATCTCGTATGTGAGCTCGCATGTTGGTGGCAATATCTCGTTTCGTTCTTCTATTTCCGCTTTTTCTTCTTCAATAGTGTTATTTTGAATAGTGTTATATTCTCTAAGCAGTCTATCCAAAATATTTTTTATATTATTATCTTGAATATCGTTAATGATTATTTTCCCTGGAAAAATAGTCGATATATTTCTTCTTATATTTGGGAATACATTTTTTATAATATTTTCTAGAGTCTCTAATTTATCGTTATCAAGCAAGCAGTTTATTGTAATATTCTGTATTGTTGATATTGCCCGATGAGCTTTTATTTGATCTATTCTTTGTGTAAGTTGATCATTTAGCTTTAGTTGATTCTCTGATACAACAATTTTGTTCAGGCACTGAGTTACGCTTTCCGCTTTGGAAATGGCGCTAAATATCTGTCCGCAGTGAGTGCTAACAAGGTTTTCGAAATAAATGTTGATTTTGTTGGCTGCATTTTTAGATTTTGCTATTTCGAGTAATTTTAATGGATCATCTCTTACTGTTGACTTTAGATCATATGTCATGCGTAAGTCATGAAATTTTATGCTGAAAGTGTCCCATGATTTTTCTCCTTCGAGCATTTTAGCTGCGTCTTTCATGGAAAGCTTTGTGTTCGTTTCTATGTTACCATCAAGTCTGTGCGTAATGATGTCTACGAGTTTTCTTGACTTGTCAATTGCTCGAATAGCTTCATCTTGTGCTTCTGAGAACGCATTCAAAATAGCAATTTTTCCACCTATTTGTAACTGTAGTTCATTATCCATTTCTTCATCTGTAAATACTAAACTTTGAATGGCCATCATTTGAGGTAAATTTATTTTTTGAATCTGATTGATTGATTCCTCAAATCTTTCTCGAGCACGAAGTTTGTTAGGGTTTTTGTTTTTTTTCAGATAAGCGTACGCTTGATTGCTTTTAGCAGAAGCCATAAATAATGGATCAGTAACATTTTCGCAGACGTTGATGATCTTGTCACAATAGCTGTCTGTTTTTCCAAGTTGTAATAGCGTATGATAAAAATAATCATGCTCTGTGACAATCTGATTTGCTTCTTGCAAATGATAGCATGGGTTTTTAATGAGACTGCCATCTTTTAGGTCATTTAGAATTTCATTTTTGAATATTTCGAAAGCTCTGAGAGGATTATCATAGCTTCCCGCTCCTTTATACCAGAGGCCCCACCTCTCTATAAGCGCAAGCATTCTTGCGTTTTCGCTCGCGTTAAATTGATATTTTCTTTTTTGTAATATTTTTTTAACTTTTTTGCTTAGCTTGCAAAATTCTTTAAATAACTGATCATCTTTTTGTATTTTCTCAACTTCTCCCTCAACATATTTGGAAAGATTTTCTATTTCTAAGTTATTTCGTTCTTCAGAGAGAGATCTCCATGAAATGTTGTTTTTAATAGATGAAGATAAAGTTTCACGATTGATGATAGACTCCGCAGTTCCAGGTGCACCCGCTCTTGAAGTTCGGCCATATGCTTGCTTACAAACCCGATCATTGATTGAGAGAGAGGTTACAATAACATGTAGACCGCCATTGTTCTTTACAGCTGCGCTCGGTTTTATGTCTGTACCTCTTCCGGCTAAGTTGGTGGCGACGATGATTTCTCCAGGTCCGATTTCTCTATCGAGTATACCTTGGTTCATTTCATCGCTGCGTGAGTATTTTTTAATTTTATGATGATGCTCATGACCACCTGTCAATGTTTTGTGTATCTCATCTGCTTCTTGTATAGATTCGCAAATAATCAAGACCGATCTGTCGTAGTTAACTTGTCTATTAGCATTTTGTTTTATTTTTTCCAGCCAACTGCTTTTGTCTTCGGTTATTGACGGGTTAAATTCGATGAAGCGCTTTTGTCGATATTGAGGTATATTGATAGTTTGCACTCTATCTTCATAAATTTTAGATAAAAATTCGCGAGTTTTTTGGTCTCCAAGTGTGCCCGTCAATCCGATAAGCGACTTATAACGACGAAATAAGGATAAATTAGATAAAAAGTTTGTCGTTAACCCTTCGGAGGTGAGTTGAAGTTTTTCTTTGAGTTGAGCAAATTGATGCATACCATCAGACCACTGTGTCTGCTCCAATGTGTTCCCTGTATTCTTATAGTCAACTGGTGTGATGTTAGAGCGGTTGCTTTCGTCTTTTCGTATGACATAATCTTTGTCATTTTCTAAATAATACTTTGCGCATAGTGCATTTTCAATCCATTGCGGTAGTTGTGATTTAACAAAGTCATGAAGGTGTTCTGGTACGGATATTTTTTCATTAACTACTTCGTCCTCTTCTGTGTCATTTTTTTTCTCTTCGGATTCAGTTTCGTCATTCTTATCTTCAATGAGATTCAAAATCATATTTGTTATTTCTTCGTGTAGTCTTTCTCTCTCTTCACGAATGTTAGCTTCAGGAATATTCTCCTTACAGATGTAGTTCCAGATAGCGATATATATCCATTGTAATTGGTCTAAAGCCGGAATGGGGTCTGATAGTCGGGCAACACTTGTTGCTTGGTCGAGCATGATATTATCAGCTTCATCAACAATCGCGTAGCTTAGTCCTCGGCTTCCTCTTGTGTTGTATTGTTTGAACTCGTGTCGGAGTATGTCGAATTCGAATTGGCTGGATGTACCATAAACAATGTTGATATCATCAGCATAGCATGGCTTCATTAATTCCGGATTTCTGCTGGTGTAGCTGTCTGCATTATGAGAGGCCATTAAATTGAAAAGCTCATAAAAACCGTTAAATTCTTTTGAATCACGTG
The DNA here is from genome assembly GCA_046290385.1 of Gammaproteobacteria bacterium. Lineage (GTDB taxonomy): Bacteria > Pseudomonadota > Gammaproteobacteria > JAGOUN01 > JAGOUN01 > JBKAGM01. The sequence continues at coordinate 6,764 of JBKAGM010000036.1, forward strand.
CAGCAAGGACTGAAGAGCTGACAATAACATCAACATCTTTACCTTCAAGTGCTTTAATGGCAGCAGAAACGGCAATGACAGTCGATTTTCCTTCGCCTGTCGCCATTTCTCCAAGCCGGATGGAGTTTTGGGACTCATCAAGTAATAATCCAATAATCGCAACTAATTGCGCTGGTCGTAAATGATAACCATTGTTATCGTTTGTTGATCCTGTAAATAATTTTACAGCGTGTGACATGACGCATAGTACTTCGTGAATGTTTTTTTCTGATAATTCTTTTTTTGATTCTTTAAATGCATTTGCCCACTGCTTAAAGTCATTAGCAACCCATTCATTGATAGGTTTTTGTGTGTTAGTTATTAAGCTTCTGATGTTTCCTTCATTGATAGCACGATAGTGATTTCTTAAAATATCTTTTATCCTGTTTGAAAGAAAAGAATCATTTTCGTTTAATTTTGAAAATTCATCAGTTAATTCATCTACTGTTTTATCACGTGGTGATTGACTAAAGTTAAGTTTAACTGCAAATTTATGAAATATTTTTGAATAAGTGTTTTTATTAGAGTCGTTTTGACTGATTGCTTTAGCAACATTTTTATCCACGAATTCGATGAGTTCGTTTTTTCTGCTCGCTGAAATGTTATAGTTTAATATTATTTCAAACGCTGCTAATACATCGGATTTTTTATAGTTATCAAATTGAGCGGAATGAATTTCGAGTATTTCGTAAATTGAAATTAAATCTTCTTTTTTCCAACCCTTGAGAATTAGTTGAGATACGATCTCAGAGGCAGCGATAAGATTTTTTCGTTCAAGAGAATCTTCAATTTCGTCGACTAAATAACCGCATTTATTTAGCACAAAAAATGCATCGCAAGTGCTGTGTAAATTTTCAATATTCAAAATTCTAAATAATTCACTGTTGGAAGACTCTATGATGATATGCTCTAATATTCTATGAAGTTTTGGATCATCTTCATTTCCGAAGGTTGATAGTATTTCTTTCAAGTGCCTCATTTCATTGTATGCGTTATCCGAGTCAAGAAAATTTGTTAAGAGAGATGTTAAAAGTTTTGGCGGAAATTGCGTATTTATGGCTAACTGTGTTATTTCGTTAATAATTGAGCTATCCATGTCATTGCAATTTTTCAAGGATAGACTGTGTAATATCCAGTGTTTGCATGCATTGTATGCTATTTCCTCGATATCGCCATTTGCAAGTAATTGTTTCGCCAGAGTTTTTGGCGATGTTTTAAAATAAAAGAGTGTATTTAAAAATGTTGGTATGTTAATTAGCTGAGGACTGTGGGTCATTTTTTCGAGAAGCGTAATAAGTATCACAGAAATAAAGCTGTTAGTTTGTTCTTCAGTAAAATGTTCGGAATAATAGGTCGCTAGTTTTGAATGGCGCTTGTTAATTAAGTTTTTAGTGTCCTCGTCAAGCTCGCCATAGTGCATCTCAATCAATTCGATAAAATGTTGTATATTATTTTGTGTTTCTATATTGTTTAACTCATTTCGTATATCGTCTGATAATAAAGAATCATCGCCATTTGATAATAGAGTAAGCGCATAAAAGCGATGTTTATTATTAAAAAGATCAAACCCCTCTAGGACTTTGTTCAGAATTTCTTCGGGTGCTTCGTAGTTTTCGGTTTGATATAGTCGGTTGCTTAATAGTAAATGATAATAAAATTTAATGACAAGCGAAAATGGTAGGTTGTTGATGTCAGCCTCAATTCGGCTTAAATTGTATTCTGAACATACATATCCTTTTTGTATGTGTGCAATCATAATTTCTAGCCATTCTGCGGATACTTCATATTGGTCGAAAATATTCATAATTTCGCTGGGATCTAACCAGCTAGCGTTTACTAATATTCTAAATTGTTCGAAGCTGACAAGGCTGTCAGGTGAATCAATATATGCAAGTATGGCTTCGCACTGGTCTAAATTTTCACTTATTGTCATAAGAAAGTTGTTAGATAAGTCTTGCTCGCCGTTCATGAGGATAAGAGGATTGTGTTCGATTCGATCTTTTAATTGTCGAGCTGTTTCTTTCAGCTTTGGGTTTTGGTAATAATTTCGAAGCGCGTAAGATATTTTTTCTGAAATAAACAATAGTCGATCATATGAGTCGCTTAGTAGAATGTCAAAGTTTGTTTGTATTATATTTAATATAAGTCCCAATTCATCAATGCTGACGGTTTCTTGAAGGATGTTAAATAGTTTTTCAGCTATTCCATTCAAATAAACGTCGTCCTCAAACTCAAATTTAGAGAGGGCTTCAAGAGCTTTGTAAATATTAGCTTTATTGTCGCTCAATATGGCATCTTTGATGATGTCAAGAGATGTTTCTTTTAGAGACTTAAGATTTTCTGGTGAATTCTCGCTTATAAAGTTTATATCTCCAATATAGTTTAGACTCTCGATCTTGTTTTCATCGTCTTGAGTATAATATTCTTGTAACCGAGACATATGCTCAAGAAATCTTTCGTCATCATCATTTAGATCTTTCTTCAATCTAGGGAGCATTAATAGTTTTATTACTTTGTCGCGTATATCTGCTCGGTTATTGTTTTTTAATACATAAACAAGAGAGTTTGCAATGCCATTGCAATCAAAGATTATATTGTTAGGGTCATCTTTTAGAACGCTAAGCGTGAGTAGTATCGATTCTTTTGCTTCATCATTATCAATAGTGGTTATGAGCGAACTCATTTTTTCTATACTTCGATCGGTCAGAGACATTCCTTGGAGTGTAAAGGTCTTGAGTACATCAATGATTTTTAACAAAATCTCATTATCATCTGATTCAAAAAATTTATTTTCCAGAATGCCCAAAACTTCATGATCATCGCCCATGAAATGTTCGCGATAATGATCATCTGTCTTAAGAATCTGCAAGATATTCAAGATGCTTTCATTCTTGCTGAGCATGTCAATTATAAAAGGCCTTGCCGCCCACATAATTGCTTGTCCGTTTTTTACGGTATAGAGCAAAGTTTCGCTAATAGTTTCTGTTATAGTGTCGTTGCGTGTTTTGTTTCCAATGTGGGTGATGTATTGTATTGAAGTGCGGCTAAGCTTTGTGTTGTTTTCTGCCTGGCTTTTTAGCTTCTCTATAAAGCTATTATTTTGTTGATTTCTTTGTAATAGATTTGCTGCTTCCTTTTCATCTTCTAGAGCTTGTTTCAGCGGATCTTCTAAGGAGTCGCGTACCTTTATTAAAATTTCTACGGCATTGTTATATATTCTTTCGTTAATTTCTGACTCTTTTTCTTCCTCACAGCCATCTTCCTCATCTATCACGTAATGGGCGCTATTGAGACAATTAAAATATAAATGTTCAGAGCAAGAATGAATGATTTTTTCAGGAATATCAATAGCTCCCACGTTTGATAAGATATTATTAAGCGTTTTATAGATATAAGGCGATAATTCTTTTCTGTCAATGATAATGGTAAGTTCGTTCAGAAAGAAAGTAAGAAATTCTGAAAATTCTTCATCTTCTGTAGCGTGGAGTGTGAGTATATGGAGTTCGATTGCTTTAAGGCAGTTTTCTGCGAGTGCGCCACCACCTCTCTGGAGGTCATTTCGAAGATGTATTCTTGATATGTTTTTGATAGCTTCTGGTTTGTTCTGAAGGAATTTGTAGATATTAGCACGGTCTTCTTCTGATAATCCAGTTAAGTTGATGGCGCTTGCAACCGCTTCTTGAACTCTAGAGTCTTCGCTAATTTTTTTATAATGATTATCTGGAAGTTCAAATAGTGATTTCAGCATCCACATAAATGAGTCAATGACGCTATATTCTAGCAAAGAAACAAATACACGTTTAAATTGATCCACGTATGAATCGTTATCTACGTGTTGGCTGATTTTATGAATGAGTTGACTGCAAAATCTCGAAATCTCGGTCGCATTATGCATAGAGACACCATCAAGACTGGCTTTCATGAATTCAGCATCATTGATAATAACATTTTCTTCTAAAACGGTTTTTTTCAAAATCGTTTGTGAAAAATAAAATCCCAAGTTGCTAGAAAGTAATTTTCCAAGTTCAATATAGTTGCTTCTTGAGAGTCTGTTTGGTTCTTCTCTTTTTTCAGCTATCTTTAAGATCACAGTGCATATATTACTTGATAGCTGATTATCGTTTCCACCCATTTTTTTAATCATACTGTTTATCAGATCTTCGTCGAGTAAATCTCGTTGACGGCTTTCATTTAAATTTTTTGTTAATATTGAAATAATCGAGATGGCTTGGTGAGTGAGTGTCTCACCATCGTCAATAAGTTCTTTCAAGCATGTGATAAGCTCTTTTGTAGCGAGTCTTGGATTTCTTATTAATAAGTTAATGATTGTTTTTAGATGATTTTCACGTATCTGGCTATTTAGTTCAGCATTTCTTATTAGGCCAACTAAGTTGTTAAAATGTGTAGCAAGTAAGGAGATGTTGTACTCATCGGGTTTGTTTCTAACACCTCTTGAATACTGCAGAAGGGCATAGCTGTAGGCTTCTTCTTCTGAAAAGTAGACGGCACGTTCGTAAATAAGATTGATAGTGCCTTGGTTGAGTTCTGTTTTTATTATTCTATTTTCAGAATCTTCGACATGGTTTTTTATTAGGTATGCATAGATGAAAGTAATGTTTTGTAAAATTCTTTGGTTCAGGGTTTCTGATTCATAAATCGCGTGTATTGCATTGAGTATATCTGTTTCGATATTTTCATGAAGTTTAACTTTTTGTATGATCAACAAAATCCCTTTGGCTACTAGGTTCTGCCTATTGCTATTGAGGAGGTCTATGATACATTGAGAGTTTGTTTCGCCTAGAATACCTTCTAGTTCAGGATAATGCTGCCTGTTGCTCACCAATACGCTGATAGCGCTTAGTGCCGCAGAAGCAGTCTCGCCATGGCTATTTCTATTGCTTATTAAGTCTTGTAAGGCGGCAACTGTTTTATTTTCTACTGGAGGTTTGTGTCGTGCGTTTGTTTTTGTTATTTGTGTGTCAACATAGATCGCGAAGCAATTTATTGCATTTGTTCTTATCACAGAATAGATTTCATGCAGGCTGTTCATGTGATTTTCAAATCCGCTATAATTTCGCAAAATTGCATGAGATAAAGTTAAAATCCCGTAGTTTTGATGTTTATTATTTTCTCCTGATGTGTGTCTTGTAGAGCTGGATACATGATTCAATACTGTTCGATAAGATTCTTCTATAACAGTTGAGTTGATCCTTTTGTGGTGGTTTTTAAGTGCGCATAGTAAACTAGCGGCAAGAAACTTTTTGTGGCCATGGCAATTTTTTCTGATGTGATTTATCTTTTCAATGACTTTATCCAGTGAATATTCTGTTTTTCTTCCCCAGGGTGAGACGCGTGAAATAGTTGAATTGTATGCTTTTGCATAATCAGGTGGGCATTTCCCTTTTGATTCGCATGCGACTAGTAAAGCCTCAAGGCAATCATCGTTTTCATCTTCCAAAATATAGCGATACATATAACCGTAGTCGCCTTTTGAAAAGGATTCTCCTGCTAAGGCTTTATCCCGGTAAGTGCTTTTAAATTGAAGAAAACTTCCTTCCCCATCTCTTGGTCTGCTTCTATCGTACTCGATGTATTCAAAATATAACTCTTGTTGATTCTCGGGGCGTTCTATTAATGAAGTAATAGTCCCAAAAAGTTTATTTGTAAATCGATATCCACCTTGCGCCAAATATGCAGCTGCTCGAGTAGCGCGTTGACGCACATTAATAACATTTTTTTCTCTATCATTCAGGTAATGGCTATCATTTCTGTTTTTTGCCATTCCATATTCGCTTGTCCATACTTTATTTTTTAAACGAAGCATTTTTTTGAGTATCTCATCACCGTTGGAAGGGACTTGTTGCGTGCCATTGTATAAATATCCAATTCCCACCATTGCTGATCGATGCAAAATAGGGTAAGAAGTCGACTCTATAAGGTTATAAAATGACGAATATAAACACCCTTCTGCATTTTGTTCTATTTCAGGTATTTCATTAGCGGTGTCTATGATTAATTTGAGTTGTCCATTTTCCATGGCGTAGCTTAATGCTTGCATCGCCCAATGAGGAATAATATCGGCTCTTCCATGTGTGCTTAGGGCTAAAGCAACTTCTGCACCTAACGAAGCAACTTTTATGCTATGTAGAGCATAGTCACCTATTTTAGATATTATTGAACGATTGTTTCTGCGTAGGGAGGTTGTTGAAAGAAAGTTTCCGGTGAAAACTAATATTAAGTATCGAAGGTCATTTTTTGATAATAGTGTTCCTTTGGCTGCAAGTTTGAGGAGTTGTTCGATTTTAGTGTCAGTTGTAAAAATCGACCTTTTCATGTCTTTCCCTGCTCCTTTGGGATCGTCTGTGATATTCGCTATGGAAAAATCAAGCTCTTGATTTTGTATGTCGTGGGATGAATCCTCTAAATACTCATCTAAATTATCTGTTAGCTGATCTACGCTAAGTTCTTGCTGGGTAGTGGTTTGCGTTTCTTCAAGCACATGATGTGCGACATTTCGGTTTTGCATAAGAGTCTCCTAGAAAAGCATGTCAATTATGATCAAACACTATATTTATTTAGTCGATTAAAAAACGCTCGTAAAATTACCGGATTTTTTGGTGGTTTGTGACTTGATTTATGTTTGAGAAGGGTTGGGCATGAATTGTCCATCCATATTATCGAAGGTTGTGTCTTATTTCTGTGAAGGTGTTAAAATCAAATCATTACGAAGTCATTGTGACTTATTTGAAGGAAAGAACATGAAGAAGCTATTCTTATTTGTATTTATTGCGTTTATTCTCCCTTGCCACGCATTGCTAAACCTCGAGCTTACGCAAGGCATACAATCAGCCGTGCCCATTGCGATCGTGCCTTTTGAAAACGAGCAAAGCCAGCAAGCCAACAACCAAGTGTCACAAGTTATTTCAGCGGATTTAAATAATAGCAGTGAGTTTAAAGTCACGACCGGAAAGCATTTGCCAGCTTACCCGTATGACACGACGCTAATGCAGCTCAAGCCATGGCAAAACTTGGGCGTTGAAGATGTTCTCATCGGGCGCATTAAAGCCTTAAACGATGGGCGATATCAAGTAACGGCCAGTCTCGTTAGTGTTTATCAAAACAGCCGTTCTGCACAAGTGACGCCACAATCGATACTATTAAGTGAAACATTTACGATCAATAAAAACCAAATGCGTACCTTGGCGCATCGATTAAGTGATCTGGTTTATGAAAAGCTTACGAACGTACCAGGAATATTCTCAACCCAAATTGCTTATATATTAGTGAAGCAAACATCACCGCACAAAACACAACATCAGTTAATTATTGCGGATTATGATGGTTATAACGCAAAGCCATTAGTGTCGTCTTCAGAGCCATTGATGTCACCCACCTGGTCTCCCGATGGTAAAGCGGTGGCGTATGTGTCGTTTCAAAATACCTTGCCCGCCATTTATGATGTGCAGCTTAAGAATGGTGATTTTAAACAGTTGACACAGATCGCGGGGATTAATGGTGCACCAGCATGGTCGCCTGATGGCAAAAAGATTGCGGTAGTGTTATCAAAAACGGGCCAGGCAAAATTATATATTAAGGATTTGACGACAGGAAAATTAACGCAGATTACGCATGGTTATTCTATTGATACCGAACCGTGTTTTTCACCCGATGGGAAGACGCTGATATTTACTTCTAATCGAGGCGGTTCGCCGCAGATTTATCAATATACTTTAGCGACACAGCATATTGAGCGACTCACGTTTAATGGCAGTTATAATGCGCGTGGTTCATTTTCACCTGATGGTAAACAAATTGTGATGATCCATCGTGATCAGGGAGATTACTATATAGCGATACAAGATCTCACGACAGATCATCTCCATGTCTTAACTAAATCGGGTCATGATGAATCCCCAAGTTTTGCGCCTAATGGTAAGATGATCATATACGGCACCACTGTAGGTCGTAAAGAAATCTTAGCTATCGTCTCAGCTGATGGCCGCATTCAACTAAAGCTTCCTGAGCGTCTGGGCAGTGTTCAAGAGCCCGCTTGGTCGCCGAGGGTTTGAGTTTAGGGCTCGTCTATAGGTGTTACCTGCATGCCGTGCTGTTACGCCATATTAGGAAGCTGTTGTTTTCTACATTTTGATTCCATGGTTAAAAACTCTGTCATCCCGCGGTTTATCCGCAGGATCGCTATAAATCAATAACCTATGGTTATTGATTTATAGTAAAGAGCCAGTTCGTAACACCCCTGATATGAGTCCCGCGCATAAAGCACGGAACTTAGGCTTTAGAATGCAATGGTCTTATTCTGCTATGCTAAAGATCCTGATCTCCCGAGATCCAAATCCTTTTGCTAGGCTTTCCGTTTTTCTGTTATAATCCCGCCTTTCGATCTAAACAAGGATTACACTATCATGATGAAAATCATCTCATTATTCGCTTCCACAATCGTTTTGCTTACAAATAACACAGCGTTCGCGCAGGTCGCAAGCAGTGCTAGCGATGCCAGTGCTCAGCAAGGCAGCGCTATGGGACCATTGTTATTTTTATTGGTCTTGGTCGCTTTCATGTATTTTTTAGTTTGGCGCCCACAACAAAAGCGCGCCAAAGAGCATCGTCAGTTAGTTGAAGATCTCAAAGCAGGTGACGAAGTCATGACCAACGGTGGTTTACTAGGTACCGTGAAGGCCGTTTACGATAATTACATCGAAGTTGCGCTCAACGAAAACAATACCGTTATCGCGCAAAAAAATGCGATAGCAGCAACCTTGCCAAAAGGTACGATCAAATCGGTAGTTAATGATAAAGGATAATCATTCATGATCAATCGCTACCCTATGTGGAAGTATGTTTTGCTCGTCGTGCTCATTGCATTTGGCGTAATTTATTCACTTCCTAATGTCTTTGGTAACGTTCCGGCGTTACAAATTTCTTCGTCCGAGCATGGGGTTAAGATTGATGAATCTGTTCTTCAGGCTGTAAAAACAGCATTGGTTGATAAAAAAATTAAAGCGAGAAAATTTGAAATCAAGGGGCATGACCTTTACGTTCAATTTTCAAATACCGACCTGCAAGCACAGGCACAAGAAGTCGTAGAAAACGCATTAGGCAGCAATTATATAGTAGCGCTATATCTGCAGCCGACGACGCCTGCATGGCTAGCTTCAATAGGAGCCAACCCGATGCGTCTTGGTTTAGATTTGCAAGGGGGTGTGCACTTCTTATTGTCCGTCGATGTTGATTCAGTATTTAAGCATCGCACCGAAGGTGATTCCCATAACATTGCGCAGTCTTTACGTGACAAGCGCATTCGTTATTCTGGTATCGCGACATTTCATAAAGAAGTATCACAAGGTGTTATCATCAAGTTTCGTGATGAAGCTACATTGCAACAAGCAGCAAAAGAGATCGAAACTGAATATCATGAATATACTTGGGAGCAAAAAGATCTAACGTTGGTAGGTACGCTCGCGCAAAATCAATATCAACAGGTTCGGCAAAACACCATGGATCAATCCATGACGATTTTGAGAAATCGTGTGAACGAATTAGGAATTTCTGAAGCTGTTGTCACACAGCAGGGCGCAGATCAAATTTCTGTAGATTTGCCAGGAATTCAAGACGCAGCACAGGCGCAAAACATCATTGGTAAAACAGCAACTTTGGAATTTCATTTGGTTGATATGAGCAATGATCCCAATGAAGCTGCCGCAAGTGGCATTGTGCCTGCTGGCGATATTCTCGAATACAATGAAAGTGGTAGACCCTTTTTATTAAAACGCGACATTATTTTGAAAGGATCATCCGTTACTAATGCAAATTCGAATTATGGCGATCAGGGCGCAGAAGTTGAAATTCGACTTGCTGGTGGTAGTGATGTTACGAAATTTAATCGCCTTACTGCTCAAAATATTGGACGTTTGTTGGCAGTATTATACGTTGAGACAAAACCAGTCACAAAAGAGATCGACGGCAAAAAAATCGTCACCTACAAAACAGAAAAACGTGTAATTAACGCGGCGACGATTCAAGCAGCGCTTGGTAATAGCTTTAGAATCACTGGGTTAACCGATATGCAAGAAGCGCGTAACCTAGCGCTGTTGTTGCGTGCTGGTGCATTACCTGTGCCTATTCATATCGCTCAAGAGCGAACCATTGGTCCAAGTTTGGGCGCGCAAAACATTAAAAAAGGTATTCTGTCAGTAGAGATTGGTTTTGCTATCGTCATTATCTTCATGGCGATCTATTATCAGCTGTTTGGTGTGATTGCCGACATTGCCTTAGGCTTAAACTTGTTTTTGATCGTTGCTGTGATGTCGCTGCTCGGGGCGGTTATGACATTGCCAGGGATCGCGGGTATCGTATTGACTGTGGGTATGGCTGTCGATGCTAACGTATTAATTTTCGAACGTATTCGCGAAGAAATTCGCCATGGTGTGACATTGCAGGCAAGCATATATGCTGGTTATGAGCGCGCGATGACAACGATTATCGATGCTAACGTAACGACGTTAATTGTTGCGATTGTATTGTTTAGTCTAGGCAGTGGCCCTGTAAAAGGTTTTGCTGTGACATTGACGATCGGATTGATTACCTCAATGATTACCGCCATTTTTGGCACACGCGCGATCGTAAACTTAATCTATGGCGGGCGTACGTTGAAACAATTATCTATTGGGATGAAGGTGAAATAGCGCATGGAGTTTTTTAAACAAAATACCGAAATTAATTTTATGCGACAACGCAAAGCGGCGTATGTGTTTTCCGCCGTCATTTTGATTGCCTCTATTGTAGCGCTCGCAATATTTCATTTGAATCTAGGCTTAGATTTTACAGGTGGTTTGCAACTCGAGATGCATTTCCCAGCAACCGTTGACGCTGCACAAGTGCGACAAACTTTACATGATGCTGGCTATGAAAAAGCATCAGTCATCCGTTATGGGTCTTCGCAAGATATTGAGGTGACATTGTCGCTAGACCATTTCCAAGCGGCAGATAAGACCAGCCAGTCGCTTATTCATGATGAAGTTAACAAGAAAATAAAATCTTTGTTGCCAAGCGCGACTATCGAGCGGGTCGATTACGTTGGACCGCAGGTAGGAAAGCAGCTGGCGCAGCAAGGTATGCTTGCGGTGATTATTTCACTCATTGGCACCATGATTTATATCTCATTGCGATTTGAAAGACGTTTTGCAGTGAGTTCTACCATTGCGTTGATTCACGATCCGCTATTAATTTTGGGTATATTTGCAGCGTTTCATATTCAATTCGATTTGATTTCACTTACAGCATTGTTGACGGTGATTGGGTATTCGCTCAATGATACCATCGTGATCTTCGACCGTGTGCGAGAAAACTTTCGTCGTCTTCGTAAAGCAGAACCTTATGATGTGATGAATATTTCTATCAACCAAACGCTATCACGAACCATTATGACATCAGGTTTGACGCTGATCGTATTAATCGTCTTGTACTTCTTTGGTGGTCCTATGCTGCGAGGATTTTCACTCGCTTTCATCATCGGTATTGTCATCGGAACCTATTCGTCTATCTATGTTGCGGGGGCGCTTGCCATCGCGATGGGGCTTGAGAAAAAACACCTCATGCCTGTTAAGCTTGATCAAGACGCACGTCCATAATGCTATAACTTTGTTGGATTCTAGCTATGTCCCGGTTGATGTCATCATTGAAGAAGGACGGCCGCTGCTCGCCCTTTAATGGTCGCACGACTTCAGGCTCACTCTACATTTAAAATTTCCCTGTCATTCCGAGGCGCAACCGAGGAATCCCCCTCTCACCTACGGCCGTCATTGCGAGAAGCGCGTAGCGCGACGAAGCAATACATCATTAAATTGTATTC
>JBKAGM010000037.1:0-18132 GCA_046290385.1 Gammaproteobacteria bacterium
TCCGGCCCTTCAAGAGGCCTTCGTTAAGAGGCAGAGTCCATACTATTATTCCGAGCGATAGCGAGGAATCTCCATCCACTGGGAGATCCCTCACTTCGTTCGGGATGACACAATCTGCGCTGGCAATTCCAGAGCGGTCGTTCTATCTAAGGATGCTCATTCAAGCAAGTGTTAAATCAAACGCTTTCATTGGCTTTAATCAACATCGGCCAAGCAGCTTTAAAATAAACACACATTGACCAAAGCGTTAACAACGCCGCAGCATAAAACAAGAGATACCCACCAAAAAAGAGCCAACGCGTACTGTCAGGATGAAGAGCTAATAAAATGATCAGAGAAATCATTTGTACAGCTGTTTTTATTTTTCCCATAAACGATACCGCTACACTGGCGCGCTTGCCAAGCTCTGCCATCCATTCTCTGAGTGCTGATACTGCTATTTCTCGACCGACGATAATCAAGGCAGGCAATGTAAGATAAGGCATACGACCATGACTGATGATAAGAATAATTGCTGTGGCAACAATGAGCTTATCTGCTACAGGATCCAGAAATTCACCTAGCGGCGTGATTTGGCCCAATAAACGGGCAAGAAACCCATCAATTAAATCGGTGAATGCTGCCAGCGCAAAAATAGCCGCTGCGAGCATATGCGCCCACTGGAAGGGAATAAAGTAAACCGCCACCATGACTGGAATCAAGATGATACGAAATAGTGATAAATAATTTGGTATTGTCATGGTTGTCCTCGGTATCCGTTAGGGGACGTGTCGCAAACAGAGCTTCCAGTATAAACCATTAAGCAGAGCTTTTTGATTTATCAGCATCCCGCGTATAAACCGCGGAACAACAGCCCCAAAACGCAACAGATCCCTTCGAAATTTCATTTGACCATTGTATAGAACTGGAGATTCATTTCAATGCAAATGACTCAATATTTTCTTTGCCAAAGCTAGACTAATCCCTGGCACGGTCGCGATTTCTTCTGCGCTCGCTTTTTTCAACCCCTGCATCCCGCCAAACTGTCTCAATAATTCACGACGACGTTTTTGTCCAACACCAGGAATATGTTCTAAGGTTGAGGTCGTTCGCGCTTTTTGACGGCGTTGTCTATGCCCTGTAATTGCAAAACGATGCGCCTCATCACGAATGTGTTGAATCAAATGAAAACCCGCATCATCCATCGGCAAATACAAAGGCTGTTTTTTATCTGCGATTAATAATTTTTCTAGTCCGGCTTTACGTCCCTCGCCTTTTGCAATTCCAATCAATAAAACGCTAGTAATTTGCAACTCTTCTAACACGTCTATGGCTTGTTGCAACTGACCTTTTCCGCCATCAATAAAAATAATATCCGGCAACACCGCCTCATCGCGCTTTACTCGTTCATATCGTCTATAAAGCGCTTGATGCATAGCAGCATAATCATCTCCGGGGGTAATATCTTTAATGTTAAATCGCCTATAATCTTGTTTTACTGGGCCATTCTTATCAAACACAACGCAAGATGCCACAGTTGCTTCACCCTGGGTATGACTAATATCAAAACACTCGATACGTTCCGGCACTTCAGTTAATTGCAATGCTTTTTGCAATGCTTCCCAGCGCGTTTGGTCTTGCATTTGCATATTTTCACGTTGTATCAAATGTTCTTTTGCATTACTCACAGCCATTTCTAACCATTTTGCACGATCTTCTTTTACACGATAGCGAATGATCACTTTATGCAATGACTCTTGCGACAAACCTTGCTCTATCCAAGTTTTCTCTTCCAACTCATGATTGACGATAATTAGCTTGGGAATACCAAAGGATGATAATTTAGTGAAATAATATTGTGACACAAAAGCTGATAAGACTTCTTGCTCACTCGTGCCCGCTGGCGTTTTGGGGAAATAAGATTGCCCACCGACACATTGCCCAGAACGAATCATTACCACACCCACACACATCATTGCGCCATGCGAAATGATAGCAAACACATCTGCACTTCCTTTGGTATTGCTAACATATTGTCGAGCCTGCACTGCTCGCAACTTGCTAATTTGATCACGAAAATAAGCCGCTTCTTCATAATGCATTTTAGCTGATGCATCATCCATACGCTTTGCTAAAACATCAATGATTTCTTGATTTTTTCCTTCTAAAAACTTCGCAGCATATTCCACATCACGCGCATATGCTTCCGTTGTTATTTTATTAACACATGGCGCAGTGCACCGATTAATTTGATACTGTAAACAAGGACGAGTCCGCTGATTAAAAAAATAATCGCTGCATTGGCGAATGCGAAAAAGCTTTTGCAATATATTTAATGTTTCACGCACCGCCCAAACACTGGAATAAGGTCCAAAGTATCGCGCTGTCTTATTTCGCGTTCCACGATAAACGTCCATGCGAGGATATTTGAGATGCTTAGTAAGAATAATGTAGGGGTAGCTCTTATCATCTCGCAACAACACATTATATTTAGGATGATGCATTTTGATAAGATTACTTTCTAAGAGTAACGCTTCATTTTCTGTCTGCGTTACCGTCACTTGAATATTCGAGATTTGTTCGACTAGCGCTTGAACTTTGGGCGGCAATGTTCGGCTAGAAAAATAGCTTTGCAATCGCTTTTTAAGATTTTTAGCTTTGCCGACGTACAGCAACTCCCCATCGGCATTAAACATTTGATATATGCCAGGCTTAGTGGTGACTGTTTTTAAAAAATCTTTTAAACTCATGATCGCCAATTTTCCAGTTTCAACTGAGGCACACGAACAAACTCTTTCTCATTCGACGTTACTAATACTAAATCATGTGAGATAGCAGTTCCTGCGATAAGAATATCATAACTGCCAACAGGCGCTGCTTCATTTTTTAAATATGCTCGAATCTCTCCGGCATATTGTGCTTCTTGTGCGTTGAATGGAATAACAGTTATCGCTCCTAAAAAATCCTCAATCACAGTCTTGATTTTCCTCGCTCTTTCAATGTTTAGCATTAAACCATCGTGAATTTCCATAACAGAGATACTAGAAATCGATAAATCAGAGGGCTTCATTTCCTTAATTTTTTTTAACGTCAACTCATTGCCTTTTATAAAATCACTAACACAACATGTATCCAGCAAATATTTCATTCAAACGGGTCCTCTGTTGGCTTTTTTAAATCTTTGCGAGAAGCTTCGAAACTTGGAAAATTCTTGATGCCTGAAAAATTATGCACTGAGTGCGGCCATTTGTGAACCCTGTGACGCATTACCCACTCTTTCAGAGCTTCGCGAATAACCGCATTTCTACTCTTAATTAAGCGACTTTGCAAGCTTTGTTACCTGAGCACCCAATGAATCCTCGATATACACATTAACATTCATCGTATCAATCCTCACTATGAAATATATAATATATTACAACATGTTATTTGTATAATTTCAAAAGCCGGCTTTAACCAATTGATTATTCTAAAATGACTTGACCGACATCGCATTTTCTGATTAATTAAAATAAACACCTAAAGACTGTTAGTTTATGAAAAAAGGAATTTTGCTCTTACTGCTCACCCTCATGTTTAGCCAATGCTTTGCTATCCAGAAGGGTATTTATGTGACGCAATCCTCTCTAGAAAACACAGCGTTCATCACCACCCTGATTCAACAAGCCAAAGCAGCAGGGATTAATACATTTGTCATTGACTTAAATCGGCCAAGTGCACGCTACCGCACGAATATTAAAAAAGTCTTGGATGCTCATCTGAAATATGTCGTGCGGCTCGTGGTCTTTCCTCATGGCGGTACAGCAGCACAAGTACGCAATCCAGCCTTCTGGCAAAGAAAATGGCCTTTTGCGGAAGCCGCAATCAACATGGGTGCTTCTGCCGTTCAACTAGATTATATTCGTTACAATACTCGCACGCCTAGCCGCGCATCAAACAGCCACGATATCGAAAAAATTATTCGCTGGTACCGGCAGCGCGTTAATGCACGAGGCATTCCTTTAGAGATCGATGTGTTTGGCATCACCATTTTTCAACCATCGCATCGGATTGGACAAAACCTTCATGTCATTGCCGATGATACAGACGTGATTTGCCCTATGGTTTATCCTTCACACTTTGAACCATTTCGAAAATATTCACAAATGCCTTTCTTTACGATATACAATTCTGTAAAAACACTAAAAGCAAAATTCCATGACAAGGCAGGATTCAAAATTATTCCTTATATTGAAGTTTCTAATTATCGATACCCAATGTCATTAACCACTCGGTTAGATTACATTCACAAGCAAATCTTAGGTGCAGAAAAAGCCGGCGCAGATGGATGGTATTTTTGGAGTCCGCACAATAAATATGGTGCATTGTTTACTGTGATGCGAAGATGATATGAAAGATTGCGCCTTCGGCACGTGTCGTGATTACCGCGCAATGGCGCCTAATCCACCCTGCATTTTAAGATTAGCTATCACCCCGCCGTTTATCCGCGGGGTGGCAATGTTTTATTAATAATGTTACTTCAAAGTAGCGCGGATTAGCCCGATCGTCGCAATCCGTCAAGCCAGCATCAAGAGAGCTCCAACAACACTTCGTCAGATATATCCGCATTTGTATAAACTTCTTGAACATCATCTAAGTCTTCAAGCATGTCGACTAATCGCAATAACTTTTCAGCTTGATCTTTATCTAGCTCAACATTTGTTGACGTGGCCATGGTGATTTCAGCAGAAGCGAGCTTTAATTCTGCTTTTTCTAACGCTCGCTTAACCGTCTCAAAATTTTCAAACGACGTAATCACATCAAGCGCACCATGCCCATCATTGACAATATCTTCAGCACCTGACTCTAAAGCCAGCTCCATGACCTTATCTTCATTCGATCCTTTTGCCAGCGTAATTTCACCCTGTTGCGAGAATAAATAAGCGACTGAACCATCTGTACCTAAGTTACCGCCACACTTACTAAAGGCATGTCGAACTTCTGCAACGGTACGATTACGATTATCTGTTAGGCAATCCACCATAACAGCAACGCCTGCTGGGCCATAACCTTCATAACGCGCTTCTTCATATGTCACACCATCTAGATTCCCCGTGCCGCGTTTAATCGCTTTAGCAACGGTATCTTTAGGCATATTGGCGGCATTCGCTTTATCAATAGCTAAACGCAAACGTGGATTTGCATTTGGATCTCCGCCACCTGCGCGCGCTGCGACAGTAACTTCTCGAATAAGTTTCGTAAAAATTTTTCCGCGTTTTTTATCTTGCTTTTTTTTGCGATGTTGTATGTTCGCCCACTTACTATGGCCTGCCATGACACCCCTCTCTAACTTACACAACCTTCTCGGTCGACTTCACTTTCAAACCTAAATCACGCAATTGTTCTTGATCCACCAACGATGGTGCCTGTGTTAATGGGCACGTTGCCGTTTGTGTTTTCGGAAATGCAATGACGTCACGAATCGAATCGGTTTTCGTCATTATCATTGCAATACGGTCAATACCAAATGCAATACCTCCATGAGGCGGGCAACCATATTTTAACGCTTCTAACAAAAATCCAAATCGCTCATGCGCTTGTGCTTCGCTAATATTTAACAAAGCAAATACAGCTTTCTGCATTTCAGCATTATGAATACGTATCGAACCACCACCTAATTCATAGCCGTTGACGACCATATCATAAGCACGTGATGTTGCTTTGTGCGGATTAGCTTTTAACGCTTCGATATCATCTACTGCAGGCGCTGTAAATGGGTGATGTAATGGATACCAACGATCACCACTAAATTCAAACATTGGCCAATCAACAACCCACAGCGGCGCCCATTCGCCTTCTATCAAACCACGATCGACACCAAGTTTTTGACGCAAAGCGCCTAACGCCTCATTCACAATACGTTTTTTATCCGCGCCAAAGAAGACTAAATCACCATCTTGCGCACCAACACGCGTTAAAATTTCTTTTGTGATATCTTCAGGGATAAATTTCAATATAGGCGATTGCAGGCCTTCCATCCCTTTGGCGATTTCATTAACTTTAATATATGCCAAACCTTTTGCACCATAAACACCAACAAATTTAGTATACTCATCGATATCTTTACGAGACAACTCACCACCTTTAGGTAAGCGCAGCGCGCACACACGACTTTCAGCATCGTTTGCAGGACCACTAAAGACTTTAAACTCCACGCCTTTGAGCAAATCAGCAATATCGACTAACTCTAGAGGAATACGCAAATCCGGTTTATCACTACCAAATCGGCGCATCGCTTCTTCATACGTCATACGTGGAAATGGGTTTGGCAACTCGACATTCAAAATATTTTTGAACAACTCACGCATCATGTCTTCCATCGTCGATTGAATATAATTTTCATCGATAAATGATGCTTCTACATCAAGCTGGGTAAATTCAGGTTGGCGATCATGTCGCAAATCTTCATCACGAAAACAACGCACAATTTGATAGTATTTATCGAAACCTGACATCATCAGTAATTGCTTAAACAACTGCGGCGATTGTGGCAGCGCATAAAACTCACCATGACGCAATCTGCTAGGAACCAAATAATCACGCGCACCTTCTGGCGTTGATTTTGTTAAAAATGGTGTTTCGATATCAATAAACCCATGGCGATTGAGCACGTCGCGAATGTTCGATACGATTTTAGCGCGGGTAATTAATCGCGCTTGCACTTCCGGTCGACGTAAATCGATGTAACGATATTTTAAACGTACATCTTCACCAATAGGCTGATACTCATCAATTTGAAAAGGAGGTGTTTCGGCTTTATTTAATATCGTCAAAGACTCTGCGACAATTTCAATACGTCCAGTTTTCAAACCTTCATTTACAGTCCCTTCAGGACGTTCTGAAACCACACCCTCGACAGCCAATACATATTCGTTCCGCACGCGCTCAGCTGATGAAAAAACATCTTTGACTTCTGGATTACAAACAACTTGCACTAAACCTTCACGATCACGCAAATCAATAAAAATTACACCGCCATGATCACGTCTGCGATGCACCCAACCTGTCACAGTCACTTTTTTCGTTAATAATTTTTCGGTAACTTCACCGCAATAATGTGTACGCATCATATTGTCTTAACCTCTTCTGTTTTTCATTTGCTTAAATCTACACGCCATCGGATTTCTTGGCATCACTTTCCGTGGCCACTAGCTTTTTTGCTGCGGCCCGGCTCATAGGTTGAACAACACCTAAAGAAATCACAAACTTCAACGCTTGATCAACGGTCATATCTAGCTCATAGGCCTCAGAGACAGGCACCATAATCAAAAAACCAGAAGTCGGATTAGGCGTCGTTGGAACAAAAACGGTAACAACCTCTTCACCATCGGCTATTTTTTCATTTAATTCTTTACCACCCGTTCCTGTCTGAAATGCAATACTCCATAAACCCTGTCGCGGATATTCGATTAACATCACCTTGCGAAACGCCTGGCCTTTTGGTGAAAAAATCGTATCCAAAACTTGCTTAGCACCCGAGTAAATGACACTAATAACGGGTATGCGCGAAACAAGCATATCCCACAATTTTACTAAGCGCTTACCTAAAAAGTTCGCAGCAAAAATACCGGTCGCAAAAATAATCAGTAAGGTAACAACAATTCCAACACCAGGCACATGAAAACCTAAATAAGTGTCAATTTGAAACCGCTTGGGCAAAAGGACATAAAGCGTATTGAGCGCAGTGACAATAAAATGAATAACGAGCAATGTGACCCAGATAGGTATCCAGACAAGCAGCCCTGAAATAAAATAACGTCGGATCATTGCGAACATGTGATTTTGCCCTCTCAGCTTTGCAATCTCATTCAACTCTGATTAGAATAACGACTCAACCAAGCCACCAAGGATAGCAAAAAAATGTCAAACACACCACACGCCATGCTAAGAATCCGCAAGCTAGAATTCCCATCCCACATTGGTTGGACTGAAGAAGAGCGAGCGACGGCACAAATGATTCGGGTCAACGTCACACTCAAGTTTCTCACCCCCCCAAAGGCCTGTGAAACAGACGAGCTCACTGACACGATCTGCTATCATAAAATGGCTGAACAAATCACCAAATTGTGCCAAACTGAGTCATTCTGTCTCATCGAACATCTCGCAGACTACGTGTATCAAGGCGTCAAAAATCTCGTAGACCCAAGCATTAAAGTTGCTGTGGAATTGACCAAACTAGAACCTCCTGTTGAACATCTAGCAAGAGCTGAGTTCTATTATGGAGATTTTGATCCATGCTAATCCTGGGGCTAGGCAGCAATGTTGGAAACAGGCTAGCCTACTTGCGCGAAGCATATACCGCACTCAAAGAACACCCAGACATTAGCGTCATTCGCCACTCTCCTATTTATGAGTCAGATGCCTTACTCCCCGAAAAAGCACCCGAAGATTGGGATAACCGCTTTTTCAACGCGGCCTTGGCTTGCGAGACGAAGCTCTCTCCTGAAGCGTTATTAGCAACACTCAAAACCCTAGAAAAGAGTATCGGCCGACAAAACATGCCTACCTGGGGACCACGTGTCATTGATATTGATATTTTAGCCTGGGATGATCTTGTATTAGAAAACGATCGCTTATGCATACCCCATCGACATTTAACTCAGCGACCTTTCGCTCTATTCCCCCTATCGGACATTGCACCTTTTTGGCAACACCCTTTAGAAAACAATCAACCTGCCTTCAAGCTGGCGCGTCAACTTGGCGACAAATTTTCTGGCGATGCGCCATTACATACAAAACAAATTCGACAGCGTCTTACGGGACCAAAACTCGTCGGCGTATTAAACTTAACCTCCAAATCCTTTAGCTTTGATCAAATTTATAAAAACCCAGCATTAGCTATCGAGCGTGCGCGTGAATTTGTTCGCGCTGGCGCCGAGGTTATCGACATTGGCGCGGAATCTACATCACAAAACATTTGGAATACCGGCGAAGGGGAAACCAACAGCGAAAACGAATGGGAACGCCTCGAAAGCGTGCTAAAAAATCTTAAAGGCGCGTTTGATGATTTGCCATGCCAGCCCAAAATTAGCATCGATACCCGACACCCAGAAACCGCTGAAAAATGCTTAGCTTACGGTGTGGATTGGATTAATGATGTCACCGGTCTCGACAACCCTCAAATGCGCTCAGTGCTCAAAGACGCAGACGTCGAGATCGTTTTCATGCACCACCTTGGTATTCCACCTAAAAAAGAAGTGATCATACCGCCAAAAAAAGATCCTGTGCAATTTGTTTTAGACTGGGCAAATACGCGCCTAGAAGAATTAGATCAAGATGGTTTTTCTCGAGGCCGATTAATCTTTGATTGTGGTTTGGGCGGTTTTGGCAAAACACCCGAACAATCTATTGAACTGATTCAACGCGCAAAAGAATTGAGGGCATTAGATCTACCGATTTTACTCGGCCATTCTCGCAAGTCTTTATTATCGTGCTTCACAAATAAACCTGCGATCGAGAGAGACAATGCTACCGTCGCTATTACTTATTTCCTCGCACAACAGCACACCGACTATTTACGCGTGCACAATGTCGAAATGAATAACGAATTCTTACGTGTGATGGATGGCCTAAGCTAGCTGAGAAATTTTCAAAGGAGAAACATCAAAAATGAGCACATTACCCCCTTGCCCAAAATGCACATCAGAATACACCTATGAAGACAGAGGGCTATTCATCTGCCCAGAGTGCGCGCATGAATGCTCATCATCAGAGAGCCATAGCGACATCTCTAGCGGTACAAAAGTTGTGAAAGACAGCAACGGAAGCGTGTTAAATGACGGTGACAGCATCGTCGTGATCAAAGATTTGAAAGTAAAAGGCTCTTCTTCTGTCATAAAAGTCGGTACTAAAGTGAAAAACATTCGCCTCGTAGAAGGCGACCACGACATTGACTGCAAAGTACCTGGCATTGGCGCCATGAAATTAAAATCTGAATTTGTTAAAAAGGTTTCTTCTTAAAACCACATACGAGCGTAAACTAGCTCCAAAGCGCGCGACCTGGTGTTAACTGTCGTAAAAATTTTTCCACAGGCAAACACTTAACGCCATCTATCAACAAAATTTCATTACCTCGATGTAGTAATAGCAATATTGCATTAGGATAATCTTCTCTGAACGTTTTTAAACCTTTCATATCTTTTGAATACACCTGTTTTGCATTTTTTACTTCAATCGCATAAAAACAATTCGGACCATAAACAATAAAATCGACCTCAACCCCATGCCGCGTTCGCCAATAATATAATTTATTCGGTTTGCTTTGATAATCATTCCATGCACGCAAATGTTGCAACACTAAACCTTCCAACCCTGGCCCATCAACTTCCGATGGCCGATCTAAATATCCCACTGATCTTAAACCACGATAAACACCCGCATCAAAATAATAAAATTTTGAACGTGAAATTAACTTACGTTTAGCTCTTTCTGAAAAAACAGGCAAATGGACACTCAACAGCAAATCCTGAAGAACGCTTAAATAACCCTCTACCAACTTGCGTGACACTTCACATTCACGAGCAACATTAGCCATATTAAGCACGCATCCATGCGAAAAACTCATGATCTCAAGAAATCTGGAAAAGTCACCTATATTACGCACCAAACCCTCTGCTTTGACCTCTTCATTCAAATACACATCAATGTAACTATTCAATGTATCTTTGACCTCTTGACTTTCCATGATCAAAGGCACCAAACCGTACTCCAATGCACGATCAAGCACAAACTGCTCATTCAATTCAGAGGCCATAAATGGATGAAGCATACGAATCACAGCACGACCCGCCAATAAATCGACACCCGCCCTTTTTAATTGACGAGCACTTGAGCCCGTTAAAATAAACTGCCAACCTTTTTTTTGCTCAATCAACCGATGCACAACAGACAGTAAAGTAGGGATTTTTTGAATCTCATCGATAATAATCGTTTTTTTATTTTCACCCTGAACCAACATTTCCAAGCGCTCAGGTCTTGCTGTATATTGCCGAAAAACAGAAGGGTCCAATAAATCGATATATAGGGCATCAGGATAATAGTAGCGCATGAGCGTTGATTTGCCTGTTCCCCTTGGACCAAACAAAAAATAACTTCCCTTCGCGGCGATAAAATGTCTTTCAATCAATGAGTTAGCCATTTTTCCAAAAAAATTAACCTGTTATCTCCATTTTACCCGAAAAAATGGAGTTATCAAGTCAAATTATTTAATTTTTTAGGCTCACCCCCCTCAACACACAAAAAGAACCAAAGGACAGCAACAGATCGTTTTTGATCGCAGCTTCTTTTGCAGACTGGTAGGCTTCTGAGATGCTCTCGTAAGTAGCGATATTTTTAACCCCACTTTCGATAAGCACTTCTTTAATATCATCAACCTGCATAGCTCGATCATCATCAACAGGCGCGATATACCAAAAATCAATGCTGGGTTTAATGATATCCACCACACTTTGAATATCTTTCGTATTAAGCATAGAGAACACAGCGTGCGTTTTTCCAGAGACGCCTTGTCTCCCAATATACTCCGACAAAACACGAACACTATCGACATTGTGCGCAACGTCTTTGATTTCTAAAAAATCACCTCGTGTTGTCTCTAAACGTCCGGGCAACTGCAATCTCTCTAACACCTCGCCAAGCAAACCTTGATAAACTGGTAATTTTTCTTGAAGCGATTCAACAACTTTTTTAATTGCAAAATGATTCAGAGGAAATTTTTCCTCTTCAGAAATAAAGTAATTTTTTGTTTTTAATTGCGAGGTCATTTCCTCGATAACACTCGGAGGATTTGGATCACCACAAACAAACACACTTCCTTTGCGAACAACACCCATTTTTTCTCTGGCTATCGCCTCTCGTGTATGGCCCAAAAATTCCTGATGATCTAAACCAACAGACGTCATCACCGCCACATCCGCATCAACAACATTAGTCGCATCTAATCGACCACCCAAACCAACCTCTAAAATAATGACATCAACCTGCCGTTGTTGAAAGCAATAAAGAGCAGCCAGACACTTTGCTTCATAAATAGTTAATTCAATTTGTTCGCATGCCTGATTAACTGCCTCGAAGCTCTCACATAACGCCTTATCTGAAATATTACTTGCGCCAATTCGTATTTCTTCATTGAAATGATATAAATAGGGCGAGCTAAATACTCCCGTTTTATAACCCGACTGATGGTAAACAGCCTCTAACCCAAAAACCGTTGTCCCTTTTCCATTGGTGCCTGCAACTGTAATCACAGGACAGTTGGGTTTTAACACGCCCAATCGATCACCCACCTCGCGTATTCGGGACAAACCTAGATCAATAGAGTTTTTCCAAAATGCTCGCCACTCGCTGACAGTATTGAATCGCATATCACCTCGTATATAATTACGGAAAAGTATACCACCCGCATAAAAAAATGCGAACACGATGGCTAGCTCATAAATAACACTGTCGCCCCGCGCATAAAGCGCGGTATGACAAAAATGAAAAGGACACCCCCAGATGAACAAAGCATTTCAATTGGTTCAGCTGACAGACACGCATTTATTCAGCGACCCTAAACAGACTAAATATGACATTAATCACTATCAAAGCTTCCATAAAATTCTTGCTCATATTCAACAAAACACAGCGCCAAACTTATTATTACACACGGGTGACATAGTCGATGATATCGAAGAAACAGCTTATGAACATGCCATCAAAGGCTTAAAGAAAACAAACCTCGACATTGCGTGGATGGTTGGAAATCATGATGATTTAACACTTGCTGAACACATCTTTGAAAAACATAACCTGCCAAGACAACAACATAAAATCTTAAATGAGACTTGGCAAATTATCCTACTCAACTCTCACACACCTAACATGATAGGCGGACATTTATCTCAGGAAGAATTTAGCCATTTGGAAAATTCGCTTCAAACACATCCTAACCACTTTACGATTGTTGCAGTACATCACCATCCAACACCCATCTCTCATCGTTCTTACGATAAAATCATGCTTGATAATGGGGATGAACTTATTAAAAAACTACAGAAATACTCTAAAGTGAAAATCGTCTTATTTGGTCATGTACACCAAGAGCTTAAACAACGCATTGGCGACATCGACTATCTCAGCTGTCCTTCAACCTGCTCACAATATAAACCAAAATGCGAGACATTTATCCGTGATGATATGAGTGCTGGTTATCGTGTCATAAACTTATTTGATGATGGTCGATATGAAACGAAGGTTGTGCGGATATAAAGCGTTTTTCGATGGTGGTAGTTATGCTTTCTTGTCAGCAGACAGGAGCAAATCAATACTCATCAACAAAGCCTCATTATCAATAGGCTTGGCAAATGACATCGATGCGCCTAATTCTTCAGATAAGTCTAAATAACCCAATGGATCAGTTCGACCCCCCCCTGAAATCGCAATAATCTCCATATTTGGATGTTGCTCTTTGATTTCAGCAATCAGTGTCGTACCACTTTTCTTTGGCATTAAGATATCAGTAATCATCAAATCTGGGGAATAATCTTGCAACACTGCCACAGCCTCTTCGCCATCTTGGGCAATCTTGACTTCATGATTTGCACGTTGCAACACTTGGCTTAACATATCTGCAACTAAATTATCATCTTCAACTAATATGATCTTTGCCATCTTTACTCTCCCATGCTCTGCAACTCTGGCAACAATATAGTAAATGTCGTTCCTTCGCCAGCTTCACTCTCCACTATAATCTCACCCTGATGATCATGCACAATAGACAAGGATGTTGCAAGCCCCAAACCTGTACCTTTTCCTACTTCTTTGGTGGTATAAAAAGGCTCAAAAATACGTTGGAGCACCGATTCATCGATACCACCACCCGTATCGGCGATCTTAATCTCAATATATCTCGAGTATGTTAAGTTCGGATAAGCTGCCCGTAATTGGCGACTTAATTTTATTTCTTTAGCAGAAATCGTAATCACGCCAGCGCCATTCATGGCATCAACTGCATTACGGATAATGTTCATAAACACTTGCTGTAACTGAGTATGATTTCCATGCACTTTTTCTTTATCGAGACGTATGTCAGCCCGAATTTCTACCGTGGCTGGCAAGGTGGGTTTCATTAGATTAAATGTGCTGTTTATCACATCCTTCATTTGAATGGTATCAAACTTATAACTTTCTTGACGGCTAAACGACATGATACTTTTTACCAGCTCTTCCGCACGCCCACTCGCTTCTAAGATTTGTCCCAAATTTTTATGCTGCTGAGTATCTGGTTCTAAATCATCACGGACCATTTGCGCATAGCCCTTAATGGAATACAAAATATTATTGAAATTATGCGCGATACCACCAGCCAACGTACCAATCGCCTCAAGTTTTTGCGCCTGCATTAACGCCATCTTCATTTGTTCACGCGCTTCTTCTGCTTTTTTGCGATCATCCATTTCATGTTGCAACTGCTCATTTTTACCTTCCACATCATCAGTGTAACGTTGCATGACTACAACGATACCGCCGGCAAGAACAATCACCGCCATAAATAATATGCCTAACAATATCAGCGCTCTTGGAATGTAACGTCCTTCTCTACCAATCAACTGATGTGTCGGCCATACTTCTAGATGCAAATTCAAACCATGAAAATTAATCGAAAACGAATGCTCCCAACGTTTTTCTATGTCAGAGCTTGCTTCTCCACGCTGGAACACAACACCTTGATCTGTTGAAACCCGAATATTGTAAAGCGGAATCACATCTTCAGAAAAAATATGCGAGAACAATGCTTGATAGGTTATTTTTCCTGCGATATAACCAAAAAAAGCATTTCTATAATAAATTGGCACAAAAGCAACAAATCCCTGGCCGCCTTGTACAAAACTCACCGTTTGAGAAACAGTTGACTCACGACGTTCCTTGGCAAGATTCATCGCAGCCGTACGCCTTGGTTCAATAGTGGATAAAAAACTTTGAGAGGTTAAATCTGACCCCTGCGGCCATACCCATTGAATAAGACCATCTTCATCAACCCATTCCAACGATTGATAACCAGGAAAAAAATCATAAACACGTTCAGCTTCTTTCATCCAAGCAGAACGATCGACACCACTACCACCTTCGCTCCATTGTTTTGCCAAATCAATTAATCCAAATAGGCGAAAATGTAGCCGGCTATCGACTTCCACTTTTACTAAATTACTTGTCTGATCAACCAACTGCTGAATATATCGATGCACGCGTTGCTGAATTGTATGATGCATCATTGCCGTCCCATAACTTACTAGCAACAGAGTGATCAGGATATAAACCATCACGCCACCATAAGGCTGCTTGTACAGAAAACGAGCCAAAACAGCGATCGCAACGATTGCTGTGACACCGCAAATCAAAAACAAGATAGGCCCAAACCAGGATACAATTGAAGAGTAAAACTCTGGCGCGAACACCCAATTGATCGTGATTAGAACAACTGCAAATAAAGCGAGGATCACATTAACTATAGTAAAAAGACGTTTTCTCAAGTGGCACTTCCTTTTGAATTTCATTCAATAATAACAAAATTACAACACATGCGACAATCACTTTTATACAACAGAAAACCTATGTTATGATTTCGGCATATCTCAACCAAAACAAACCAGGAGACATCAATGACCTTTCTAAAGAAACTGACCATTTGCTGCGCTACCGCATCCATTTTGATCACAACTTCTGCCGCTATAGCAGAATCACAAACACCGACACCTAACGCCACCGCCGCACAAGCATCACAACCAATGATTATTCCAGATGCTCCAAGCCTCGATGCTAAAGCTTATGTCTTACTCGACCCAACGACCGGCAAAGTCATTGCACAAAAAAATGCCGACGTAAAACGTGAGCCAGCAAGTTTAACAAAACTCATGAGCTTATACCTTGTTTTCTCAGCACTG
This sequence comes from Gammaproteobacteria bacterium, assembly GCA_046290385.1. Classification (GTDB taxonomy): domain Bacteria; phylum Pseudomonadota; class Gammaproteobacteria; order JAGOUN01; family JAGOUN01; genus JBKAGM01. Next base: position 15,939 of record JBKAGM010000037.1, read on the forward strand.
AACAATGGGACAATTAACCTGGATGATAAAGTACGTATCAGCAAAGATGCCTGGCATACCGGCGGTTCTCGCATGTTTATAAAAGCAGGGGAAGAAGTGCCTGTGAACCAATTGATCCAGGGCGTAATTGTTGACTCGGGAAATGACGCAACGACTGCTTTAGCAGAGTTCGTCGCTGGCAGCACCTCATCATTTGTTAACATGATGAACACGCAAGCGCAACGCCTTGGCATGAAAAATACTCACTTCATGAACCCTACCGGCTTACCACACAAAGACCACTACACTACTGCGATGGATTTAGCGACGTTAGCACGCGCTATCATCAATGACTTTCCAGAAGAGTACCATTATTTTTCTGAAAAATGGTTTACCTACAACGGCATCAAGCAGCCTAATCGCAATCGTTTATTATGGCGCTTTGAAGGTGCTGATGGTCTGAAAACAGGGCATACCGATGAAGCTGGCTTTTGCTTGATTTCCTCAGCGAAAAAAGATGACACCCGCTTTATCTCTGTTCTTTTGGGTGCTGCAACCGATAATGAACGCGCAGATGATAGCATTCGACTGCTCACCTATGGTTTTCGTTTTTATCAAACGAAAAAAGTCTACGACGCTAACACACCCGTTTCAACACAACGCGTTTGGGGCGGTGAAGATGACACGGTACAACTTGGTTTAGCGAAACCATTATTTGTGACCGTACCTACAGGCGAGATGCATAACATCAAAACACAGATCACCCTTCAGGATGATATCAAAGCACCAGTGAAAAAGAACAAAGCTTACGGAAAAATTGATGTCTTGCTCAACGGCAAAACCATCGCAACAGAATCTTTGATCGCTTTAAACAGCAATAAAGAAGGCGGCATCGTACACCAACTCACAGACTCCGTGAGCTTGTCCATCCATCATTTACTCAATCATAACAGTGATGAAGACAAAAAATCATGAGCCTGGTGTATTTAAACGGACAATACATGTCTTCGGAAGAAGCCACGATATCCCCTCTGGATCGTGGCTTTTTATTTGGTGACAGTATTTATGAAGTAGTGCCGATATTTGATGGTAAAGCACTTGCTTCGGCTGAACATTACCAACGCCTAACACGCAGTTTAAACAACATTAATTTTACCAACCCATTATCCGAAGATGATTGGCAAACAATCATTGAGAAACTTTCAGATTCTCGAGAAGATAACTCATTCATGGTTTACGTACAAATCACACGCGGCGCACAAGCCGGTCGCGCACATCACATCCCAGAAAATATAACACCAACGATTTTTGCTACAACCTTTGACTTTCCTCCTCGTGTCTGGGAAGAAAAAGGCTTGTCTGCGATCACTTATGAAGACACACGCTGGTTAGGTTGCACAACCAAGACAACCAATTTACTTCCTAATGTGCTCGCAAAGTCTGAAGCAAAAAACCAAAATGCACATGATGCCATATTCGTTCGAGACGGCTATGCCTTAGAAGGCACCAGCACCAACCTATTCGTCATTACTGAAGGAAAAATCATTACCCCACCAGTGAATGAAAATATCTTACCAGGTATCACGCGACAATTGACCATTAAAGCAATCAATCAATGTGGCATCCCCTTAGAAGAAACAAAAATACCTCTCAAAGCACTCGAGAATGCAGACGAAATTTGGCTTACGAGCTCCACTCAGGATATAATACCTGTAACACAGCTTAATAATCGTCCTGTAGGCGATGGAAAAATTGGCAAAGTATGGCGACGCGTTAACAACGCATTTCAAACTGACAAAGAGACCGATAAAGATGACAAACAATCAAGAAAGCATTTTGACATTTCCATGCGAATTTCCGATTAAAGTATTTGGCAAAAAAGAGGATGCCTTTGAAACGGCAGTACTCGCTATCGTCAAAAATCATGTTAAAGATTTAAAAGAAGATTGTTTGAGCACACGCGATAGCAAAGATGGAAAATACATCGCGCTAACTATTACATTCACCGCAGAAAGCCAGGCACAACTCGATGCCATCTACCAAGATTTATCGAAGAACGAATTAGTGCTTCTAGCGCTTTAAGTAACAAAAAAGCTTTTGTCATTCCGAGCGCTAGCGAGGAATCTCCCTCTGCAGGGAGATCTCTCACTTCGTTCGAGATGACAGAATTCGAAAGACTTTTGTCATTCCGAGCGCTAGCGAGGAATCTCCATCT
>JBKAGM010000038.1:0-17521 GCA_046290385.1 Gammaproteobacteria bacterium
TTTGCTAAATATTCCGAATTTATCATTGCAATAATGGCAGAGTCCATATATGACAAATACTTTTGTTCGACTTTGGTTTAAACCTGAACGGTCTTTAAGTTTTAAAATTACGTTGATCATCGATGTTTGATTTAACACTTGCTTGAATGAGCATCCTTAGATAGAATGTCCGCTTTAGAATTGCCGGTACAACAAGGCCGGGCAGGTGGTCCAAAAGAAAAACTACCTTGCGCCAGGGATGGCAAGATAACATATAAAAGTGCGGGAATAGCTCAGTTGGTAGAGCACAACCTTGCCAAGGTTGGGGTCGCGAGTTCGAGTCTCGTTTCCCGCTCCATTCTAAACGATTACGGCTGGGTGGCAGAGTGGCTATGCAGCGGCCTGCAAAGCCGTGTACATCGGTTCGATTCCGTTCCCAGCCTTATATAAAATGCGTTTGCCCGGGTGGCGGAATTGGTAGACGCAAGGGACTTAAAATCCCTCGAGTGAATAACTCGTGCCGGTTCGAGTCCGGCCCCGGGCACCATTAGATCAAGCACTTACCTTTCGCAACCACTGGTTGCCTATGCAAATCATCAATGTTTTCTCTATATTACAACGCATTATAAGTGCGAATGTAGTTTTGTAAAAACCACTCATACAGGTGATGGCATCACGCATCAGTCATTTTCAAATCAAATTGACGATGATCACAAACAGTTTGATTAACTTGAAACCTTTTCTGCATCACATTTTTTTAGCGTGATGGGCAATAGATAAAAAACTATACTTTACTGCATCAGTATTTTAGGGCAATAAATCTCATCATGCGACGTTGTTGTCTATAGGTTTACACTCATGCTAAAGCCAACTCAACACAGGGAGGTCAAATTTAATGCAAAAATAATCTCCGGTCGTCTTTAGTCTATTTATCTGTATGTTTTTTTGAGATATTTATTTCTGGTGAGGAATTGTCAGTTTTGTGATACAATTGATCGATTTTTAATATGAGTCACGCATAATGATGAGTGCCGAAGATAACATCCTGTTTGATTTGTCGGTTATAGACCAAAATAGATTGCAAGATGTCTACGGTGAATCAGCCGGGAATTGGGGCGATTTGAAAATTTTTCAAGGTAATTTTATTAATTATGGTTATTGGAAAGATGTGCCTTTTGTTAAAGGGAAGATTACGTTACGCCAGCGTATACAAAGTTCATTAAATTTATATCTTCATGCTGCAAAGTATCTGAATATATCATCACCAGATCATGTGTTAGAGATCGGTTGTGGTCGAGGTGTCGGCGCTTGTCATTTGTATGATCAATATTGTCCTGCTAAATTTGTGGCAATTGATATTACAACGGCACAAATCAGCAGAGCCAATCGGTTAAAAAGACTATCTTCAAGAACACGAGAAGGGCTAAGCTTTGAAAATGTATCAGGAGAAGCGACAAGTTATCCTAGTAATGCGTTTAACAAGATATATTCAATAGAAGCAATACAGCATATTGGGGATTTAGAGCGGTTTGCAAACGAAATGCGACGAATGCTGCAGGATGATGGGCGTTTGGTTATTGCGGGGTATATTCCCACAGGTCAAGCTTCTTCAAAACAACTAGCAAAACACCTTCCCTTAATTCATGATTCTCTTGAAAACCCAATGCCAATAGAAGATGTCAGACAAATTTTTTTGAACGTGGGTTTTCGTCAATTTGATATTCATTCGATAGGGGAGCATGTTTTTCAGGGGTATCACTACTGGGCGGAGCAAGTTTCCGCAGAAAATCCTTTTACTTACAACTATTTATATGCATTTCTCCGAGGTTATTTAGACTATTATTTGCTCGTGACTTATTAATTTATTGTACATTTTTTGTTTAAAATGTTGCATTATTGTCACAATATGATACAATGAATTCTCATTAGGATGTAGAGGGAGAGGGAAATGTCACGAAAGACAATAAGAAAAGACACTGCGTTTCATGCAAAAATCAAAGAACTTGAACTTGAAAATCATACTCTAAAGTCTCAACTTTCGGGTTTGCTTCAAGCAACACCAGGTAGCATTTATTGTAAAGATTTGAATGGATGCTATATCAGCGCCAACATACACGCATTAAAAATGGTGCATCTCAATTCTGAGGAAGAAATCATTGGTAAAACGGATTTTGATTTATTCAATGCTTCAGAAGCAGAAATTTTTAGACAAGTTGATTTAGAAGTTATTGAGCATGATAAAGAGATCACTAAAGAAGAGTCTGTTAAATCCCCTGAGGGACGTGAACTTATTCAACTCTCAACTAAAAAGCCGTTAAAAGACGAAAATGGAAAAATTATTGGCATTGTAGGAAATACTGTCGATATTTCTTATTTAAAAGACATTGAAAAGAAACTAATAGAAGCAAAAGAAAAAGCTGAATTAGCGGCGAAAGCGAAAATAGAGTTTTTAGCAAATATGAGCCATGACGTTAAAACACCTTTGGGTGGCATGGTGGGTATGGCAGAACTACTTTTAACGAAGTTGAGCAATACTAATTTAAGAAAGGATGTGCATGAAATTATTTCTGCCGGTCAACAGACCTTGCAGCTTTTTGAAAATTGTATTGAAATATCTAAACTCGATACGACTACAGTGCATTTTGACAATAAAAAAATCCAATTAAAAGATATCATTGAAGGAATGAAAACCCTTTATTTACCTTCTGTTAAGGCAAAAAAATTGGTTTTAGATGTTTACTATGATCACGCGATTCCTAAATATGTTGTCGCTGACAGGAGTATTTTGCAGCGGATGTTATTAAATTTGGTAGGTAATGCAATTAAGTTTACTGATGAAGGTGCTATTACTATCACAGCCAGTCTTTTAGAGATGTCTAATAAAGAGCAAGCACTTGTTAAGATCGCGGTAAAAGATACAGGCATAGGTATACCTGAAGGAAAGCAATCAGTGATTTTTGATCGACTCACAAGACTGTCGCCTTCCTATGAGGGGAAATATGAGGGGACAGGACTAGGGTTGTATGTGGTTAAAAAGTTTGTAGATGCTATGAAAGGAAATATTCAGGTCAATAGTCAAGAAGGCCATGGTAGCGAATTTGTTCTGTTATTACCCTTTAACCTGCCTTCTGTCGGTGTCATGGAAGCGAGTGTCAAAGCAACCACTGAGGAAGAAAAATATATTAATTTTAACAAATACATTATAGATGAAAGCGCCAAATATAACGAGCGCAATGAATCTTTAAAAATATTGTTAGTTGAAGATAATGTTTTAGCTAAACAAATTGGAGAAGGCTTATTGAAAGATATAGGTTGTGATGTCGATAGTGTAGAAACAGGAAAAGCGGCGTTAGAAATATTTGAGCCAGGTAAATATGACATGGTTCTTATGGATATTGGCTTGCCTGATATGGATGGTTATGCTGTCACTTCATCACTTCGAGAAAATGAACAAAACCAGCATACCAGAGTTCCTGTGATTGCTTTGACGGCTCATGCTATCGTAGATGTTGAAGCTTTTTGTTCTGGTGCTGGTATGGATGCGGTGATTAGCAAACCTATTTCTCGAGAGAAAGCAAAGGCGTTAATTAATAAGTTTGTCTACTGCAAAGAAGTTTCAGCTGACAGTCTGTGCAAACTGAAATTAGAAAAATCGAGTGAAACTGATGCGCTTGAAATTATTGATATAGAAGATGGCATTCAATTCGTAGGTAGCAAAGAAGGTGCTGAAAACATGTTAGATAGCCTTATAAAATCATTGCCTAGTTTAACCAAGGAGCTTTCTGAAGGGTATATAACGGGTGATATGGAGCAGTTGTTTAAATCAACACATAAATTTTATGGTGGACTTGCTATGATTGGAGTGCCCAGATTGCGACATGTGACAAAATCTTTCAAAGAAAGCTTAAAGAAGAAAGAGTATGATCGCATGCATGCTTTGTATGAATCTGTCATGAAAGAGATAAATAGTTTGCTTGAAGCATATGAGATTTTGTAAACAAATTAATGCCGTGTGTTAAAAGATTTGATATAAATAATTCTTCAGCTAAGATAGAAATACTTGCGGGACTTTTACCTATTTGGGTGCGCATCAGTTCTCATTTGTTCGCAAAATTTAAAGGGCGGAAGTTGCTATAGTGTTATTAAAAACAAATAGTAAAAAACCAAGCTCGAGACATAAAATCCCTCGAGTGAATAACTCGTGCCGGTTCGAGTCCGGCCCCGGGCATATCATCTTTTTATCAATATTGTGTTACAGCTTCGCGCTGTACTTCTCATTATTCATTTGTGTATAAGCTCCAGTGCTCATTTTCGTTTCTCTTATCTTATGAAGATTTGATCTGCCTCGGAACCCGAGAAGCATTTTCATTCTCGCTAGAAGAAAGGGGTTGCTGCATTCTACAACTGTCATCCCGCGGTTTATCCGCGGGATCTCTAAAAATCAATAATCTATGGCTATTGATTTTTAGCAAAGGGCGAGTTCGCAACACTCCCAGAAAAGTTTTTTGAAAAATATCAAATGTTTTGCGCGTATTGTTTGATTTATGAGTCAAAAATGCACATATCGGAGTGTTGCTTGGGCCTAATATGTATGATTTGACATGTATTATTGCGATTTATAGGTGCTCAACCACTAATATTTACCTATGAAAATATACAATTATTATATATAATAACCTATGAAAATATACAAATAATGTTTGTTTTGAGAGGATGTTATGTACAGAGAAGCTGAGAGAGATTTGCTTGCTTGGCGAGATCAGCCAGAATTCAAGCCCTTGCTTGTGCGCGGTGCCAGGCAAACAGGAAAGAGCTATCTTGTTGAAAAATTCGGCGAAAAATATTTCGATCACTTTGTGGTTGTAAATTTTGAGTTTAATCGAAAATTTCGCGCGTGTTTTGAAGACTTAGACCCTGTCAAAATTATTAGTATGCTATCACGCATGACCAATAAGGAGATTGTTCCTGGAAAGACATTGCTTTTTTTGGATGAAATTCAGGAGTGTCCAGAGGCAATTTTAGCGTTACGCTATTTTAAAGAAAAAATGCCTAACTTGCATGTTATTGCTGCAGGTTCTTTGCTTGAATTTGTGCTGAATAAACCTGATTTTCGTATGCCTGTTGGTCGTATACAATCGTATTATTTAACACCCTGTACTTTTAACGAATATTTAATGGCTTCAGGATATGATAAGTTATGTGAATCTTTATCAGAAGTGTCTCTAGAAACGGGGCTTGAGGCTGGACTGCATGACCTGCTGTTAGAAAGAGTAAAAGAATATTTTGTATTGGGTGGAATGCCAGAAGTGATTTCCCATTTTACTCGCCATCATGATTTAAGGCAATGTCATGCAATACAGGCATCTCTTCTTGAATTTTACCGAAAAGATTTTGGGAAGTATGGCCTGCATACAAAAGTAAATTATTTGGAAACACTTTTTGATAAAATACCAAGATTTATCGCGCAAAAATTTAAATATGCTAGTGCTATGCCGGAAGTATTATCACGTGATCTTAAGCCTGTATTGCAAGCGTTAATTGATGCTGGTCTTGTTTCACCTGTGCACCATACCTCGGCATCAGGATTGCCATTGCATTCGACAATCAATGAAAGGATATTCAAACTTTTTTTTGTGGATATTGGTCTTGTTTCCCATATGAATGAACTTGATCTTTACGAAGTGATAGCAGAGCCGCTTATGTCACTTAATCGAGGTGCCCTTGCTGAGCAATATGTTTATCAGGAGTTGATTTCTAGTCAACGTTCATATGAAAAAGCTCAGCTGTTTTATTGGCAACGTGACAAGCGTGGGAGTACAGCTGAAGTAGACTTTGTTATTAATGTAGGTTCAAAAATTTTTCCAGTCGAGGTGAAGTCTGGAAAAACAGGAAGACTGAAATCGCTGCGTGTCTTTTTAGAAGAGAAAAAAGCAACCTTGGGGCTGCGTGTTTCTGAGCAGCCGCTGTCTTATCAGCAAGGTATATTGTCCGTGCCATTTTATTTAATTAGAGAAATTCCAAGGCTAGTTCAAGAAGTGCTTTCAGTTGCCGATTAAATTTTGTGATGTGGTTGGGTGCTATTAAAAAATTTGGGTTTAAAGCAAATTTTGACTTGATTTAGCGTAAAGAATCGAGTTTTTCCTCAAAAAACAATTAAAAATCAATAAGTAATAGCTGCCATAAAAAATAGTTTAATTTTAGCTCAGAACTGGGTATAATAAAAACAGCTCTTAAAATAATCAAATAGTTAAAAAAAGGACTCGATTCATGGATGAAAACCGATCATATTGTTTATCTCCTTTTTGTAATCCATATCACATTCCATGTGATACTTTATGTTCGTGTGCAAAGAGGCATGATCGAACTCGGGTTTTTACATTCAAGGAGGAATTATGACATATAACATTCTACATTTTGAAGATGATAAAGTTGATGCCAAGCGTGTTGCTGAGTTTGCTAAAAAAGCTCGTAGTTCTGTTGAAGTAACTCATGTCGATAACAAAGAAGATTTTTTTAAAGCGCTTGAATCAAAAAATATCGATTTAATTTTTTCTAATTACTCATTTTCTAAGGGCAGCGCATTAGAAGTTTTAAATTTTCTGAAAAATAGAGAAATTTATATTCCTTTAGTAGTTGTGACTAAGGCTATTGGGGATGAAAAAGCTATTGATATAATAAAACAAGGCGCAGAAGATTATGTTCTTAAAGATAAACTGTTTCGTCTTCCTGCTGTTATTGATAGGTTGTTGGAACAGTTGAAACATAAAGACGAAACGAATGAGATGGAAGTTATGCAGAGTGAGCTGGTTGCTTCGACTCATGCCGGTTTGTTAAAGATGGATGTTAATGGTGGTTGTGTTTATGTCAATGATAGGCTTTGTCAGATTGTAGGTCGAAACGAAAATGAGTTGTTGGGTGATGCCTGGTTGCAGTGTTTCCATGAGGAAGATAGAGGGTTTATTATTTCTAAATGGACCAAGGCTGTGGCTTCTCAAGAAGTTTTTGAAACGGTCGCAAGAATTTCTAAAAATGATGGTGATGTTGCATGGGTTTCCTGTCATGTAACGCCAAAAATGGGAAAAGATCGTAAGTTATTAGGCTTTATTGGAACATTAATTGATATTACTAATATTAAGAAAGCGGATAAAGAGCTTGAGAAATATGCCACATCTGATCCTTTAACCATGTTGCCAAATCGTCATTCATTTAACAAAAAAATCGAGAGGACGCTACAAACCGCGCAGCATTTTAATGAGCTATTTGCCATAATGTTTGTTGATTTAGATCATTTTAAAAAAATTAATGATACTTTTGGGCATAATGTAGGTGATGAGCTATTGAGACAGGCAGCTCAGCGATTCAGGGCGGCAGCAAGAGATACAGATTTTATTTATCGTGTAGGTGGAGATGAATTTATTATTCTGGTTGATCATATGGACGATATGGTTGCCTTAGAAAAAGTGGCAAGTAGAATTTTAAATAGTTTTAGTAAACCTTTTTATATCGAAGGTAAAGAGTGTTTTACAACCGTGAGTATTGGTGTAGCTACCTATCCTTACGCAGGCCATGCTCGCCAGGATTTAGTTCAGCATGCTGATCAGGCGCTTTATTATGCAAAAGAGAAAGGGCGAAATAATTATATTATTTTTAGTCGGGATATGCATGATGCGATTGAGTATTCTGCCCGTTTAGAGGCTTCGTTACGACATGCAATTCAGAAAGACGAGCTTTCTGTTGTTTATCAGCCCGTGGTGAATGTTGTTGAAAATAAAGTTGTAGGTTTTGAGGTGCTGGCTAGATGGAAGAATAAAAACTTAGGAGCTGTTTCTCCTGAGATATTTTTTTCTATTGCTGATGAAATCGGGTTAAGCTGTGACATCAGTCGTTGGGTGATTGAAAAATCATTTAGAGAATATGGTGTTTGGAAGAAAAATTTTCCGGGTTTTTTGAATCATGATTTTATGTTGGCGATAAATTTATCGATGCCTCAACTATGCAATCAAGACCTTGTAGAGTACTTAAAGAATCAGTGTCAGCGAAATGAAATTTCACCTCGAAACGTTAGCTTAGAGCTTACCGAATCTGTCATGATGAAAGATCCAGATAAGGTGAAGCTTGTTCTTCATGATCTAGCTGACTTAGGATTTAAAGTTGCTGTTGATGATTTTGGAGCCGGATATTCTTCGCTAAATTATCTAAGCCAGCTCCCGTTGGATATTCTGAAGATTGATAAGTCATTTGTAAGAAATATGTTGACAGAAAAGCAAGATGCAATGATTGTCAAAGCGGTTTTATCTTTGGCAAAGTCGCTTAATATTAGTGTAATCGCAGAAGGTGTGGAATCAGAAGAATTTTTAATTAAGTTAAAAGATTACGGTTGTGAATTTGTTCAAGGGTTTTATATCAGTCGACCTTTAGCTTCTGAAAAGGTTGTTGGATACTTAAGAAATGAAGTATTTGAAAAAGCCATTTTTTAACGAAACAGTGGGATTAATTAGTTTTTAGTGCTTAGTCATTATGGTGTATCGCTTCCATCTGTGCCTTGATGTTCTGTGACACCTGTGTTGCCGGAAGCTTCGCCACTGCCGCCTGTACCGCCAGTGCCATCCGTGCCATCACTTCCGTTTGTGATGTTTTCAGTAGTGACATTGTTTTCAATAACTGTACTTCCGCCTGATGTGCTCACTCCCGTGCTGGTACCGCCCGAACCTAAACTACCAGCTGACACACCTGCATCACCACCAACTCCACCTTGTACATCACCGCCACCACCATTTGAAGCAGAATTATCATTTGATGTGGCATTGCCGCCATTTCCTGCATCGTTCGCATTTCCTCCATTACCTGCAGTTGAGTTTTCTATGGTTGTATTATTCAATGTTATGTTGCTGCTGTTTTGAGCGTCGATTCCTGATGCATCTCCTCCAGCTCCACCGTTTGCGCCTATGCCGCCATTACCTGCATTTTGAACTGTAGATGCTGCATTATTGTTGCGATTAATCGTCAATGCGCCGCTACTGTCTTCAGTATTATTATTGACTGTCGCAGAGCCCCCAGTTCCTGTGTTGTTGTTTGCGCTACCACCTAGTCCAGCAGTTAGATTCTTTATATTTGTATTACTTATCGTTCCGGTGGTTGTGCTTGCAAGGATGCCTTTAGCACTTCCACCGTTGCTTGAGGCGCCAGCATCACCGGCATCACCGCCATCTGCTGCGATTGTGCCAGAAGAATTATTGCTATTGATAAAGTTCGGGCCGCCACTACCTTCAGTATTCTCATTAGCGTCAGCGGTGCCGCCGTTACCACCGCCTCCTCCAGAGGCGCCCGCACCACCATTGATGTTATTGATGGTAAGATGATTAATTGTGAACGTGCTGTTTGAAGTCGATATTCCCTGCGCGTCTCCGCCGCTGCCCCCATTGCCGCCAACACCACCATTCCCGCCTTGAGCAATACTAGCATTTGCGCCATTGTTATAATTTATCTCAGAACGTCCGCCATTATTTTCAGAGTTTCCAGAGGCATCAGCACTACCTCCTGAGCCACCATTTCCACCAGTTGCACCCGCACCCCCTGAGATATCACTAATGTCTAGTGTATTAACATTGAGATCAGAGTTAGATGTACTTGTTAATCCAGAAGCCAGACCACCTGCAGCTCCTGAGCCACCTGCTCCGCCATTACCAGCAATACCATTTGTGGAGCCGGCTGAATTTCTACTATTTAATTCAATTCGATTGCTTCCATTCTCTTCATTTTCATTGGCTGTAGTATCGCCTCCATTGCCTCCGTTTCCACCGTTACCGCCATTGCCGGCAGTTAGGTTACTAATTTTGCTGTCATTAATCGTTGTGTTTCCTTGGTCAATCTCTATGGCCATTGCTGCGCCGCCAAGACCACCATTGCCACCTGCGCCTCCAGCTCCACCTATGCCTGCATCGCCGTATAAATTGCCTGAACCGCTTTCTTCGTTACCATTAACATTTGCGGTTCCGCCGTTGCCTCCTGTCCCAGCATTGCCTCCATTGCCGGCGAAAATATTGAATATTGTTGCGTTTTTAATCGTTACTGTGTCGTTATTTTGGGTAATGCCTATAGCGCTACCGCCAGTGCCACCGTTTCCAGATGCGCCGCCAGAGCCGCCGGTACCGCCAAAAGATTCTAGAGCGCTGTTGCCATTTTCGTTATTGTTATTCGCATTGGCATTTCCTCCATTTCCTCCATTCGCTCCATCTCCACCTATGCCGGCAGTTATGTTGCTGATAGTGATTGTTGTAGTTTGAGCGTTGCTGTTTGTTAGTGCTAAGCCTATAGATTCTCCGCCGTTACCTCCGGCACCACCAGCACCTCCATTGCCCCCTGTGCCACCTGCAAAAGAAGTTCCCGTATTATTGGAATTACTCGCATCACCACCATTGCCTCCTGAGCCACCGGCACCAGCATCTCCAGCTTTAATATTATCAATAGATAGGTCAGTCAATTCGACATTTGATGAGTTCAGTATCTTAATGCCTGTTGCGTTGCCACCGTCAGTACCGTTTGATCCTGCTGTGCCATCACCTGCAATACCTCCGATATTATCGGCTCCTGAGGTTCCAGCAGTACCATCACTGCCGTCGCCGCCATAAATATTTTTTACAGTGACACTTTGAAAATTAATATTGTTGCCATTTTCAATATCGATTCCGGACGCGTCACTGCTTTCTCCAGCAGAGTAATCATTAATCTCCACGTGGTTTAGAGTGAGGTTGTCTGCATTATCAGCATAAATACCAGTCGTTTCGCTTGTTCCTATGCCAGTAACTGTAATGTTATTTAAACTGTTATTTCCTGTTAAATTAAAACGGCCGATAAAAATAGGTTGGTTATTATCAGAAGCTGCTGAACAATAGTCTGTGGTCCGTCCAAAAATATTTTGACCATTATTGAGTGTGATTTGATTGATAGGGGCGGCACTATTGACAATGGTATATGTCCCTGGAGAAAAATAAAAATTAGCCTTTGAAGTAAGGCTATTAATCGAGTCAACAGTAGTCTGAGTAAAGCTGGAACCATTAATGGGTTGGCCGAATGTGCCTTGGTTTTCGCCTAATGCTGCATCGTAAGTGCTTCCACTCGTTGAGAAAAACCAAATATTGTTCTTTTCTACGGCAATTTCTCCAGAATCAACTAAAGTTGTTTGTGATGGGATCGCTGTGCCAGCATTGTATGTCGCTAAGTTACGAGGAATAGGATCAAGCATGCGGTCTTCAATTTGCATTTTTCCAGATTTATTCGGACCACCTAAATGTAGTTCTATGTTTACTAAAAAAGTATTGTTATTCTGGTTGTCATAACTGTCATTAAATTCCAGTGCAAAATGATGTTTCATGGGAATATGAATACCTGCAAGACCACCTGTGATGTTATCACCATCCTTAATATGAAAATAATAACTTCCAATAAAAAAACGAACACGCTTTAAAAATGCTACGTTTGAAGCAGTGTAGCCTAATTCGCTATCAACGCCACTCCCGACAGTTTCATACTCATTGAATATCGTGTCATATTGTGTGTGCCCGTCAAAGGTTACACAGTCTGTTTCTCCAATTTCATCTCCAAAAAAGCTATCTTCAAGCACTTTTTTATCGCCAATAGGAAAATAACCATTAATATGCATGTCCCAGTGGTTTGTCATTAATTCAATGCCGGGGCTAATGTCCCAAAATCTATTGCTATCTTTCGTATAACTCTGATCTCCAAAGATATATGCTCCCACTATCATTTCGTCTTTAATGATGTCTCGAACGCCACTGCCTACAGCAGCGAACCAGTCATCATTTTTGCTATGTTTTCCTTGGAGATCGGCAAATAACATTGTGTTTTTGTTGCTTAATATTGGAGTCATTGCGTCTCCATGGGCGTAGGTGTTATCTCCAGTAGCACCTGATAATGTTATGCGTGGTGATGCGTAAAATGAAAGTTGTTTCGAATACGCAGGAATACAGCTGTAACCAATCAATGTGGCAGGAATAAAAAATAAAAGAACCCCTTTTACATTTTTCTTAAAGTAATACACAGAAAATCCTTGTTAGATTTTACATTATACATATATTGGAACATAGTTGAAATTTTTTTGACGATGAGGTGTGTATTTCAAGGATTTAACTTTTTCAGAAGACGATTTTTTAGATCTTCAGGCGAAATAGCAGGTCTTCCTAGGTTTTTCAGGCTGCCAGGATGGATTTTAAGCATTAAAAAACTCAGGCAAGGTGTTGCTAGCCATTGTTGGTATCGCTTCGTAAAGGTCGCTAAATCGGGTGCACAATACGCGTTTGGGTAACACACAGCGTTAGCAATGTCTGGGAACCTTACATTCGAAGATAGTGTCGCCTGTCCGCCTGTCGACTCATGTTGCTGATTATCTAGCAAGATATGCAGAAGGTTTTTCGGTTGGTAATAGCCATTCGTCGCTAGAGTGCCAAGACGCATCAGTAGGGCGCCATCACCATCGATCGCGATAATTTTTTTATCTGGGCGTGCAATCGCTAAACCTAAACCTATTGCACTAATGCATCCCATAGAACCTACCATATAGAAGTTTAAGGGATGATCTTTGATCGTATAGAGCTCTCTTCCAGTGAAACCTGTGGTAGCGAGTAATACTGTGTTAGGGTCTCGATGTTCGTTTAAGATGCTGAGCGCCTGTGAGCGCTTTGGGAGTTCGTCAGCTTGCGTATTATTTTCTAATATTTGATGCTTGTATGATTTTATATCTTGTGATTTTAATTTTTCGTTTTCGAAAGTGTTTTTCTTAACGATAAAGAAAAATGATTCATTGTTTTTTAATATGTTGTTTGCGTATTCGAGTTGTTTTTTTGCTGTTTCTAGATCAGTCGATAAGTATTTCCATTGTATTTTCATGAGCGATAACATTTTTTCAGTGATTTCACCCATCAATTCGTGTTGTGGTTCGTCATGAGATGCTTTGTCGCCACGTAAGCTTATGAATCCTAGCTGAGGAATTCGAAATGGATAGTTTAATGAGATAAGAGGAGAGGTTGCATTACTCAATCCAGAATTTTGACATAAAAAGACAGGTCGTCGGCCACCTAGGTATGCGCCTGCGCAAGTGGCAATGGCGTCACCTTCATTATTTGCTATGACATAGTCGCATTCATTGATTGCGTAGTTGATAAGATTTTTTAAGTAAGAACAGGGTACGCCTGAAAAGAAGTCAAACCCATATGATTTTAGTAGTGTTCCAAATGCATGCGTATTTAGCATAACGGTCCTTATTTTTTAGGTAAGTACTTGTCTTCGGCAACTTTTAATTCATCCATTTCTTGTAATCGAAATACTTCGTTGATGGGTGCAATTTTTTCTTCTATGTTTGCGAGAGTTTGCTCTTTATAGATTTGTTCGCAGATGTTTTGCATGCTTTGTGTTGCCATTCGAAGGTTGTGGTTGGCCCAGATAACCATGCGTATGCCAATTTTTTTAAAGTGTTCCGTTGGTGTCGTGAAATATTTTGTTGGTACGATGATGACAGGGTGTCTATCGCCCCACTCGGACATAAAAGTATCAATTTCTTCTGAGGTTGATTTGGCGCTGTGGATGAGTATTGCATCTGCTCCCGCTTGACGATACGCTTCAGCGCGTTTTAGAGCTTCTTTCAAACCAAAGCCGTTGTTGAATGCTTCAGTGCGTGCAACAATCACGAAATCATCGTCAAGCTGTGTATCTTTTCCAGCTTTGATTTTTCCACACATTTCATCAATATTGGCAAGCGCTTGCTTTTTGCCATCGATGAAAGAGTTAGATTTTGGAAAGCACTTGTCTTCGATACAAACGCCCGCAATTTGACGTTGCTCTAACTTCTGAATCAAACGTCTAAGGTTGTTGAAGTTGCCATAACCAGTGTCACCGTCTAGTAATATTGGGATAGAGGTTGCGTCGCTCATAAATTCGCAGACTTCTAGGACTTGTGTCCAGGAGGCTTCATTATTGTCTCGAACGCCAAGTGCGGCAGAAATCGCAAGTCCACTGGCCCATATGCCAGAAAAGCCGGTTTCTTCAACAATTTTAGCAGACAAGCCGTTATGGGCCTCCATTAAGAAACAAAGGTCGTTTTGATTTAATAGGTTACGCAGCAGCGCAGCTTTTCTCTGACTCACCGATTTCTCCGTGTTTTTTTATGGCCTATACTATAAAGATACTTTATTTCAGCTTTTTTTCAATATTTGGTAGTAAGATAAAATCGCTGAAATATTGTGTTGTACGTAATCGATGCGTATTTCTGGGTGTGAGAGGTCGCGATGAAAGCCGCCTAAGGCCATGTCCGATGGAGTATTGTCGTTGGTAAATTGGGTTTGTATTTGAAAAGACACACATTTTTCGAGGCAATCGAGTATCTTTTTGAGTTGACTTGGATTTCCAAAGTCTTGGGCAAGTCGATAGGCAGCGCATAAACCCTCGGCGCGTGTTGCTGTTGGTGTTGAGCGGGGTGGCTTGTAGAAACCGCCTATCCAATCGAGATTGTCGACATTTGATGAAGTGTGTTGGCTTGCAATAATGGCATCGACGATATTGAATGCATGCGTCAAATAGCGTTTGTGAGGGCGTTCGCGATAAAGCTCATTTAAACCATATAGCAGCCAATGGTCATGAATCAAATTTTCAGGAGCGACATTAGCATCACGCTCTTCGATTAAGTAGTCGCTTGCTTTTTCCGCGCAATCTAGCCACTTATCTTGTGGATCAACACGATGAGCATGGCATAATGCAAAAATAGTTTCACCTGGATAGTATTCCGATATAAAAGGAGAGATTGTTTCTTTTGGGTATCGCATTTTGTAGACACCAAAATCGCCATTATCTTTTTGTGTCGCAATAAAAAATTCGGCTAGGCTTTTCATGCAGCAGGTGTACGCTTGATCGCCTGTGACTTGCGCATACTTTGAAAAAGCAAGTGTAGCCAATGCGTTACCGCCGAGTTTAACAATGTTGTTTTCAACAGCAAGATAAATGTTTTCATTGCTTGGCATAGGCTTAATTTGACGCAATAAATAAAATAAAGCGCGTCTTATCTTTTGCAGTAATTGAGGGTTTTTTGAAAATGTATAGAGTTCTAGCATGGAGTATGTAGTACCCGCATGTCTTAAAAGATTATATTCTCTTGAGTAACTATTAGTGTCTGGGCGAAAGTTGTATCTGAATTTTCCATTGGCTTGGCATGATCTCATTAAGTAGTTACCCGCGAGCATTAGTGCATCTTCCAGTCTTTCTAAGTTAGGTTTAGGAGGTGCTTTCCCTTTTTTTTCTCGGGCTTGCTTTTTTTCAGGTGTGATATAACGTTCTATGGTTTGAGTTAAGGATTCGACATCTTTTGGTGTGATATGGCCTATTGTGCCAATACGAAAACATGGTGTGTTTTCAAGTTTTCCGGAATAGACGATAAATCCTTTATTCTTTAAATGAGAGTAGAGTTTTGCAAAATTCAAGCCTTTTGGCATTTTAAAGGTGGTAATGATAGGTGAGAGTAAATCCTCTGGAAGATATGTTTCAAACCCCATGGAGCGCATTTTTTTCATCAGTAAGCTTTGATTTTCCTGATAGCGAGTGAGGCGTTTTGAGGTCCCGCCTTCTGCTTCTAAAGCGCTGAGTGCTTCTTGTAATGCCAATATGGTATGTGTCGGTGGTGTAAAGCGAAATTGTCCTATTTTAGCGAGAGATTCCCATTGCGCATATAAATCGAGAGAATAGGTTCTCGCAAAATGCTCGCATTGTTTTAGTATCGCTTTTTTAGCGATAATAATAGAAAATCCAGGGACGCTCTCTAAACATTTATTTGGCGATGTGACTAAGAAGTCGATGGTTGCTTTTTCAAAATGAATGGGTAGTGCGCCAAAGCTGCTCATTGCATCAATGAATGTCACTTTTTTATATTTTTTGGCGAGTTTGCAGATGCTGTGAATATCGTTGATGATGCCGGTGGTTGTTTCGCAGTGGACGATAGCGACGTGTGTAATGTCTTTGTCGTTTTTTAAAGTTTTTTCTATTGTTTTTATATTAATGGGTTGGGTTAAATCATTTTCGAGTGTTGTAAAAGCAATTCGATATTTTTCAAGAACGTTTGCGATGCGTTTACCATAGGCACCGTTGATGATAACAAACCATTTTCCAGCCTGATGCGTGGTTGAGCTCAAAACACTTTCAATGCCCGTGGTGCCACTACCGGGGAGCAAAATAGAGGTGTAAATTTTTGTGTCTAGAGGGTAAACGTTTAATAGTCTTTGGCGTACTTCTTGAGTGACTCTTGCGAAGTCTTCATCTCGCGATCCAAGATCGCGCAGCATGCTTTCTTTTGTTTTTGTGCTAGTCGTCAGAGGTCCTGGCGTAAATAGTATCTGTTTTGTATCAGCCATGAGACTTCCTTTCTTGTAGTTTAGAATATAAGAAGTGCATTAAACGTTTTCCGTATGGCAGCATAACGTTTTGGTAGTATTCAGGGTTTTCTTTGTCTAAATCAAACATGCTGCTGCTGGTTGGCATGCCGGGTCGTCTCATGCCAGGCTTGGTGTTTATCTCTATGATTTTGATTTGTTGTTGTTTGTCTATCATCAAATCAAAAGCTATTTCCATCATAGAGTTTGGGTAGTATTTCTCAAGTTTTTGTATGCAATCACGTGTCATGTTGTTGATGTTGGAAAGTATTTTCTCTCCATTTTCCTTGCCATAGCAGGTTTTTAAGAGTGTTTCGGTAAATTCATCATAACCACCTTGTGTGGTGTTGGCGATGTCGCTGTCGGACTCTGAGACAACCGCTTTTGAAACACTATGCCATTGTTCTCCGTCATCAACAAATATGATACGAATGATAAAGGTAGCATCTTTGTAGCTTTCTGTGTCAATGCCTTCTTGAATGATATATTGTGTATTGTTGATCAAGTTCGCGATATAAGGTAAAAAATCCTCTATTTTTTTCGCACTAATCTGATGCGTTTTCTTGTCCTTGTAAAATTTTATTACGATGTCGTGTGTGGTTTTATGAATCCCAAAAATATAATTACCTTGATTTCCTTTGTTGGGTTTAAGGAAGATGTTTGGGTAATCCAAAAGAAATTTCTCGATCTGTGCTATTTCGCCGGTGAAAATCTCTGTTTTTGGTTGAGTATCTTTGTCTAACAATTTATTCAGCAGTTCATATGTGGCAAGTTTATCTTTAAGTGTCATTGCAAAATTATTATTTGAATAGAGATCAAGTTGATGCTTTTGGGCGAGATTATAAAAATCTCGTTTTGTTAAAGCTGTTTTGTCATCGATGTTGTTGGGTCCGATAAACCAGTTGCCACTTACCTCAGGAACCTGCGCTACTTTCGCTATTAGTCGGTTTTTACCTACGGTACATCCAGGGACAATTAGGGTGTTGGGGTCGATATAACGGAAAGAGTAAATAAACAGTTCAACCCCCAGTTCTTCAGCCGCTTGTGCCATAGGGAGAATTCGATGTGTTGCATACTCCATTTTAAAATTGAAGTTAGGCAGTAATTCAATGACAAAT
>JBKAGM010000039.1:0-16358 GCA_046290385.1 Gammaproteobacteria bacterium
TCTCGCAATGACGGCCCGTAGGGTGATAGAAGTTTCTTCTGTGCGTCGTGGATTGTCGTGATGGCGTGTAGGGTATGAGGTTTCTTCGACGTGTCGTGGACCGCAGTGGTGGCTTGCAGGGGATAGAAGTTTCTTCTGTGTGTCGTGGATTGCCGTGATGGCGTGTAGGGTATGAGGTTTCTTCGATGTGTCGTGGACCGCAGTGGTGGCGTGTAGGGTATGAAGCTTCTTCGGTCTGTCGTGGGTCGCAGTGGTGGCTTGCAGGAGATAGAAGTTTCTTCTGTGTGTGGTAGATTGCCGTGATGGCCTGTAGAAGGTATGAAGTTTCTTCGGCGTGTCGTGGGTTGCAATGACGCTCGCAGGATATGAAGTTTTTCAAGCACTCAGCTTCGCGACACCGAGCATCAGCCATTTAGTACCAACTCGGAATCTGATTTGTGCTTTTGCAGATTCGCCATGGCCTTCAATTTCGAGGATGGTGCCTTCGCCAAACTTAGCGTGTGTTACGGTTTGGCCGATGTAGAAACCGGAGCTGTGCTTTTGTCTTGAGCGTTGTGCTTGCCGCGACGAGGTTGCGCTCATTGGACGTGAAATTTTCATCGATTGTCTGACTTCATGTAAGCATTCTGGTGGAATTTCATGAATAAAGCGCGATGCCGTACGATAGCTTTCGCTGCCATAGGTGCGACGGCTTTCTGCGTAAGTGAGAATAAGTTTTTGCATGGCGCGCGTGATACCTACGTAGCAGAGGCGTCGCTCTTCTTCCAGTTGCAAGGGGTCATCCAGGCACATTTGGTGTGGAAACAGACCTTCTTCTAAACCTGCGATGATGACGAAAGGAAATTCTAGACCTTTTGCTGCGTGCAGTGTCATAAGTTTTACGCTATCTTCATCGTCACGTGCTTGCATTTCGCCTGCTTCGAGTGCCGCGTGCGCTAAAAAAGCTGTCACAGGGGTGAGTTGCTCGCGGTCTTCTTGGTCAATCGCACTAAAATCGAATTGTCGTGCAGCAACGACTAATTCTCGTAAGTTTTCAACGCGTGCACGGCCGGCTTCACCTCTTTCTTTTTGGTAATGCAGTATTAATCCTGAGGCATCGATAATATAGTCAATCGTTTCATCTAATGTCGCGTTGTCGCAGTTTTCAGTCAGCGTATTAATTAACGTGACAAATTGTTTTAAGGCATTAAGTGCGCGCCCTGGCAAAGCTTCATTTTGTATGAGCGATTGGCTTGCTGCCCATAACGATAAACCATTAGCTTGTGCATGTTCGCGAATGGCTTCTACAGTGCGATGGCCCATGCCTCGCGTAGGGACATTAATGATACGGTCGAAAGAAGGATCGTCATGAGGATTAGTGATTAATCGTAAATACGCAAGCGCATCTTTAATTTCC
Source organism: Gammaproteobacteria bacterium (assembly GCA_046290385.1). GTDB lineage: Bacteria > Pseudomonadota > Gammaproteobacteria > JAGOUN01 > JAGOUN01 > JBKAGM01. The sequence goes on from JBKAGM010000039.1 coordinate 1,397, forward strand.
GCACGTTCGAAAAAGCGAAAGCCGCCGTAGATACGGTAAGCAATATTTTTTTGTAATAACGCTTCCTCAAGAATTCGTGATTGAGCGTTTGAGCGGTAGAGAATGGCAGCATCGCGTAATGATTCGCCGTGTTCATGCCATTGGGCGAGTTGGTCGGCGATAAATCGCGCTTCATCAATTTCATTGTATGCACAATATAATTCTATCGCATCGCCTTGTCTGCCATCGGTCCAGAGTTTTTTTCCGTAACGGTCTTGATTGTAGTCAATCAGTGCATTAGCAGCGTTAAGAATTGTGCTTGTCGAGCGATAGTTCTGTTCTAAGCGAATGGCTTGTACATTAGGGAAATCTCTTTCAAAGTTACGAATATTTTCGACACAAGCGCCGCGCCAGCTATAAATCGATTGGTCATCATCTCCAACAACCATAACATGGTTGTTGCCTTGCTTGGCGATCATGCGTATCCATGCATATTGAATGGCATTTGTATCCTGGAACTCGTCGATCAAGATGTGTTGAAAGCGCTCTTGGTAATGTTTAAGCAGTGTTTCGTTGTGTAGCCAAAGTTCGTGGCTGCGCAACAAGAGCTCTGCAAAATCGACCAAGTGAGCTTGTTCGCAGGCGGATTCGTAGTGTTGGTAGATGCTTATCATCGCATTTTCATGCGCGTTAAATCCTGTTTGGCAATGTTTAGCGCGTAAGCCTTGGTCTTTTTTATTGTTGATATACCACTGCACTTGCTTGGGTGGCCAACGTTCTTCGTCAAATTCATGTTCGCGCATCACGCGTTTGATAAGGCGCTTTTGATCTTCTTGGTCGAGAATTTGAAAGGTTTCGGATAAATTTGCTTCTCGCCAGTGTGTGCGCAATAAACGATGGGCAAGGCTATGAAACGTACCTATCCACATCCCTTGTACGCTTGTGCCAAGCAGGGCTTCGATGCGGTGCTTCATTTCGTTGGCGGCTTTGTTGGTAAATGTCACGGCTAAGATGCTAAAAGGGGAAACGTTTTTTTCCTGAATAAGCCAAGCGATGCGTTGCACCAGCACGCGTGTTTTTCCGCTACCAGCACCTGCTAAAATCAATAGATTTTGCATGGGGGCAGTGACGGCTGAGCGTTGTTCAGGGTTGAGTTGTGTTAGCATTTGATTCATACTGGCCAAGTATATAGGTATGCTTGTCCTACTTCAAGGCATGGAATTTAGCGATAAAATGCCCGCTATCTGCGCGCCGTCATGTGAGCGTGAGAAGCAGTCTATGAGTTGAATGGATTGCTTCGTTCTTCGGGCTCGCAATGACCTCCCGCAGGGGAAGAAGTTTAGGAATTACAGGATTTGTCAGCATGGTCACGAAATCATCGAATCGTTTATTAAAAACTCTTTCAATTTACACGCTTGTCATAGTGTTGCTGCAATTTTGGGGTATGCTTGGATATAGCTTTTTTACCGAAGGTGTGAATATCATCGGTGGCAATTTAACCTGGAAAATATTAAGCTCTTGGCCAATTATGTACGGCATCGTTTTTTTTATCACCGTACAATTTGTTATCTATGCAGCATTCGTCTATTTTCTTGTCTGGATAACGCGTATTTTAGCTCGGCGGTTTATGCTAGATGAAAAACGCATGGTGCGTTTGGGTATCGTTCTTTGGGCTTACGCATGGGTCGTGATTTTTTTAGCCAATCAATATTTTTATCCTTATTCACTTTTTGCGTTTCTACCACACTTAGGTTGGGTGGAAGATGTTGTTGGAATATTGCTGCTTGTGGCTAGCGTTATCGCGTTGCTTATTTTTCTTTATACTATGGCGTGTTTTTACCAAGCTTCTGAGCATAAAGGGCGATTAATTACTGCTGCAGTCATTGTTGCCGTGTTGTTGACGGGTTCAGTAGAGCTTCCAAAACACGAAAGAAAAAAGCTATCAAAACCCAATGTTGTGATTATCGGTATCGACGCGGTGCGCCCAGATTTTGTGACCAAGCAACGCATGCCGCATGTTTATGATTTTTTGCATAGTGCAACAAACTTTACCGAAGCCACTACGCCGCTTGCACGTACATTTGCTGCATGGGTGAGTATTCTTACAGGGAACTATCCTAGAGAAACCCATGCGCGTTATGGGTTGCCAACTTTTGAAGAGTTAAACTTGAATGGTGATATTTCTACAGTGTTGCGACGAGAAGGCTATTACACCGTGTTTTCCATCGATGAGCGACGTTTCAATAATATCGATGATGAACATTTTGGTTTCGATCAATTCATCGGCAATAAAATGGGTTTCGATGATTTTTTTATTGGAACCATTAATGATTTTCCTTTGACAAATTTATTTATCAATACTCGGCTTGGAAAATATTTGTTTCCTTATACTTATGCTAATCGATCGTCGTATCCTACTTATAGTCCTTCAGAATATGTCGCTCGATTAGATGATGAGTTAAATGTGCCATCAGGAAAACCTTTGTTTTTAGGCATTCATATCTGTTTGCCACACTGGAATTGGTTGTGGTCGAAAGCGCCATTCGACAATGATGCAGAGAGCGATATAAAAGATATACGAACTTATGAGGCGTCACTAAAAAGAGCTGATGAACAGTTTTACCAAATCATGAAAATGCTTGCGCGCAAAAAACTATTGAATAACGCTATTGTTGTCTTGATGTCGGATCATGGTCAGAGTTTTGCGCAACCATCAGACGCATTGATTAACAAAGATCATTATGTTGGACGCTCTGCGCTTTATGATGCGCCATTAGAGGATGTATTGCAACCTGTCGATGGGCATGGAACCAGCGTCATCGATATGACCCAATACCGTAATATGTTGGCATTTAAGCGTTATAATGGTCAATCGTTTGTAGTAAAAGATATTGACGCGCCCGTTAATTTAATCGATATTGCGCCTACGATATTAAATGTGCTCAATATGCCAATTCCCAAAGTTTCAGGCATATCATTGTTGCCTTATTTGAAAGGTGACACGCTCACATTAAAAGAGCCAAGAACATTTTTTCTGGAAACTGGATTTACCTTGCCAGGAATTTTGCTTGCTAAAAAATCGCTTAAAGCGATTATGGCGCAAAGCATTAGCTATTTTGATGTGGAAACAAAAACAGGGCGATTGGTAATGCGCCCAAATTTAGCTAAGATCGTGATTGCAGGAAAACAGCGCGCAGAAATTTACGGGAAGTGGATGCTCGTGTATTATCCTACATCAAATAGAAAACCATTGTGGTTATTAATTAACACAAAAACAGGTATGTGGACAGATGATTTGCACGGTGAGCTTGCCAAAGCGGCTCCTGTTGCGCAAATGCTCGCGAGCATGCATGCTTTTTATGGGGAAGAAATACAGTCATGAATTTCAATCAAGCTTTTTTCATTAAGAGTGCATCGAGGTTGGGGCAGTGTCCAGAAGATACAGGTGCTGAAATTGCTTTTGCTGGTCGATCGAATGCGGGTAAATCGAGTCTGATTAATACGCTCACGAATCAAAACAAGCTCGCGAAAACTAGTAAAACACCTGGTCGCACACAGTTGCTCAATTTTTTTGGCTTGAATGAATTATTGTCTGAGCGCTTAGTCGATTTACCTGGGTATGGTTATGCGCAGGTGGCAAAAACGACTAAAGAAGAATGGGCAATGATGATTGAAAACTATCTTATAAATCGCCAAAGTCTAAAAGCGGTTGTTTTAATTGCAGATTGTCGTCATCCGTTGCAGCCATTCGATTTGGATATGATTGATTGGGCAGTCAATACTCAAAAGAGGATGCATATTGTATTAACTAAGTCGGATAAGTTAAAACGTGGTCCCGCGAATAGTGCGTTACAAAAAGTGCTGAATCAATATGATATATTTGATTTTGTGACTGCGCAGTTATTTTCTGCCACAAAAAAACAAGGCTTGGATGAGTTGCAGGCTGTACTTAGCGAGGTTTTTTAAAGACGAGTTAAAGCCCAAAGCTGTCATCTCGCCCTTTATGCGCGGCACGTAGGTTGTGGAATGCAACAACCTCATAAAAGGATTTAAAATGATTACTGCATCACAATTTAAGCTTCTCGCTACTCGCCGGTTTTTGCCAATATTCATCACACAATTTTTGGGCGCTTTTAATGATAATGTTTTTAAAAATGCCATTGTGATATTGATTGTCTATGTGATCTCTGTCCAGCAGAAATTTAACCCTCAAATTATCGTGACAATAGCCGCGGGGATATTGATTGTTCCCTTTTTTTTATTCTCTTATCTTGCAGGGCAATTTGCCGATAAGTATGAAAAAGGGCAGTGTATTCGGGTTTTAAAAATCATTGAGATTGTCTTAATGTGTTTCGGTGCTTTGGCTTTTTATTTTCATAATACTATCATGCTCATGGTGTTGCTGTTTTTGATGGGGTCTCAATCCACATTTTTTAGCCCTTTCAAATACAGCATTTTGCCTGATCATCTTCATGAGAATGAATTGCTTTCAGGAAATGCGTTGCTTGGTGCAGGCACATTTGTCTCTATACTCTTGGGTACGATATTTGGAGGCACGCTTATTTTAGATAAGCAAGGCGCGCTCTTGATCGGTGTATCCGTCATTTTGGTTGCACTACTGGGATATTTATCTAGTTTATTTATTCCCTACGCAAAAGTGGGCGCTGATTTTCGTATCAAATGGAATGTCGTGACTGAAACTTTTTCTATTATGAAATATAGTGCACAGCGTAGAGATGTTTTTATTGCGATTTTGGCTAACTCATGGTTTTGGTTTTTGGGTTCGTTATTTTTAGCGCAATTTCCAGCATATACAAAGCTCTTTTTGCATGCTAACGAAGATGTGGTTGTGATATTTATTTCGATGTTTGTTGCTGGTATTGCTACAGGTTCATTGTTTTGTAATCAGCTCTTGCGGAATCGTGTGACGATAAAGTATTCGTCATGGGCCTTGTGGGTGATGTTTCTTTTCATTGCTGTTTTATATTTTTTCCCTTATTCAATGCCTCCTGAAGATGGCAAATTGATCACAGCTTCTGTGTTTTTTCAGCATGGGCATCATGCTATGATTTTGATTGATTTGTTTTGTATGGCCGCTGCTGCGGGGTTCTATGTTGTGCCGCTGTATGCTTTTATTCAAGCACATACTGCCCCTAAACATCGTGCGCGCACCATCGCAAGTTTGAACGTGTTAAATGCTTTGGCAATGGTGGTGTCGTCATTGCTTACAGTCGTGATGTTCATGATGCATTTTACGATTTTAGATGTTTTTCTTTTCGCTGGCGTTTGTTGCTTTCTGATTGGTTTGGGGCTGTTTTTCATCCGCCATTGGGAGTGATTGGTTTGGCACGTCAAATCTCAGCATCAAAGACCTCGATGCAGCTTTCGATCAAGGGCAGTGTTGCGAACTGGCGCTTTGTTAAAAATCAACAATCATAGCTTATTCATTTTTAGAGATCCCGCGGATAAACCGCGGGATGACGGTCTTAGAATGCAACAGTCCCTGAAGTGTTTTTTGCAACCTCTCACTCTGGATCTTTCCCCTAAAGAGGAGAGGGAGAAAAGAAAAAATATCATTATTTCATATAGTTATGGACATATAATTTACTTAATGACTATTGAGTAAATTTACTCAATGGCTATTGAGTATAATTTTTAAATCAAGTAAAATGATTTCCATGGATATTCGATTTCAACCAAATAATACTCATCTTGATAGTGGGTCAGATTTTTCCAAAACGGATCCACATCTCAAGCGCTTGTACGCTGAAAAACTTGTTTATCGGTCAGATTTAATTGATCAATTACCCTGGGAAGAGCCTTGTATTTTAACGCTGACGGGTGGTCGACAGATTGGTAAAACAACTTTGTTAAAACAGTGGATGGAAAATTTGCTCAAAAAAGGAGTGGGTCCAAAAGCGATATGTTTTTTTTCAGGAGAGTTAATCACTGATTATCAAAGCTTATATACTGTCATTCTTGCGCAAATTGAAAATATGCCAAAAGATGTTTTGAAGTATTGTATCATCGATGAGGTTACTTATATAAATGACTGGGACAAAACAGTTAAATATTTGGCTGATACAGGTGCTTTAGATAGAGTTGTTTTGGTGCTGAGCGGTTCAGATTCAGTTTTGATTCAAGATGCTAGAAAGCGTTTCCCTGGTCGTCGTGGAAATGTTGATCAAGCTGACTTTCATTATTATCCGCTGTCATTCCGTGAATTTATTGAATTAAAAAAAGTGGTAGATATAGGAACAATAGGCGATTCGCCTAACGATTTAGATATTTTATTTAAGGAGTTTGATAGTTATTTAGTCCATGGTGGATTTTTGAAAGCGATAAATGACTTTGAAAAAAATAATAGAATTTCTCTCTCAACGTTGACTGTATATGCTGATTGGATTCGCGGTGATGTGTTAAAGCGAAATAAAAAAGAGGTTTTTTTGAGAGAAATTATAGGCGCGATCATAAAGCACTACATGAAGCAAGTATCTTGGGATAATCTTGTTAAAGAGTTATCTATAGATCACACACAAACAGTTGCAGATTATATGGAGATGCTTAACGCTATGGATGCAGTGTTTGTGCAGTCAGCGATTCGTGAAGATACGTTATCTCCAGCGCCCAAAAAACGCAAAAAAATCATGTTTAGTGATCCATTTATCTATCATGCTATGCGAGCTTGGATTCGCTCTGAAAAAAACCCATACGAATCACAAATTATCACAGGGGTAAATGATCCAGAAATATGTTCTGATCTTGTAGAAGCCTGTGTCGCGAGCCATTTTAAGCGGTATTATTCTACTTATTATATTAAAGCTGAAGGTGAAGTGGACATTGCTTACGTGAAGAATAATCATTTCTATCCAATAGAAGTAAAATGGACTAGCCAATTACGGCCAAAAGATTTAAAGCAGATCAGTAAATATTCTCATGGTGAAATATACGCGAATGTTCGGCAAGCCACGTCAGTAAATCACATTCCGGTTAAACCGCTACCCTTGGCCTTGTTGGCGTTGTTTTGATGGCGCTACTACAGGGCAGTGTTGCGAGATGGCGCTTTACTAAAAAATAGCTTATTCATTTTTAGAGATCCCGCGGATAAACCGCGGGATGACAGTCGTAGAATGCAACGGCCCCATTCGTGTATTTAGATGTATCAAGAGGAAAAGCGTAAATACGTTGAAAAAGACTCATACGCAAGCGATAGTTTGAAAACCATCCATTCCTAGCGCTAATAAAATGAGTCGATCGACGCCCAGGGCGACGCCGGCGCAATCAGGCAAGCCTTTTTCGAGTGCGGCAAGAAATGCTTCATCGATAGGGATGATTTCAAGATTCATCGTTTGGCGTACACGATTGTTTTCTTCAAAACGCGCTCGCTGTTCTTTAGCATCCTGCAGCTCATGAAAACCATTCGCTAATTCTATCCCTTTGTAATAAACCTCAAAACGAGATGCTTTGTTATTTTTTATTTTTGCCAGCATCGCTTGTGATGCAGGGTAGTCGTAAACAAAACAAGGTGTATTCATACCAAGCTTTGGTTCAATACAGTGGGATAATAATAAGTTTAACCAGTCATCATGGTTTCGATGCTCTTTCCCAAAAACATCGAGTAATCCGTGTTTTTTTGCTTCGTCTTGTAGTTGTTCTAGTGTCGCATCGTGCGGGTGAATGTCTAAGTGAGTTAAAAATAAATCTTCATATGTAACACGTTCTGCAGGACACGATTTTAAAATAGATTGTAGTAAAGCATCCATATCATCCATCAGTTGGTGATGATCATACCCAACACGATACCATTCGAGCATGGTAAATTCACATCGATGCCAGCGGCCAACCTCTTCGCGACGAAACGCTTTGCAAATTTGGTAAATGTCCCCACTGCCATTCGCGAGCAATCGCTTCATGGCGTATTCTGGAGAAGTTTGTAAATAACCGTGTGATGTTCTAATGCTATGTAGATGCGGGTCGGTTACGCCGGTTTCAGCCAATAGCGAAGTTTGTACTTCCAATACATGACGTGCAGCGAAAAAAGCGCGAATGTTTTGAATGATCTTCGCGCTTTCGTGCAGAAAAATAGTGTCAGGATTTAACGCGTGAGACATATTCGCCCGTGCGCGTATCGATTTTGATGATCTCGCCTTCTTCGATGAATAATGGAATACGAATCATAGCGCCGGTTTCTAGTGTCGCCGCTTTGCTGCCACCAGATGCGGTGTCGCCGCGAAGACCCGGATCGGTCTGCGTGATTTTGAGTTCAACAAAATTAGGAGGTGTGACGCTGATAGGTTCGCCATTCCAAAGCGTTAAAACGCACATCGCTTCATCTTTTAGCCATTTAGCACTCTCACCCATGGCTGTTTCGTTGGCGGCGTATTGCTCGTAAGAGCTCGGGCACATAAAATGCCACGCTTGACCGTCGTTATAGAGGTACTGCGCATCTAACTCGAGCACATCAGCAGCTTCCAGGCTTTCGCCAGATTTATAAGTTTTCTCGACAGTGCGTCCTGTTTTAAGGTTGCGTACTTTCACGCGGACGAAGGCTTGGCCTTTGCCAGGCTTCACAAATTCGGTGTCAGAAATCGCGCATGGATTACCGTCTATCATGACTTTCAAGCCGTTTTTAAATTCATTGGTGCTATATGATGGCATAAATGGCTCCTCTATTTAGGATGAGCATTTTAAGAAATTTGAGCGCATTTGTCCATGGAGGCGAGAAAGTATAGTTAATTGATAATAAGTAGTTTTTGTGCAAAAATATCCGAATAATAAAAGGAATTTATTCATGTCAGATGAAGAACCGATATACAGGGAAAGCGCGCTGGAACATATCAAAAAGGCGAATCGGCTAGATCAGGCCGTGTCTGTCGTTTCAGCAAAGGCGTGGGTTATACTCTCGGCGATACTATTTTTTATCCTTTTTGCGCTTATCTGGGGATTTTTTGGAACCATTACCACTACCGTTCGTGGCACCGGAATTTTATTAGAAAAAAATGGCAGTATCTATGTGGCAGAAGGGCCGTCTGGCGCAAATCGATTAATCAAGATCATGGTGAAGCCGGGAGAGCTGGTGAAAAAAAATCAAACGATTGCCATGCTATCAAATCCTGTTTTAGCGAAAAAAATTGAATTGAAAAAAGCCTATCTTGTCGATCTAAATTCACGAGAAACAGCATTAGAGACTAAAATACAAGGATTAATTAAGCGTCGAAAAAACTATAGTGAAATACAAGAAAAGATGCTGGCTGAAAGGGTAGATAAAGGGCGGTCTTGGGTAGAGGGATTAACCGAATTGCTTAGGGTTAAGCAAGAGTCACGTGAAAAAGGATTAGAAACCCAAGAAGGTTTAGTCAGGACATTGCAAGATTACCAAATTATGTCGAGCACCATTGAAGGCTTGAAGCTTCAGATAATGCAACAACAAATTACACTCAATGATTATATTGAAACGTGGGAAGAGCGGCTGAGGGTTTTGAGAAATAAAATCTTAGATGAACAGTATGCTCTGTCGAATTTAGAAGCTGAATATCGTGCGATTAGGTTAATCAAAAGCCCGGTAGATGGCGAAGTGCTTAACTTGCAAAGTACTATAGGCGAAACCATTAAACATGGTGATGAAATTGCATTAATTGCTGCACGAGGAAAAGGCATGGAAGGCGTTGTATATTTCAGCTCCAGCGAATCAAAATACATTAAAGTTGGTGCGAATGCCTTAGTTTCTCCATCGCATGTGAAGCGCGAAGAGTTTGGTAGTATTAAAGCGTTGGTGACACAAGTATCGACATATCCTGTCACTCATGAAGAGATTGTTGCCAAGTTACATAATGCAGAATTGGCAAAACAATTTTTACAACAAGCGAAGGTGCCTATTTCAGTTCGAGTCGCACTAATTCCTGATGCCCACAATTTCAGTGGCTATGCATGGACGTCTTCTCATGGGCCTAAAAGTAAAATCACTGAGGGTACTTATGTTGAGGTGCGCGTTCAAGTAAAACAAGAAAAACCCATAGCGCTGATTCTGCCGTTCTTCAAAAAAATATTGGAAGCATAGAGATGCTGAAAAAAAAGCAATATCGTGCAAAAACTCCCGTGATATATCAAATGGAAGCGGTAGAATGTGGTGCCGCATCACTTGCTATCATATTAGCATATTATGGATGCTATATTCCGTTAGAAAAATTGCGTGCTGAATGTGGTGTGTCGCGCGATGGTAGTCGTGCCGATAATGTCATGAATGTTGGCGAATCCTACGGCATGACAGTTGATGCTCTAGAAGTCGATGAGCTTGATGATTTAAAAAATGAAAAAATGCCTATGATCGCATTTTGGGGGTTTAACCACTTTCTAGTCATAGAAGGTTTTAAAAATAACAAATGGTATTTGAATGACCCGGCGACAGGGCCAAGAGCTGTAAGTGAAGAAGAGTTTAATGATAATTTTACAGGCGTTGTTTTAACGTTTGAACCTAGTGCAGCATTTAAAAAGCAAGGTAAGCCATTTAGCGTCGTCAGTAGATTAAAAGAAAGAATGGAAGGTGCATATTCTGCATTGACATTTATTATCTTAGCTAGCCTATTTTTAGTAATCCCTGGTATCATCGTGCCGGGTTTCTCCAAAATCTTTATCGATGATATCTTGATTAAAAGTATGAATAACTGGATAGTGCCTTTGATATTGGGAATGTTGAGTGTGGCAATTATTCAGGGTATTTTGATTTGGATGCAGCAATATTACATTTTAAAGCTTACGATTAAGTTGTCGTTTGAGTCTTCAGTCAAATTTATGTCGCATTTGCTACATTTGCCAATGCCATTCTTTGAGCAGCGGTTTGCGGGTGATATTCAAGAACGCGTCGCTTCTAATTTTCAAATTGCTACGTTGTTATCTACCGATGTCATGGCGAGTTTCGTTAATCTTATTGCGATTGTGTTTTATATTATCGTTATGTTTTTTTTGAGTCTGCCATTAACATTGATTGTTTTGCTCTCGGTATCATTAAATTTATTGTTGCTATCAAATTTGACTGAAAAAATCGCAAACGCTAGCCGACGGTTTTTAGATGAAAAAAGAAAACTTGCGGGGATAGAAGCTTATATCTTAGAAATTGTTGAAACAATAAAGGGCATGGGGGTGGAGTATGGCACCTTTGATCGTTGGGCAAGTCAGCATGCTAAAACCATTAATTCACAGCAAAGTATTTTCGTATTGAGTGAAGTTCTCGTGATTGTTCCAGGTTTGGTGAAATCGCTGATGACCGTGGCTATTGTTGGTTTCGGTGCTTGGCAGATCATGAAAGGCGATTTAACGGCAGGGTCTTTGGTGGCGTTTCTTGCATTATCCGAAATTTTTTACAGCCCTGTTGAAACGCTTTTAGGATTTGCTGACAAGTTTCAGCAGGTGCGTGCTGATATGGCAATGATTGCAGATGTTGAAGACCAGCCAAAAGATATTTTTTGTATCGAAAAAGCTTCCGCTATTGAGGAAATAAAAGGCCATGTTGAAATCTCTAATTTAACCTTTGGCTACTCTACGATGGATGAGCCTGTGATTCGTGAATTTAATATGTCGGTGAAGCCGGGCCAAAAAGTTGCGATTGTGGGTCGTTCTGGTTCAGGCAAGAGTACGGTTTCGCGCTTGTTGATGGGGTTATATCAACCTTGGGATGGCGAAATAAAAATTGATGGCGTGCCGTTGATGCAGATTTCTAGAGAAGTGCTCGCTAAAAATATGACGCTTGTCGAACAAGATAGCATGTTGTTTGAAGCTTCAGTTGCAGAGAATGTTTCTCTTTGGAATGAGAATATGGCGCAAGCAAACATCAGGCAAGCTTTGGAAGATGTCGATATTTATAATGAAATTGAACATCGTTCAGGATTGGAGATGTACATTAATGAAATGGGTGCGAACCTCAGTGGTGGTCAGCGGCAAAGGCTTGAGTTGGCACGCGCATTGGCTTCAAGACCTAAGGTACTTGTGCTCGATGAAGCGACGTCTGCATTAGATCCCGCAGTAGAAAAATACATTTTGGATAAAATCGATGAATATAACTTTACATTGATTGTTATTTCGCATCGATTAAGTGCTGTGAGGGATTGTGATGAAATCATCGTCATGCACCACGGTGATGTTGTTGAGCGCGGCACGCATCAGGAATTGATGTCAGGGAAATATTATCCTGAATTATATCGTTTAGATGCTTAATTTAGTCAATTTGAACGAGAGGGGGATGTTACAAACTGGTTCTGTATTATAAATCAATAACGATGGGTTATTGATTTATAGAGATTTCGCGGATCAACTGCGGGATGACAGCGCTAGAGTGCAACAGCCAGAGTGGAATTTGAGGAAGCGATTATGTCAAACGAATCATTCAATGTTGATCAAGCGGGTCAAATGACAATGAATTCGCTCTTGAAAGAAGAGCGTCTAGCGCCTTGTTCTCGATATCAAACCCAGGATTATCTTCTTGCTGTGTGTGAAAAAATAGGAGAAAAGCTCAAAGTGAAAATGCACCCCTTACCAAATGATATAGGGTCACACACCATAGAGCGACAATTGCAAATCGTTTCCGAGCATTCTGATTTTATTGCTAGACGCGTGACGCTAGAAGAGCGGTGGTGGAATAACGACTTTGGACCCTTGATTGTTTTTCATAAAGAAACCTTGCTGCCGTACGCCGCTATTCCTGATGCGCGTGGGAAATACCGATTTTATGATCCTCGCCAACAAACCTGGTCGCGCTTTTCTTCAACAGAATTTGATACATTAAGTTCATCGGCCTATTGTTTTTATCGGTCGTTTCCAAAGAAAAAACTGAATTGGCGTGATTTGTTCAGTTTTATTTTTTCGAGCGTTAAAAGAGACGCATTTTTTATGATCGCATTCCAGACGATTATTGTGTCGCTCGGGCTAATTTTTCCAATAGTGCTAGGTGTTTTGCTTCAAACCGTCGTCCCTAGTGCAAATTTAACGATGCTTACACAGTTTGTTATTTTGTTGGTGATCAATATACTTGTTGTGACAATGGTTGATTTCGCTCAAATGATTTCCCTTATTCGTTTGCAACTTAAAGCAAATATTATTGGACAATCTGCTGTTTGGGAACGTTTGTTGCATTTGCCAACCGCATTTTTCTCACGTTATCTCAAAGGCGATTTGGCGATGCGCGCTGGAGGCGTTGATGCCATACAGCAGGCGCTCACTGGAGAAGTCATTTCAAGCATTGTTAACGGTCTTTTTTCTATCCTTACTTTCATCTTGTTGTTTGTTATCAGTCATCGTTTGGCCTTGGTCGCAGTATTGCTCGCAATAATTCTGGTTGCAGTTAATGTTTTTGCTTCGATTATTCAACTCAAGTATCAACGCAAACTCACTGAGCTAGATGGTGTTGTTGCTTCAGTGGGATTGCAGCTTATTAATAACATTGCAAAGCTCCGTTATTGCTGTTGTGAAAATGTTGGCATGAAAAAGTGGATGGAAAAGTTTTCAGAGCGCACGCTGAATGAATTGCATGCAGGAAAAGTCGTTGTTCGGCTCGAGGTATTTCAAACGATGTATGCTGTGATTATTACATTGATATTATTTGGGTTGGTGGTCGCGCTTGGAGAAAAGTTATCATTTGGTGAATTTATTACATTTAATGCAGCTTTCTTACAATTTTTTGGTGCCGTGATGAGTATGGCGTTAGTCGTTGCCAGTATTATTGAGATCGTGCCTGAGTATGAAAGGATGTTGCCTATTCTGCATGAAGTGCCAGAAGAACAGCCTGGCAAGCTTGACCCTGGGAAAATGACAGGCGCTTTTGAACTATCATATGTTTCGTTTACTTATCCAGGGACAAGTGGACACATATTTAAAAACCTCTCGTTGAAAGCGCAGGCAGGACAGCATATAGCTGTCGTGGGTCCTTCGGGTTCTGGAAAGTCTACAATTGCACGATTACTGTTGGGTTTTGAAAAGCCGCTTAGCGGAAGTGTCATGTTCGATGGCCAGGATCTTAATTCATTAAATATGCATAGAGTTAGAGAGCAAATAGGGCTTGTATTGCAGACCACGCAGCTTTTGACAGGATCAATATTCGAAAATATTGCTTTTTCGCCGGAAATTACGCGAGATGATGTTTGGGAAGTGTTAGAGCGTGTTGATATGGCAGAAGATGTGAGAAAAATGCCAATGGGCTTAGATACTGTGGTTTTTGAGTTTGGGCGTTCATTTTCAAGAGGCCAGCAACAACGATTGATACTTGCTAGGGCGTTGATGAAAAACCCTAATTTGTTGATTTTAGATGAAGCTACTTCCGCTCTGGATAATCGAACGCAGTCGATAGTGATAGAGAACCTGAAAAAAATGACATGCACCCGTCTGACTATCGCCCATCGTATGAGTACTATTCAGGATGTTGATTATATTTATGTTTTGCAACAGGGTGAAATTGTGCAGTCGGGCACATATAAGGAACTTTTGGCGCAAGATGGTTTATTTGCGCTTTTAGTCAAACGGCAACAATTTGAATGACAATCTCGGGTTTTTATCTCGCGTTGTTGCTGCAAAATAGTTTTTTTCAATATCTGGTCTATACTTCCTTGTGAAACATATAAACGAGGAGTTAATAATGGCTAAACAAATAGGCAAAGAAAAATTGAAACGTGTCAGTGGTGGAGCAGGCACGCAGTCGAAAGGAAAAAAACGGCGAGCAGCGGTGTTAGCCGTAGCTAAGAAAAAAGATCCGACCGTAGGTTTTAGACCACCTACTAAGAGAAAATAATAGTGATTGGGTTAACAGCCTTTTTTAAATAACTTGTTGTAAAATATACCCTCTCATATTCAAGAGAGGGTATTATTTTATGTCATTGTCACATCTTGTTTTCGATACTTCTCGCGCTGTTACATTCTGCCACTGTCATCCTGCGGTTTATTTGCGGGATCTCTTTTGTCAACACAGAGACCCCGCGAACAAGTCGCGGGGTGACAGTAAAAT
>JBKAGM010000040.1:0-14833 GCA_046290385.1 Gammaproteobacteria bacterium
AGCATGTAAGTGCCATCAGCATCTCGGTATTGAGTAGAAAAACCTGTTCTTAAGAGTCCTAGAACGATATGATTTTTATTTCGTTTGATCGCAGAAAAAATAGGGGAGGGGTAATCAGTGCTAAAAGAAAATGTGTTGTTGCTATCAAAAAGCGCATATTTTCTATTATAGTTTTCCATGTAAATGACGATATCATTGCAATTATGGCTAAACATACATGAAATTAAAGGTTTGATTGCATGTTCAAGCAAAATGCTTTTTTCTTCAGATGGCGCATTTCCCCACGCATCAATAGCAATGTCTAGTGGAGTTTGGTGGTTGATGTCGCGTTGTCGATCCCATTCTGACACATTTGTTAAAAAAGCGAGTTGGTTGTAAATGTGACATAGAGATACATGGTGGTTTTGTGCCATGCGGGCTGAAGTCAATTTGTTGCTGACATGGTGATGAAGGATATGTTGATTGTTCATGTCTGTCTGTAATAAGTGTTCTCTTAGTTGATTTTCATCAAAATTAACACTTTCTTTTTTTTCTTCATCACTATCATCGATCGCGCTCAAACAATGTGATAAACATATTTCAAATGTTTCATCTTGAGACTCAGAGGCGAGCTTAATAAATAGCGTTTGACCAAGCTCGTTATATGCTTCTAATAAGTCTGGTGATTCATTTATGCTTTTGAATAATTGCTCGCCATCATTGAATGGAAGTGAATCAAAGTTAATCGCTTGTTGAGTTATCTCATTTGATTCATTGAGATTTTCAATTGATTCAACTGTCTCAAGCGAATTAATACGATGGTATTCATCGTTGTTTACTTCCTCAAAATTACCAATTCTTGGCGGATAGCTTAAATGAGGGTTTTTTCTTTTTCGCAATGCAATGGTGTTTTTGTAAGGATTATTCTTCACGTACATCTGTTTAGAACCATTTTGCTCTACAACAACCGCGCAGCGCGTCATTAAACCCTCAGCTGTCCAAGGTTTTTTGAGTGGGCGCTTGGTTTGTAATTTGACAGGTGTTTTTGGAGTTTTGTTTTCTGGGCTAGCAATCAAAGCGGCGCATTTTTGTTGCGTGTTGAGATTCTGGTGTGGTTTAGACATTTCTTCAAATAAACAGGGAAGTAAGTATTGCTCAACAAGCTTTTCCATGCCTTTGAGTGTTAACTGGCTTAAGCCTTTTTCATAACGCGTTGTAATTTCATCAATAACTTGGTTTAAAAGGGTTTCGCTATCTTCATTAAATAAAAAATAAGAAATGCTGTCACAGAAAGTTTGTTCTCGTGCCTCTAACCCTTTTTTTATCGCAAAAGAAGTTGCGCCAACAATAACCTTTAATCCGGGAATAGTCACAGATAAAATGTCAGCCAAATACTCTGCGCCATCCATCATGGTGCTCGCATCATCTATGGCAGTGCTATCAACTCCGCCTTCAGTGATATTTTGAAAGGCATAAATAGCCGCTAATGCCTTTTCTTTAAATATGATTTTAAAATAATTTAAGCTATTGCTTTCGCTCAAGGTTTGAGTCCCTTGATTATTAGTCGCGTTCACGATTGTTTCTATCGATGCAATGATGCGATCCTGTGTGTTTTGTTTTTCTAATACACGAGAAATTTCATCTAAAACTGCTTGATGGTTTAGTATAAGGTTTGAATTTAAAGTCTCAAGATGGTTTTTGATATCTTCGATATCATGTTGAGTGTTTGTTGTTGAAGTTTGCTGAAACGTCTCTTCAATGCATTGTTTGATGATATCAATCTGTGCTCTTTTTTCTTCTGCTGGTTGAGTCTGAAAATGTATCATGGATTGTGTCATTTCCATTTCAAAATCTCTTCGAGCATCTTCATTCATTTTTAGCTCTGAAACTTTAGATTCAAGCGTCGCTGCATGATGACTAAGAAACTCTGTTAATTTTTGAGAATATTCTTCCCATTGCCTTGATTGAATCTGTGTGAAGCGTATTTCAAATTGATTTAGCCGTTCACTTAATGTTTCAATAAATTCTGATTCCTTGCTTTCATTTTTTTCGGCGATAGTTCTTTCTACTGTTTCCTGTATTTGTTGTTCGCTTTGATTGAGCGCTTCTGCTATCGTCGCCTTAATGTGATCCATCAAATGGCCTTCGAAGTTTTCTTTGATTGCGTCACTTAAGTGTGCATCGAGTATTGATTTAAACTGTGATCTTTGAGTAGAAAGTGCTTCACTTTGTGAGTTGTGTAGGTTGTAGTATGTTTCTCGGCATGGGGCGATGGCTTCTTCGATAGTCATTTCTTGGCTATCAAAAAGTTGCCTTACCAGGTCTTCAAATCGGTTGATTCTGTCTTCAAAGTTTTCAAAAATACGGTCGTCTAATTCATCAATGCGTTGTAAAATGCTATTTTTGCTCGCCTCAATAGTACTTAAAATTTTATCACGTATAGTATGATTTTCCGTTATGACAAAGGTTTTAAATTGTTCTTCTAAGTGTTCAAGATGTTGTTGTGCCACTTTCAGAGCATTTTGTGCTTTTTCTCTTTTTGTTTCACTGTAAAGTTCTTGCAGTCTAATATCATCGATTGTATCGAGAGAGATGTCTATTCTTTGTTGGTGCATGCGTGCACCGGGGGAAAGGAACGTCTGTTCAGGTAAAGTGATAACAGCGTGCTCTTGAAGTGTTCGCAGAATGCTTTGAATGACATCTGATGCATTGAGAGTGTAGACAGTGACGGGCTTGAGTAAAGCGCTAGGAAGGTGTGGTTTAAAGAGCGTTTCACTTTCTTCAAAAATGGTATTTAATTGGTGCGCGATCGTAGCCGCATCAAACTCCATCGCTTCTCGTCGTGATTGTTGCTCAGCATAAAAGGTGTCAAGGTTGGTTAAGGAGGAGTTGTGTTTTGCGTTGATAATGTAATATTTTTGATGTCCAACCCTCGTTTTTTCAATCAAAATATGTTCATAGCCGTAATTCTCGAAGAAAGTTTTTAAATTTTCTTTTAAGGCATCCATTTCAGGGTTATTATCATCGTTGCGCTCCGTCATTAATGAATGTGATGACATAAGTGCGCTTTCAGACCGATGCACATCCCAATTTTTACCAGTGAGTGTTGACAACATTGCTTGGTAGCGACGCATTTCTTGTTCAGTGCGAGATAAATCAAATTCTCTCTTGTTACAATAGTCGCGTATTCCTTTTTGATGTTCGAAGGTCAAATTGACAATAGAATACTGCCAGATCTTTGTCTCTTGAAGCGTCCCTGATAGTTTACGATAATGATACTCTTCTGATGATTCTTGACTAGATACAAGACCAAAGGCATCGGTTAACAGTTGATTAATTGCCTGTGCCCGATGTTTATTCGTAATCTCGATGCTGTCTAGAGATAGGGTCTCGTTTGTTTCTGTTATTTTCCAATCAATACCTGTTAAACGTTCAAGAGGGAAGAGTAAGTTTTGAAATATGCTTGATAAATGGTCATCGCTTGCTTTTTGTTCACGACCTTGCATGGCGGAATCTCCTTTGGATATTGATTAAGTTCCAAGTCTTCATTCCGTTAAGGCGATGGTGTTATCGATTAGTCTTAGTATTTCCGTGAGATAATCTTGGTAGCGTAATGATAGCATATTGTAAGCCTTTTAAATAAGGCAGTTTGCAATACACCTCTCTGTTCGTCATCCTCCGCGTATGCGGAAGATCCAGCTTTACACTCAATCCTTAAGTAAACTGAAACGGATTCTAAAACCTCCTTCTAGCATACATCTTTATGACAAATGAGGATTGGAATGCTCTAGGAGCAAGGTGTCGAAGTTTATCTTATTGGATGATTGTCAAAATTCGCGCATACGTTATAATGTGCCGACTGCTATTTACGAGGAAGTCTTAATATGAAGCCATCAAAGCAAATTAGTGTGGTAATACCTGTATATAATGAAGAAAAGTGTTTGTATAAGTTGCATGAAAGACTTACCGAAGTGTTGCAAAAATTAGACAAATCGTATGAGATTGTTTTGGTGAATGATGGTAGCAAAGACAAGTCGCGCGAAATCATGAACGAATTGAATAAAAAAGATCCAGAACATCTCAAGGCGATACACTTCAATGGTAATTTTGGTCAGCATATGGCAGTCATGGCTGGCTTTGAGCATGCTGAAGGGGAGGTTGTGATTACTCTCGATGCTGACTTGCAAAACCCTCCTGAAGACATTCCAAAACTCCTTGATGCGGTCGATAAAGGCCATGACGTTGTTGAAGGGGTTCGCGCCAACCGTCAGGATACCGTGTTCCGTCGTTTTGCTTCAAGACTGAATAACCGCATTCGCGCATGGATGACAGGTATTTCGCTTACTGATCAGGGTTCAATGATGCGTGCCTACAAACATAATGTAGTGCAGTTGATGGTGATGAGCAAAGAGCGTTCCACATTTATACCAGCGCTTGCTTATAATTACGCGTCTAACCCAGGTGAAGTCGAAGTAAAACACGATCATCGTGCACATGGAGAGTCGCGTTATAATTTTTATCGACTAATGCGTTTGAACTTTGATTTGATGACAGGTTTTTCTGTCGTTCCGCTACAATTTGTCACTTTTATCGGTGTTATGGTGTCAGGCGTCAGTTTTTTATTCTTTATCTATATGATATTGCGCCGCTTGATTATCGGGCCTGAAGTGCAGGGTGTATTTACCTTGTTTGCTTTAATGTTTTTCCTCATGGGTTTATTAGTGTTTAGTTTAGGGATCGTGGGTGAATACATTGGACGGATTTATGAAGAAGTGCGTCGTCGTCCACGATATGTGATTGAAGAAATATTACCAACGGTTTCCAAAAAGTCATGCGAAAAAATCTCATCTTAAAAATTGATGTTGACACTGAACGTGGTACACGTATCGGTGTAAACAATCTTTTGGCGTTATTTAATAAGTTAAATATTCCTGCGACATTTTTGTTTTCACTCGGCCCGGATAATACTGGTCGTGCTTTAAAGCGCGTTTTTCGCCCAGGTTTTTTAACCAAGGTTTCTCGCACGAGTGTTGTCAGTACTTATGGGGTTAAAACCTTACTCAATGGTGTTTTATGGCCAGGGCCGCGCATCGCGAAAAAGCACGCCCCATTGTTGAGAAGAACGCGAGATGCAGGTCATGAAGTGGGTATTCACAGCTACGATCATTGTTATTGGCAAGACTACGTGCATAAAATTTCAAAAAAGCGCGTGTTTGAAGAATTCCAAAAAGCACGTGATGTATTTAAGTGTGTTTTTGGCTTCGAGGCACGTTCAGCCGGTTCTGCAGGTTGGCAAGCGAATGCAAATAGTTTAGCTGCATATGATCATGCAAACTTATTATATGGCAGTGATTGCCGTGGTTCGACGCCTTTTATTCCTAAGATTAATGGCGAAGTTTTTCATACACCGCAATTTCCAACAACATTGCCTACTCTCGATGAATTGCTCGGGCGACCAGAATATCCTATAGAAAGTTTGTCAGATCTATTGTTAGATCAACTATCTGAAAAAGCCCCAAATGTTTTTACGATGCATGCAGAGCTTGAAGGGATGCGTTATTTAGAATGGTTTGAATCCTTTTTAAGAAAAGCACTTTCGCAAGGTGTTGAGTTTGAGCGTTTAGAAGACGTTGCTAAAGCGACGATAGCTGAGCAAGAGCTGCCAGTATGTGAATTCATACAAAGTACTGTCGATGGTCGTTCGGGTGAGCTCGCGGTGCAGCAATGACAGAGTCACGCGTAGAAAAAACCTCTGCCGCTCCTCATACAAAAAAATTAACAAAACGTACGAGTTTAGTCTCTAGTATGACCGGTATATCACGCATCTTTGGTTTTGTGCGTGATATGGTGATTGCTCATCTTTTTGGTGCATCAGTAGAAGTCGATGCTTTTCTCGTTGCGTTTAAAATTCCTAATTTCATGCGTCGTTTATTTGCCGAAGGTGCGTTTTCGCAAGCTTTCGTACCAGTGTTATCAGAATATCGAAAAACCTCTAGCGAGCAAGAAGCAAAGCAATTTATTGATTGTATTGCTGGTACTTTAGCAAGTGTTTTGTTTATTGTAACTGCGCTAGGGATGTTGTTGGCGCCTGTTGTTGTATTGGTTTTTGCGCCTGGATTTCACTTTCATGGCGAACGCTTCGATTTGGCAAGTCATATGCTACGCATCACGTTCCCTTATCTCTTTTTTATCTCACTGACAGCTTTTTGCAGTGCAGTATTAAATGCTTACGATCGATTTGGAATCCCAGCATTTACACCGGTATTGTTAAATATAATATTGATTGCTTTTGCGGTTTGGGGGGCGCCACATTTTTCACAGCCGATTGAAGCCTTGGCAGTAGGAGTGTTTGTTGCGGGGGTGGTGCAACTTTGTTTTCAATTTCCTTTCTTAAAGCGCATAGGTTTATTGCCATGGCCTAAAGTAAACTGGCATCATCCAGGGGTTAGACGCGTGCTTACATTGATGGTGCCAGCCTTGTTTGGTGTATCCGTAGCGCAGGTGAACTTGATGGTCGATCAATGGTTTGCTTCGTTTTTACAAGTTGGCAGTATTTCTTGGTTGTATTATTCTGATCGACTAACCTCATTACCTCAGGGAATCTTTGGTGTTGCTATTGCTACAGTTATCTTGCCATCGTTGTCGCGCCATCATGCGGGCAATGAATCCCAGAATTATTCGTCAACTCTCGATTGGGGTATGCGTCTAATCTTTTTGCTCGGTTTGCCTGCAATGCTGGGTTTAATGCTCTTGTCTGGTCCGATGCTAACGACGTTGTTTCAATACGGTGCATTCACCGCGCGTGATGTGATGATGACGCAAGAGAGTTTATTAGCATTTGCTTTTGGTATCGTTGGTGTCATGTTGGTGAAAGTCTTAGCGAGTGGGTTTTATGCAAAGCAAAATATTAAGTTGCCTGTTAAAATTGCGGTAGTTGCTATGGTGTCGAATACAATCATTAGTTTATGCTTGATTGGTTTTCTTTTTCATGCAGGTTTAGCTTTGGCAACGTCGATCTCGGGTATTTTAAATGCGGGGTTGTTGTATTTTTATTTAAGAAAAAAATCGTATTTTGAGCCGCAACCAGGTTGGGTAAAATATTTTATTCAGCTCGCCTGTGCGCTTATTGCTATGGGAATGTTTATCTTTTTTGCTGAAGGATCTATGCATTCGTGGTTAATAGCTTCGGCTTCTTGGCGAATTCTACATTTGGCATTCATCATTGGGTTGGCTGCAGGCATTTATTTCGGTGTCTTGAAATTATTGCGGTGTCGTGTTCAGCCTGCTAATATGAATAACGAGGGGTGATCAATATGCCAGACAAAAGCGATAAAACGAGAAAAGGTGCAATGAGCACTGAAAAAATCATGTGTCGGATTACTGATGGTGATGTCTCCATGCTACGTCAGTTGCTAAACTCTTCTGTAAAATTTTTTCGTCAATTGGGTCAAGCGCTGCTCGAACAGCTTCCCAAGAATTTAAAAGAGCGACGCGCTCAAGAGTCACAAAGAGCGGACCGTGAAGCTTCTAAGTTAGATGAAGAACGTCGTAAGCGCGAAGAGTCTGAGCGTGAAGACGATGAAGATCAATTTCGTCCTTCTTGATTTTTTTCAGTTTGCAACTGTCACCCGCGTATAAAGCGCAGGATGACAGTAGTTGAGGCAAACTTTATTTCTTAAGTTCTTCTACCCACATCACCGTTGCACCTGCAACGGCGGCCGGGATGATCACAAGATTCACCAATGGAATAAAGCTCAACACCAACACCACACTTCCAAAAGAGAGTGTCATCGCGCGTCGTTTACTTAAACGTTTTCGCATACGTCGAAATGAAATATGATGATTATCGAAAGGGTAATCCAGATATTGCAGTGCCATGAGCCAGCCAGAAAAGCAAAACCAAATCAGTGATGCGGCCACATTAATACCTGGAATAAAAAATAAAATCAGAAAGAGAACAGCACGAGGAATAAAATACCATAATAATTGCAGCTGTCTGATGATGGCGTCCAGTGGTAGTTTGCAGAGTGTTAAGAATGCTGGATTCCCGCCTTCGCGGGAATGACGGGAAGTTTCTTGGGAATGAGGAGATGCTTCTTGGAACTGATGAGGGGATTCATCATTCTGTAATATTTTTTCAATTTTTTCACTTAAGAAGCCATTAAATGGGGCGGCGACAATGTTGGCGACGAAGGTAAAAGCATAGATAAAAAAGAATAAAATCGCGATGGTAAATACGAGCCACAATAACCAGTCAAGCCACATGAGCCAGCTTGGTAGAAGCGCTTCTAGCCAGAGGGTTAAGTGCTGAAAAAGGTGTTTTACCCACAGAATAAATCCGCCAAACACGAGAATATTGATCAGCAGAGGAATAGTCACATAACGTCGGATGCCAGGTTGGGAAATTAGGGAAAACCCTCGCTTTAAATATGAGATGCCTTTAAGTGTGTCGCTGATCATATAATACGCTGTTTCGGTGAATATTTTTGAGTTATAGTGTATATTGAAAGTGAAATAGACCGCAAGAGTGGGGTGATGGGATGGATGAATGGAGTTATTTTTTCTCATGCCGTCATTGCGAGGAAGATTTGCATAGCAAATCTGACGAAGCAATCCACTTTTCAGAGGGTTGTGGATTGCTTCGCCCTTCCAGGGCTCGTAATGACGATGCTTATGTAGGTTGGACCAGTGCGGATCTTGATGATGACATTAAAGACAACAAGGAAAAAGGATAATGTGGATAGTTGAACTCATCGTATTTCTAGCAGCCATCGCAGGCGTTGCGAGTTTAAACCTGGCATTTTTTCTTTGGATGCCTTTAATATTTGCTGTTCTTTTGGTGGCAACACTTTGGAGCGCTTTAAGCCTTTGGTTTCTTGGATTTTGTTGGCTGATTTTTGCTGTCGCTGCTCTTATGTTTGGCATACCACAGTTACGCAAACGTTTTATTTCCAAGCCTATCTTCAAAATCATACAAAAGAATTTTCCTAAAATGAGCCGCACCGAAAAAGAAGCGATCGAAGCGGGGGACGTTTGGTGGGAGCGTGAATTATTCTCAGGCAAACCGCATTGGAAAACCTTATTTAAATATTCAATACCAAAGTTAACAGATGAAGAGCAATCGTTTTTAGACAATCAAGTCGCAAGCTTATGCAAAAAACTCGATCGCTGGGAAATCACACAACGAAAAGATTTGCCAGAAGAGGTTTGGTCCGATTTAAAAAACAATAAATTTTTTGGAATGTGTATTCCTAGAGAGTACGGTGGTTTGGGTTTCTCTGCTTATGCGCATTCACAAGTTATTATGACATTAGGTATGTATTCTGGTGACGCGGCCATTACTGCGATGGTACCAAACTCTCTTGGTCCTGCAGAATTACTCATGAAATACGGTACAGAAGAACAAAAACAACATTACTTGCCACGATTAGCAGATGGGCGTGATATTCCTTGTTTTGGTTTAACATCTTTAGATGCTGGAAGTGATGCGAGCGGTATGAATGATTTTGGTATTGTTTGTTATGGCGAATACAACGGTGAAAAAACATTGGGCATGAAATTAACGTGGAATAAACGTTATATTACATTAGCACCGATAGCGACGCTGTTAGGTTTAGCTTTTAAATTATATGATCCAGATCACTTGTTAGGTGATAACGATGATATCGGAATTACTCTGGCTTTATTGCCTACGAATCATCCTGGCGTGAAAATAGGTGAGCGCCACTTTCCAATGAATATGGCTTTTATGAACGGCCCAACCCAAGGTGAAGAAGTGTTTGTGCCTATGGATTGGGTTATTGGTGGAAAAGAAAAGGCGGGTCAAGGTTGGCGAATGTTGATGGAGTGTTTGTCTGCAGGGCGTGGTATTTCTCTGCCATCACTCAGTACTGCGATGGGAAAATATGCATATCGTATGACGGGAGCGTACGCACAAGTGCGCACGCAATTCCGTCTTGCGATTTGCCAATTCGATGGTGTGAAATATGAATTAGCGCAAATGGCAGGTCAAACGTATTTATTGCATGCAATGAGATTGTTTGTTTTGACAGGCATTATGGAAGGTAAAAGCCCAGCGATTGCTTCAGCAATTGCAAAATATCATATGACAGAAATGGCGAGAGATATCGTGAATAAAGCGATGGATATTCATGGCGGCAAAGCGATACAAACAGGGCCAAAAAATTATTTGGCTGATGCGTATATGAGTTTGCCTGTAGCAATTACGGTTGAAGGCGCAAATATTTTAACGCGCAGTTTGATCATCTTTGGTCAAGGGGCGATTCGTTGTCATCCTTATTTATTACAAGAATTATTAGCGATACAAAGCACACATAAAGATCGACAAGACCATTTCGATACGCTCTTAACAAAACATGCAGGGCATTTTGTGAGCCGTACGATGAAAATGCTTTTGTTAGGGTTTAGTCGAGGGTGGTTATCATTTCCGCGGGTTAAACGTCCTGTAAAAAAATATATAAGACAGTTAAATCGTTTGAGTGCAGCGCTTGCTTGCGCTAGTGATTTATCTTTTATGGTTTTAGGTGGAAAGCTAAAACGTTTAGAAAATTTATCGGCACGATTAGGCGATGTGTTAAGTTATTTATTTCTTGCTTCTAGCGTGTTGAAATATTATCACGATACTCAATATGATAAAGCCGATCGTGATTCTGTTGATTGGTGTATCCGCTATTGTTTGCATAAAGCAGAATCTGCTTTGATTGATTTTTGGGAAAACTTTCCTGTCAGATCGATTGGATTTGCTTTTAAATGGTTGGCATTTCCTTATGGAAGAAGCTATCGAAAACCATCAGATCGTTTAAATGATAAAATTGTGGAGCCTATGATTGCTCAATCAGAGTTTCGTGATCGCTTGACGCATGATGGTGTTCGTTATGCTAAACCCAATGGTGTTGTGGAGCGATGGAGCACGCATTCGAGCAGCGCTTGAATTTAGCTGGTGCCTATAGAAACATTCAAAAAGCGCAAGCGCAAAAGCAAATACCTGATTATGGTGACTATGATAAAGTCGTGGATATCGCGGTGGCAAAAAGTATTATCGAAAGGGATCAAGCCGATTTATTGAAAGCCTATGATCATATTCGAAGAGAAGTGATAGCGGTGGATAGTTTTGATTGAGATGTAGAGTTATGTCATCCCGCGTTTTGAAAATTGTTCTCAAGTTGCGGGGTGGCAGGAAAAAACCGCGGGCTGAGGGTAAAAAGCGCCGAAGGCGCAATATTTAGGAGCAAAAAATGGAAACACGAAAAACAGTATATCTCGTTGATGGAGCTCGCACACCTTTCTTGCGCTCCAAAAACGAGCCAGGACCATTTAGCGCCTCTGACTTGGCAGTCGAAGCGAGTCGAGCGTTATTGTTACGACAACCCTTTCGCGCGAGTGATATCGATGAAGTTATCACCGGATGTGTTTCACCGAGTCCTCAGGAAACCAATATTTCGCGAGTTGTCTCATTACGTCTGGGTTGCGGAAATAACGTGCCAGCCTGGACCGTTCAACGCAACTGTGCTTCTAGCCTACAAGCTGTGGATAGTGCTATTAAAGATATTCAACTCGGTCGAGCGCATTTGGTTTTAGCGATAGGAACGGAGGCAATGAGCCATACGCCATTATTGTTTAATCAGGATATGACAAAATGGCTATCGAAACAAATGACGTCAAAAAGCATTAAAGGAAAATTAAAAAATCTTCTTAAATTCCGCCTTGGTCACATAAAACCTGAAATTGCGTTAATGGAAGGGCTAACTGATTATACAGTTGGCATGAACATGGGCGAAACGGCAGAAGAATTATCAAAACGTTTTGAAGTGACACGAGAGGATATGGATGAGTTTGCGCAGTCTAGTCAGATGCGTGCTGCATTTGCAAAAGATAGTGAATACTTTACTGAAATTGTTCCTATCATCGATCGCGATGGAAAGTACTATGATCACGATACAGGTATTCGGGATGATTCTTCACCACTTGCGCTTGCGCAATTAAAGCCGGTCTTTGATCGTAAATACGGTAGTGTCACAGCGGGCAATAGCTCGCAAGTCACTGATGGCGCGGTTGCATTATTCTTAGCAGATGAAGAAACGGTTGAAAAATATGATTTAAAACCCCTTGCGAAAATTGTCGATGTTGAATGGTCAGGCGTCGATCCTAGAATTATGGGTGTTGGTCCAGTGCATGCAAGTGTGCCACTAATGCAGCGTCACCAACTCGCTTTGCATGATATTGATTTTTGGGAAATTAATGAGGCGTTTGCAGGGCAAGTTTTAGCGTGTTTAAAAGCACTTGATGATCCTGAGTACTGCAAAGAAGAACTAGGGCTTGAATCACCCATAGGTGAAATCGATCAAGATACACTAAACGTTTATGGTGGTGCGATCGCGCTAGGCCATCCTGTGGGAGCAAGTGGTGCGCGATTGGTATTGCAGTTGGCGACCATACTCCAACATAAAAAAGCAAAACGTGGTATTGCAAGCTTATGTATTGGTGGTGGTCAAGGTGGGGCTGTGTTAATCGAATCAATGAGTGGAGAAAACGATGGAAACGAATAAAACTTTTCAACATTGGGTTTTAGAAAAAGATCAAAAAGGTATTGTTTGGTTGTGGTTCGATCAAGCAAATGCTTCTGTCAACAGTTTAGGTCATGAAACTCTCGGCGAATTGAAAGACATTATCGATACCCTTAGTGGAAATGATAATGTGAAAGGTTTAGTGATTGGATCACGAAAATCTTCTTCGTTTATCGCGGGTGCGGATGTGAAAGAGTTCCAAGGCTTAAAAGACGAAAAAGAAGCAGAATTGCTTATTCGAAAAGGCCAGCTTATTCTCCAACAGCTTGAAAGCTTACCTATTCCAACAGTCGCGATGATATCAGGTATATGCCTAGGCGGGGGTTTGGAGTTAGCACTAGCTTGTGATTATCGTATCACAGATACCGAAAATAAAACGCGTTTGGGTCTGCCAGAAGTAAAACTTGGTATTCATCCCGGATGGGGTGGCACAATTCGTTTACCTAGACTTATTGGACCATTTAAAGCCTTTGATTTAATTTTATCAGGGCGGACTATAGATACTCGTGCTGCAAAACGCATGCGTATCATCGATGCTGCGGTGCCGAAGCGACAATTGACCAGCGCAGCGGAATATTTTGTTTTAAATGAACCGGATGGAACCTATCCTGGAAATTTAAATACACTCATGAATACAAAAGTTGCTCGTATAGTGATTGCTGAGATCTTAAAGCGGTATTTAAAGCTTAAAGCGAAAGAAGAGCATTATCCAGCACCTTTTGCGGCATTAACACAATGGAAAAAATATGGCGTAAGAGGTGAGCACGCTTATGTGCGCGAGGCGCGTTCTGTTGCAAAACTATTATTTACGGAAACCTCATATCACTTGCAACGTTGCTTTCATCTGCAAAACACATTGAAAGGTTTATCACGTGATACAACGTTTAATCCAAAACGCGTGCATGTCATAGGTTCTGGCGTTATGGGTGGCGATATTGCCGCATGGTGTGCAATGAAAGGGCTCACTGTCACACTTCAAGATCAAAAAATAGAATATATTGCGCCAGCTATTAAACGAGCTAATGCGTTATTTAAAAAGCGCTTGAAATTAGCGCATTTGATTCAAGCGGCAAACGACCGATTGATTCCTGATATAGAAGGCCTCGGCATTTCACGTGCAGATGTGATTATTGAAGCAGTCGTTGAAAAACTTGATGTGAAGCATGAAGTGTTTAAAAACATTGTAGCAAAAGCCAAGCCAGAGGCAGTATTGGCAACAAATACTTCAAGTTTTCCTTTGTCAGAAATTGCTTCGGTGTTACCAGAGCCAAGTCGTCTAGTAGGCATTCATTTCTTTAACCCTGTTGAAAAAATGCAGCTGGTGGAAGTTGTTGAAGGCGTTTCTGGCAGTAAAGAGGTTCAAAATAAATTGATTTGTTTTGTGCGAGAGCTTGATAAGCTGCCATTGCCAGTAAAAAGTTCGCCAGGCTTCTTGGTGAATCGTATACTGATGCCTTATCTTGTTGAGGCTGTTTTGCTTTATGAAGAAGGTGTCTCTGTCGCAACGATTGATAAAGCAGCAACCGACTTTGGCATGCCAATGGGTCCTTGTGAGTTGGCCGATGTGGTTGGCTTAGATGTTTGTTTGGCTGTTGCTGAAAGCCTCTCGAAACATTATGGTATTGCTGTGCCAAGCACCATAAAAGAAAAGATCGAAGCGAATCATCTTGGTAAAAAAACAGGTCAGGGCTTTTATCATTACCTTAATGGGAAACGTATGCCGCAATATAATAAAGCTTCTTCGAAAGAGGTTGCGCGCGTGCGTGATCGTTTAATCTTGCGCTTGCTTAATGAAGCAGGAGCATGTTTGCGCGAAGGCATTGTGACTAACGAAGATTTTCTGGATGCTGGGATGGTTTTTGGGACAGGCTTCGCTCCATTCAGAGGCGGCCCTATGCATTATATTGAAAAGCATGCGGGTAAAGCTAAGATTTGTGAGCAACTAAAAGAGCATGCAGCGGAATATGGAAAACGCTTTCAACCTGATGAATACTTCACGGGCGTGCCAAAAGATGAAACCAAAAAAAATGATCAAGAACAAGAAATAAACGCAGATGAAAAAGAATCTGTGAAGTTTTCTTGATGTTTTGTCATGCTATGGTTTCTTTTTGACTGTCACTTTGCGCTTTGAAAAATTCTTGTCACCCAGCGGTTTAAAAAATTGCTGTCATCTCAAGGCTTGAAAAAATACTGTCATCTCAAGGGTTGAAAAGACACTGTCATCCCGCGGTTTATCCGCGGGATCTCTCTTTTTCAACACAGAGACCCCG
>JBKAGM010000041.1:0-14769 GCA_046290385.1 Gammaproteobacteria bacterium
TATACCGTAACTCAACTTCGACTAGATTGCTTCGCCCTTCGGGCTCGCAATGACGTTCGTAAGAGATTAGGGATGGCTCACAATGATGCGCCTTAGGCGCGGACGGTTCAAGCAGCACCCAATGACGAGCCGTAGGCTATAGAATGGAACACTCATTGTGTGTCAATGGTCGATCATGCTAAAGAGGTCATTAAAGGTCAACAAACCTTGAAGCTGTGTTATTGTAGCTAGTGCTTGTTTGCATCGGTTGCATTTCTTCGCCTTCTTCTTCCTTGCTGTTTGAGACGGCATTTTTTGCTTGGTTAGCTAATCGTTGATTAGCGTATAATAATCCGTTGGTACTATTTGCTATGCTTGAGTTGGTTAACAAATTGATGGTTACTTCATCTTGTCCTCTGCTGCTTTGCTCTTGATCAAAATCAAAGTGCTGGTTAAGCTGTTGATATAGATATTTACGGTTGTTGGTTTCATAAGAAGATAAATATGCTGCAACCATGATTCCAATATGCAACAGTGTCAAAAGGGATCCGGATGCTAATGCATTCGTTTCGATTATTTCTAGTGTCGCTTTGAAATAGTGATTGGGCCAAAAAAATAATTGGTAAAAAAGCGTGCTTAAGAAGCCAAACTCTACACCAATAGCAGTGCCAAAAGCCATTGTTGTCAAAAGCTCTATAGATCGTGCGCACAAGAAAGTAGTGATGCTGCTGCAAGTCGTGTTTTCGTAAAGTCTGTTGAAATCATGGACGTGTCCAAAGTAAATTGTTAATGCGAGAGGGGCATGCTGTGTTCCGCTTTCTGCAGGTTTTTCGTCAAGGTTTTGTTCTATCGTTTTGTACTCTTCTTGAGGCGAAGTGGATGAGCCGGAACGGCATTGATATAAGCTGAAGCAAAAAGCTATAGTAAATGACGCGGCGACAGACTGTTTTGTTGGATGATCAGAATCAAGCATGTTTGCTGCCGTGTATGCCAAAAATCCATAAGCTGTTGTCAGTCCGATAAGTTCTAAGAAAAACATTTTATTGAATTTAGAGTGATTATTATGGTCCATTTTTACTGCTCTATTATTTGTAGAATCGAATGGTACTAATATTTATGTCAAATTTCAAATATTGAGCTGTTGTATTCTGCTGCTGTCATACCCCACTTTATCCGTGGGATATCTAAACATCAATAAGCTATGCTTATTGATGTTTAGAAAAGAGTAGTCTCTCAACACTCCCGATATTGATTAATCTATGGATTTAAGAGTCTAGTATATGTTGAGGTTTTTATCCTGAAGATCGTTTTTTCTGCCATCTTGCGAGTTAACTCGAGCCATTTTGCCCCTCGCCCTTGGGGCGCGCTTTGCGTGTTTCGAATCTGCAATCCTCCGGATTTGTGGCCGCGGGATCCAATCAAACGCACTTTTCAGCGCTTACTATAATTCAATCGAGTCATTGAAAGAGTTCCCATAGGCCATTCGCTGAAATCCATTTTCATTTGTGTTGTCGTTATCTCGCCCAAGTATTTTGTTGAAAAAGTTCACGTTGCATTCGAAAATACTTTGAAAGCATGGTATTAATGCGCCATTTTCAATAACATTGTGTGTTTCTGAAGAGAGGGTGTCTAGTAAACCAGCTTCTTCTTGATGATTTTCTTTGTGATCACTCGCAAGATCATGTAACTCTACATCTCCATGTTCTCGTGCGGCGAGTCGTTCGTATTTATGGATATTATTTTTTTCTGACAATGCAGAAGCAAACGTCGATATTGTAAAACCTAAGTATCCAATTCCTATTAACATATAGCCACTCATTCCGCTGATGAGCATCGTCTCTGTTAATTTGCTTCTAAAGTCATCCCATGAAAAAATGAGTTCACCAACAGCTGCTGCAGGAATACCAAGCATCAAACCAAGGTACGCTCCCAAAAATGGAAGACAAAAGAGTTCTGCGATTGTCTTGGATAAAAGAACGGTTATGTTGTTATACGAAGGGTCTTCAATCGTTGTTAGGCAGTAACTTTTGTAGGTTTGCGAATTGGTAGAGTGTATTTTGCTTGAAGTTCTGCTGTTGTTCAGATGGAGTGTGATGCTATCGTCATCACGATCACTGCTACTATCACTATCGATGTCACTCTCTATGCTTTCATAAGGGTTATTATGGACGCCTTGGGTATTGTTTTTAGAAAATCCCTTCCACATTAAGCACGAATATATGGCGAATGATAATGCTGTTGTGACAGAGATGGCTGTCGCTTCATCAAGCGCGTCATCGCCGTATAGGATTTTTCCGGAGCAATATGATGCTATCGCTGAAACTGTGGTAACGGCTGCAAGTTCTATAAAAAATGTTTTCAAGTTATTATTATTCATTGAGTTCCCCCTATTATTGGGCAAAAGTGTACTACTTTTTAAACACAATGTCAAATTTTGATCAGGCTAAAGCGTTTCCGGGATTTGTACCTGAATAGTGCTATGGTGAGATCGTTGCTTTTTTGCCCTAAATAGTCTATTTTTGGCACAGAGGTGCGTATGCTATTAGAAAGAAAGGCAGAGTTGTTTTTGGTTTTTATCGTCGCCATTTGGGGATTAACCTTTCCATTGATTGGTAATGCTGTTAAAACGATCGATCCGATAGCTTTTGTCTTTTTTCGATTTTTATTGGCGACTATTTTGATATTTCCTTTTGTCATTAAACAGCTTGCAAAAACCAATAAATCGATTATTTTTTACAGTATCGTGTTAGGGTTCTGTAACCTGATTGTTTATGTCACACAAAGTGAGGGGCTTCAAACGATTGGTCCTAATGAGTCAGCTTTTATTACCAGTGTGAATATTCTTTTTGTGCCAGTGCTTTCACTTATTTTCATGCTCGATCGCCCTAAGGCGATCGATTTTGTCAGTGCTTTTCTTGGATTTTTTGGGCTTTATGTTTTGATGGGTGCTAACATAACTGGATTAAATCATGGTGAGTTGTTGACATTGCTATGCGCTATTTTCGTGGCGTTATCAATTGTTTTAATTCAATTGTGTAGTAGGAAGTATAAAGAGTCATTTCTTTTGTTTGCGTTTTATCAGATATTATTTACCACTGTTTTTACGTTCTTTTTTATGCCAAAAATTAATCTTCCAACCCTTTATAATCCTGGAGTGATGTTGTCTATATTGTTTTGCGCAATCTTCGCCACGTCTTTGGCTATGATTTTGCAAGTTAAATTCCAAGGTTATACAACGTCAACAAAAGTAGCGCTTATCTTTTCTTTGGAGCCATTTTTTGTGATATTGTTTACGTGGATGCTTTTTAAGAAACCGCCAACGGATCAAACTCTTTTGGGCGGCGGTATTATTATTTTTAGTATATTGATAAATGATATGTGGTTTAAGTTGCGGTATTTTTTGAACGGAATATCGAACTTTGGCCAGCAATGACCTTTTCGCAGCAAACTCCGGAAAAGTCTTGACTTTTCCGGAGTTTGTGTCAGAATAGCCGCATGAAGAGATATTTAACTTCCCACATACTGAAAGATTTACCCCACAAAATTGTTTTGTTATCAGGGCCAAGACAATGTGGGAAGACGACGCTGTCCAAGCAATTATACAATGATTTCGAATACTTGAATTATGACGCGCAAGAAGATCTTGTTATCTTTAAAGAAAAAACATGGGATCGAAAAAAATCGTTAGTCATTTTTGATGAATTACATAAAATGTCTCAATGGAAAAAATGGCTGAAAGGGTTGTATGATAAAGAAGGTATACCTCCGCAAATTCTTGTAACAGGTAGCGCAAAATTGGATACTTACCGAAAAGTAGGTGATTCGTTGGCGGGTCGTTATTTTCAATATCGACTTCATCCCTTGGACCTAAAAGAAATTACAAAATTCTCCCAAGAAGAAAATGAAAAATTATTTGATCGTCTTTGGGATTGTAGCGGTTTTCCTGAGCCTTTTCTTGAAGGTGAAGAGCAATATTACCGTCGTTGGCGCAAGAGTCATTTGGATATTATTTTGCGTCAAGATTTAATTGATTTGCATACTGTCTCAGATATTAAAGCGATAGAACTGCTGGTATCATTATTAAAAAAGCGAATAGGATCGCAAGTTTCTTATGCAAGTTTAGCCCGAGATTTACAGCGCGATGAAAAGACAGTGAAACGATGGTTGAATTTGTTAGAAAGTCTTTATGTTATCTTCCGCGTCACGCCATATTCAAAAAACATTGCGAGATCTCTTATTAAAGGTCCAAAGTTTTATTTTTATGATCATACGCATGCTGAAAATGATCATGGGGCAAGGTTAGAAAATATTGTGGCTTGTGCATTAATAAAAGAGCTGCATTACTTAGAAGATACAAAGGGAATTACAACATCATTACATTACTTAAGAACTAAAGACGGAAAAGAAATTGATTTTTGCATATGTCAAAATGGTGATCCAACACATTTGATTGAAGTGAAATATTCTGATGATAAACCCGCCTCAGGATTTAAGCATTTTGGAAGAATTTTAGGAAATGCAAGTAAACTACAATTAGTTAAAACGCTTTCGCGAGAAAAAACCTATCCCGATGGTTTAGAAGTTCGCTCGCTTATTCCGTGGTTGGTAAAACTTGATTTGCTATAAATTGTTGTAGAATTATATGATTTGAAGACGAAGCTGCATTATTCTATTCCTTATTGTTTTCTTGGACGCTTTTTTAAAAGCTATCAACGGGTCAACTCTTGTCGTCTTTTTATCATTCCAGTCAGCTCCTCGTCATTCCCGAGCGTCCTTCTTCATTCCGGCGAGTTTTCCGTCATTCCCGCGTAGGCGGGAATCCAGTAGTTTCGAATAATGCTGGATCCTCCGCTTTCGCGTAGGATGACGAAAAAGGGGTGCGGAGGATGGCGAGAAAAAAGTGTGAAGATGGCGGGAGATGAATGTGGAGAGTGACGAGAGGTGAGTCTAGAGGATGTTGAGAAACCAGTGTGAGGGTGACGACTTAAGTTGCGCTAGTTTTGGCAGGGTGCTCGAAATGTTGCAGTTATATAGTAAAATAATTTCCAACACCCGCAGCAAGCCGTTTTTGGCAAAATGTACTATAATTCTAAAAGTTAGCAAACTGAAAATGGGTTGTGAAAGCAGTCTTTTTCGTCGCCGAGAGGGCAGAAGCTAAAAGAATCAACAGATTATAGTTGTTGATTTTGGTGGTCGTTACATTGTGTTGTGTTATCGCGTGCTTTATGCGCAGGATATCAAAATGCTGTTTGTAACCTCCCTGTGATAGTCTCATTAGGAGATCTTAAGGATATTATGGATGAAAAAAGCCAGCATTGAGAAAATGAACTGGCAAACTGCCAGGAAACTTGTCCACAAGGTGAATCCCGAATTTGCCGAAGCCGTCGATCGTGTCGACCCTCCATCGGATTTTGTCTTATGGAAAGTTCGTTACCCCTTTGGGGCGCATATTTTAAAAGATGGCGAATTACATCTTCCCATGCCTGATGGTTCACTTGCGGGAATGCACTCTGGCGACTTACCAAAAGAGCTCAGTAATTCGTTGGGATATACGCCAGATATGCCTGTCGGGGTTGTGTTGAAGAATTCAATGGAGTTGTATGTAGAAGTCGTTGATAACGTTATTCCATGGAGGATTATGTATCCAGGAAAAGTATTTTCATTGTGGGGGATGTTGCAAAAACCAGGGACATCTGCTTTTACAGGAAAACTATGGCAGATGACAGCCGGCGCCCGGTCTCTGATGTTTTTATCTAAAATTTCACAATCAAAAGAATTTAGACGCGTGAAAAAAACTTTTGGTTTGAAGAGCGCTATACCAACAAAACTTTTGGACCAATGGCCTTTCTTGGTCGATTTAGCAAACTCTCCTGTATTTGATCAGGATTGGAATTTAGAAGTCTTGTATTTTTCAGGGCAATGGTTAGATAAATGGAAAAACTTTGAGTGGGAATCTTTGGAAAATTATTTAATTAGGCTTGTGTGGAAGGATAGTTCATTCTTGAGAGATCAAATTGTTTTTAATTTTTCTTTTTCAATGGCTTTGATGGAAAAGAATTTGCGCCCCAATCCATATTTGGCAGACACAGTGAAGCATTTGTATTTAATTGGAAGAGGTGTATTTCCTGGATTTAGGGTGGCTGTGGATGATGTGGCTGGCCCAGTGACTCAGTTTCAAAAGGTTTTCAATGATGTGTATCATCTTAAGTTTGCGCCGACCATGATTCACCCTGGTTATATACAGGATGTTTTCCCTCGTGGAGCACTTTATTATTCACTAGAAATACCGACTTTAATGGAATTTTCTCCCAGATCGAAATGGAATACGAATAAAATTAGTGACCTAAGAGAAATTAAACACATACAAACTGTTACAACAAATTTTTTTCTTGAAGATAAATTGGGCTTGAACTTAACGCCCATTTACAACTCCATGAGAGATACACTGTATCAGTATTTTCATACAGATCATGATGAATTAGAGGAAATATTGACGATTGAGAATGTGATGGACTCAGACAGGTTAATTAAAAGTGATGAGAAGAGATTTTCAAAGCCCTTATGTATAACTAGTGCTTTTTTAAGAGGGTGTGTTCAAATTGCTTCAGCAAAAGATTAGTTGCTTTTAAACTTTTATTAAATTTGTTATACTTCTTCTCCAGCCAGAAAGGGTGTTGTTTGTGAACTAGGAGAGCTTATTATGAAATTTGTGAAATATATACAGAGCATTATGACTCCTGAAGTGTTGTTGGGGTTATCGCCTGCTGTTTTTGCAAGTAACGAAATTGAATCAAACAATTGGGCCTTTTTTGCTAAGCCGATCCTTAATCCACAAAAAACCCTCAACTTTTCATTATAGAGCTTTCCAAGCTGATTTTTGAAATCTCGCGCGAAAGCCCGTGATAACGGTGATGGTTCTGTGTGGGATTTTGTTGGCCTTTTGGAAGCTCCTGCGGCGCGCTTTCTAGTTGCGAAGACTCACTGTATCCTACGTTCCGCGCGTTAACTTGGGTTATCCTGGCCCTCGCCGCCCTTGGGGCGCGCTTTGAAAACCTTTTGGCGAATGCTTTGTTAAAACATTGTTATACGAGAGATGATGCCCGCGCCGAAAACTATAGTTTGAATTATTTGCGTACCAAGGAAAAGAAAGAAGTCGATTTTGCGTTAGCCAAGGACGATGTTGTGGAGCAGCTTATAGAAGTGAAGTTAAAAGCAAGTGAAGTGGACAAGTCTTTATATTATTTCCATCAGAAATATCATTTACCAGCGGTTCAAATACTCAAAGAATGTCGCCAAGAGCGAAAAGTAGGTGCAATCACGATCATGCGGGCAGAGGGGTGTCTGAAAGAGCTGTTCTTATAAAAAGAGCGTTGGTGTGATCTTTATAGGTTCTGCGGATAAACCGCGGGACGTAGAGGAGTTTTCTCTGCCTAATCTCTCTGCATTTATATGCTTCAATCTAAGACCATGAGGAAAACCATCGATCAAAAACCGCGAGATGAGCACATTTAGGGCATTACATTTGCGGGCTAAAATCTGTTATACTCCCTGCCGAGGTTCAATCCTCTTAGTGGGAATGTTGCGAACTAACGCTTTACTAAAAATGAATACCCATCGGTTATTGATTTTTAGAGATCCCGTGGATAAACCGCGAGATGACAGTCGTAGAATGCGACAGCCCCTTGGTATAAAAAGGAGAGTTGATATGGAAAATACATTAAATTTGTTTTCTCGACTTTTTTCTCGAAGAAATTCTCAGCAGGTCAACTGTTGGTCTGCGATGTTTTCATCAGCAGAGATAGTCGTACATTCGTTAACGGATTTCACGCTTTAATTTCATCTAGGCGTTTCACGGAAGTTTATATTATGAAGTCGCTTCTTGTCGAAGCTGGCTTTTTTTTGCCTGTTGAAATGAAGGGTATATATGCCGCAGTTTTACTACCATCTTAATGGCACCATTCGTGCTCGCCAGCCAGAAGCAACCCTCGCTATGTTAGAAGCAAAGCGTGCTTTTTTGGGCATTACACGTGTTGCTGACATTACCGGTTTAGATCATCTCAATATGCCAGTTGTCACTTGCATTCGCCCCAACGCAAAACACCTGTCGATTTCGCAAGGCAAGGGTCAATCTAAGATGATGGCGACGATCTCGGCGATGATGGAGGCAGTAGAATATTTTCATATGGAAAATCCTCCGGTGCAGATGTTTAATAGCAAGTATCAATCAGGCTCCAGTGACCAAATGATTGATCCATATGAGTTTCATACGATGCGTTTGTCGCGAGCAAATTTGCATGACGCTATGCTTGCTTGGACGCCAGCTATGGAGATGTTTTCGCAACAGTCGGTATGCATCCCGCATATAGTCACTTGCCTTGATACGACACTCTCGCGATATGAATATGCGCATTTTAAAGTGAGCACTAACGGCATTGCTGCAGGAAACACAATAGATGAGGCGGTGTGCCATGCCTTGTGCGAAGTCATCGAGCGTGATGCATTAACGCGTTGGCAACTTTTATCGCCCCGCGCGCGCGATAAAACGCAAATAAATATCGACACAATTTATCAGGCAGAAATAAAATCGCTCATCACGCAATTGCAGCAAGGAGAATGTTCTATTAAGCTTTGGGAAATTACATCTTCTCTCAATATTCCTTCTTTTCATTGTGCGCTTTTCGACAATCAACCGTTGCGTTGTTTGAGTGTGTTTACAGGAACTGGGACACATTTATCAAAAGAAGTCGCCATTTCACGTGCGATAACTGAAGCAGTACAGTCGCGTTTGGCGTATATTTCAGGAAATCGTGATGATCTTTTTCCAAGCTTTTACCAAGAACGTACGTTTAATCCTGATCCCGTTTACCATGTTATGCAAGGTAAAAAACATGTGGATGCATGTGTGTCGCCAGAGATGGCCACTTCATTTTCTGAAAATAAAATGGCGATTATGCAAGCCTTTGAGCGCGAAGGTTTTGATAAATTATATATAGTTAATCATACCAAGGCTGACCTTGCTATTCCTGTAGTGCAAGCATTTATTCCCGGCATGGTTTTTAATTCGGCGAGGATGTGATGAAAGACGTATATGTATTTCTCGGGCCGAGTTGTCCTTTAGGTGAAGCAAAAAAAATATTGCCCAGCGTGCGCTATTTGCCGCCTGTGCGTTGTGGGAATATCTTGCAATTGTTGCGTCTAAAGCCCCGATGCATCGTCATCATCGATGGTTTGTTTGAAAATACGGCCGCTGTTTGGCATAAAGAGATTTTATATGCCCTTCATCAGGGGGTGATTGTTGTTGGCGCGAGTTCAATGGGGGCATTACGCGCGGCAGAGTTGCACTCTTTTGGTATGCATGGTGTAGGGCGAGTCTTTGAAGCTTATCGTGATGGTGAAATTGATGGTGATGACGAAGTCGCTATCTTGCATCAACCAGCAGAGCGTGATTATATGCCATCAACCGATGCAATGATTAATATTCGTATGACGGTAAAAAACGCTGTAGAGCAAAGCTTATTATCGTCTTCACAAGGCGAAGCGATCATTGCGAAATACAAGTCAATGTTTTACGCTAATCGTGTGCTCGATCGAGAGGAGTCTTGGTGTCGTGATGATATTATTGTCGATCAAAAGCGATTGGATGCTATTGCTGCGTTAGAATATGTTGCGGAAAAAACCCTTGAATCGCCGTCACCGTTTTCATTCTCACATTCTTCCTTGTTAAGTGCGTTGCAATTTTTTACAGCATCACAGCCTTTTATTATTTTTAGAGATTGGTTGCCCAGAGATGAAAAGGTAATGTTGGTAGGACGCCTCTTTGATCAATATTATCCTTTAATTAAACGTTTGGCTCGCATTATGGCGGTTGCTAACAAATTGCCACAACGATTTTCGGATGCAAAAAAGCACTTGTTAGCGATGTTGAAAATATCGGGCGAATATATGGCATTGAAAAAGTTGGGTGATCCGATCGAAGTGTTAAAAGCGAAAGATCCATTGAAGTATGAAATCTTGCAATACACCGCGCAATATTGGGCGACGATAGATGCATCGGCAAGAAAGCACGACGTTGTATTTTCACAAAAAACAAAAAAAGAAATGTTGTTAAAGTTTCGCGCGCATCATCGCATCTTAAATCCACTTGCTTTTATTCGATGGAAACGTCTTCGGAATGTTAAAAAAGACGAGTTCGAAGCCATTGTTGAAATGTCGGTGCTGTTTGAATATTTTATTAAAAGCCATAATCTTGAAGGGTTAAATATCCCGCATGCCGAAACGAGCACATGGTGGCTGTTGGAAGCCGCAAAATTAACAGGCTTTTATGGCATTGCCTCACGCCTGTTGGAGGACCCTGAGGCGCTCCAAAAACGCGCTCAAGCCTTGGTGAAAAGCTATGAAAAACATCCGGCACCTTTAGCTTTGCAGTTGGACTTTTCAAGTGGAATCATAGAGTTAAACGATTTTGTATTTTACACTCAGAAAAAAGCATCGCAAATTCATCAAGAAAATTCTCCAGAGAATTAGCCCAAAGAATTTCTTCGTGGGAAACTTTGGTAAAATTGGGCATCATGGGATTATGTTGAAGTCAGACGGAATTAGGAGGTGACTTATGACGGACATCAATGCCCAAACAATTCAATCAAAAAATCCAGTGGTTGTAAAACAAATTTCATTTGTCGAAACTGCATACGATCAACATTTGGCTAAAATCACAAAACTACAAGCATTGCTCGAGCGTGAAGAGCAGTGTTTATTTCAATGTCGAAGAAAAATTAATAACTTGAAAGCTATGCTATGTGAGTGATGGTGTCATCGTCAACGCTTGCGTTGGCGATGATATTTTCTAATAAAAATAAGGAGACGGAGCGATGAAGAAGAAAACTTCGGGAAAAATCACTCATACTTGGAAAAAAATTCGTGAAAAAATACTGCCACTCAACCCAGAGTTAACGCATCTTATTGATGTGCTTGATCCTGATGATGATCACTTTTTCTATGAGTTTTCTTTTCGGTATGGCGATGAAATCAACTTTGAAGACTTCGATTATCCACATTTCAGTACACATCCTGTATTTATTGTATTTCAAAATAGCGTAGAATGGAGTGCTGATGCCGCGCAAGCCATCATCCCTCTAGGCGCTTTATTAAAACCCGGTGATGTCTTTGGCCCCCAAACTGCCTTGCCACTTTCAGGCGTTAAATTAACCGCTGGGGCGCGTTCTATTTATATGGCGCAAAAAATTCATGAAAAAGAGGCAAATCGTGCATTGCAAAAAGAATTTGATATACAGATTAAGCCGCCAAAAAACATGAAAGAACAATGGTGTTTTTTTAAATCGATTGCAAATAACGATTGTTGGGGTGAGCCATGGTGCGCGCGAGTGCTTGTATTTTCGCGCGCTTGGTTTACGCACGTCAATGAAGTCGCTTGGCAGGGGTTTTATCGATATTTATTAGATCAGCATTCGAAAAGTTCAATAATGCAAGAGTTAGATTTATCATTGATTCGTTATTATAGTGGATTAAAGCCCACGCCTTATGTTATCTATACAGCGCGGCATTTGTTGGGAATAGCTTCAGGTATAATGCCAGGATTTTCTCCTTCTATTGATGAAAGCATTGCTCCAATAAAGCGTTTGTCTCAAGCATATAATAACTTTTATCATTCATCGATGTACCCGGCTACTTTTTTAACGCCTCATTTGTTAAGCGATTTTCCAGTGTATTATTCATTTAATTATCCAACCGCTTTGCCATTTTCAAAAAAAACACACGAGCGCTCAAGCTTGATGAATGACATGTCTGAAGTAAGGCAGTTGTTGGAGGTGTATTTTAGAGAATTACAGATGAACTCACAGATGAAGTGCTTTCACAGTGAGCCTAAGGATTATTATGACATTCGAGCAAATACGCTGATACCTAAAGAAGATGCTCGTTTTCCAAAAGTTGATGATGCATGTTTCCCTGTCAAAAGCACATTTTTGACGGCATGTGTGAAGATAAGCTTAATCAAGCAAAATGAGGGCGTTTAATTCGTACTGGTACGCGTCGGCTACCCCAGTGACCAGCAGGGCCATCAAATACACCGGCACATTGTGCGCCGCAAAATTTGCATTTACCTGAATCATCTAAATCATACGACAAAATTTCATACCAATCGCGCCCAATAATACATTCACCACACTGATGGCAATACGTGCTGCCTGTATTAGAATCGTGCACGTTTCCACAATAAACATAATGCAGCCCATGTTTTTTTGCGATATCACGCGCCATAATTAGCTTTTCAATCGGCGTGTGTGGTTTATCCATCATTTTGTAGTCGGGATGAAAAGCCGAAAAATGCAATGGAACGTCTGGACCTACGTTATCCATAATCCAGGTGCACATTTTTTCGATTTCTTTGGGCGTATCATTCTCGCCAGGAATCAGTAATGTTGTTAATTCAATCCAAACGTTCGTTTCTTTTTTTAAATACACAATGGTATCTAAAACAGGTTGTAGATGTGAGCCAGTTAGTTTGTAATAAAACGTTTCTGTAAACGCTTTTAAGTCAATATTCGCGGCATCCATATAACGATAAAACTCTGCGCGAGGTTCGGGGCACATATAGCCGGCAGTCACAGCAACAGTTTTAATACCGTATTCCTTGCAAGCTTTCGCGGTATCGATTCCATATTCCATAAATATCACAGGATCGTTATAAGTAAATGCGATGCTACGTGCTCCTGCTTGTGATGCAGTGAGTGCGATCATTTCAGGAGAGGCTTCATCTGCGAGTGTGTCAATTTCGCGTGATTTGCTAATATCCCAGTTTTGACAAAACTTGCAGGCGAGATTGCAGCCGGCAGTGCCAAAAGATAAGACGCTGCTGCCAGGTAAAAAATGATTTAAAGGTTTTTTTTCAATTGGGTCAAGACAAAACCCACTAGAGCGACCATAGGTCGTCAAAACAATTTTATTGTCTTGATTCATGCGCACGAAACATAATCCGCGTTGTCCATCACGCAATTTGCAAAAGCGTGGACAGACGTCACATTGTATTCGACCATCTTCTAGCTTATGCCAATATTGCGTTGGGAAAGCATCGTCTTTTTTCATGATGACATCCTCGGAATAGTATCTATAATGTAGTATAGGAGAAATTTATGGCAAGATCGATAAAGCTACCCAATGTCGCAGGCTTTTTTTATCCCGCGAACAAGGATGATCTCATCACTCAAATATCTGAATTCATTGAAAAAGCACAAGCGCCAACAGAGCCGCCTAAAGCGTTGATTGCTCCGCATGCGGGGTATATTTATTCTGGCTTGACAGCGGCGATGGCTTATAAGGGGTTGATTCCCTTAAAAGACAGCATCAAACGTGTTTTTGTATTAGGTCCAGCGCATTACTATCCTTTTCGCAGTGTGGCAGCGCCGCATTATCGATATTATTCGACGCCATTGGGCGAAGTGTCTATCGATTTAAAAACGATAGAAATGCTTGTTGAGAAAGGCTTGGTGGAAGTGATCGATGATGCGTTTGAGCGCGAACATTCCGTCGAAGTGCATATTCCATTTTTGCAATACGTATTAGATGATTTTGAAATCGTTCCATTGATTGTGGGGCATGCGAATCTCGAACAAGTTGCTGGCGTGATTGAATATGCACGCAGCTTGGAAAAAACATTTGTCGTCGTCAGCTCGGATCTAAGTCATTATCATTCATATGATAAAGCGCAGTCTCTGGATAAAAATACTGTCCAAGCAGTGTTGAACGGTGACATCGATGCTGTAGGGCCTTATGATGCATGCGGACATGTGCCCGTCAAAGGGTTAATGTTGTTAGCGAAAAAACAGCATCTAACGCCTAAGTTATTAGATATGCGAAATTCTGGGGACACAGCAGGACCAAAAGATAGGGTAGTCGGTTATGGCGCATTTGAATACGTATAGTGCAGAAGATCAAGCGCGCATGTTGCGCGTTGCTCGAAAAGCTATTTTGCACGGCTTAGCAGAGCGTGACGTAATCAAATTAACATTGTCACACTATCCAGGGCATCTCAGAGAGAATGGTGCCAGTTTTGTAACGTTGACGACTGGTGGTCGATTGAGAGGGTGTATCGGCGCCTTGCGAGCTTATCAACCGTTAATACAAGATGTGGCAGAGCATGCTTTCGCGGCGGCTTTTAAAGATGCGCGTTTTTCTCCTCTGCAAGAAGAAGAGCTTTCTAAAATTAACATTCATATTTCTATACTTAATCCTGCTGAAAAGATGCAAGTGACTTCAGAGCAAGATTTGTTAACACAATTACGCCCAGGCGTTGATGGTTTGATTATTAAAGATGGTGCTTTGCAAGCAACCTTTTTACCTTCAGTGTGGAAGCAGTTGTCTGATCCTGCCGAGTTCTTGCTGCATTTAAAACATAAAGCCGGCATGGGTTCAGATCATTGGTCTGGTAGTATGGAATGTTATCGATATACTGTGACAGAGTTTGGGGAATAAGGCATACGTTTAGATAGCGCTAATGAAAAAAGTAACATTGTTATTCCGAGGCAAAGCCGAGGAATCTCCTTGCAGATGGAGATTCCTCGCTACGCTCGGAATGACATTTCTGCTTAGTTGTCGCCCCCGTGGCGCTTTGTTTTGTGTCGCGTTGCAGCGCTCTTAGTTTTGTTGTCTCATCGTTTATGCGCGGGATCCAAACCCCTACGGTCGCCATTGCGAGAAGCGCGTAGCGCGACGAAGCAATCCATCATTAAATTGTATTCCGTAACTCAACTTCGACTAGATTGCTTCGCCCTTCGG
>JBKAGM010000042.1:0-14659 GCA_046290385.1 Gammaproteobacteria bacterium
CGGTCATCCCGTGGTTTCTTTTTCCTGTCATCCCGCGGCTTGACCGCGGGATCCACTGCCCAAGCAACTCTCTTGCAATGGACCCCGTGGTCAAGCCGCGGGGCGACAAAAAAGGGAGATAGCGACATCAAACAACACTCTCCGGGCGCACGGTTAAACTGAACTGCCTAAAAGCATCAAAACCCTCTCCTGAGGCCGGC
Source organism: Gammaproteobacteria bacterium (assembly GCA_046290385.1). Taxonomy (GTDB): domain Bacteria; phylum Pseudomonadota; class Gammaproteobacteria; order JAGOUN01; family JAGOUN01; genus JBKAGM01. The sequence goes on from JBKAGM010000042.1 coordinate 201, forward strand.
GCTGGCAATGGCGATGCCTTATAAACCGCAGCAATGGCTGAGCGATCCAATAAACTGTCTCCACTGGATTTTAGCACTTTAACATCTAAAACTATTCCACCAGGTGCTAGGTTAATATAGAGCTGGCAACTTAAGCTTTGGTCTGTGTTTGGTGGAACCAACCAATTTTTTGAAATAGCTTCTAGAATCAGCCCCTTGTATTTATCCACCACGCCGTCGATTGCTTGTGACTTTTCGTGAGCATGCTTTTTTCGTAAACCTTCGATTTTTTTCTGCAACGCGATCGCAGCTTTGTTTTCATCTTTATGCTCTGCTTTTTTTATAATTTTTTTTACTGGCTTGGGCTTTTTAACCACTACCTTCTTCTTCTCAATTTTTTTCTTTACCGGTGTTTTATTCACTACTTTTGGCTTTAGTTTTGGCTTTGGAAGAGGTTTCGGCTTATACTCAACGAGCTTTTTCTTTTCTTTTTTCATATCCAGACGTTCGATAGATTTCTCTACCGACGCGCTATCAACAGCAACCGCATGAACAATTTTAGTCGACTTATTGACGATAGGGGCTGGGTAATGGTGATGAAGACTCACTAGCAAGATAGCAATCACAAAAACATGTAAACACACTGCATATATAAATTGCCGCATGTTATGCCCTCGGGTTATCGGTCATTAATCCAATTTCACCAGCTCCTGCTTGCTGCAATAACGTCATGGCATAAACGACACGACCATAGTCAACATCTTTGTCTGCGCGCACATAGACTTGTCTCGCAACACTTGCCTCTTTACTCAACGTGAGTTGTGATGAGACTAAATTTTGCAAGGCTTTTGGTGTGAGTGGTTGCGCGGGCTTATCTGCCACATTCAAGTAAAAATTACCTTTCTTATCCACAGTGACGATGATGGGTTGATGTTGGTGTTGCAACGCTTTAGCTTTACCCTTAGGTAAATTGACGTGAACACCTTGCGTTAACAAAGGCGTTGTGATCATAAAGATAATCAACAATACAAGCATCACATCAATGTATGGCACGACATTGATCTCGGCCATTAAACGTTTTTTTGTGCGTCGCGGTGTCTTCATATTAGTTTTGTGTATGTAAAACGTGAGCTAACACGCCCATTAAATCTTCTTGAAACGTTTCATAGCGCATACAAATCGTTTCAACAGAATACGACAATCGGTTATAGGCTATAACCGCCGGAATAGCAGCAAAAAGCCCCATCGCTGTGGCAATCAATGCCTCGGCAATCCCTGGCGCAACCATAGCAATCGTGACTTGCTCTGCCCCTGATAAATGATGAAATGCCATCATAATCCCCCAAACCGTGCCAAACAAACCGACATAAGGACTCACCGAACCAATGGTTGCTAATGTAGGTAATTGTTTTTCAAGCTTTGCAATTTCACGCGCTTCGGCTGCACGCATCGCACGAGATACAGCTTCGAGCACGGCTGTGGGCGCCATATGTTTACGTGCGCGAGCAAATGTTTTGAAACCTTGATAGAATATATATTCTAGTCCCGCATCGTGTTTGAAACCCTCTTTTAATGATTGGTAAATTTGGGTCAAATCTGACGATGACCAAACTTCTTCTTCAAAGCTTTCAAGTGATCGGTGAATATTTTTTAACAATGTGACTCGCTGAAAAATGTACGTCCAAGATAATATGGATGCAGCAAATAGCAATAATAATACGGTTTTAACGACTGGGCTGGCATGCCAAAAATAACCGAGTAATGAGTTGTCGACTGTCATATTAAACCCTTTTGATAAACTAGTTACAATAAGTCAAAGTTCTTTTGCACTTCAACTTCTTTAGGTGCCTGCAATCCAAAATGTAAATACGCGCGGCGCGTTGCAACACGCCCTCTAGGCGTTCGCATAATATAGCCTTGTTGAATTAAGAACGGCTCGATTACATCTTCGATCGTCCCACGCTCCTCGCTAATTGCAGCCGCTAAGCTATCAACGCCCGCTGGCCCACCGTCGAAACGCTCAATCAATGCGAGCAATAAACGTCTATCCATCGTATCAAAACCCTGCTGATCGACATCTAGTAAATCTAAGGCGCGCCTTGCAATATCGCTGACAATCATGCCATCACCTTTTACTTCAGCATAATCGCGCACACGACGCAACAAACGGTTAGCGATTCGTGGCGTGCCTCGAGAACGCTCTGCAATCGCGCGCGCACCCCCTTCATCAATTTGCACCGATAGAATATTCGCCGAGCGTTTGATGATCGTTGAAATTTCTTCGATAGAATAAAACTCTAAACGCTGCACGATACCAAAACGATCACGTAAAGGTGACGTTAGCAATCCTGCACGTGTTGTTGCACCAACTAAAGTAAATGGTGGCAAATCGAGTTTTATCGAACGCGCTGCCGGCCCTTCGCCAATGACGATATCCAATTGAAAGTCTTCCATGGCAGGATATAAAATTTCTTCGATAACAGGACTTAAACGGTGAATCTCATCGATGAATAATACATCGTGCGATTCCAGGTTGGTTAACAATGCTGCTAAATCTCCCGCACGTTCTAACACTGGTCCCGAGGTTGAACGAAGGTTTGCATTCATTTCATTCGCAATAATGTTTGACAAGGTCGTTTTACCTAGCCCTGGGGGGCCGAATATTAAAACATGATCCAATGCTTCTTGACGCTTGCGAGCAGCGTGAATAAAAATCTCCATCTGTTCGCGCACTTTAGATTGACCGATGTAGTCGTTTAATAGTTTTGGTCGCAGCGAGGAATCGTTTTTTTCATCGTCAAATGCAGCATCAGCAGTAATTAAACGATCTTCTTCTATTGTCATGCCATCCTCTCTTGTAATGCGTGGCGTATTATATCTTCGATTTTTTGGATATTTTCAGGCACTTTCGAAATCATGCGAGTCGCTTCTTGTGCTTTGTAACCTAAAGCGATCAAAGCGCTTTGCGCTTCTTCAATGACCGAAGCCATTGAGGCGCTTGCATTAGAGCGATCGAAGGCATCGGTGGCTAAGCTATCAGGCAGGCGATCACGCATTTCAACAACCAATCGCTCTGCGGTGCGTTTGCCGACACCAGGAATTTTTAACAGGCTTGCAGAATCACTATTATTTACACACATTGCAAATTGGCTTGGGGATAAGCTCGATAAAATAGCTAGCGCCAATTTAGGGCCAACCCCATTGAGACGAATCAAGGTGCGAAATAATTCACGTTCGTTTTTGTCATGAAAGCCATAAAGTAATTGCGCATCTTCGCGCACAACAAAATGTGTATGTAAAATAATGTCTTCATTAATCTCGGGCAAGTGGTAAAACGTGCTCATCGGCGCTTCGACTTCGAACGCTACGCCATTTTGACATTCGATCAACAACAATGGCGGTTGTTTTTCGATGAGTTTTCCTCGTATTCTTCCAATCATATTTTTGCCCCATGAAACGCATGACATAAAGCGATTGCCAATGCATCAGCCGCGTCTACTTGCGGCACACCACTTAAGTTTAACAGAGTTTTTACCATGTGTTGAACCTGCTCTTTTTTTGCCGCACCATAGCCCACGATGGTCTTCTTCACCTGACGTGCCGAGTACTCTGCAACAGGAAGAGCATGCAACGCCATTGCGGCAATCGCCGTCCCTCTCGCGTGACCAAGTTTTAAAGCCGTATTAGGATTTTCATGAAAAAAGACTTCTTCGATAGCGCCTGTTTCGGGACAATAGGTTTGAATGATTTCGGCAATGCCTTCATGAATCTGACACAAACGCTCAGGCAGCGTCTTTGCCTGTAACCGAAAGCATCCACTCGCGAGATATTCGTGTCGCTGACGATCGGCGCGAATCACTCCATATCCCGTAATACGAGAGCCCGGGTCGATTCCCAAGATAATAGGCATAAAAGTTACTCGCTTGCCTCTCCGTCTTCTTCACCCATCTCTTGCACATCTGTCATATCGACCAAGCCCATCTTCAAAGCGAAATGTGTTAATTCCACATCATTGTTCACTTCCAATTTTTCATAGATACGGTAGCGATAGCTATTGACCGTTTTAGGGCTAATACATAACATTTCTGCAATATCTTGCGCTTTGCGGCCACTGGTAATCATCAGCATGACTTGTAGCTCGCGTTGTGATAATGAATCCAAAGGAGATTTGTTGTTATTTGATACGGCACGCAATGCCATTTGCTGAGCGATTTTAGGGCTTAAATAACGCTGCCCCGTATACGCCGACTTAACAGCACGTATCATTTCTTCTTGAGAGCAATCTTTGGTGATATAACCCGTAGCTCCTGCTCTGAGTAATCGCGCAGGAAATGGATCATCTTCGAAGATTGTTAATACTAAAACTTTAATATCAGGGTTGTATTTTAATAGACGCTTGGTCGCACCCAAACCGCCAATACCTGGCATTTGGATATCCATAATGACGACGTCAGGGTTGAGTTCGCGTGATTTTGCAATTGCTTCTTCGCCACTTTCGGCTTTGCCGATGACTTTAATACCTGTTGCTCCAGCTAAACGACTACGAATGCCTGTACGGATTAAATCAAGGTCATCTACTATTAATACGTTAATCATGATGGTTGCTCCCTCATTAAGTCTCCGCTCCCTCGTGGTCGCGGTTCGAATTTTATTATGTGTCCGTACCCTGATGTACGGCGCTAACTTATTGATAAAAAAGCATGGCGGAGAGACAGGGATTCGAACCCTGGGAGGGGGGTTACCCCTCAACGGTTTTCAAGACCGCCGCTTTCAACCGCTCAGCCATCTCTCCAACAGGTGTATATTTGGTGATCATTTTCAGGGCACCATCTCAATAACATACCTAAGGTTGCAGAAATATACAAGTGTTTTGTTGGAGAGAATTATCAGAGGATCCAGCATAATTTAAAAACCGGCAGATTCCCGCTTGCGCGAGAATGACCAAGAGGGAAAAGGAATAACAAATCAACCCTGTTTATTAGCTATATTTCGAGCTATAATGTTAAAAAATATAGGAGTATTGCCATGAACAACAGAACACAATCCATTTCGCGCCCTAGAGGCGAATCCTTAATCGCGACGCATACCGTCTTAAGAAATACATACTTATTACTCAGTCTAACTTTGTTATTCAGCGCAGCTACCGCCGTGTTTGCGATGGTCACGAATGCGCAACCGATGGGATTTTTACTTTCCTTAGTCGGCATGTTCGGTTTACTCTTTTTGACAATGGCTTTACGCAACAGCCCATGGGGCTTAGTCTCTGTCTTTGCATTCACCGGATTTATTGGCTACATGCTTGGCCCGATGTTAAATCTTTACATCCAACAATTTTCTAACGGCGGTACGCTAATTGCTTTAGCCCTTGGCACAACTGGCGTAGCGTTTTTGGGCTTGTCGGCTATTGCTTTAACGACAAAGAAAGACTTCAGCACAATGGGAAAATTCTTATTCATCGGTTTGCTGGTTGTCATCGTTGCCAGCATAGCCAATATTTTCTTTAAAGTGCCAGCAGTTTACCTCGCCATTTCGAGCGCAACTGTATTTATAGCGTGCGGTTTAATTTTATACGACACCAGCCGCATCATTCACAACGGCGAAACCAACTACATCATGGCTACGATTAGTTTGTATTTGGATTTGTACTTACTGTTCGTGAATTTACTCAACTTATTTGCTGCTTTTAGTGGGCGTGATTAATAGGAAATATGAAACTTTCTTATCTTATTATCGTCACCTCTCACCACCTCACACATGCATCAGCCGTGACCGCTGTCGAGTTTGCAAAAGCAACTATCGACCGCGGTCACAACGTTTCTCAAGTTTTCTTTTATGCGTCTGGCGCACTGACAGCCTCTCAATGCTGCGATGTCAATGAGGATGAAGTGGATGTGACTGAGCTATGGAAACAATTAGCAGAACAATATAAAATCTCATTAAACGTTTGCGTGACTTCGGCGACTCGTCGAGGGATACTCGATGAGAGCTATGCAAAAGAAACTGGAAAATCGGTTGTCACGATGCATTCAGCATTTAACATGTCAAACTTATCAAACTGCATCGAGAGTTTGTCGCAATGTGATAGAGTAATGGTGTTTTAGCATGAAGAAAGTACTGATCTTTAGCCACAACTCCCCCTATGACGGCATAGAAGCCGAAGAAGCATTAGATTTTGCACTTGCCACTGCCAGCCTGGAACAAGAAGTGTCACTGGTATTTATTGACGATGGGATTTATCAATTACTCGCGCAACAATATCCTGAAAAAATTATGCGTCGACATCATGGTAAAATGATTAAATTACTCGAAGTCTATGGCGTTAAGAACATTTATGCCGATGATGCTTCAATCAAACGTTTAAACTTCGATCGCTATCCTTTTGTAATAGGCTTTAAACGCTTGGCGCCAGAAGAAATTCAACCATTAACACAATCACACGATGTTGTGATGCATTTTTGAAATTTAACTATGTTGCATATTATCAGTCTTTCACCCAATCAAATGCGTATCTTCGAATCATATTTACGCACAGCAAGCAAAGAAGACGTGTTTTTATTTATAAACGACGGAGTCTATCTGATTGCGCTATGCCCCGACTTGCCAAAGCAATGCTATGCATTAAATGATGACGTGCAAGCCCGCGGAATAAAGTTGCCAACCAAAGTCAAAGGTATCAACATAAACGACTTCGTCGACTTAACCGAACAACACGAATGCATTCAACATTGGAAACTTTCATGATTCAATGGAGTAAAGCCTTAGCAAAAGATATCGCACATGAAGAAGAAATTGCGCTTACCGAGAAGCATTGGCTAGTCATTGAAACGTTGCGTGAATTTTATGACGCCTACCATAAATTGCCCACTATGCGCATTTTGATTGCGCACTTAAAAAAAAGTCACACTGATTTTTCGAGCCAGGAATTATATGCGCTTTTCCCGGACCACCCACTCAAACGCGCATGTAAAATTGCAGGCTTACCCAAACCCCCGCATTGTGTTTAGCATAGCAAAGTGATAGATTAACTTCTGTCGTTCCTTGGCTTGATCGAAGATTGACTGTGAATGAAGCATCAAAAAACACTTAGTAACAAAGATGGACATATGGCATTATTAAGCAGGCTCAGATTCACCACTACAAATGCATGGCAGCATCGCAAAGCCCTGCATGCCGCAAATCAACAACGCATCGATAGCGTAAACGACTTAAACTTTGAAGAACTAAAAGCTGAAGGAATCAAAACATTCATCTTTGACTACGATGGCGTGCTTGTATCACATGGCGAGGTAAAACTTGCGCCTGAAATAGAAAATACACTACACTCTGCAATCAAAACTTTTGGCGTCAACCATGTATTCATCCTCTCAAACAATGTCTTTAAAGAGCGCCTGAGATATTTTGATGATCGCTTTCCCGGGTTAAAATTTGTTGGTGGAAAACGGAAAAAACCTTACCCAGATGGACTGCAAGAAATATTGCAAATCACTCAGAACAGACCTGAGGAAGCACTCTTAGTGGATGATCGCCTATTGACGGGTGGGCTTGCTTGCTGCATCACCGGGGTGAAGTTTTTGCTGCTAACCTACCCGCTGATCAACTTCAAACGACGATTTCTTCGCAATTGTTTTTTTCAAATTTTAAGGAAGGTGGAACGATGGATACTTTGAAAATACTATTACTTGACATAGATGGCACACTGGTTATTCCTGACGAAAATAGCCGCCCTAAATTTTCCGAGGTTATATGCGAAGAAATTAATAACTACGATATTGTTATTCCCATGACACATCGCAATCTTGCTAAAGAAAAATCACAAATTTTTGGCGATGACGGGTCTTTTTTTGCATTAACAAACATCATAAATCGCTTAAACATCGTAACCACTACTCCTTTCGTATCAACACTGGTGGACGTTGAATTATTATTGTCAAGCCAAGGAAAAACGAATGAAGCTGGCATTGGATATCGAGAATATATAGAAGAATATGATGAACATTGCATCTCTTCTTGTGCAAATAGTCAAAACTCCGAAACACCGGAAGAATACTTTGGAATAGAATTTTTAAATAATAACAGTCTTATTGATGACGGCTATGGGTCACTGATTAATTATGTGGAGGAGACAAAAAACATCCAAATCTACCAAATCATACGGAAACTACGATCAACATATGGCGAACAACGTATGGAAATCACCATGCTAGACGATATAAATCACTGCTGTAGCAACATTAGCCGACTAAACCAGATCATGCTGTTACCACGAAATATTCACCTACGATCACAGCAATATAATAATATTACTCACGAAATATGTCCCATCTTTGATTCTCGACACCAACCCAACTTGTATGCACCTTCTTTTCCTTCTTCTTATAGTGACACAACACAAAACATGCTTGAAGCAAAGAAATCACCATTGTGGCATCTATTGAATGAATATGCTTCAACCCCTTCGTCAGTAAGCTTTTTTATTCATCCCGCACGAAACCGTACCACACAAAATATTATTAACGATATTTTAAATGAACATGACCCCATAAACTGTAATAATACACGCTTGTACTACAAGGTTACCGAAACTCTTTCAAGAAAAATATTGCTTCGAGAAATAAACATGAATCCTCAAGGCTCTCTAGCTCGCCGTCTTGATTTCTGGGCATATTCAACGGGATTACCTCGTCTTAATTTTTTAAAATTAAAAAACGACAAAAATTTAGACTCGATAAAAGAACGCACGACAACCAATGCTAATCAGCACCAATCAATTGAAATGTCCCAAACTTCACGTTGATGCTATTTTTCGACATCCTCTGAACTCTTCTCGTCATCCTTCGCACCTTTCTCGCGTCATCCTCCGCGAAGGCGGAGCATTCAGCATTCTTTCAAAACCACTGGATTCCCGCCTACGCGAAAATGACCAAAAACAAGTGAATAAAAGAATTAGAATAGAGCAGGCCTAGAAATCAAACATCAATATAACAATACCGCCCACGAGGAAGCGAATGAGGCAATTCGTATTCCCCAAACCTGACGCGGATTAAGCGACTCACAGTCACACCCTGCGATTCCCACAAACGACGGACTTCACGGTGACGACCTTCGTGCAATATGACATGATACCAACGATTCTTACCTGTGCCGCCGGGCTTTGCTTCAATATGATCAAAATGGGCGGGACCATCTTCGAGCATGACGCCAGCTTTTAAGCGTTGCAGCATAGCGTCACTGACATCGCCCATTATGCGCACCGCATATTCACGCTCAACTTGTGATGATGGATGCATGAGTTTATGCGCAAACTCACCATCATTGGTAAATAATAGCAATCCGCTGGTATTAACATCCAAACGCCCAACCATGATCCAACGACCATGGGAGCACCTAGGCAATGCATCAAAAACTGTAGGGCGGCCATCCGGATCATGGCGCGAACACACTTCGCCAGTAGGCTTATGGTAAATCAACAACTTGGATTTTTGGCGTTGTGCCAGTTTATCGAGCTTAATTAAGTTACCGTCTAATGTGATACGAGAACGCAGGTTGACCTGTTGACCAAGCTCTGCAAGCTCACCATCAACAGTAATACGACCGTCTTCGATCCAACGCTCAATTTCACGGCGCGAACCGAAACCAAAATGGGCTAACATTTTTTGAATACGTGCGTTACTCGGCGGTAACAGTGGATTGTTCGTCTTCGACAAGCGCGCCCTCTTCTGACGCTGTTTCGAAGTCTTCTGCTTCATCATGCTCATCTTCGATGGGCTCGAAAGCTTCCGATTCGGTGTGCTCGTCTTCGACCGTGTCGAGCTCTTCTGTTTCGACGTGCTTGTCTTCGAGGTTTTCGATGTCGTCGCCTTCACTGGCTTCGGTATCGTTTGATTCGATTTCGCTCGCTTGGTCATCGGCCGTGTCTTTTGTGATCGATTCTTCATTTTCATTTAGCGCCATTTCTAGTTGTTCACCGGCCTCATCTAGGTTGCTCGGCTCAGGTAATTCGGGCAAATCCTTCAAAGACTTCAAATTAAAATAATCTAAAAACTGCTTGGTCGTGCCATATAACGCCGGTTTGCCAGGCACTTCTTTATGCCCAAGGACTCGAATCCATTCACGTTCTAAAAAGGCGCGAATGATATGCGAACTTACTGCTACACCACGAACCTCTTCAATTTCAGCTCGAGTAATCGGTTGTTTATATGCAATTAATGCCAGTGTTTCTAAAGAAGCTCGCGAATAGCGTGGTGGCCGCTCTTGCCAAAGCTTATTCAAAAATGGCGCGACTTCTTGACGTACGCGGTATTGGAATCCAGAAGCCACCTCTACTAGCTCAACTCCACGGCCCTCACAAGCTTCCTGTAACGCCTTGAGGTCAGCTTTGATTGATTCACGGGTAGGTGCAGGCTCGTGCTCTGCCATTAATTCGACAAGCTGTGCAACGGTCATGGGTTGGTCAGCTGCGAATAATAAACCCTCGATGATGGTTTGTGTTTGCGTTTGTTTTTCAGTCATGCGGATATAGTAGCATAAAGTTTGCAGAGTGGGGAATATAGATTGATCAGTTAGACATTCTTCATCCATCAAGGAAAGATAAACTGTGCACAGACAACGAAAAAACAATATGTTACATGCTTAAACCTTAAGGAAATCTTAAAAAATCTTGCCTTCCTGTCCAAAATTTGTTAGCATAGCCGGACCTTGTTTCAATCATGAGCACGTTGAAGCAAGCTAACTGTACTAACTCCCTGATATTGTTTAAGATGGTATTAAGGGAACTAAAAAAGAGTTGTGGATATGAGCAAGATCATTTTTCCTCGTTTTTCTATCAACAAATGCCTAATGTTATTAGGCATATTACTCGTCGCTGCCTTTACGCTATGCCATCCTGTAGCAAGCTTTGCCGATGAAACAACCTCCACAGTCACAGCAACCACGGCATCCTTTTTTGACCCCGTGGTTAATGACCAATCAGTTGTCTACTTAGGTGACGTCTTCGGAAATGTCGGAACCGTTTTATCAGGCTCAGGCTCAACGTTGATGGGCCAGCTGTTTTCTATCTTCAACTCCATAATTCTTGCACTTGGCATTATTATTGCTGGTTATACGACACTCGTTGGGACCATCAACACTGCTGGCGAAGGCGAAATGATGGGGAAAAAAATGCATTCCATCTGGGTACCTGTTAGAACGGTGCTTGGTATTGCTCTACTTATCCCTTCTGGCTCCGGATATTGTGTTATTCAAATCTTAATGATGTGGATTGTGCTACAGGGTGTCGGTGCGGCCGATGAGTTGTGGTCGACTGCAGCAAAATACCTTAGTGGTGGCGGTAGCGTTGCACCAGCTGATGTAAGTGTTTCTTATCAAAAGTCCGACGATAGCATCGAAAATCTTTTTCTCGCACTCGTCTGTATGCAATCGATCAACTATTATTCTGGCAACACCAATAGCACCTTACCTTATCCAACGGCACAACCCTATTCCAACAACACCAAAGACGTTTCTTATACATATAGTGCTGAAGACAAAAACGGTGATACCGTAAAGTGCGCACGTTTTCTCTTACCTATTTACGACACAGCCAATTTTCCTGAACAACAGGCCGCCATCGCGCACAATCAATCCATTGCAACGATGAGCCCAACACTGAACACCGTCGCTTCTTATTTCGTCAATTATTGTAATAACAACCCTGATGACAACGATTGCCAAAAGAACCGTATCCAATCAACAGTTAACCTAGTTGGAGATACCTTTGTCGCAGACTTAGAAAAAACCTATAGCAATTATTTAGTTTCTGCCGCCGCATTAGCATACGATTATCAGTATGGCAGCTCTGATTCCGATGATTTCTGGGAACAGGGCACTAAATATGGTTGGGTATCTGCAGGATCTTATTTCTATACGGCCATCGCTAGCTCTACCAATTATGATATTAATGTTTATGATGGTCAATATACCGTATTAGAGTATGATTCAAATTATAAAACGCCATCTGATGTAGACAGCAGTCATAGTAACACACAAACAGACATTAATGATGCAGGAAAGCTTTTTGATGACCTGGTTGAGCTTGCTCGCAGCTCAGGCGCATCAACAGGCACAGAAAGCACTTCAGCCTTGCAATTAACAACACAAGGGTTTTCTAACGTAGAGAAAGGCTCTAAAAACTTTCAGTATTATATGAATAAATTATTAGACTCCATATCAAAGTGCATGCAATCATTTCAACAAAGCATAGCAAATTCCGATGGTAAAAACCCTGTGGTCAACGCACACCTCCTTGGTAGGGACTTATTAAACCTCCTAGAACAAGTTTGGAGTGATTTTATGGCAGCCTTTGCAGCGGCGGCCCTGGTTTCCGCCACAGCAGGCAGTGTAATGCTTCAGATACCTATGCTTCTGCAAACAGTCATGACTATCGCTATGCCTATCATGCTCTTGTGGTCGTCATTTGTCTTAATGATTGCTGGACCTTTAGATGTTTTGCTACCATTTTTACCTTATATTATCTTTACTTTTACCGCTATGGGTTGGATACTTGCGGTCATCGAAACCATGGCTGCTGCACCTATTGCAGCTATCGGAATAATGCACCCAGATGGACATGATTTTTTTGGTAAGGCAGAACCTACCGTTATGCTCATCGCAAACATGTTTTTGCAGCCTTCGCTCATAATTATTGGATTTTCTACTGCGATATTTATGACATATGTCGGGGGATATTTAATTAACTTTGGTTTTAACGCTATGTTAGGCATATTATTCAACGATTATATGAATGTCTTTGAAGCATGCTTAGTATTATCAATCTATATGGGTTTATTTTTAGCTACGATGAATAAGGCCTTTTCTCTCATCCATGTTGTCCCTAGCAAAGTGATGCGTTGGTTGAGCGGTGGTGAAATGGCACAATTTGCAGCCGGTGTACAAGAGGATATGCAGCAAGTGAAAGGTCAATTCGATCAAGGTTCACAAGCAACAAAAGAAGGCATCAGCCAAGGTTCACAAGCGCTTCAAGCTGGAAACCAATCGCTTGATAAATTTGGTTATGAAAAACGACAAGATAAGAAGCAGGAAGAGCGCGACAAAGCAAATCAAATGAACAGTGCTGGTGATAATTCAACTGGTGGAGGTGAAGGAACAGGGAACACCACACCATCAGCGCCCCAGAGCAGAAACGAGGAGCAAAAACAAAACCCTAATGCTTTCTAAATACTTGATGCTAAGCTCTTTCCAACCTCACATGGATAGGGCTTAGCGGTTCAGATTGAACGACGTCTATGACTCTGTTGCGTACCAGCTCGAGCATCGCGATAAAACTCACCACCACACCGATACGGCCTTCATTGACGTTAAATAATTCAGCAAATTCCAAGAAATCTTTTGACTCGAGTTTTTTGACAATATCATTCATGCGATCACGCACCGACAATGATTCGAACTTAATTTGGTGATGTGCACGCACCTCAGCACGATGCATTACGTTTTGAAATGCATACATCAATTCCTTCATATCCACGCTAGGTTGTGGTTGATCGATATCGACTTTAGGCGTTTCTGCTGTACATATTGCTGTATCACGACCTATGCGTGGCATCGCATCGAGATTTTCTGCCGCTGTTTTAAAGCGTTCATATTCTTGCAAACGTCGTATCAGTTCTGCGCGCGGATCTTCTTCTTCGCCTTCTTCGGTTTGTGGGCGTGGAAGCAGCATGCGAGATTTAATTTCTGCCAATGTGGCCGCCATGACCAAGTATTCAGCCGCTAATTCGAAGCGCAAACCCTGCATGAGTTCGATATATTCCATATATTGTTCGGTAATTTTAGCGACAGGAATATCCAGAATATCAAGGTTTTGTCGTTTGATAAAATACAGCAATAAATCGAGAGGGCCTTCGAAGGCTTCTAAGATGACTTTTAGTGCATCGGGGGGAATGTATAAATCATCAGGAAGTTTAAGCTGCCCGTCTTCGACACCTTTGAGATGTACTGATAATTTGTCTTCTAATTCCTCGTTTTGCTGAGAGTCGGTATTGGTTTGGTTTTGGTCTGTCATAGTTTTACCTTTATGTTGTCGTCATCAAAGCACGCACCCTTTGCGTCATTCCCGTGCAGGCGGCCTTGTTGCATAAAGCATTTTTTATGCCTCCCCTTTGGCCGTCATTGCGAACCCTACAAGGGCGAAGCAATCCATTTTTCAAAGAACTATAGATTGCTTCGTCGCGCTACGCGCTCCTCGCAATGACGAACCGCAAGGGGAGAAGTTGTTTCGGCACACCTGGTGGATTACGCGCTTCGCGCTAATTTACCCTACATTTAAAGTTTCTCTGTCATTCCGAAGCAAAGCCGAGGAGTTTCCATTTACAAGGAGATTCCTCGCTACGCTCGGAATGACAACTCTGGTTGATTGTCACCCCAAGGAGACTCCTCGCTGCACTCGAAATGACAACTCTGGTTGATTGTCACCCCAAGGAGATTCC
>JBKAGM010000043.1:0-14417 GCA_046290385.1 Gammaproteobacteria bacterium
TGCTGGCCTGGTGGATTACGACCTTCGGTCTAATCCACCCTACATTGAAGTAACGCTATCAAGAAAACATTGTCATCCCGCGCATAAGGCGTGGGATGACAGCGGCCGGGGTGCAAGCTCCATGAAAATCCAGTTTGCAACACTTCCTGAAAAATGCCATGCTTACCCCTTCTACGGGCGGCACCCCTTCCCCCTACGGGCGTCATTGCGAGAAGCGCGTAGCGCGACGAAGCAATCCAGTCGAAGTTGAGTAACGGAGCACTGCTGGCGATTAATGGTTCCGTCATTTGATTTCGTCTGGATTGCTTCGGCACTTCGTGCCTCGCAATGACGCCCGTAGGGAGTGGGTTGTTTGCGCTTATTTTGATGTATGCCACAACGCCTCAAAGTCAAGAATCCTTGGCACAAGCCAGGAAAAACTAGCTAAAAAAATCTGAAGAGAGAGCTGCAAAACATTATGTTAATATTCCTAAAAGGCTTAATCATTGGATTTGCGATTGCGGCTCCTGTTGGCCCAATTGGCTTGCTCTGCATTCAACGCTCCTTGCATCATGGGTTTAAAATAGGCTTACTGACTGGCCTAGGCGCAGCGCTTGCCGATGGTTGTTATGGTGTTATCGCAGGATTTGGGTTGACGGCTGTCTCTACCTTTTTAATTCAACATAAACTGATTATCCAAATGCTGGGAGGATTATTTTTAATATTTTTAGGGGGAAAACTTTTTGTTTCACAAATAGCATCCAGTGATGAAAAGCAAGACGCAGAAAAATCTTCATGGCACGCGTTTTTAAGCACCTATTTTTTAACCTTATCTAACCCCGCCACGATTTTATCTTTTATTGCTATTTTCGCAGGTTTAGGATTAGGCTCAACACACACCAACTACGTACATGCTGTCTTATTAGTTCTTGGCGTCATCCTTGGCTCCAGCACCTGGTGGCTACTATTAAGCGGCGGCGTTGCTTTTGTACTGCATCATCGCTTAAGTGAAAATAGCATTAAGTACATCAACTACCTTTCTGGCGTTATTATCATGCTCCTTGGGTTGATGGTACTTTTGAGAATATAACCATATGATTTTAATTAATTTTATATAAATCTGGATCAGTGGATTGATTCAGATTTATATAATTCTTGATTAATGAATTGACTCAGATTACAATAATACTGTCTCAACACACCGAGCAAGATTATGAACGCATTACTTGAAACACTCCTCTCTGAATTCAATCACAAACTCGACTCATTACAAAACAGTTTCACACGTGAAATAGCGTTGCCAAAGGTGGAAAACAAAATCCATGTTGCTATTGGAATGCGTCGCGTAGGAAAGTCATACTTTTTATTACAGCAAATTTTACGACTCGCCAAACAAAACAACATTCCTTTGACGCGCTTTTTATACATTGACTTTGAAGATGACCGTTTACTCCCATGCAAACAAACTGACTTGAAAAACCTACTTGAAGGCTTCTATCAACTTTACCCCGAAAACCATGATGAGATATGCTATTTATTTTTAGATGAAATACAAAACGTCAAAGACTGGGCGATTGTTATACGGCGTTTTTTCAATACGAAAAAAGCTAACATCTACTTGTCAGGATCTTCCGCAAAACTTCTCAGCAAAGAAATTGCGACCTCTTTACGCGGACGCTCTATTGCTACAGAAATTTTTCCTTACAGCTTCAAAGAATTTTTAGGCTATACTAACGTTAAACTATCAGGCGATCTTTTTTCCAAACAAAACCAAGACATCTTATTTAAAAATCTAAAACACTACCTTCATGAAGGCGGTTTTCCTGAAACGCTTGCCTTTCCTAAATTAAACAGAAAGCAACTATTACAAGATTACGTCGGGCTCGTTATCATGAAAGATATCATAGAGCGATATAAAATCAGCAACATTTCTCTCATTAAATATATTATTGGCTATTTACTCAAAAACCCATCTACTTCATTATCTATTAATAAATTATGTAATGACATTAAAAGCCAGGGCTTTTCCGGCGCGAAAAACACAATTTACGATTATTTGCAGTATATTGAAGATGCTTATCTTTCCTTTTCTGTGCCGCTTTACAGTGAGTCTGTTAGAAAAACGCAAACAAATCCAAAAAAAATCTATGCAATTGACACAGGTCTAACGAATGCTTTTTCATTCAGCATTAACCACAATTACGGACACTTGTTTGAAAATCTTTTTTATTTAGACCTGCGTCGCAAAAATCACAAAATTTATTACTATTTAACAAAAGAGCGCTATGAAATTGACTTTTTAACAGAAGACCCCATGAACAGAAAAAAACTCTATCAAGTCGTATGGGACACTGAAAACCCCGAAACAATGAAACGCGAAATGCGTGCATTAAGCGCTGCAGAAAAAGAGCTTGGGATAAAAGGCGAGCTTATCACACCAGAAACCTATTTAAGGTCTATATTCAAAGAGATAATCTCTTAAAACCAACCTCAAATCAGCATCCAGAAAAGCGCTATATGCGTCACCCTCCGCGAAGGCGGAGGATCCAACACTCTTCGAAAACTCTTGAATTCCTATTGGTGAGATGCTGTTTTAAGGGAGTGTTGCAAACTGGCTTTTAACTATAAATCAACAACCATAGGTTGTTGATTTATAGAGATCCCGCGGATAAACCGCGGGATGACAATGGTAGGATGCAACAGCCCCTTTAATTATCTCGATTTTTTTTAATTCCTAACGAGGAGAGGATGGTGGTGAGCTCCTCAAAGCGCTGAAAAGAGCATCAACCCCCTCATCCGTTTGAACATTATACTCCGAAAAAAAACTATTTATGTGATCAGAGAAAGAGTCTCTATGGAGAACTTCATGCTGATATCGCACTGATAAAAGAGCATAGACTAAATGATCTAAAATTTCTTCGCGCGCGCGCTCTTCCTTCTCATCTCCATTAAACTCATCACCGTGCAAACGTGCCCCGGAACTACGATCGTAAGGCATACTAAAATATTCTAGTCGAAAATTTATATTCGCTGATATGCGACCGGCTGCATACCCTATTTCTCCCGCAGAAATTCCTTGATTCCTGCAATAGCCTTGTATATTGTTACACAACAATATAAAATCCTTGAAGGCTGGGAATGACCAAAACCTGTCATTATCCGGCAAGTAAACTGTAAACTGATCCCCTTCTTGAAAACGATTATAGGCTTCTAGTTGAGACTGAAGTCCAGCTAAAACATTTTCGAAAGAGAATCTCTCATGATCTTTCTGCAGCATATGGCCCAAATAAATCAGTGGCCCGAAATTTGCCAAAACCCTTTGTTCTAATGCGTTATTACAGAGACTCTCTATTGATATTGTTTCTTCTAATTCATCTTCTAAAATACAGTCGCCTGTATATCTGTCAAGCTCGCTCGTCACTTTACTTTTTAAGAATTTATCCAGAACCGTCAATTGATCCTCATCTGACAAATTATTCGTTGTCATTTTAAGCTCATGGAATTCTTGAAGAAGCACTTGTATTTCCGCAATTTTTTGTTGGTGCTCTATCCCATGCTTGTTGAAATGTTTGAATCCAGAAATTAAACCTTTTTTTGTGGCATTGGTTAAAAGAGAACTGATAACTTTAATATGTTTGTTGCAATCAGACCTCAACCAAGTTTCTTTTGGTAATGACACATGCAACTTAAAGCGGTCACTGACTAAACCATTCGCCATAGAATTAAAAAAATAATTCTCGCCATATTTGATTTCTGGCACTCTACCCAACATAGCAACCCCCTCTATGCGCTAGCTCATATATAATTATTTTGGTCTGTAATTATACATATTTATAGCGCAAAAATCAACCAGTCTTTCATTGCAGAAACTTGGCTTTGGTTTATCTCTTTGATTAGTATGAAGAAATGAAAATCAAAACGGCAACTTCAAGTCGGCATCTAGGGACAATAAGCATTGGCGGAACTGATTTTGAATACGCTGCAGAGCTTTTTCATCGTCGGCTTCAAATCGCACGACTAAGAAAGGCGTCGTGTTTGATGCGCGCACCAATCCCCAACCGTCAGGAAAATCGACACGCAAACCATCGATAGTATTGATTTGCGCATCACCATCAAAACGCGATGATTCGACAAGTTTTTTCATAAAATCAAACTTTGCATCATCATGCATGTGGATGCGTAGCTCTGGCGTACTAACATCTTCAGGAATTTCAGCAAATACTGCATCAGGATCGCGCTCATCATGCGAGAGAATTTCTAATAAACGCGCCGCCGTGTATAGCGCATCGTCGAAACCGTACCAACGATCATTAAAAAACATATGGCCACTCATCTCTCCACCGAGCAATGCACCGGTTTCGCGAATCTTCCCTTTCACTAAAGAATGTCCCGTACAATACATCAGTGGCTTACCGCCATTGGCTTCGATTTGCGTAGCTAAGTGTCTTGTTGATTTCACATCATAAATAATGGTCGCTCCAGGTGTGCGCTTTAAAATATCTAGGGCATATAAAATTAATTGTCGATCAGGCCAAATCACATCCCCTTTTGACGTCACCACACCCAAGCGATCGCCATCGCCATCAAATGCCAAACCAATATCGGCTTTCTTTTGGCAAACCATTTGAATCAAGTCTTGCAGATTTTCCATCTGGCTAGGATCAGGGTGATGGTTAGGAAAATGGCCATCGACTTCGCAATGTAATTCATACACATCGCACCCCAATTCGCGCAACAATGTAGGTGCGACTAATCCTGCAATACCATTACCCGAGTCGACAACGACTTTCAATGGTCGCTTAACGGTAACATCTTTCTTAATCGTTGCTATATATTCTGAAATAATATCGAGCTTGGTGAGATGTCCTTCGCCCGTCGTAAAATCCAGATTTAAAATACGTTGGTATAACTTTTCAATTTGTTCGCCAGCGAGCGCTTGATGATTCAACACAATCTTCGCGCCATTGTGATTGACTGGGTTATGACTGCCAGTCAACATCACGCCAGACGAGACACCTTCTAGTACGTGCGTTGCGAAATATAAAACCGGCGTTGGCACACGACCTAAATCGATAACATCGATGCCGCTCATCAACAAACCTTCGATCAATGCTTTCGATAACTGTGGTCCAGACAAGCGGCCATCACGCCCAACAGCTATCTTTGTATTACCTAACGATCGCGCTTCGGAACCAATCGCCTGCCCAATACTTTGCATAATCTCGGAATTTAATGTTTCGCCGACAACACCACGAATATCGTAGGCACGAAAAATACTTTTTGGTAAAGCATCGATAGATGTTTCTGGCATTACTTGACTCCTGAATGGCCGAACCCGCCTTCACCACGATCGGTAGCAGCAAATTCGTCTACGACATGAAACTTAGCTTGTACGACCGGCAAAATCACTAACTGCGCTACGCGCTCACCTGGCTCAATGGTATATGCCTCATCGGAACGGTTCCAGCAAGAAATTTTCAATTCGCCCTGATAATCAGAATCGATCAACCCAACGAGATTGCCTAACACGATACCCTTTTTATGGCCTAAGCCTGAGCGGGGCAAGATGGTCGCCGCTAGATTAGGGTTACGAATGTAAATTGCCATACCTGTAGGTAAGAGAACAGTTTCGCCGGGCGCGATTGTTAAGGGCTCGTCCAAACATACTCTCAAATCCAAGCCTGCCGATCCAGCAGTTGCATACGTAGGCAAGGGAAATTCATTACCAATGCGTGGATCTAAGATTTTTAACTCAATATTTTCACTATTGACTGCGACATCCGCAACTCGAGATTCGATAGTTTCCATTGAAAGCATACCTCTTATGTAGTGCTCGCAAGTCTACCTGAATCAAGCACTATTGTCATCATAGCTCCGACCCTCTAAAATAGCCTTACACCTCGTCTATTTCTGGACATTATCATGTCAATGCAACCACGTGAAAAATGCTTAACGCTAGGCGTTGAAAGCTTAAGTGATGCCGAACTATTGGCGATTTTCCTGAGAACAGGCTTGAAAGGTAAACCCGTGATAGCGCTAGCTCAGGAATTACTCGATACCCATAAAGGACTAAATGGCTTGCTTAATCTCCCTGGATCGGATTTAAGCGATATTCCTGGTTTAGGAGAAGCGAAAATTGCAACACTACAAGCTGGCTTAGAGCTAGGCAAGCGCTACCTCTATGAAAAAATACAATGCCAACCACGCATCTTATCTTCGCGTGAAGCGCGTGAATATATCCACCTTAAACTCAAATCACGCGAACAAGAAGTTTTTGCCTGCCTATTTCTAAATAATCAACAACAAGTCATTAAATATGAGGAACTTTTTTATGGCACTCTAGACCATGTTGTTGTCCACCCCCGCGAAGTCGCTAAACGCGCGCTCGATAACAACGCCGCCGCCGTCATCATTGCTCACAATCACCCAGGCGGAAGCCCTAAGCCCAGCACAAACGATCAAATTTTGACAAAAAGAATCCGTATTGCTCTGGAAATGCTCGAAATTGAACTTGCCGATCACATCATCGTAGCGGGCAATACTACTTACTCGTTTTCCGAGCATTGGCCGCCCTCTTAAAGTTGCATTCTTCCAAAAACTTTGTTATAAATCTGCTCTTACTCAGAATTTAAGGTGAAGAATTATGTCAAGAGTCTGTATGATTACCGGAAAGCGTCCAATGGCCGGCAATAACGTATCTCATGCCAAAAATAGAACCAGACGCAGATTTTTGCCGAATTTACGCAAAAAAAGATTTTATGTGCCAAGCACCGATAGCTACGTCACTTTGACTGTTAGCAGCAAAGGCCTTCGCATTATTGATAAACTCGGCATTGATGAAGTCATCAGACGCATCATGACCACTGGCAAATATATATAGGAATCGTCATGGGTGATCGTATTATTGTAAAACTTGTTTCACAAGGCAAAAAAGAAAACGGTGAACGCACCGGATATTTCAAAATGGCTCAAATTTCCACCAAGCCAAAACTAGGCGCTAAACGCGAAAAGTTACAAAAGAAAATTTTTGACCCTCGCGCCTACAACGAAGAGACAGGCAAATGCGGCATGCACGTCATGGCCGTGGAAGACAAGAAGCTTAAGTAGTCGGCTGCCGACTCTTTTCTAAATCAACATTTCTAGCTACGCATATTCGCTTTTACAGCGCGCTCGCTTGTTAAATATTTTCTTATTTTAATGCATTATGTTATTGATTTTTAGAGACCCCGCGGATAAACCGTGGGATGACAGTCGTAGAATGCAACAGCCCGATAAACAAAAAAAACCCCCGACTAAGCGGGGGTGTTGAACATTTGTTGTATGCAAATTGATAATCTTACTACGCGACCTTTGCTTTATTAGCAAGCGTATAAGACTTTAATTTGTTAACGAATTCACGCAAAGACTCAATGCCACTAGCCTCGGCCTGCTGGCACCAAGCCTGTAAAGCTTCGATAAATTCTTTTTGTGATATCTGCGTTTTGCACCAAATATCTTGCAAAGATTGACGCAAGTTATAGACTTTCGACAAACGCTCATTCGCAGCTAATACTTCGTTAATGCGCACTTTTCCTTTTTCATTCACTAAAGAAGGTTCTCTCTTGAAGAGTCGCTTTGTTTTTGCATATAACTGCTTCGCACACTCACCAGCTTTGGTTTTTTCTTCAAAATAAATTGGCATTAACACTTCACGAGTATAGTTGGTCAATACCTCAAAACGGTTGCTAAACACAGCTGTAATGGTTTCAGCATCAATAGTGCATTTACCTGGCTGGCTTACAAGCTTAGAAGGCATACGCTTGATTTTCACCAAACCAAAAAACTTCATGATTCTCAAATACAACCAACCAATATCAAATTCCCAAGGCTTTATCGACAATTTAGCAGCGGTTCCAAAGGTATGATGGTTGTTATGTAACTCTTCACCACCGATGAGAATACCCCAAGGTAACACGTTGGTAGACGCATCAGGAATCTCATAATTTCGATAACCCCAATAGTGCCCAATACCATTGATCACCCCTGTAGCAAAGAATGGAATCCACATCATCTGGATTGCCCAAACAGTCAAGCCAGGAACACCAAAGAAGACCAAATCTAAAATCAACATCAGAAGGACACCATATACACTACGCTTCGTATAGACATTACGCTCCATCCAATCATCAGGAGTCCCAGAACCATAACGTTCGATGGTTTCTTTATTCAAAGATTCCGCACGATAGCACTCAACTCCGCGCCAAAGTACTGTTTCTATTCCTAATACTTGTGGGCTGTGAGGATCATCTTCTGTTTCACACTTCGCATGGTGTTTACGGTGAATTGCGACAAACTCTTTTGTCACCATGCCGGTGGTAAGCCATAACCAAAAACGGAAAAAATGCGAGACAATCGGATGGAAATCACAAGCACGATGCGCTTGCGAACGATGTAAAAATAACGTGACGCCAACGATGGTAATATGGGTCATTACGAGGGTTGCAATAACATAACCCCACCATGGAAGATCTAAAAGGCCGTATATCATAGTAATACCTCTGCTGGTTAACTTATGGGCATGTTAGCATATTCTGGGGATAAAATCACCTGAATTAGTTCATATTTTCATGCACTTTAGCCTGCAAAGCCTGGGCCACAAAATCAGGAACACAGCTCGAAACATCACCATTTAACCGAGCAACTTCTCTGACCAAAGAGGAAGAAACATTCATGTTCTTTTCCGAAGGGAGTAAATACACACATTCGATATTAGGCATAAGCCGGCGATACATGCTTGCCAACTGAACTTCATATTCAAAATCACTGTACGCACGCACGCCTCTAATAATTGTGTGTGTACGATGATGCTTTAAAAAATCAGTGAGTAATTCGCTAAACCCTTCAACTTTAATTTTATCTTTACCTTCTAAACAATCCTTCACTAAATCAACACGCTCATCGAATTCAAACAACGTTTCTTTTTCAGGCCTTTTGGCTACTGCAACAATCACTTGATCAAACATGTGTGACGCACGCTCAATGATATCGATATGGCCCAAAGTGACAGGATCAAAAGTGCCCGGATACACAACAGTAGTACTCATAACATTATCCCTTTAACTGCCTTTTCATCAACAACAAATCTTCGTATGCCTTGCGCTTCGCACTTGGCGTTCGCAACAAATATGCCGGATGATACATCACGACTAACGGTGTGCGTGTTTTACGATACTGGTGCACCCGATTACGCAGCTTTCCCAACGGTAATTGCGTATCCAGCAAATACTGGCCCGCAACACGACCCAAAGCACAAATAATTTTCGGCTGTATCAAATCAATTTGCCGAACTAAAAAATCAGTACAATGTTTCACTTCATCAGGTAATGGGTCACGGTTGTTTGGTGGCCGGCATTTTAAAATATTCGAAATAAAAACATCTTCGCGCTTCACATCAATTGCTTGCAACATGGCATTGAGTAACTGCCCCGCGCGGCCCACGAATGGTTCGCCTTTTAAATCTTCTTGCTGTCCAGGCGCTTCACCAACAAACATAATTTCAGCTTGCCGATTACCTACTCCAAACACGGTGTTTTTTCGCGTCTTATCGAGACCACAAGCCACGCAGCCTTTGACTTTATCTTCCAACTCCGCCCAAATGACAGCAGCGCTTTGACTAACTTCAGGCACAACCTCTGACATAGCATCAACAGACGCTTCACCATCAGCTTCATTCGAGATCCAAAGCTGTATGCCCATGGCACTTAAATATTGTTGTTGTTGCGCTGATAAATTCATTTCTTCACATACGGATAATATTTTGGATACCACATCACTTGATCGATCGCTTCATTGGGATCGACACTATCATCAATAGATGATACACCATCCTCTCTTGC
The DNA here is from genome assembly GCA_046290385.1 of Gammaproteobacteria bacterium. Taxonomy (GTDB): domain Bacteria; phylum Pseudomonadota; class Gammaproteobacteria; order JAGOUN01; family JAGOUN01; genus JBKAGM01. The sequence goes on from JBKAGM010000043.1 coordinate 9,855, forward strand.
TTGCTCAATGACAGCTACAGCGACTTTACGACTAATATCTTTCACTTGATTAAGCTCAGGTAATATTGGTGCTGTTTTATCCTTAATGGCAGGAGAAGCATCACTCAACGCTTGCGCCGCTGCCCACAACATATTGTCTGTCAATCGTGTTGCACAACACGCGATCACGCCCAACCCAATACCTGGAAAAACATAAGCGTTATTACTCTGAGCAACATGGATTGTTTTACCATTGTAATTGACAGTATATGGGCTGCCCGTTGCGACAAACGCTTTACCATTTGTCCACTTTAGCAAGTTCGCAGGATGCGCTTCACTTAAAGAAGTAGGATTTGATAGTGGCAAAATAATGGGGTGCTCGACATGCGCTGCCATCGCTTTAACAATATCTTCATTAAAAGCACCAGCGCACGTTGAACAACCAATCAAGACAGTTGGTTTAACGTGCTTCACAACATCCAACAAATCTGGATGATTTGATTTGTCATAATCCCAATTAGCAATATCACTCGACTTTCTTAAATACGGCTTTTGAAAATCAGTAACATCTGTCATATCATCAGTAAGCAAACCAAAACGATCTACCATCCAAAAACGCTCATAGGCTTGTTCTCGAGTTAAACCACTGCGCACAAGAGCGTCGCACATTTGATCTGCAATACCAGTGCCTGCAGTACCTGCCCCTAAAAAGACAAACCGCTCATCTTTTAATTCACGCTCAGCAGCTTTAACACCCGACAAAACAGCCGCTAAAGTCACCGCGCCTGTGCCTTGCATGTCGTCATTAAATGTCAGCATTTTGTCGCGATAGCGCCCCAAGTTTTTACGCGCGTTTTCGCGACCAAAGTCTTCCCAATGCAAAAATATATGCGGAAAACGTTTATGTACAGCGGTAACAAAACGATCGATAAACTCATCGTATTCTTTTCCAGAAATACGCTCGTGACGCCAACCTAAATACATCGGATCATTAAGCAAATGCTGGTTGTTCGTTCCTACATCGAGTTGAATAGGGAGTTTGCGATGCGGATTTACGCCCGCGCAAATAACATAAACCATTAGCTTGGCGATAGAAATATTCATGCCGCCAATGCCTTGATCCCCAATGCCAAGCACACCCTCACCGTCAGTTACAACGATAATATCGACATCTTTATTTAAACGGTTTTCAATAATCTCTTCGATACGATCCATATCGGGATAAGAAATATAAAGACCGCGCGGCCTGCGCAACTCTAGACTAAAACGTTGAACGGCATCCCCGACAGTCGGGGTATAAATAATAGGAAGCATTTCTTCCAAATGCTCGGTGACTAATCGATAAAAAACTGTCTCATTTAAGTCATGGAGGACATTGAGGTGGATATTTTTTGCAATGTCACTGGTTTGCTCTTGATATTGCGCATAAATACGCTTGACTTGGTCTTCTAGGCTTTCGACATGATAGGGAACCTTGCCTTCTAAGTGCAAAGCCCGACGCTCTTCGCGTGTAAAAGCGCACCCCTTATTTAACTTAGGATGATCTAGTAAATCATAGCCTGAGATATTTAATTCAACACGTTGGATATTGCCTTTTTCATCTCTAATAAGTTCGTAGTCGCTCGGCATGGTTTTTCCTTTATACTATTGCTCAACTTTCATAATAGCACTTTTTTTAGAATATTGAATTGTCGAACCACCGCACCTCGATTGTTATCCACAACCTGTTTCGCCCGAACCCCCATGGATTGGCGGGATGCTACATCTTCGAACAAATTTAAAACATTCTTGGCTAGCGACAAGGAGTCGTCTACCTCAATAATGGCATCGGATTGTTGTAGCTGCTTCACCGCTTCTGCAAAATTAAACCAATGAGGACCAATTAAAATAGGTTTAGCCAATGCTGCAGGCTCCATCACATTATGTCCCCCGACAGCAATAAAACTTCCTCCGACGAATACCACATCGCTCGCACCTAGATACGCAAACATTTCTCCCATTGTATCGCCCAAAAGAACTTGAGTCTTTGCATCACAAGCAACACTCTCACTGCGTTTAACAAATGTGAAATTTTGTTTTATTAAATTTTTTTCAACAAGACCAAATCGATCTGGATGCCGTGGCACTAAAATAAGTAAAGCCTCTTTCTGTTGAGATAAAACTTTTTCAAACGCATTAAGCACTTGCTCTTCTTCACCCGCGTGCGTACTCGCTGCAACCCACACAGGGCGATTTAAACCTATTTTTTCTCGCAAATTACGCGCTTGTGTCTCAATGTGTTCATCAATCGCAATATCAAACTTTACGCTTCCCGTGACAGTTAGTTTTTTTTCATCAAACCCTAAACGCACAAAACGCTCACCGTCATCAACTGACTGCACAGCAACATGCGATATGCTTTGTAACATGGCATGAGTCATCGATGAAACGCGCGCATAACCTCGCGCTGACTTTTCAGACAAACGCGCATTGGCTAACATCACTGGAACGTTATGAGTGCGGCACTGTTTTAATAAGTTAGGCCATAATTCGGTTTCCATGATCACACAACAGCGTGGTTTAACGCGCTGAAAAAATCGCTTCATCGCACCAGGAATATCATAGGGCAGGTAACAATGCTGCACCCTGCCGCCGAACACCGCACGAACACGACCAGAACCCGTTGGTGTCGTGGTGGTGACTAATACGGGTATTTCAGGGAATTCTTCCAGACATTGGTTAACCAAATGCACAGCGGCTAGCGTCTCGCCAACAGAACAGGCATGAAACCATATACAATTCAAGGCAGTTGGAACAAACCCAAAACGCTCAGGCAAACGCTGCCGATAAGCTTTATAGCGGAAAGATCGCCAAAAAAGGCGTAAAATCAAGCATGGTATGCTAAAGTATGTTAGAATATTGTACAAAAATGTCATCGATTAAAACCTATTAATCGCGTATTGTAGACGTTTAGTAACAAAGGTGAAAGCTTTAACATGAGATCTACTGGTCGACTATTCGGAGCCCTACTTGGCTTATTTCTCGGCGGACCTGCTGGGGCAATCGTTGGATATTTCCTCGGATATCTGTTTGACTATTCGAAACAATTTTTCCCTTACGAATACACAAGGCGCCAATCCTATCGCTCGGTAGAACAAAGCTTTTTTGAAGCAACATTTATCATGTTAGGTTACATCGCTAAAGGCGATGGCCGTGTGACTGAAGTTGAAATAAAAAAAGCGCGCGACGTCATGCAAAAACTCAACCTCAATGCTTCTCAAAAACAATACGCCATCAAATGCTTTTATCGCGGCAAACGACAAGCCTTTAACTATCATCAATTACTTGATGAATTAGCAGCGACTAATCATTCGCATTACCTCAACACTTTCATTACCTATCTCATTGAAATGGCTTACGCGAATGGCCGAGCGGCCGAAACACAAAAATCCATGCTACAAAACATTTGTCAACGACTGGGATTGCACACATTGGATTTTGCAGAATTAGATAGTCGCTTTGGATACGGCGGACAACGTCAACGATATCAAAATCAATATAAAAAACAAAGAACACAACAACATGTACCAAATCCCTATGATGTTTTAGGCATTTCGCCTAATGCATCAGAAAAAGAAATTCGAAAACAATACCGCCGCTTGATGAATCGTTACCATCCCGATAAACTAATGGCTAAAGGCGCAACAGCCGAAGAAATAAAAGCCGCTTCAGATAAAACATACAGAATACGCGCCGCTTATGAAGACATTATGACTCGAAAAGGATACTCACATTGAAACAACCCACCTGGATCGCACCATCATTGTTATCGGCTGATTTTGCACGCTTTGGTGAAGATGCACAAAGCGTACTCGACGCCGGCGCCGATGCGTTACACTTTGATGTTATGGACAATCACTTCGTCCCAAACTTAACGATGGGAGCCATGTTTTGTAAAGCGTTGCGACAATATGGCATTGAAGCGCCTATCGATGTCCACTTGATGGTATCTCCCGCTGAACGACTAATTGAAGATTTCGCAAAAGCTGGCGCGACTTATATTTCTATTCATGCGGAAGCGGCCGATGATATCCCTGCCTCCTTAAAGCTTATTCGTGACCTTGGTTGTCAGGCGGGGCTTGTTTATAACCCACCAACCTCATTGAATGGCCTAGAAAATTACATCGAACTTTGCGACCTGGTTCTAATCATGTCAGTAAACCCAGGCTTTGGAGGACAATCATTCATGCCCGAAGTCTTAGACAAAGTAAAACAAGCTCGCAAAATGATCGATGAGAAAGATCTTACTGTTCGGCTCGAAATTGATGGCGGTATAAGCTCCACAACCATCGCTTCTGCCGCTGAAGCAGGCGCCGATACCTTCGTTGCCGGATCTGCCATATTCAACTCTGAAGATTATCAGGCCACAATTACAGAAATGCGCAAACTGAGCAATCCCATTTAGCCTGCGAATGTTTTTATGGGTCCCGCAGCGTTGTTGAATAAATCAAAATAAGCACAAACAACCGACTCGCTACGGCCGTCATTGTGAGCCATCCCCAACCCCTACGGGCGTCATTGCGAGCCCGAAGGGCGAAGCAATCT
>JBKAGM010000044.1:0-14240 GCA_046290385.1 Gammaproteobacteria bacterium
CGGTTTATCCGCGGGGTCTCGTGCTTCAAAAAAAGATCCCGCGCATAAAGCGCGGGATGACAGTGTAAAATAAAGCGCGGGATGACAGTAGAAAAGAAAACGGCGGATGACAGTCATGCAATGCAACCCTCTCTTAATTTACCAAAACCGAATAATGGGGCTCGTTATTTTTTTATTATACTCGTAAGGCGCGTAATGATTTCTTGCCTTCCAGGATTTTTTACTAATCCTACCCACTCATCTATTAACTTAAACTGAAATGCTTCTGGCAACTCTACTTCCGTTAAACTTTTAAATAAATTGGATTTAGCTGGCATTAAATACAGTGTGTCAAACAAAGCTTTTTCAGGCGTGGCCATCAAGACTGAATTTTTCCCATAAACGTCATATCCGGTAAATAGCACAGGGTTAATGCTATGAATAGAGACTTTAGCTAGTGGCGTCTTAAAGACTCTTGTTTTACTATTAGAGATAGCAAATACTGTATTGGGAATTTGATCAATCATTCCGTGATAATATAAAGCAGAATACAACGATACATACGTCATCATTGGGTGAGTTAAAATATTGGGTAACAACAACGGATCAATATCATCGGAGTAAGCCCAACGTCCTCGCGCTAACCTTACCAGCATACCTTGTCTGGCTAATCGAGACAAAATAACAGCTGCATGATTTGCCGATACACCCAGTATGCTGGCTGCCTCTTTTGTTACGAAGGTTGGCGCTAGTGTTTTAAGTTTTTGATAAGCAGAAAGCAAATTCATTGCCCTAGTCCATTTATGTACTGAAAAACCTCGTTGGATATTAGTGACCAATAATCCTTGCTGTCATAAACAGCTTGCTCTTCAGGCTCTAAAAAGGTAACCACTTGAGATTTGTAATCGGCGAAGTTGATTGATAGCAACGCTTCTTCTGCTTTCGCCAAATCTTCTTTCTTTAGGGAAAACAATGAGTTTGTCTTTCCCCGGTGAAGCAAAAAATACAAATCAAAAATATCGCGCGCCTGTGTAAGCGAACGATGTGCAAGCGCCAAAACTTTCTGCATGATCGCTTCAGATAAACCATAATGAGACAACCTCATGGGTGGTAAACGGTAACTCTGACAAAGAATCCTATCAATACTCGCCAGTTCAGTTTGAATTTTTTTATTTCGTCGAGAAAATTCTATTTTCGTATGATAAGGCATTTCGCCTTGTTCGGTATGAAGCTGGATTTTCCATCGCTGTGTTGTTGGTGTTTGTTTGGGTGCGGTCACTTCTAGCTCGCTAACACCATAACCCTGCAATAGTCTTAATAAAGAGGGTGAGGCAAGCAATTTAGTGACTTTGTTTTCTAAAGTTTCTTGAGCAATCGTGCAAACATCCAAATCCAAATCTTCTGAATAGCGCACGCTGCCAAAGAAAAAGCGTAGATTACAGCCTCCTTTTATGGCATACAAGTTGGCATCAATTTGCATGCTAAATTGACGCAAGAACATCAGGTGAAAAAGCTCCACCTGTGCTTTGGGATTTAGTTTCATCATAATTCCAATAAATGACTATTTTGTCATTTATTGGAATTATAATATAGCTTTGGGCCTGTTGCAAATGGGCTTTTTACTCAAAACCAATAGCCATAGGTTTTTGATTTATAGAGAGCCTGCGGATAAAGCGCGGGACGTAGGAGCCGCTGCGCGGCCTTTGGTGCTGACATTTAATGTGCGTCTTCGGCGCGCTCGGAGGATTACGGTGCAGTGGCGCCTAGTCCACCCTGCATTTAAAGACGCATGAACACATCATATGGATCCATGAGCGATCAGTCTATTACCCCGCCGCCCAGGCAGATGTCACGTTCGTAAAATACGACAGATTGGCCGGGTGTCACGGCTCTTTGGGGTGTTTTGAAAGTGATTTCTAAGGTGTCATCATCAATGGTGCGAATATGGCAAGCTTGAGCTGTCTGACGATAACGGATTTTCGCTGTGTATTCACGATCAAATTCTGGTGGCCTATCGGCTATCCATGTCAGTTGTTTGGCCTTGAGCATGGGTTTCAATAGCATGGGGTGCGAAGATCCTTGTCCGATGATGAGTACGTTACGCTTGAGATCTTTATCTAGTACATACCATGGAGATTCGCTAGCATCTTGTCGACCACCAATGCCAATGCCTTTGCGTTGTCCGATGGTATAAAACATCAAGCCATCATGTTTGCCAACGACTTTTCCTGTATCGGTTTCGATGTTTCCATGTTGTGCGGGTAAGTAGGTTTCTAAGAACGTTTTAAAGCGCCGTTCGCCAATAAAACAAATCCCAGTGCTATCTTTTTTTGCATGGTTAGGAAAACCTGCTTCCGCGGCGCGTTGGCGGATTTCAGGTTTCTTATGCTCACCTATGGGAAAGAGCGCCTGAGCGACTTGAGATTGATTCAATGCATATAAGAAATAGCTTTGGTCTTTGTTTTCATCCAAGCCTGTGAGGAGCTGATATTGGCCTTGAAAACTTCGGTTGCGTGCATAATGTCCTGTCGCAATGGCATCGGCGCCGAGTGATTTTGCATAGTTTAAAAAGGCTTTAAATTTGATTTCTTTGTTACATAAAATATCTGGGTTTGGTGTTCTGCCTGCGCGATATTCTTCTAAAAAGTATTCAAAAACATGATCCCAGTATTCGGCGGCAAAGTTGACTCTATGGAGCTTGATGCCAAGCATGTCACATACTGCCTGTGCATCCTCGACATCTTGGGCGGCAGCACAATAGGAATCAGTATCATCTTCTTCCCAATTTTTCATGAACAAGCCTTCGACGTGATAGCCTTGTTCTTTGAGCAATAAGGCAGCCACAGAGGAATCGACCCCGCCTGACATGCCCACGATGATGTGCTGATTTTTCATGGTGCAAGGATAGCATAAGCTGGGCAAAATAGCATCAGAGTTTGTTGCAGAGTGCGCTCTTCCCATAAAGTAAAAAGCTAGCTCGTTTCACCTGCATCTTGACCCTGGGGCATGTTCGCGGGGCTCCCTGCGAGAAGTACTAGTAAGATGGCTCCCGCGCATAAAGTGCGGGAGGTAGGGTGTGTGGTTTGTCATTCTCCGTGTTTCTTCCCTCATTCTCCGCGACTCTTCCGTCATCCACCGCGAAGGCGGAGGATCCAGCGTCATTAGAAAATAGCTGGATTCCCGCCTGCGCGGGAATGACGATAAAATGCAGGAATGATGGGAAAATGCAGGAATGACAAGAAAACAAGTGACACCCTAAAAAAAGACTGTCATCCCGCGGTTTATCCGCGGGATCTCTATTAAGCCAGTTTGAAACACTTCCTTAAGCAAACCGTATCGTTGCAGCTAGGCCAACGATATAAGCGGTGGCGATATTATCTTTGCTGCCATCTAAGTCGCCATCACCAACAAAGCCTTGCGCGATGAGTTGCATGCTGAAGTTTTTATTGAAGTGGTATTCAGCACCTATCGCGCCGGCTGGACGCAGTTCTGAGTAGGTGTTTGAGCCCGATTCTGGTGTAGCCACTTTGTCAGTATCAACCGGAATGCTAGGAGTACTGCCAGAGTTACTGTATTTTACTTCTTGTTGAACGTAAGCTGCGCCGACTTTAGCGAATAATGCAAATCCGCTTTGGAAAGGGAGTGTACCTTTCAAATAGACATCCAAGCTATAGGTATCGTAATCTATGGATGCGTTGCTTGTTCCTACCTTGGTTGAGCCTGATCCTGAGCCGCTGTATTCGCTTTGTGTTGATTTATATTCAGATTCAGCGTATTTAACGTAATCAAATTCGATAGCGAAGTATTTATTGAAATCAAAACCCGCAAACGCCCCGAAACCAAATCCTCCGGTATCCGATTCGCAGTTATCTGAAGATACGCTGTTTCCTGCTGTCGCGGGTGAGCCAGTGCCAAACACATTGCTATCAGGTGTATCGATTTCAGAATAACCGGCCATAGCACCTACATAGATTCGGTTGGTAAATGCATGCGCCGATTGTGTGGTTGTGAATACTGCAGTTCCTAAGGTGAGTAATAATAGTCCCTTGTAGATTTTTGTCTCCATTTCCTTGACCTCCTTGTCATCGGTTAGTTTTATTCTAGAATTTCTCGTGACTGTTTACAAGGTGTTGATTTTGATTATAATTAGCCCGATATAGATATAATTTATTCAATTAATGACCTTTGAAAGGTCAATATCACAAGATGTGTGTGTAAAAAAAGTAAAAATTAGCACATATGGGTGTAAGAATTTATAAAATAATTTTGCATTTTTGTGTGTTTTTTATGAAAATATACGCCACTTTAATTATCTAAGGAACAAACATGAGTCAGTCAAAAATTACGGTCCCTCAAAATGGTCAAAAAATCACTTTAAACGATGGCCATCTTAAAGTTCCTAATCAGCCAATCATTCCTTATGTTGAAGGTGATGGTATTGGTGTCGATATCACGCCAGTGATGCGGAAGGTGATCGATGCTGCCGTAGAAAAGGCTTATGGTGGTGAGCGAAAAATAGCATGGATGGAAGTCTATGCCGGTGAGAAGGCAACGAATACATACGATAAAGACACGTGGCTTCCACAAGAAACCTTAGATGCTATTGCTGACTACAAAGTTTCTATTAAAGGCCCATTAACAACACCTGTTGGTGGCGGTATTCGTTCTTTAAACGTCGCATTTCGACAAAAACTCGATTTATATACGTGTTTACGTCCTGTCCGTTATTTTGATGGTACGCCAAGTCCACTCAAAGAGCCTGAAAAAACGAATATGGTGATCTTTCGTGAAAACTCAGAAGATATCTATGCTGGTATCGAATGGCAAGCGGGCACGCCTGAAGTGAAAAAAGTAATAGATTTCTTACAAAATGAAATGGGTGTGACGCAAATCCGTTTTCCTGATGATTGTGGTATTGGTGTGAAACCTGTTTCCAAATCAGGAACACAACGTTTAGTCAAAGCGGCAATCCAATATGCAATCGATAATGATCGTGATTCTGTCACACTCGTGCATAAAGGTAATATCATGAAATTTACCGAAGGTGCGTTTAAAGATTGGGGTTATGAAACCGCGCGTGAATGTTTCGGTGCAACACCCTTAGATGGTGGTCCTTGGCATGTCTTAAAAAGTCCAAAAACAGGCAATGAAATCGTTATTAAAGATGTGATTGCCGATGCATTTTTACAGCAAATTTTATTACGTCCAAGTGAATATTCTGTTGTTGCCACATTAAACTTAAATGGTGATTACATTTCTGATGCATTAGCTGCGCAAGTGGGTGGTATTGGTATCGCGCCAGGCGCGAATATTGGTGATGGAGTTTCATTGTTTGAAGCAACCCATGGTACAGCGCCAAAATACGCAGGCCAAGATAAAGTAAACCCAGGATCATTGATACTCTCCGGTGAAATGATGTTGCGTCACTTAGGTTGGCCAGAAGCAGCCGATTTAGTCATTAAAGGAATGAGTGGGGCGATTGCGGCAAAAACCGTGACTTACGATTTAGATCGCTTAATGACGGGCGCTACGTTACTTAGTTGTTCGGCATTTGGTGATGCTGTGATTGGGAAAATGTAGGGCCTGCGTCTTTCCAGCCTGGTGCCAAGCAATCGAGTAGTGATTCTACATCAGTGATTGGCTTGGCGTCTCGCCCTAGCTTGTCGACAACCCGGTTTTTTTGAAGGTATTCGTCAATAGTTTTTCGTAATGTGCCTTGAAGTAGTGGTTCAGAGCACTTCTCCACTGGTTCATCATCAACAGTATTATTTTCTTTTAATAAACTTCTTAACCATGCGGCGGCGCTGAGTTTGTGGTGTTTTCTGAATTTCGAAGTAAACCAATATCTGTTGAAAGGATTTGCTTTGCGTTCGATGCCATACTCTATTATTTTCTGCTCTAAATCACCTTTGCACTCACTAATAGTCTTCACGCTGTTGGGGTTTGAGAAAAAACAAAAGCAAGAAAAAAGAGATGGTTTGTTTTTTGAGGCTCGATTGTCATAGGCGGCTTCTGCTTCTTCACGCAATGTATTTTCGTTTTCTGGTATCTCTTCTTTAGTTTCAATCACAGGATCTAGTTTTTTTTCTGGTCCTACATTTACGTTCCGTATGGCTGAAATTAAACTAATCTGGTCGTGTCTTATGTCGCAGCAGCGCGCAATGTCATTCATAAATATTTCCGGCGCAGGGCATTGTGCTGTTTTTAATTCAGCTGATTCGTACCAGAAAATCTGGTGATGCTCTCGCCATATGGCTGATGATGAGTTTCTTTTGAAAAAAGCGTTTAATACTTCATGGCAGCGCTTTTGAGTAATGGATTTTCGACTGTTAGGATAGTTAGACACAAATAGTTGGAATAACATTGGAAGAGAAAGTGTTTGTGCTATTTTTTGTATTTCGTTTTTCCCCAAGATTGGAGAGAATAATTGATTTTTCAGGGTGTTGAACAAGTGATGTAGGTGTGGTTCGAGTTCTTGTTCAGAAGGGTGAAGTGATAATAAGTCTCGCAACGCACGAATGCGTGTTTCAGAGTCGTCAGATGATAGAGTGCTGATGATTTCGTTGAGTTTTATAGGGTTGCAAAAATTTTCTTGTGCTTCCTTCGGTTCAAGATTTTCTATGCCCTTGTTATTTTGAAGATATTTTGCTGCATACTCAAGGGCATCAAGATAAAAATCTTCTTCTTGATAAAAACCAAAATCTATCACTGATTGATTCATCGTGTCTGGCGTAGCATCGTGGTCTGAGATGATCTCAGATCGATTGAGATCTGAATTACCTCTTTTATGTGTGTGAGAAAATAACGCTTTATATAATCGTGCTGATTGTTCAGCTGATCGATGTATTGAAAGTGCGAGATAGAGCCAGCGTCTTTTTTCTCTGAATGAAATATTTGGATCGGAGACTTTCTCTAGAATTCTATCAATCACTGTATCAGTAACTTCTGTCGGAGGTTTGATATGTTGTAGTAAGCCGGTATAAGTTGAATTCTCATTGGGAACGCCGTTCAAAGCTCTTTCAATAATATTTGCAATGTTAATGTGATTGAACGCCTGAGGACATTCGTTTAATGTTTGGATTAGAAATTGGTGAGCATCACAATCTTGCTCATCTGCTAGGACGGTAAGTAAATTTTCAATTTCACTTAACATCTCGTGAGTGTTCTCAGGGTGGCCGCAAATTTCACTGTATCGTAGAAGCAATGATAATAAGTACTCACCACGAATATCTCGGGGTTCGCTGAATAGTAAACCAAAAAAGTGGTCTCGTTTTTTTTCATCGTCACGAAGAATGCTAATGGCATGAGCAAAAAGCAAATGATATTTCGGGTTGTATTTGTTTTCTTGAAAAAAATGGATGACATCTTCATTGCTTAAATTTTCTGCGATATAATTTGCAGCAAAACATTCTTGTAAGCTTTGATGTGAAAATTGCCAGATGGTTTCTGTATCGTTGTTTGAAAAATTAGTTAAAAAAGCAATTTCTTTAGATTTTTGAATGAAGTCGTGATCGTTGGTGAGTATTTCATTTTCATCGATGATATCACTTACATCTTCTTCAAAGAATAAGTTTCGTTCTTCTTGAAAACCCCTGAATGCCAGAGCGCTTAAAAATATTTTTATTTTAATATATTCGTGATCGTTGCGATATTGCTCGTCTGTTCTCGAGTCATTGGGGTTTGTTTTACGGAAGTGTCGTTTCATTAGTCCATGAGCGATCAGGTTGTATAGATCTGTAATATTTTCAATCTCATCTTCATGCTCTTCCCATAATTGGCAAGCAAACTCTAGCATCATTGGTGATTGACATATTGTTTTTATATTTTCATGCTCATTTAGCCATGCTTGAAAGTCAGGGTGATCACTTTTTCGTTCCTCACCAGTTTCAAAAAATTCGCGTATATAGTTTTCAATGTCACTTTCATTGAGTGGATTGATCGAGATGACGTTATCGATCTCTGTGTTCAGTTGAACATGTGGTCTCGAAGCAAGAATGAAGTATTGTAGGTTGGGGAATACAGAGCGCTCCATGTTGCGTTGTGCGCTTAAAGAAATTTCATCAAAATCGTCAATCACGAAGAGGATCTTTGATGCTGAGTGTGTGATTTTATCCCAAAACTGTTGAGCTTTAGCACGTGTTTTAATTTTTGATTTAAAGTATTGGACGTATAAAAGATCGATGAGGTTAAAGTCATTAGATTGTTCTAGGCGAGGGATTATTTCGTTGAGTGGAAGATATATGACAGATTGAAAATAATCTTCCCATAAAAAATTATTCGCTTTTTGTTGTATTATGTGTCTGCAAGTGGTTGACTTTCCGCTGCCTGGTGGGCCGATGAGATGGATTTTTTTAATTTGATCATTGAAAAACTCTTCTAGAAGAACTTCTCTCTTTTCTAGTCGCGTGTTTCTGTTTTCAGCATCTGGTTGATTCGCTTCTAGTTGGGTTTGATGTTCAGTAAAAGTGGGTTGTCTAAAAAGTTTTATGGAGCTTGAGTTGCAAGAGTCGATGACTAAAGTTTTTAGCGAGTGTTCTTCGAAGTTGGGATAAAACACTTCGGGTATAGCTTGCTTTAAAAAGACCTGATTAGTAAAGTTATCTTTTTGCGCGTTAATTTCTTCAGCAAAGCTGCTAATTAATTCGCTAATTTTGTCTTGGTCTAAAAAATTCTTACCTTTATTCCATAGACGGCGGAAGAAATCTGAGTTTTCAGGATAATACTCACTAATGGAAGTACGGAAGTTTGTTATGCTTTCCTTCAAGGTACCCAGTTCAGAGTAGTCCTTAATTGTATTTTCATCCACATAGTCACAAATTTCTTCATAGAAATTTAGGGTTCTTAATAATTGGTTTGCAGATTCTTTATTTGATTTCGCGTTTTTGAGTAAATTTTTAGTTACCAAAATTAACTCAACAAGCTCCCCCACAACCATTGTCTTTATCCTTCCATGTTGTGCTTAATTATACTTATAGAGCGGGATTATAGCATTTAGAGAAGGAATTTATCTAGAAGTTGATTGAGAAAATTCGTCAGACATTTTGAGGTCTGATAAAAAAGTATGCTTAAAGTTCTGCATTGCGACAAAATCAGTGAAAATTATACCCAGCTCTCGATTGTTGTGTAAGCCGGTGTAAGTAAAGTTGGTTGAGCCTATGTAGGCTTTTTGACTATCGCTAGGAAAATCAATGAGCAACCCTTTGGCATGAATGTAGTATGCGTTGCTTAAGTATACATGTACGCCATTATCACAAAGATAAGCCAAGGTGTTTTTTTCTTTGGCAAGTGCTTTTTTTGGCAAAAGTACTGTGACATCCACGCCTCGTCTTGCAGCGCGTTCGAGGTCGCCGATGAAACGATAATCGGAAATGGATTGTGCGTAAACATCAATATAGTTTTGTGCATGATTAATCAGTGAGAGGAGTTTGCTTTCGCTATTGTTAGGGCTCCAGACAAGTGCTTCACCTTTTGGATACGTTTTTTGGTGTAACCAATCGTCATCAAAAACGTTTTTAATATTTTGGGTGGTGTCTGTGTCCTCTGTTTTGTAAGCAAAGTTGCGTTCGCTTTTGAAGGTGTCATATGTGAAGTTAAACGTCATGATGTAAGCGTCTTTGTCGTCGACTAGCATGGTTTTTTGGTGGGTTAAGTTATATTCTGGATTACTCCATCTGACGTTCACGCCATTTTTTCGTAAATGAAAGTAAGCAGGTAAATTTTCAGAGTGTGCTTTGTAAGGGTGGTTTTGTAAAATCACGTTGACTATAACGCCACGTTTATGTGCGTTGATTAATGCGTCTTCTAATGTTTTATCCGTGAAGCCATAAATAACGAGGTCGATAGAGTATTGCGCATTATTAATCGCATTTAATAGGGGTGTGCGTCCCATGTTTGGTTCGATAATAAGAGACTGCTCCGCGAACGCAATAGAAGAAAAGCAAATAAGAAGTATGACAATTAGTTTTTTCACATTATTCCTCTGTCGCAAAAACTTTTCGGTCGATGAATGCGTGAGCGATAGTTGAGCCATCAGTGTATTCGAGTTCGCTACCTAGAGGAATACCTTGAGCAATGCGCGTAATAGGAATATTAAGTGGTTTGATGACCGAAGCTAAATAATGCATGGTCGTTTGTCCTTCGACCGTCGGGTTGATAGCTAAAATGATTTCAGAAAAATGTGATTGCGAAAGTTTTTCTTTTAATAATGGAATCCCTAAATCTTCGGGTCCAATGCCGTCGATAGGAGAGAGGTGTCCCATTAAAACAAAATAAACGCCGTTATACATTGATGTTTGTTCTATTGCGAAAATGTCAGCAGGGTTTTCGACAATGCATAGCTGAAATGGATTGCGTTTAGGATTGCTGCATATTTGACATAAAGTTGTTTCGCTTAACGTGCGGCATGAATGGCATTGGCCGACGCGATCTAACGCTTTCGTGATAGTTTCGCTTAAATTTTGCGCGGCTTGTTTGTTATGTTGAAGCAGATGGAGCGCCATGCGCTGCGCTGACTTGGGGCCAACCCCAGGAAGATAGCGCAAGGCGTCAATAAGTTCCTGAATGAGCGGACTAAAACTCATTGCAACCACTCACCTTCTCGTGAATAACGTCGAGCTTTAGGTTTTGTTGATAACGTTACTTCAATGTAGGGTGGATTAGACCGAAGGTCGTAATCCACCAGGCCAGCACCAAGGGGCGCGCAGCGCCCCTTGGTGCTGACATTTAATGTGCGCCTGCGGCGCGCTTGGTGGATTACGGCGCAGTGGCGCCTAATCCACCCTACATTTAAAGATTCGGACACAGGAAAAACGTTCGGAGTGAGAGAGGCTCTCGCTCGACCTTGGCTCAAACCTGAACGTTTCCTGGGTTTTTGAAGTTGTGCTGAGTAGTTACAGCTCATTAACTATTGCTGCCAATTCCGCCTGTGGCATCGCCAGGATTTTGTAAGTTTTTGAATGCATCTGGCATATCCATGCCGGCAAGTTTAGAAATACGTTCTTTCGTACCAGATTCGATTTTATCGACAGCATCATTGATTGCTGCAACAATTAAATCTTCTAACATTTCGCGATCTTGTGAAGAAACGCCACGAACTAATGTTGGGTCAATGCGACATTTAGTTGCGTATTGATTCCCACGTTTAACAACTTTAACTAAGCCGCCGCCAGAAACACCTTCAATTTCCATAGCAGCAATTTCAGCTTGAACTTGTTGCATCTTGGATTGCATTTCTTTGGCTTTTTCCATCAACTCGTTAAAATCGATATTTGGTTTTTGATCAGCCATAATTTACCCCTTGTGGTTGTTGTTATTCATCCACTAGTGCTACAGATGAAGTATCGATATCACCTTCGAATACTCGCATCAACGATTGCACGTGTGGATCTGATGTTAGTGAATGTTCAGCGCGCTGTTGTGCTTGTGAACGCTCACGTTGTTGCCGCATAATCGGCGTTTCTTGCTGGGTTTCTTCGCTACTTTCGACAAATTTCACACGTATTTGCCGCCCCAACCAGTCTGAAATCGCTTTTGTCAGAATGCCGCGTTGATTATCGTTGCATAATGATTGATGCGTCCCAGAAACCGTCAATTCTACCTCATTGTCGGTTATTTTGCCAACATTTGCATTTTTAGCGATAATGGAGGTCATGCCAGACAGGCCTATTTTTTCAACAACTTGGTGCCAGTTTGCAGCAGTGAGGTCATTCGATGAAGGCTTTTTTTTCTCAATTAGGTTTTTTTTTTGACGATTTTGAGGGGAGTCATTGCTCATCGGTGAAAAAGCAGCAAGACGCAGGCACATCATTTCAAACCCGAGTTCTGGGGTGGGTGCAAGTGGTAAGTCGCGTTTGGAGAGTGAAACAATTTGATAATAAAGCTGAACTTGTTCCGGTGAAAATTGCTTTGCAAACGTTTCAAATTGTTTTTTGCCATCTGCTGAATCAGGGATGGTGTTAGGTGCGACTTGTTGGCAATTGATATGATAAAGCGCAGTTTGTAGCGATTCACATGCGTCGTTAAAGTTACATGCGCGATTCGCGAGCGTTTTGCATGTCGCTAACATTTTCTCTGTGTCATTTTCTCCGAGTGCTGAAAGCATTTCCCAAATGAATTCATCAGAGGTAATGCCCAGCATTGTGATCACATCTTGTGTTTTAATGTCGCCATTCCCAAAAGCAATAGCCTGATCAAGCAGGCTTAATGCATCTCGCATACTGCCGGCAGCAGCTTTTGCGATATGGTTGAGTGCGCTGTCTTCAAACGTAACGTTTTCTTGTTTCAAAATATGTTGTAAGTGCTCGCTGATTTGTTCTTGTGTGAGTAAGTTCAACTGAAGTTTCAAGCAGCGCGATAATACTGTAATAGGCAGTTTTTGTGGGTCTGTTGTCGCTAACAAAAACTTTACGTGTTCAGGCGGTTCTTCTAATGTTTTTAATAATGCATTAAAACTATGACCCGACAGCATATGTACTTCATCGATGAGGTAAACTTTATAACGACCAGTTGTTGGTGCGTATTGAACGTTATTCAAAAGTTCTCGTGTGTCTTCTACCTTTGTGCGTGAAGCGGCATCGATTTCAATCAAGTCAACAAAGTTGCCTGCATCGATTGCTTTGCAGGTATTGCATGTGTTGCAAGGCGTTGCAGTAATACCCGTTTCACAGTTTAAGCATTTAGTGATGATGCGACCTAATGTTGTTTTTCCAACACCCCGGGTGCCGCTGAATAAATACGCATGATGGATGCGTTTTTGTGATAGCGCATTTTGCAGTATTTGGAGAATCGGTTGTTGACCGACCATTTCTGCGAATGATTTGGGGCGCCATTTACGGGCAAGGACTTGGTATGACATGGTCTTCCTTTAATCTCTAGGGTGGATGATATCTATTTAGAGCCCAACAGCCACACCTCGGCACCCGAGATCACCACTACCGCTGCTTCCTTCCGGATCTGACGGGGTTCGCGGCTTATCGTCGCGAGGGGACCGTTGAGCAGGGTTATTCTAACAGATTTGAAGTATTTTCATAGGTAGGGAGCGGGTTTTTGTCGTCATTTTTGGGTTCGCTGCTTTTTATAGTTGTCATCCCGTTGTTTATCCGCGGGTTCTATAAAATCAATGGATTACATTCATTGGTTTTTATCAAAAAGCCAGTTCGCAGCGCTCCCTTTATGGTAGAGTTAGATAATTCTTAAGCAAAGCCAAGTATTTCTCTTGGTCTTCTAGGTGGGGAGTATGTGAGCATCCGGGGAACTCGTTTAATTGGAAGTTTTTGGTGTTTGCGATGTAGTGTTTTAACGTCGCAGGTCTTGGGAAATCAAACTCCCCGGTTGTGATTAAGGTGGGTGCTTTTATTTGAGTCAATTTATTTATGTTGTTATATCCCTTTAATGTTCCATCGCAAACCCTAGGGCAGGGGCCAAACATTTTATGCATGAGTGATGAGTTAGCTTTGCTTAATGCCATTGTTAGTATTTTTGGAAAAGGTTTAAGTCGACACAAAAACATTTCAACATATTGCTGTTTTGCTGCTAAGTATTTTTCATGTGTAAACTGTTTGCGAGCCTCATAATGTTTAATCGTTTCGCTAAATTCTTTTGGCATATAGTCTAATAATGCCATTGTGTCTTGCGTATGGATTTCGGTGCTAATTAAGGGGCTTGCCATTATTAAACTAATAACGTTGTTAGGGTGTGAGAATGCATATTCTAGCCCAACAGCAGCGCCAAATGAATGGCCGTATATATGTAGTTTTTTTATTTTGAGTGAGGTGCAAAGTATCTGAACCTCTTCGACAAAGCGTTCAATTTTCCATAAGGTATCATTTTCGGGGTGTTCAGACGCGCCACAACCTAATTGGTCGTAGAAAATAATAGGTTGTAAAATAGCTAGCTGTGAAAGTGATAGCAGGTAATCGTGTGGTACACCTGGGCCTCCGTGAATGACTAGCAAAGGAGGTTTTTCTTTGTTTTCTTTAGTATAAAATATTTTATACGCGACTTTGCCGCCGGTGACTTTGATGTTTCCTGTTTTTTCGAACATAAAAAATAACTTCCGTAGATGCGACAGGTAAGCTGGTGAGTAATTATGATTTATGCAACAATGCTGCCTGGTTTGGAGTATGTTACACTTTTCATTGGCTGAAGTCATCGAGAAGATAGCTAAAAACTGTGGTGACGGTTAATATGATTGTTAGCGAATATTTATGGGAGTGTTGCAAACTGGCTTTTAACTATAAATCAACAACCATAGGTTGTTGATT
>JBKAGM010000045.1:0-11861 GCA_046290385.1 Gammaproteobacteria bacterium
AATACATAAACATTCCTTCCATATTTATGGTGTTCTAAAAACATAGTTGATGACGCCCGTAGGTGTTAAATAGAATCCTCAGATTTGCTACGCAAATCTTTCTCGCAATCACCACCGTAGGGGTTACGGATCCCGCGGATAAACCGCGGGATGGCAGTGACCTTTGAAACCGCGGAATGACAGTGTTTTTTTAGGGATGCCACTTCGATGCAGGGTGAATTAGACCGAAAATCGTAATCCACCAAACCATCATCAACCCGAAGAGTTGGTGATGGCATCAGACCATCTCACCACGCAGTGAGTTAGGCAATGCATCGGTGATGGTAACGGTGATGAATTGATTGATAAGTTCTTTAGAACCCTCGAAATTAACCACACGATTGTTTTCCGTGCGACCCTGACATTCATTTGGGTTTTTCTTTGAAGGACCGGTGACAAGTATGCGTTGCGTTGTACCGACCATGGATTGTGAAATCCGCTGAGCTTGAATCTTTAATCGATCTTGCAAGACTTTCAATCGTTGTTTTTTGACTTCCATAGGCACATCATCTTTTAAATTCGCAGCAGGCGTTCCTGGACGTGGACTAAAGATAAAACTAAATGATTGATCGAATTGAATATCATGAATTAAATTCATGGTATCTTCAAAATCTTTATCGGTTTCTCCCGGAAAACCCACAATAAAATCTGACGATACACTAATATCAGGGCGAACTTTTTTGAGCTTTCGAATCTTAGATTTAAACTCTAACGTGGTGTAATCACGCTTCATCGCTGCCAAGATACGATCCGACCCACTCTGCACTGGAAGATGCAAATGATTTGCCAACTCTGGCACATTGGCATAAGCTGCAATTAAATTATCTGAAAATGCTGACGGGTGTGATGTGGTATAACGAATACGTTCGACACCTTCGATGACAGCAATGTAGTCGATCAGCAATGCCAGATCAGCGATATCACCACTGTGCATTGGCCCACGATAATCATTGACGTTTTGACCGAGCAATGTGATTTCTTTCACGCCTTGTTCAGCAAGCCCAACTACTTCTGCGATGACATCATCGAATGGTCGAGAAATTTCTGTCCCGCGCGTATAAGGCACGATGCAATAACTGCAATACTTATTACACCCTTCCATAATAGAGACGAATGCTGTTGCACCTTCAGCACGAGGCTCAGGTAATTTATCGAATTTTTCAATTTCTGGAAATGAAATATCAACGACAGATTGTTTTGTGCGTTTGACTTCATCGAGCATGGTTGGCAAGCGATGTAAGGTTTGCGGACCAAATACCATATCGACATAAGGTGCACGATCACGAATAGCACTGCCTTCTTGACTCGCAACACAACCGCCCACACCGATCACGACGTTTGGGTTTTTTGCTTTTATTTCTTTCCAACGTCCTACTTCAGAAAACACTTTTTCTTGCGCTTTTTCACGAATAGAACATGTATTGAGTAGGATAACGTCCGCTTGTTCGGGGTCTTCGGTACGCTCCAAACCATGCGAAACACGTAATGCATCAAGCATACGCGATGAATCGTATTCATTCATTTGGCATCCGTGGGTTTTAATAAAAACTTTACCCACCAAATGATTCCTGTTGTTGCCTGCTTCCAGGATGTTCTGAGGTATACCGTTCTACACCTTCTACAATTTCCTTTTGCGCTTCTTCTAAGTCACCCCAACCATCGACTTTAGCCCATTTGCCTTTTTCTAGTTCTTTATAACGTGTAAAGAAATGTTCGATCTGAGAAAGGAGGACTTGTCCTAAGTCTTCTGCTTTTTTGACATGTGAATACATTGGGGTTACTTTGTCGACAGGCACTGCTAAGATTTTAGCATCAGGACCGGATTCGTCTGTCATGCGGAGCATAGCAAGTGGACGACAACGTATGAGTGAACCGGGCATGAGTCGAAATGGCATTGCGACTAGCACATCAACAGGATCACCATCTTCAGAAAGTGTGTTTGGAATATAACCGTAGTTGCAAGGATACATCATAGAAGTCGAGACAAGTCTATCGACATGGATCATGCCGGTGTCTTTGTCGACTTCGTATTTGATGGGATCGCTGTGCGCAGGAATTTCGATGACAACGTTGACGTCGTTTGGAACGTCATTTCCTGGGGTAAGTTTATCTAAATTCATTGTTTTCTCCTATGGTCATGTGCGCCTTCGGCGCGGATTATTTTACACCCGTCTGCTCTAACTTAGGGTTAACGGTAATACGCTCATCAAACACGAAACAATCGCCATGATAATGCGCGCCACCACATTTTTCAAAATAATTTAATATGCCACCTTTTAGTTGGTAGACATGCTTAAACCCTTTTTTCTCCATAAGCAACGATGCTTTTTCACATCGCACACCACCGGTACAAAACATCACAAGTGGTTTTTCTTTCGCAGACTCATCGAGTGACTCGATTGCTTTTGGAAAATCACGAAAATTTTCAATATGTAAATCAACAGCCGAATCAAATGTACCCGCTTCGACTTCATAGTCATTTCGGGTATCCAACACAACAATATCGCGCCCTTCATCCATCCACTGTTTAAACTCTTCTGGTTCGAGGTCTTGACCATGCTCACTTACCGCATCGATCTCTGGCACACCCATGGTGATAATCTCGGGTTTAATGCGTACTAGTAATTTTTGAAAAGGCGTTTCTTGAGATGGCGATTCTTTAAAAAACATATCAGAAAATCGCACATCTTTTTTGAATTCAACTTCAAACGCATCGATGTTGTCACGCGTTCCAGCAAGATTCACATTAATACCTTCATTGCTCAGCAAAATTGTGCCTTTTAATGCATGACGCGCCGCCATCGCACTTAATAACTCTTTGAGCGTTGAAACATTTTCCAGCGCGATGAATTTATAACTTGATATGTTGATAATGGTTTTTTCTGTCATGGTATTAACTCGGAAACGGTGGCCACTTCATAGATTGCCCACCAAACAAATGTAAATGAATATGAAAGACTTCTTGACCACCATGCTCATTGCAGTTCATGACAAGGCGGTAACCGTCTTCAGCGATGTTATGTTCCTTTGCAAGCATTTGCGCGATGATAACCATGTGGCCAACGAGGCTTTCTTGATCTTGTGTAATATCGTTGGTTGTGGCGATATGTTGTCTGGGAATAATGAGTTTGTGTATCGGCGCTTTGGGGTTGATGTCGTCGAAAGCTATGACAAGGTCATCTTGGTAGATGATATTCGCGTTGATATCACCGTTGATGATTTTACAAAAGATGCAGTCTGTCATGATTGCTCCTGTTTGATGTCAGCTTTCAACTGTCGCTACGCGAGTTATTTATTGTCAGCCCGCGGAATGACAAAAAGCGTTGTCATTCCGAGAGGCAGCCGAGGAATCTCCCTGTCGATGAAGATGCCTCGCTATCGCTCGGGATGTGAAGAATCACAAATTAACTCTCAGCCAACGCCTTCATGCTTAATTTAATACGGCCGCCACGATCAACTTCTAACACTTTCACTTTGACCACTTGGCCTTCTTCCAAATAATCCGAAACATTATTCACTCGCTCATTGCTGATTTGCGAGATATGTAATAAGCCATCTTTACCTGGAGAAATCGAAACAAATGCACCAAAGTCCATCAAACGAACGACTTTACCTTCGTAGGTTTCGCCTACTTCGATGTCCATCGTCAAATGCTTAACGCGACGTAAAGCTTCTTGACCTGAGTCACGATCTACAGAAGAAATCTTCACTAAGCCGGTATCATCGATATCAATGGTTGTATTCGTTTCTTCGGTTAATGCACGAATGGTTTCACCACCTTTACCAATCAAATCACGAATTTTTTCAGGGTTGATTTGATGGCTAATAATCATTGGTGCGTATTTCGATAAATCACCACGTGGTTTATCGATAGCTTGATCCATGATACCAAGAATATGCATACGTCCTTCTTTAGCTTGCTCTAACGCTTCTTGCATAATTTCTTGCGTAATACCAACGATCTTGATATCCATTTGCAATGCAGTTACACCGTTTTTAGTACCGGCTACTTTAAAGTCCATATCGCCTAAGTGATCTTCGTCACCTAAGATATCGGTCAATACAGCATAACGGTTTTCGTCTTTAATCAAACCCATCGCAATACCGGCAACAGGTGATTTAATAGGTGCAGCGGCATCCATTAATGCCAAGCTGGTACCACACACCGTAGCCATAGAACTCGAACCATTTGATTCGGTGATCTCTGAAACTGCACGAATGGTATAAGGAAATTCATCTGATGTTGGCAACACAGAAACAATTGCGCGACGCGCCAAGTTACCGTGCCCGATTTCACGACGCTTAGGCGCGCCCATAAAACCAGCTTCACCTACGCAATATGGAGGGAAGTTATAGTGCAACATGAAATTTTCACGATATTCGCCTTCTAGCGCATCGATGATTTGGCCATCACGATCACTCCCTAATGTTGTGGTCACGATCGCTTGTGTTTCACCACGAGTAAACAACGCCGAACCATGCACGCGAGGTAAAATACCTAATTCAATACTGATAGGACGAACGGTCTTTGTATCACGACCATCGATACGTGGTTGTTTATCTAAAATGCGTTCACGCACTAGACGTTTTTCAACATCACCAAAAATATTTGAGACTTCATTTTCGCTTGGACCATCTTCTTTGACGAAGTTTTCTACTGCTTTTTGACGAACTTCACCTAAACGATCATAGCGCTCTTGTTTTTCACGAATTTGATAAGCATCAGCAATATCTTTTTCAACAAACTGAGTGACTTGTGTAACAAAAGCTTCGTCTTTTTCTGCTGGTTGCCAATCCCATGAAGTTGGATTAACTTCTTTCGCAAAATCAGTAATGGCATCGATTGCAGCTTGCATGCCTTTATGACCGAAATCTAATGCTTTGAGCATTGCTTCTTCGGGTAATTCTTTCGCTTCAGATTCCACCATAATAATCGCATCGTGATTACCAGCAACAACAAGATCAAGCTTCGACTCTGCTAGTTGTTCGTGCGTTGGGTTAAGCAAAGGCGCATCGTTAAGCCAACCCACACGTGCAGCACCTAGCGGACCATTGAATGGCACACCCGAGATTGCCATACATGCTGAAGCACCTAACATCGCAGCGATATCAAGCTTGGCATTACAATCTGATGACATTACTGTCGCAATCACTTGCACTTCGTTAAGGAAACCTTTTGGAAAAAGTGGACGTAGCGCACGGTCAATTAATCGGCTCGTCAATGTTTCATCGGTAGAAGGCTTCGCTTCACGTTTGAAATAGCCGCCTGGGATTTTGCCGGCAGCATAAGCTTTTTCTTGGTAGTTGACGGTTAATGGAAAGAAATCTTGGCCTTCGTTAACGGTCTTTTTTGCAACCATGGTTACGAGGATTACGCTTTCATCAACCGTCACGAGTACAGCTGAAGTTGCTTGTCTGGCGATACGGCCAGTTTCTAAGGTAACGGTATGATCTCCGTATTGAAAAGTTTTTCTTGTCACTTGCATGTTTTTTCCTTTGTGTTTTCTCTTTTGATACTTTTGGTCTATTTGATGTTGAGTGACTCTACGCGTGGCTTACGCATAAAATGACTCAGTACTCTGAGCACTTATCATGAATCCGTGAGAAACATTAAAGCACTCAGAATGGCAATAAGATGTTTAGTATTTGTCTCGGATTTTCAATTGGCCGATGAGTGTACGATATCGAGAAACATCTGTTTTTTTAAGATATTTCAATAATTTGTTACGTTTACTCACGATTTTCAACAAACCAAGACGTGTATGGAAGTCTTTTTTGAATTGCTTCATGTGCTCGGTCAAGCGGCTGATGCGCGCTGAGAGCAATGCGACTTGCACTTCGGTTGAGCCCGTGTCGCCTTCGGCACGTTGATATTGGCTGATGATTTCTGCTTTAGCGGATGAATCGATCACTTTTTATACTCCTACGGTATTTCTCTGTTTAAAAAACGAGATATTGTACCATGTTATAGACGAAGAACAAGGGGTTGTGGGAGATTTAAGGCGGCGTTTACTCCTTTTCCGTCATCCTCCGCGCAGGCGGAGGATCCAGATATTATTCAAAGATTTCTGAATTCCCGCCTATGCGGGAATGACAGCAGAAAGACGACCAAAGGAACAAAATCCTTTTAGAGGATAAGCCTCCCTCTACTGCTCACGAAACGCTTTGTTAAAGCTGCGTCCCACAGGTTTGAAGAGATAACCCAAGAAAGTGTTTTTATCCGTAATAATCATGATCTCAGCTGGCATACCTGGGTAGAGTTTTACATTTTCAAGCTTACTCATCTGATCCCTGTTGATCACGATTCTAGCCACATAATAGGTGCCGCCATTCTTCGGATCTTCAAATGCATCGGAGGATACGTAGGTCACCTCCCCTTCTAATGTCGGCAAGTGACGAATGTTATAGGCAGAGAGATAAACCTTCGCCTGTAATCCCACATGGACCACATCAATATCCAAAGGATCGATCTGCGCCTCAATAATGAGCATGTCTTCTTTTGGCACGATATCCATAATACTTTCCATAGGTTTAATCACCCCACCAATGGTATGGACTTTAGAGCCTTCAATCGTACCCGCAATTGGCGCGCGAATAATCGTACGCTCATCAACATCTGATGCATAATCTAATTGTTTGCTCAAATCTGTGATTTCCACGTGCGCATCACTGAGTTCTTTTAGAATATCGCTATTCCATTCATTTTTAAAATTAACAAGTTGCGTTTGTGTTTCTGCAAGCTTCTGTTCAGTACGATGAATCAATGCTAAATTTTCATCGCGCTTACCTTTTAAATCAGCTTCACTACGCAGCAACGCCCAATAACGCACACGGCTCACATAGTTTTTTTCAAGCAACTTTTTCATAGCTACAATTTCTTGCTGAATATACGCCAACTGCGTATCAAACGATGTCACCTTCGATTGCAAACTTTTAATTTCATTTTCAGATTGTGAAATTTTTTGCTTATAGATTTGTATGGTGCTTGCATAAGTATCTTTGCGCGATTCAAACAATGCTTTTTGCGTTTCAACATAGTTATCCATTTCAGTACTACTAAGTGTTTTAATTTTTTTGAGCAGATCGTCAGGAAAATCTAAGGTCGCGCGATGATTTCGCTCTCCAGTCAAGCGCACTTCTCGCACTTGCAACTTCATCAACTTCTCTTCTAATCGTGTTGATTCAGATTTCGACTGCACATCGGCCAGCTGAATCAATGGCTGACCCATCTCTACTTTGTCACCATCACGCACAAAGATTTTTTTAACAATACCGCCTTCTAAATGCTGAACGGTTTTACGATAGGAATCGACAGTCACTTTACCTGGCGATACTGAAGCGCTTTCCAAAGGAAACAACAATCCCCATATCAAAAAGACTGCTATAAAAATACCTAATACAAGCAAGCCTTTTTTTGTGATTCCTTGAATACCTGGAATTTCTTCAGCAAACGATTTGCTTTTTCCATCTTTCTTTTTTTCGAGTTTCATGATGTCCCCATCCCTTGTGCTTGACTCATTTGTCGCAACTCGCTCAACACGCGATCTGTTTCGCCAAATGAGAGAATTTTACCATCTTGCAAGAAGAGCAGCTTATCTGCCGCCTGAATCATTGCAGGCTTGTGCGTAATCATGATGACGGTAATACCTTCGCGCTTAAAACCCTTTAAGGTATCCATAAAATGACGATGACTACGTTCGTCCATAAAAGAAGTTGGCTCGTCGAGCACCAAAAATTTTGGCTTATGATAAAGTGAGCGCGCCAACGCAACAAACTGACGTTGTCCACCTGAAATACGAGAACCTTGATCGCCGACTGGAGTGTTATACCCTTCTAACATCTTCAAAATAAGATCATGCGCACCAGCGAGTTTTGCTGCTTCAACCAATTTCTTTTCATCGACTTCTTCCATGCGTGCAATATTATCTTTTACAGAAGCGTTAAATAATTCGATATTTTGAGGAACGTACCCAACGTGCTGACCAAACTGTTGACGATTCCAAAAATACACTTCGGCATTATCTAAACGTATATGTCCTTGCATTGGCCTTAATGAACCAACTAACAGCTTAGCTAATGTGGATTTTCCAGAAGCAGAAGGTCCAACAACAACTAAGAGCTCACCAGGGTTCAATTGAAAGTTAACATCAAACAAGGTCCACTCTTTAAAATTAGGGAAACGAAAATAAACGTGCTCAATGGATACTTTGCCTTTTGGATCTGGCAAATCGATTGTAGTTTTTCGTGGTATAGCTTTGCCCATATAAGCTTTGATACGATTATAAGATTGATACGAACGAACGGTTTCACGCCATGCAGCAATACTTTGTTCTACCGGCGCGAGTGCACGTGATAAAATAATCGAACCCGCAATCATCATCCCAGGCGTATATTGATCCGTTGTCACCAAATAGGCACCAAGACCTAATACTAACATCTGTAAAACCATACGAATCGCACGAGATGCTGAAGAAATCATGGCAGAACGTTTTTGTACGATTGCTGTAATGCCTCGCGCCTTTTCACTATGCTTTTCCCATCGTTGCATGACAGAATCATTCATTCCCATCGCTTGAATAGAATCAGCATTTTTCAACATACCATTTACACTCGACTGAGTGACGGCTTGCATAACGTTAGCACTCATCATCAATGGTCGCGTATACACGTCATTAATCCACGCAATCCCAAACAATATCGCGGCACCAACAAGCGAAAACACACCCACGGCAGGATGTAACATAAACAAAACAAATAAGAATACCGGCGTCCAAGGAATATCAAAGATCACCATAAATAAATTACTGGATAAATAGTTTTTAAGACCTGAAATATCCTGGAGTATTTGAGAACTTTGTTCATCACCCGAAAGAATATCATCCGGTGCTCGTTCTAACGTTGAGATACTGACCTCTCTATCTAACCAAAGACTAAGCATCCCTAATAAACGATGACGTAAATAGTCACACATCGCATATATGCCCATGACAAATAATGCGATGATGGTTAGATAGAGTAAGGTTTCATAACTGCGACTGGGGAGAACGCGATCGAAAATTTGTAACATGTAGATTGGCAAAGTGAGCATTAACAAATTTGTAAAGAAACTAAAGACACTTACTTTTACAAAGATTTTTTTTGCCGTTGCCAACAGCTTCGCAATGTTTGCCATATCCATATTCCTTTTGCATTATCTTTCATTATAGACGATATATTTAGTAAAATGCCAAGCAGTTTGTTTGTTATGTGGACAAATTGGGATAAAATTTGTTGTCTTGCGGATCAGCAGACTCTACTTCTATAAGAGCACGACCCAACTTTAGAAGAACACACTCTACGTCCCGCGGCTTGTCCGCGGGACGTAGCGGTATTTTCAAACCGAGTGATGACAATACATCAGAGATGTCATTCCGAGCGCAGCGAGGAATCTCCACATATAAGGGGATTCCTCGCTGCGCTCGGAATGACAAAGCGGTATAGCAGTTTTATTTGAATCTAGGTAGATGAGCACATCTTTATATGTGCGTAATCCAACAAACCGTCATCAAAGATCAGATTACCACCGCTACGTCCCACGGACAAGCCGGGGGAGGTAGCGGTGTTTCCAAACGTCAGAGTGACAGCTTCATTAGGAAACAAACAGAAAATTATCCACATCCAAATCAGAGGAATTTATACCTATAAGGAATATCAGTCCACCACCAATTCCTGAACCAAAATCATCCGTATTAACGACCGCAGCATTCACAGTTGTGCCTTCAAATGTAATTTCTTCATCAGTAAATGAGATCACTGATTCAATGTCTATTGCTCCACCATTGCCAGGATATTCTGCACTCGTGTAACCAAGATCCGTTTTAAAATCAAGAACGTCGTTATTCACGTCAAAATCAGTCACATAAACAGGTTCAGGCCTATTCACCACAGTCAAGACATCCTTCCCCGTTCCTGTTGTGACTTTGTTACCAAGACCATTCGTATAAAACTGATCATTAAAATCAGAACCAATAATGTTTTCAATATTCGAAATACTATCAGTATCAGAGCCCACCTCTGCTTGCCCAGAATCTAAATCAACAATCACACCATTGATCGTCACATTCAGCGCATCACCATTTCCATCGACACCAGAGATAATTGTCAGCGTTGAGGACGAGGCTAAACTATCATAACTTACAGTATCACCACCTGTACCACCATTCTGATCATAATTATCAAAACCGCCATTGATAGTGTCATTACCATCACCACCAACAAGAGTATCATTACCTAAACCACCATTAAGAATATCACTCCCTCCACCGCCATCTAACTCATCGTCGCCCTCATCACCATTTAAAGTATCTGAATCTGATGATCCGGTCACCGTATCATTTCCCGCCAACGCATTAACAAGCGATGCTTCTGTAGCGGTATAAACATCATCAAAAACCGTTAAGTCAACCACCACATAATCAACCACATCAATAGTCATCGTCGCTGTATTACTTGAGTCAGTGCCATCAGAAGCTGTGAAACCAAACGTCGCATATGGCTCACCTGTTTCATCAGTATCGGATATAAATTGAAAATCTCCATCAGTAATATCTGCACGTAGCACAACGTCATTATCAGAAACTTCTTCTCCCACATCGTAAGTGTCATCATCATCTGCATCAATATACAAATGACCACCATTTGGCAAGCTGATACTAGACAATGTGACACTTGCTAGAAAATCACCCGAATCCACATCACTGAAATTAAAGTCAGTAACCGCAAAAGCGTAGCCAACATTAGTTGTTGCCGTTACAGTGTTATCACTTACTGTTGGCGCATCATTCGCTTCATTAACATCAATCGTCATCGTTGCAGTATTGCTCGACGCAATACCATCTGAAGCACTAAAATCAAATGATGCATAGTTTGTACCAAACTCATCGGAGGATGAAATAAATTGAAAATCTCCTGCTGTGATATCATCCCTATCGATAACATCATTATCAGACACTTCTTCACCTGAATCATACTGATTATCGCCATCAGCATCGAGATACAAATAACTACCACTTGGTAAACTGATATTTGACACAGTGACGCTTTCCAATTGATCAGTTAAATCTGAATCGTTAAAATTAAAATCCCCTACTGAAAAAACAAATGTAACATCTTCTGTTGCTGTGACCGTGTTAGAAGTCACCACGGGAATTGCATTGACATCAATGGTCATCGTCGCTGTATTACTTGAAGCGACGCCATCAGAAGCTGTGAAATCAAACGTTGCATAGGTTGCACCAGAAACACCAGCACCAGGATCGAATTGAAAAATCCCGGCCATAATATCATCATTATCAATGACATCATCCTCTAAAACTTCAGTATCACTAGCACTATCATAAGTATTATTACCATTCAGATCGATATACAATGTGCCACCAATGGTGTAGTCAATATTGGTGACTGTAATGCTTTCTAATTGATCTCCCGAATCTCCATCAGAAAAATTAAAATCAGCAATACTAAAAATATACGTCGTATCCTCATCTGTCGTGACAGTGTTGTCGCTAACAACTGGATCGTCAGCTTGCGAAGTCACATCAATCGTCATCGTCGCACTATTACTGGAAGCAGTACCATCGGACGCCGTAAAACTGAAGCTCGCATAGTCGGCTCCGTTTTCATCTGCCACCGGTTCGAATTGAAAAACCCCTGCTGTGATCTCACCACTATTGATGACATCATTATCAGACACTTCTTCACCTACGTCGTACTGATCATCACCATCACCATCGAGATACAAATAACTACCACTTGGTAAGCTGATATTTGACACAGTGACGCTT
>JBKAGM010000046.1:0-11706 GCA_046290385.1 Gammaproteobacteria bacterium
GATGTCATTCCGAGCGTAGCGAGGAATCCCCTTGTAGATGGAGATTCCTCGGCTTCGCCTCGGAATGACAATGTTATTTTTTTCATTGTCACTCCGTCACCCCTTTTGCTGTCACCTCGCGACTTGTTCTCGGGGTCTCTGTGTTGACAGAAGAGATCCCGCGGATAAACCGCGGGATGACAGGAAAAAAGAAGCCGCGGGATGACAGGAAATAAGAAACCGTGGAATGACAGGAAAAAAGAAGCTGCGGGATGACAGGAAAAAAGAAGCTGCGGGATGACAGGAAAGAAGAAACAGTGGATGACAGGAAAAAAGAAACTGCGGATGAAAAAAACCAAACCACAGGATGACAAGAAAAATGCAACAGCCCCTTTCAGTATCAAGCTAACCTTGAAAATCAACTATTTTTCAGAAAGTTTTTTCTAGAAAGATTTTTGATTCAACAGATTATCTATCCAACGGCTCCACCTGATCGGCAGGCGGTTCTTCGACCGGTGTTTCAGTGTCATTAGGGGCTTTTTGGTCTTTGGTGGCATCAGGTTCTTTCGTCCATTGCTCATAAGTTTCTT
The DNA here is from genome assembly GCA_046290385.1 of Gammaproteobacteria bacterium. GTDB lineage: Bacteria > Pseudomonadota > Gammaproteobacteria > JAGOUN01 > JAGOUN01 > JBKAGM01. The sequence continues at coordinate 570 of JBKAGM010000046.1, forward strand.
GCGCGCTGTTTTTGGCATCGATGCTTTTTTCTTTGATCCAAACGCCAGCTTTTTTGATGGCTTCCCAGCTTTTTTCTGATTGCGATTTAATCCATTCTTGGGATTTGTCTAATGTGGTTTTCTCTTCCTGCGGCTGAGGTTGGGCATTTACTTTTGCTTCGTCGGCATAGGCGTGCATGCTCAGCAAGAGCGAGGAGAATATTACTAGAATCGTACGTTTAATAGCCATAATTGTTGTCCAAGTTGTTCAATAAAGAGATTATTTAGTATATCATAATGCCACTATGTGGAGTATCGATCAAAGCAAAGAACACTACAACCTTCCCGAATGGGGCGAGGGTTATTTTGATATCGCAGATGATGGCGAGCTAATCGCGCGTGTCTCAAAGGACCCTAAGTGCGCACCTATTGTGATTTCTGAGTTAGTGCGCCAACTTATGGATGAAGGATTGCGTTTACCTATTTTGGTGCGTTTTACTGATATATTAAAAGACCGTATTCACAAATTGATTTCTGTGTTTGGTGAAGCAAAAAAGACTTTCAATTATGAAGGATTGTTTCAGCCTGTTTATCCTATCAAAGTGAATCAGCAATATCATGTCGTTGAAACTTTATTTGGCGCAGATCAACAAGTTGGATTGGAGGCGGGGAGCAAATCTGAGTTACTCGCTGTGTTGTCTATCGCTGAGAAAAAACCACAAACAACGATCATTTGTAATGGCTATAAAGATGCGGAATATATCCAATTAGCCTTGATCGGCAAGCAGTTGGGTCACAACGTTTATATTATCATTGAGAAACTGTCAGAGTTAGATATTGTGATTCGAGAAATGCAAAATATGCAAATCGAACCCTTATTAGGTTTTCGTGTGCGTTTAGCATCTATTGCGAGTGGTAATTGGCAAAATACCGGTGGCAAAAAATCAAAATTTGGTTTAACCGCACAGCAAGTTCAAACAGCCATAGCACATTTAGAAAAAGAAAACATATTACATACCGTAAAGCTATTACATTGTCACTTAGGTTCTCAAGTGGCAAATATTCGAGATATTCAAAAAGGTATTAATGAGTGCGCACGTTTTTATGCCGCACTATGTCATGAGAAAGCAGCTATTGAGATTGTAAACGTTGGTGGCGGCCTAGGAGTTGATTACGAAGGAACACACTCACGCAATGCGTGTTCAATCAATTATTCTTGGCAAGAATACGCAAATACTATTGTGTCGACATTAAAATCTGTATGCGATGAAAACGAATTGAATCATCCTACTATTATTAGTGAGTCGGGTCGTGGGATGACAGCGCATCACGCAGTATTAATTACAAATGTGATCGACTCTGAAAGTGCATCGGCAATCGTGCCGGAAGTTTCATTCGAAGAAAACTCAGTGCTGACTCATCTGCGCGATACTTATAACAGATTAACCAAGCGCAACGCCACTGAAATGTTGCATGAAGCGAGCTATTGGTTAGAGTCTGCGTATCATGCGTTCGAAGCAGGTGCAATTAACATCGAGTCGCGCGCCATCGCAGAGCAAATTTATTTTTCTATTTTAATAAAAGTACAGTCTCATTTAAATCATAATGCACAGCACTATGAAATATTAAATGATATTCATCAGCAGTTGGCGACAAAATTGTTTTGTAACCTTTCTATTTTTCAATCGCTACCAGATATCTGGGCGATTAATCAGTTATTTCCTATTCTGCCTATGTCGCAATTGCATGTGGCGCCTACAATGCATGCTATATTGCAAGACATTACCTGTGATTCCGATGGACGTATCGATCAATATATCAGTGATCAAGGCGTTGAAAATACTTTGCGTCTGCCGCCGTATAAAGACCAGGGCTACTGGTTAGGGTTTTTTATGGTGGGTGCTTATCAAGAAGTTTTAGGTGATATTCATAACTTGTTTGGAGATACTGATTCGGTGCACGTCGAATACGATGCATCGGGAGAGTTACATGTTACACATAAACTTCATGGAGATAATAGTGCTACTCTATTGAATAATGTGCACTTTCAACCTCAAAAAATGTTAGCTTCTTATCAGCGCCAGTGTGAACGTAGCGGTTTGGATGAAGAAACATCTCGCGAATTCATGCAGGCATTCCTGCAAGGTCTGGATGGATATACTTATTTAGAGTAGTTGCGTCATTACTCTTTCCTTTTTCAATAATGGGAAAACTAACCTATTGATCTTAATAGCAAGATAAAGCTATAAAATAGACTATACTTTACATAAGAGTGCCGTAATAATATGTCGAGATAGCTATGGAAATTAAGAAAATAGATGAGTGGAATATCGAAGCGTTGCCTGAGCAACCCTCTCATGGTGCCTCAAAGGAAATCCTTAAAGAGAATGCATTTTTAGCAACCTTTCCTAGGTACAATCCTAACCCTGTCATGCGCCTGAATCGTGAGTTGGAATTGATTTATGCGAATGAAGCGGCATCTAAGCTCGTCGATATTTGGCATGAAGAAGAGCATAGTGATTTAGCAAAGATGATAAAAAGCACGGCAGAAAAAGTCATTACCCATAAAAAGACAGAAGTGATTAAGCTGCAAGTGCAAGAAAAAGTATATTTATTTTTTCTGTATCCGGCTAAAGAAGCAGATTACATCAGCATTTATGGAAATGATATTACTGAAATGTCACACTTAGAAGATGAGTTACTTCGTTTGGCAACAGTGGATGTATTAACGGGTCTTCCAAATAGACATCAACTCGATGTGACGTTGCATCATGAAATTGCACGAGCAAAACGTTCAGAAACATCGCTAGCAGTTTTGTTTTTAGATTTAGATGATTTTAAAAAAATAAACGATACGATGGGCCATAGTTATGGCGATAAACTTTTATCGCAATGTTCTCGTCGAATGAAGCATGCTTTACGCGAAGAAGATTTTATTGCGCGATTTGGTGGAGACGAATTTGTTGTTGTATTGTCAGAATTAAGCAATTATCACGATGCCGGTTTCGTCGCGCAGAAATTAGTAGCATGCTTAAGAAATCCATATGAAATTGAGGGAAGAAAATTTCATATGGGCGTGAGCATTGGAATTAGCATTTTCCCATACTCTGGAGAAGACGCGAGCACGCTTGTTAAAAATGCAGATTTAGCGATGTACCGCGCTAAAAAAGAGGGGGGAAATAATTATTGTTACTTCAGTGAAGAGCTTGGCAGTAAACACCAATATAGAGTATGTATGGAGAATGAGTTGCGTAGTGCAATAGCTACCAACGAATTTTATTTACATTATCAGCCACAATATGATTTAGAAGGAAATTGTGTTGCAGTCGAAGTATTGTTGAGATGGAATAGTGCTTTACTTGGAGAAATTCTTCCAGAAACATTTATTCCAATGGCAGAAAAAATAGGACAAATTGGTGCTATTGGTGAGTGGGTATTAAATAAAGCATGCGAAGATATGTCGGCAATAGGTTTTCCTTGTGCCTTTTCAGTCAATGTTTCAGGGATACAGTTAGGTGATTTAAGCTTTTTTGATTTTCTCGATAGATGTATAAAAAAATATAACATTCCAAATCACTATCTAGAGCTTGAGTTAACAGAAACATCAGTGGTGCGAAATTTCGATTTGCTAGAGAGCGCTTCAAGAAAATTAAAAGCGCTGAATGTGAAGATAAGTATTGATGATTTTGGTAAAGGCGAATCTTCATTGGGGCGCATAGCAAAACTTCCCATTAGTAAGCTCAAAATTGACAAGTTGTTTATTAAAGACATTCACAGCAATACCACATTAGCAATTTTAGAGTCAGCATATGTGATGGCAAAGCATTTGGGTTTTAAAGTGCTGCAGGAAGGCGTGGAAGAAAAAGAACAGCTGGAATTTTTACAACAGTTTCCAGGGGTGCTTATTCAGGGGTATTATTTGGTCAAACCAGTGTCATTGAGTGAGTTAAAAAGTATAGTGCGCTCCAATCCGAAGACATAGAACGCACTATTTAGGAACTTATAGGAATATAAGCAAATCAATACTACTGTTACCCACAGGGTTTGTAAACCCTTATTTTTTGATGTATTATGTATGCGCAATTTCACGAATTCGGAAATTTCATGAAGCAAAAAATCATCATTGCAACTCGCAAAAGCCAGCTTGCTATGTGGCAAACACAATGGGTTGCAAATCAGCTAAAACAACACCATCCACATTTAACAATTGAGTTCTTAGGTTTAGTTACGCAAGGCGATAAAATTTTAGATAAGCCTTTAGCAACCGTAGGCGGAAAAGGATTGTTTACTAAAGCACTAGAAGACGCCATGCTTGAAGGTCGTGCAGATATTGCTGTGCACTCTATCAAAGATATTCCGATGCTGCTACCAAAAGGGTTTTGCTTGCCAGTCATGTGTGAGCGAGCAGATCCAACGGACGCTTTTGTCTCAAATCAATATGCAAGTTTAGCCGATTTGCCGGAGGGAAGTTGTATAGGTTCTTCGAGCGCACGTCGTCAGGCGCAAGTGCTAGCGAAATATCCACACTTAGATGTAAAAAGTGTCCGAGGAAATGTGCCAACAAGATTAAAAAAAATGGATGATGGTGAATATGATGCACTAATTTTAGCATCAGCTGGTTTAAATCGTTTAGGATTAAGTGAACGCATCCGAGAGCGCTTGCCTGTCGATTCGTTTATGCCAGCGGCGGGACAAGGTGCGGTTGGAATAGAATGTCGTGAAAATGATGAAGATGTAATTGCTTTGCTAAAACCACTCCATCACGAGCCAACATCGCATTGCGTTACTGCTGAGAGAGCTGTATCGAGAACCTTGGGTGGTAGCTGCGAAGTGCCTATTGCCGCACATGCGATTATTCATCAAAAGCAACTGATATTGCATGGGTTGGTTGGCAGCACGGATGGTAAAACGTTGCTGTTAAGCGTGGAAAAAGGGTCCTTGCAAGATGCAGAGGCTCTCGGTGAGAAAGTCGCAAAAAATTTGATTCAACAGGGTGCCGATGAAATCCTACAAAAATATTCTCATCACAAGGCCTGAGCCAGATTCAAGTACGCTTTGTGAAATGATAGTGAATGCTGGAAGTGTTGCTCACGCGGTACCTACCATTGCGATACGGTCAATAACTCCTGGAAAAACTGATATTGATGCATGTTCACACGCAGATATTATAATATTCGTAAGCCGAAATGCAGCAAGATGTGGCATCGGATATATGAATAAAAATGCGCGCACATTTGCTGTTGGCCAGGGAACAGCGAGCACTCTACAGGAAAGTGATATTGATAATGTTGAAGTGCCAAAAAACTTTAATAGCGAAGCATTGCTCGCGATGCCAGAATTAGTTGATGTGCAAGAGAAAGCAATTGTCATCATGGCTGGTAAAGGAGGTAGAGATTTACTAGAGAAGACATTAAAGGCGCGTGGCGCGAAAGTGCATAAAGTTGCAGTATATGAGCGAATATTGCCGGAATTTTCACAGGCACAATTGGAAAGTGTTTTTGAGACTATTATTCCTGATGCGATAGTGTGCACAAGCGTAGAGAGCTTAGAAAATTTAGTGAAATGTGCTGTAAAATTTAAAGCAACACTGTTACAATTGGCGCTAGTTGTGATTAGTCCGCGTATCGCTGATCATGCCAAAAAACTTGGTTTTCAAGAGATACTTTTGGCAGCATCAGCATCAAACCAAGCAATAATAGAGGCGCTCAATTTATGACAGAAGAAAACTCAAAAAACCCAGAGAGAAAGCATAGCACATCTCGCTTTATTATATTTATTTTCATTGTTCTCCTGCTGCTCATTTGCGTGGTGGGGTACCTGGGAGTGGCAGTTTGGCAAATTAAAGAAACAACAGCCGATGCTAAAACCTTATCTAAAGTACAGTCCGCATTTTCAGACTTGCAGAATGACGTTCAATCGAATGCGGACACATTAAAAAAAATTTCCGAAACAGTCAATGACGGAAAAAATCAATGGCTAATGTTAGATGCGCGCTATTTAGTAAATCTTGCTAGCTATTCGCTTTATTTTGAAAAAAACACACAAATGGCTGAGAAGTTATTGCAACTGTCAGACAAAAATTTAAAATCCATGCACAATGCAGCTATCTTGCCTGTTAGAAATGCGATCAATGGCAATCTTGCTGAATTAAAAAAAACAGAGCCTGTTGATTTAGAAGAAACTTATTTTAAACTTAACCAGCTAGATACAGAGATAGATAAGCTACCATTAATGGGAACAAAGTTAGAAAAACCTAAAAAAACCAAATCCGAAGAAAGAAAGAGTTCGAATTGGAAAACGCACGTTAAAAATAGTTGGGAAAAAATTCGTTCGATGATTATCGTCCATGAGAATGATAGCGGTGTGAATCCTATTGTGACTCAAAATGAACGACGATATGTCTATGAAAATCTGCATTTGCTGGTTCGGCAGGCGCAATGGGCATTGCTGCGACAGCAAAATAAAATTTATCAAGAGAGCTTGACAAAGGCAGCAAGTTGGACGCAGCAATATTTTATTGCAAACTCTGAAAAAACAGTCGCTTTTGTCGAACTGCTTTCTAAGCTGCAAGAAGTGAATTTAGATCAGGAAGCGCCAGATCTTAACGCAACAATAGCATTAATTGATAAAGCAATGGAGTCTTAATACGCGATGCGTAAGTTTGCGATTTCTTTAATTTTATTTGTCATTGCCGTTTGGGTTGGTGTTGATTTAGCAAGTCATCCAGGCTATGCCTTATTCGTTTATAAGCGGTGGACAGTAGAAATGCCCCTTTGGCTGCTTTTTGTTGGCGCATTAGTAGTATTTGTTTTTCTTTATTTTTTCATTCGTTTATTTTCAGGTCTTAGCCGTTACCGTCGAATGTTTCGTTATTGGCGTAAAAAGCGCCGAAGAAACTTCGCTCATAAACGTATGTGTCATGGGTTGATTGAATTAATCGAAGGGCATTGGCGGCGTGCAGAACGATATTTGACTAGCCATGTGAAAGACTCTGAAACACCATTAGTGAATTATTTGATGGCGGCGCGCGCGGCGCATGCGCAAGAGGCATTTGATCGCCGCGATCAATATTTACGTCTTGCACATCAGGCATCGCCTGAAGCTAAAATTGCGATAGGATTAACACAGGCGGAGCTACAGCTTGATCAACAACAGTTAGAGCAGGCGTTAGCAACGCTTAGCCATTTAAAAGGTGTTGCATCAAAACATCCATACATCTTACAAGAGTTGTACGCTGTTTATTACGATCTCAGTGATTGGCAGGGGTTAAAAGCACTATTGCCTTCTTTAAAAAAATATCAAGTATTAACGGATGATGAATTACAGTTGTTGGAAGTCCAGGTTCATGAGGGTCTGATTTTTCAAGCGCAAGATGCTCAGTCACTTAAAGCTGTCTGGAAGCATTTTCCAAAACATATTCGCCACAATCTTTTTGTTACCGAGGCATTTGCTTCTCAATTGATTGCATTTCAAGAAGAGGCTGTAGCAGAGGAAGTCATTCGTGAAAGGTTAAAGCATCATTGGAGCGACACCTTAGCATTGTTATATACTGAGTTAACAATAGACATTGCCTCACAGCTAAAAACAGCGATTCGTTGGTCTAAACAGCATCCTCTTAATGCAATTGCGCAGTATATATGTGGCTATTTTTATTTGTGTTCTAATGAATTAGAGAAAGCGAAAGCGGCGCTTGAAGAAAGTTTACGAATAGATGAGCAGCCTAAAACATTATATTGTTTGGGAGAAGTTTGTGAAGCCATTGGTGACTTAAATAGGGCGCGAGAGCTTTACAAGTCAGCGTCAAATTAACGGGAAGAAACATGCAAACCTACAAACAGCGCGGAGAGCAGGCAAAGAATCCAGTTGCAAAAAAATGCTTTCAGATCATGGAAGAGAAAAAAACAAATCTTTGTTTGTCTGCAGACGTAACAACGCAAAAGCAATTGTTTGAATTAATCGAACAGTGCGGCCCGTCGATTTGTATGGTCAAAACACATGTTGATATTCTTGAGGATTTTACTCCAGATTTTCCTGAAGCAATTATAGCACTTGCAAAAAAACACAATATATTAATTTTTGAAGACAGAAAGTTCGCAGATATTGGTAACACAGTTAAACATCAATATGGCGGTGGGATTTATAAAATAGCACAGTGGGCCGATATTATTAATGCACATATCATTCCTGGTCCGGGTATTATCGAAGGGCTGCGCGCCGTACACACAGAAAAACAGAATGCATTATTGCTTTTGGCACAGATGAGTTCCCAGGGAAATTTAGCAACAGGCGAATATACGCAAAAAACAGTAGATTTGGCCGAAGCTTACGATGATTTTGTCATTGGTTTTATTTCACAAAAAGCGCTTCTTCCGAATGCGGCATTTTTACATATGACTCCTGGAGTAAATTTGGCTCAAAAGGGTGATATGTTAGGGCAGAATTATCTCACGCCAAAGACCGTGATTACTGAGAAAGGAAATGATATTATTATTGTAGGGCGTGGGATTGTACAATCGGATAATCCAGCGAACACTGCTAAAGAATATCAACAACAAGGATGGCAAGCTTACCTCGATAGGTGTGAATAAATGATGACAATATGGGAAAACTGCGGAAAAATTCATTATCAACTTTCAAAAAAACAATTAATTGACGAAGCAATCAAGCGTCACGAAGGTGTGTTAGCGAGTAATGGCGCTCTTAATGTTAAAACAGGAGAGCGTACAGGCCGGTCGCCTCATGATCGTTTTATCGTGCGTGACGATATCACGGATAAAACTGTCCATTGGGGTGAAGTCAACCAGCCTATCGATCCAAGCGTTTTTGAACACTTGTATCAACGTGCTGAAAAATTTATCGAATCACGCGAAATGTTTGTCAGTGATTGTCAAGTTGGTGCTGATGAACTATATGCCATTCCAGTGCGAGTCATGACAGAATTTGCTTGGCATAATTTGTTTTGCCAGAATCTCTTTATCCCAAAGAAAGATAGTCAAATTCACGCGCTGCCAAAAAACGCCTGGACATTGATCTCTTTGCCAACCCTGAGCACGGATCCTAAGAAGGATAATGTTCATAGTGAGGCAACACTGATTATTAACTTTAGCAAGCGTTGTATATTGCTCTGTGGTCTGCGTTATGCGGGTGAAATGAAAAAAGCAATGTTTACTATCATGAATTTTTTAATGCCTGATCAGGATGTGCTTCCGATGCACTGTGCTGCAGCAGCAACAAAAGATGATGAGACTATTTTATTTTTTGGATTGTCTGGTACAGGGAAAACAACCTTATCTGCGGATCCTCGGTTGAAGTTGATTGGAGATGATGAGCATGGCTGGCATCAAAAAGGTGTTTTTAACTTTGAAGGCGGATGTTATGCAAAATGCATAAACCTTCGAGAAAAAAATGAACCTCTGATTTACCATGCTATTAATCATGAAGCAGTCATGGAAAATGTTGTCTTAGATAAAAGCGGAAACCCAGATTACGATGATGCAAGTCTTACGCAGAATACAAGGGTTGGATACTCTCGCGACCACATCGAGGGGTGCGTGCCATCAAATACAGGCGGTATTCCTAAGTCAGTCGTGTTTTTGACGTGTGATTTGTATGGTGTTATTCCGCCAGTCGCCAAGTTAACAAAGGAGCAAGCTGCGTATCATTTTTTAAGTGGTTATACCGCAATGGTTGGCAGTACAGAGGTAGGGCAAGGTTCTGGTATCAAGCCAACGTTTAGTGTTTGTTTTGGTGCGCCATTCTTTCCGCGACCACCTATGATATATGCCGAATTATTGATGAAACGTATTGAAGACTCTGGCGCGCAAGTTTATCTTGTGAATACAGGCTGGACAGGTGGTGCGTATCAAGAAGGTGGAAAACGATTTTCTATACCTACAACACGCGCTATCGTTCATGCTGTGATGACGCACGAAGGGGATTACAGTGCTATATTACCAGGCTTTCAATTTCATATTCCCAAGACCCTTAAAAATGTCGATGAGAAATGTCTAGATCCTCGTTTGGCTTGGACCTCAAAAGATGCGTATGATAAAAAATTGAATGAACTTATTCATGCATTTCAAGAAAACTTTAAAAAATTTCATGTAAGCGAGGCGATTGCAAGCGCAGCACCAGTCACCATTTAAAAGGAAAAAATAATGGAGCATCCCAATATTGCCTTTATCGGCGCAGGAAATTTAGGAACCAGCTTAATTGCAGGTTTGATAAAAGATGAGTATCCAGTTGATAAAATTTGGGTGGCGGATCCTACGCAAGAGCGTGTTGACTATATGAAAGAAGCATTTGGTGTGCATGCATGTTTAGATAATGCCGAAGTGATGCAGCATGCTAAAGTCGTTGTTTTTTGTATTAAGCCACAGCATTTTAAAACAGCAGCCGAGCAGGTAAGTGAGTCGGTACAGACAAATAATGCATTAGTGATCTCTGTCGCAGCAGGTATTCGCATAGAAGATATCTCAAAATGGTTAAATGGCCATGATAATATTGTTCGTACTATGCCAAATACCCCTGCATTAATAGGGTGTGGGGCAATTGGAATGGTTGCTGAAAGAAGAGTGACAGAAGCGCAAAGAAACCTTGCGGAATCTATTCTGCGAGCTGTTGGATTAACCGTATGGTTCGATGATGAAGAGAAGTTGGATGTTGTAACGGCCTTGTCAGGTTCTGGTCCAGCATATTTTTTCTACGTGATTGAGTCACTACAAAACGCTGCGATAAAACTTGGCTTGCCAGAAAAAGAAGCGAAGTTGCTTGCATTGCAAACGGCATTTGGCGCGGGCCGTATGGCACTTGAAAGCGAAGAAGACATTTCAACTTTAAGAAAAAATGTCACTTCTCCAGGCGGTACAACCGAACAAGCCTTAAAAGTGTTAGATGAAAAAAACATGCGTGATATTTGGGAAAAAGCCATGGAAGCCGCAGCACAGCGTTCTCGCGAATTAGCGGATTCTTTCGGCGCATAGTGCATGTTTCTTAGTTAAATGTTTTCCTAATATTGTTATATCGAATTGGTTTAGTTAGGGGCTACTCTTTGATATCCCATATCATTCCTTTACACCTCTGAAGAGGATTCTATTTAACCTTTACGGCCGTCATTGCGAGAAGCGCGTAGCGCGACGAAGCAATCCAGACTATATAG
>JBKAGM010000047.1:0-11620 GCA_046290385.1 Gammaproteobacteria bacterium
CAAGCGACCTATCAAAGGTAATAAAAACGCCATCAAGATTAGCATGGCTGCATAATACAACAATATTTCTCCCATCGGGAGGTACACCGTCGATTCGAAATAACTCGGCATTGCATAAAACGCCATATATAACACGACAAATACTGCAGCTAAACCACCCAATGCATCCAACAAAAACCAACCGCTAATACGAATAAATTCGTCCAACGGTGTTTGGGATAATTGCTTCTCTGCTTTTTGACTAAGAAATTCTGGATATTCCTCTACACGCATCAACATGAACAAAGGAATCATCATCAAAACACCCGAAATACCAATACCAATTCGCCATATATACGGTTGGTATGCCGTATTCGCCGTCCAAAAAACTAAATTCGTATACACAAGATAAGCCAACAGCGCACCAAACACTAACCCCAAGAATACCCGCGCAACACAATAACCCGTCTGCCCCGTCTCAGATGCTTCTATCGCCATCGTTATCAAGCCGGGTGTATTTCCCCCAGCAGCAAAGCCTTGTAGAACACGGGCAACCAATACCAAAATTGGAGCAGCCATTCCAACAACTGCATACGTTGGCATACACGCAATAGCCAATGCGCCAATCATTAATAAAATTAAAGAAATTCTCAAGCTTTGTTTACGCCCACACTTATCGCCATAAGGCCCCAGAACCATCGCACCAATCGGACGCGCAAGATAGTCTGCAAATATAAATAAGGCAAATATGAAAAAAGGCGAACTATCAAACGCCTTGAAGAAAAAGTTGACGCCGAGCACTGGCGCAAAGAAGTAATACATTGCGATACTATACATCTCAAACATCGCTGCGATTGTGGCAAACCGCAATATTTTAGATTGGCTCATGAGCTACCTTCCTTGTTTATCAATTCAATTCTAACGTGTGCTGCAATTCATAAGCAACCAGCCCACCAAAGAGTGTAATAATCCAACACAGATACACCCAAATAAAAAATATGGGAATGATGGATAATGCGCCATATAAGATTGCATAAGTGGGAAATAATTTTACATATAATGCAAATATCAATTTTGCTGCTTCAAAAAACGCTGCCGCTAAAACGGCCGCTACACTGGCATAGCGCCATTTCACCTTACAGCATGGAACAATGACATAGAGCAGCAAAAAGGCCAACCAAACACTGATCAACGAAAACGCATTTAAAATCATTTCTTGATGATCACCAATAAAGCTATCATGAAACAATGGCAGCGCAAATAAATAAGAACTAATAGCAAGGCTTGCCCCGACTAAGACTGGCGCAACAATCACTACCCCCAAGAACATCACGATAGCTTTGATACCTTTCAGACGCATGGGGACTCGCCAAATATCATTAAAAGCTTTTTCGATGGTGAAGAATAAAAGTATCGAGACAAACACTAAAAAGCCAAACTGAATAGTTGGCAACTGAGCCGCCTGCTGGGTAAAAGTCTGGACGTAGCCATAAACTTTCTGCCCTTGATCCGGCACGATGAGATTAAAAACGTACTCTTGAACATGTCCTAAAAATATCTTTGAAAACGGTAACTTAGTAAGAATAGCTAAAGTAACAGATAACAATGGAACGAGCGTCAACAAACTGCCAAATGTCAGCGCTGCTGCACAATATGAATAATTTTCAGCCCAATATCGAATGCAGCTTTTTTTGATAGCGTGTATTCCTCGGCTAAGATAAGTCATTTTTGCGCACTCATTTTCAATTCCCTTCCCACTATGATATCCTGTGCTTCAAAATTAAGCAAAGATAACAGTATTAAATGCGAGGCTTCGGGGTGTTGTCATCCTGCGGCTTGACCCCGCGGTCACAGAAATAAAAGAAGCCGCAGGATAGTAACAGAGAAAAAACCATGCCATACATTTTGATCTTATATTACAGCCGCTATGGCGCAACAGCAAAAATGGCACAACTCATCGCCAGAGGTGTTGAGAGCATCGAAGGTATCGAAGCAAAAATCCGAACCGTTCCGAGCGTCTCTCCTAATCATGAAGCGACAGAACCGGCACAACCTGAAGAAGGCGCACCTTTTGCAACCATTGATGAACTAAAAAACTGCGCTGGCTTAGCTCTAGGCAGCCCAACACGATTCGGAAATATGGCTGCACCCTTAAAGTATTTTTTAGACTCTACGAGCGGCTTGTGGATGTCTGGCGATTTGATTGGTAAACCCGCTGGTGTCTTTTCATCAACAGCAAGCTTGCATGGCGGACAAGAAACAACATTGATTAGCATGATGATGCCGCTTATGCACCATGGGATGTTGATTGTAGGTCTTCCCTACTCTGAACAAGCTCTGCTCGAAACACAAACGGGTGGCACGCCATACGGTCCGACGCATCTTGCAGGTCAAGAGGCAAATAATCCTATTTCAGCAGAAGAAAAAGCACTTTGTATTGCTTTAGGTAAACGCATTGCAGAAGTTGCGAAAAAGGTGGGCTGAGGGGTGCTACAGAGTTTGGAAAAGATCTGTCGCCGGAGGCTGTCGTCGTTTAACAAAGAGATCCCGCGCATAAAGCGCGGGATGACAATGTATTTTCAAAGCACGGGATGACAATGCTTTTTCAAAACGCGGGATGACAATGTATTTTCAAAACGCGGGATGACAATGTATTTTCAAAGCGCGGGATGACAATGTATTTTCAAAACGCGGGATGACAATGTATTTTCAAAGCACGGGATGACAATGCTTTTTCAAAACACGGGATGGCGATGCTTTTTCAGAGTGCAGGATGACAGAAAAAGATATATTTAAACACTAACAATCAAAATAATATGAACACAACACAAAAAAATTCGATACGACTTGCTGGCCTTTTAACCTTTATTTTTCGAGGCATTTCACTTTTCTATGTCTACAGCAAACTCTTTAATCAACGCTCTGTGGTAATAAGCGCCACTCTCACCAACTCATGCTTAATGTTTTTTGGTCTCACAGAATCTGTAAACAAAGCACTTGCACCAGATGAGCGAACTTCTATTAATGGATATCAAAACAACGATTATGGATTAAAAGATCTCCAAAGACAGCAAGATGATCCTAAACCAATTTTATTAAGCGCAGTTATGTATACATCGTTATTTATTTTATGCTTATTACAAGGTGCTGTTGCATTCATCAGCTGCAAGGACTTCGATGATGACAAAAGCATTACTTCTCCACTCTCTTGGCTATACACAAGCTTGGGCATTCTTTCCATGCTTTTTATTTCCATTTCAAACGGCACATTTAGATATGAAGATATTCAAAATGCAATTATAGACAAGCCGACATTGAGTCAAGCAATAAAGGCAATTAAAAAGCACCCTGCTGCTTTTACATCCAGCGCAATGATCGTGTTAGCAGCAGCACATGGGTTTGGTGCTTTTTCAGCATATTATGCAGAACTGGCAGATGACTATTTTGGATTATCCGATCACCACGGTCTCGATTGGTTAGTAAGCGCCACCCAATGGATCGCACTCATTGCCTGCAGTCTCAATCAAGCACAAGTAACCCGCAACCCTATTTATTCGCAAATGAAAAACCCCTCATCGCTACTCGCACCTTTTCGCAAGAATAATCGCCCTGATTTTCCATTTTTAACATTTTTCATTGCTGGGGTTGCTGTCGTTGACTCTGTATTCAACACTCTAGCAAGCTATCAAACGTTAAGCGGATGGATAGGTCTTAGATTAATCACGAGTATTGGTTATGGCGCTGTCAATTATCTTTATTTTGGAGTTAAAACCATAGAATATGCTTCTGACTTAGACGATCGAATTTACACTTTTTTTAATAATTATCGCCATAGTGAAACACGCCGCGTTGAAAAAGATCGTGACTATGGTACTAATGTTGCTTACGAACCACTCAACACAAAAGAAGATGAAGAAGATTTTGAGACACAATCCCCTACCAATAATCCTTCACCAACAGTGTTCTTCTGATCCATTAGAAGCTGATTTAGCACCAGATGAATCCAAACTTAATATGCCACAATCATCCGCATAAAGTTTAGGCTTTGCTTTTAATAAAAAACCATGGTTTTTTTTATCATATTGATAAATGTAATACTCATCTTCAACAGGCACTGTAAAATTTTCAGGATAGACATGCTCTGTCATATGCGTTTGTTCTAAATGTTGAGCGGCTGTTTCCAAGTTTAATTCTGCGCGCTTTCTTGCTGCATCATGCATATAAGATTGGTAAGTCGGTATGGCGATCACAACCAACACGCCGATGATCACTAATGTAATTAAAAGCTCCATAAGCGTAAATCCGTTTTGTTTCATGTTTTTTCCTTTTTAAGGTGCGCTTTCGGCGCGGTTTTTGACCCTCACCCCTTTAGGGGAGAGGGCTAGGGTGAGGGGTTACAAATAAACCATCATCTTATCCTGCGCAAGCAGGATAAGATGATGACATCACGACTTCGACAACGCCATCGAAAAAATCAACAACACAACACCAATAGTAATCATCGAATCAGCGACATTAAACACCGGCCAATATGCATTACCTATATGAGCTTCGATAAAATCGATCACATACCCTAAACGCACACGATCAATCAGATTTCCCACAGCACCGCCAACTATCGACGCAAGCCCCGCATGTAAAAACACAGCGTGTCGCGAAGATCGACACAACCAAACGAGCATGACAACTATGGCAACGAGGCTTACCACAATAAAAAAAAGATTTTGCCAACCAGAGGCCTCGCTCAAAAAACTAAAAGCAGCGCCACGATTATATTCCAAGGTAAAATTTAAAACTGGAAATAATCGCACAGACTCATTTAATGTAAAATGCGAAACGATGAAGATTTTCGTCACTTGATCGCACACGATCACTAAAAGACTCAACCAAAGCCATCGCATGTTACGCATAATGTCTCACCTCGCCCTCTCCTGCGACGTTCACGACACAACGACCACATAACTCAGGATGCGCATCATCTTTACCAACATCTTCACGACGATGCCAACAGCGCGAACACTTTTCATATGGTGTTGCAGTAACGCTCAAAGCGATATTTTCACCATTAACTTCTACGACTTCCTTAGGCTTTTGGTCGACTGGCAACACTTCTGCTTCAGAGGTAATAAACACAAATCGCAACTCATCTTCAAGCGATTCTAGTGCATTTTTATAGTCGCCATCGCAATAGACTTTGACTTGCGCTTCAAGCGCTGAACCAAGCTTTTTCTCGGCACGCAACGTTTCGATTTCTTTATTAACTGCATCGCGCACAAAAATAATTTTCTGCCAAAAATCGCGATTCATCACTTCACTCTCGTTAATGGTCGCCAAACCTTCGTACCATGTCGTCAGAAAAACTGAGTCTTCTCGTTTGCCTGGCATATGCTGCCAAATTTCTTCAGCGGTAAAGGTTAACATCGGTGAAATCCATCGGACGAAGGCTTCGCAAATATGGTAAAGCGCTGTTTGAGCAGACCGTCTACCAATGCTATCTTTTTTCATCGTATATTGTCGATCTTTAATAACATCTAAGTAAAAGCTTCCCATGTCAACCGCACAAAAATGATGTATCGCTTGATAGACCATATGAAATTGATAGTTGTGATAGTGCAATTTTACTTTTTCTTGTACTTGATAAGCACGATCCATCGCCCAACGATCAAGAGACAACATCTTTTCTGGAGGCAGCGCATCTTTTTCAGGATCAAAATCATTTAAGTTCGACAAGAAATAACGCGCAGTGTTGCGTAAACGACGATATACATCAGAGATGCGTTTTAATATGTCTTTCGAAACACTAATTTCACCTTGGTAATCGGTCGAAGACACCCACAAACGTAAAATATCTGCACCCAATGACTTATTAACCTCATCAGGCAAGATAGTATTGCCTAATGATTTCGACATTTTTCGCCCCTGCTCGTCTACGGTAAAACCATGCGTGATAGCTTCTTTGTAAGGCGCTTCTTTGTTAAGCGCAATTGAACTTAATAATGACGATTGAAACCAACCACGATGCTGATCAGAACCTTCTAAATATAAATCAGCGGGAAATTGCAAATCCGGATGTTTACGCAACACAGCTTCATGCGTTAGACCGGAGTCTAACCAAACATCTAGCGTATCACTACATTTCACATATGACTTAGCATCATCGCCAAGCATATCCGATACTTTCAAATCGAACCACGCTTGAATACCTTCTTTTTCAATTTTGTGCGCCACTTTTTCGATAAGCGCTGGAGTGTCGGGATGCGGCTCCCCGGTTTTTTTATCAAGGAACAATGCCAGCGGGACGCCCCAGGTGCGTTGACGCGAGATACACCAATCAGGATTATTCTCAATCATGCCAGCGATACGCGCCTGGCCCCAATCAGGCAACCATTGGACGTTTTTGATCGCCTCTAGCGCCTCTTTACGTAAATGACTTTTTTCCATGCTCACAAACCATTGTGGTGTCGCACGAAAAATCAGCGGTGTTTTATGTCGCCAACAATGCGGATAACTATGTTCAACAGCATCATCATGCACAAGCTTTCGTTCATTCTTTAAAACACTCAACACATGTTCGTTCGCTTTACTGACATGTTCGCCAGCAAAAATAGGCGTTCCTTCCAAAAAACATCCACGATCATCAACAGGATTATCGATGGTTAAGCCATATTTCATTCCCACTTGATAATCTTCCAAACCATGCCCTGGCGCAGTGTGCACAGCACCCGTACCTGTTTCCAAAGTGACGTGATCTCCTAATACCACAGGGACTTTTCGATCATAAAATGGATGGTCAAGACGAATCTCTTCTAAATCTTTTCCGTGAATGCGTCCTAAAACTTTATGCGACTTAAAATTAAATCGACTCATGACGTCTAACAATAGCGATTCCGCGACGATGATACGCTCATGCCCTACTTCTGACTCACATTGCACAAGCACATACATATAATCAGGATGAACAGCAACCGCTTGGTTTGCAGGTAATGTCCAAGGAGTGGTTGTCCAAATGACAATAGAAATATGACCTTTTCCGGGCGAATCACTATTGCTCGCCGTGTAATGACACACTTGCTCGACAGCAGCATCGACAATGACGTTAAAGCGCACGTAAATGGAATGCGAGCGCTTTTGCATATATTCGACTTCTGCCGCGGCGAGCGCCGAACGACAGTCTGTACACCAATGCACTGGTTTAAAGCCTTTTTGTACGTGACCGTTTTCAATAATTTTTCCTAACACACGCACTTGATCAGCTTCGTATTGGTAATTCATGGTAAGGTAAGGTTTATCCCAATCACCAAAAACACCTAAGCGTTTAAACGCATCACGCTGTTCATCAACTTGCTTTTCGACATAAATACGACACGCTTTACGAAAATCAGCATGTGTGATTTTCACGCCGGGTTTTCCAAGCTTTTTTTCAACGTTTAATTCAATCGGTAATCCATGACAATCCCAGCCTGGCACATAAGGAGCATCGAATCCACTCAGACGTTTAGATTTGATCACTAAATCTTTTAGCGTTTTATTGACGGCATGGCCTAGATGGATATTCCCATTCGCATAGGGAGGGCCATCATGTAAAATAAATTTTTTACGCCCTTTGCTGTTTGCCTGGATTTTTTCATAGAGGTTGTCAGCTTGCCATTTGGCAAGCATTTCTGGCTCACGATTCGGAAGATTTGCCTTCATCGGGAAATCAGTTGATGGCAAATTGAGCGTGTCTTTGTAGTTTGTCATGAGGTATCCTTTTACGCTGATGGGAGAGTTATAAACTCGCTTTTTATGGGCCCCGCGCATGCTTTAGAATACAACGGTCCCGTATGAGGCGTATTATACCGGTTTTGGCGAGAATATAAACGGGGTTAGAAGTAGTATTCAGCGCTTCTTCGGCGCCAAATTATTTTGACCCTCACCCCTAGCCCCTCTTCCGCAAGCGGGAGAGGGGAATCACAGAACAACACTCTTCTTTCCACTCTCCCCTTTAGTGGAGAGGGTTAGGGTGAGGGGTTATATATATACATACAAACAGACCACCAAAAATAGCAAGCAGTCTTTGATGATGAGATTAAAAAAAAGCCCTGGCAGCATCACAATCACGCTGAATCTGCTGTTTTAACGATACCATATCCGGAAAATCCCATTCATCACGCAATTTATGACAATATTCCACCGTGATATGCTTGCCATAAATCTCACGATCAAAATCAAACAAATGCACTTCGAGCAAAAATTCTTCGCCACCGACCGCAGGCCTCGTACCAGCATTGGCTACACCAGGCAATGGCTTATCACCCAACCCATGAACTTTGACGACATAAACCCCTTGGACGGGCGGCGTGAGCCGTTTTAAGCGGATATTTGCTGTTGGAAAACCTAATTCACGACCCAAACGCTCACCATGTGCCACCCTTCCACTATTTTGATATGGCCTGCCCAACAAGGTCTCTGCCAAGTCAAAATCACTTTGATTCAATGCCTCTCGCACACGCGAACTACTTACACGCACATCATCATGGGCCAATGTTTCTGAAGCAAAAACATCAAAACCATGTTCATCACCAAATGTTTTCAACCAAGCAAAATCACCTTCACGCCCTTTACCAAAACGAAAATCATCACCCAATATCACCGTATGTGTCGATAGCGCCTCTACAAAAACACGCTCTGCAAATTGTTCTGCCGTCAAACTCGCAGTCTCCTTGTTGAAAGGAAACATCCAGACGACATCCACACCCCACTCACGTAATATCGTGAGCTTTTCTCGAGTGTTTGTCAGACGCATCGGCGCTAACTCGGGCTTGAATACTTCTTGCGGCATAGGATCAAACGTAATCACAACGCTTTGAGCTGTTATTTTTTTTGCAAGTTTTGTTGTGCGGTCAATTAATACACGGTGCCCTCGATGCAATCCATCGAAATTGCCTATTGTGACGATAGAAAGTTGCTTGGAAGCATTTGTGATTTTGTTTCGGATTAACTTCATTATTTATTCATTACTACAATTACACTACCCAAAGCTCTAAGAGCTTCAAGCGACGACGATCGCTGAGTAAAACCGTAAAACGACATCGATCTATTGTCACCATCTCACCACGTTTAGGTAAATATCCAAATTTCTGTAATACCAACCCTCCGATGGTGTCGAACTCATTATCAGAAAAATTTGTATTAAAATATTCATTAAAGTCTTCAATAGAGGTATGTGCTTTTACTGTGTAATGCCCATCGGCATGTTTTTTAATGTTATCTTCGTCTTCATCGACATCATGTTCATCTTCGATATCACCAACAATTTGTTCCAGCACATCTTCGATGGTCACCAAACCAGAAACATTACCAAACTCATCAATAACGATAGCGATATGGTTATGGGTGACTCGAAACTCTCGCAACAAACTATCGAGACGCTTGCTCTCTGGCACAAAGATCGCAGGGCGTATCAAGTCTCTCACATTGATAGATTGCGTTAGGATTTCATCTTCAAATGCATGCCCTAATAAGTCTTTAGCTAATAAAATGCCGACAACGTTTTCTTCGTCATCATCAAATACGGGAAAGCGTGAGTGGCCCGAAGACTTAGCCGTCTCTACGTAGGTTTTAAAATCTTCGGTGTTTTTGACATAAATCATTTGCGCGCGCGGTATTAAAATATCACGCACGCGCATTTCAGATAATTGCAATGTGCTTTCAATCATTGATAGTGATTCGGGATCGATAAGATGCCTATCCTCTGCTTCATGGAGTATTTGCAATAGTTGCTCGCGACTCTGTGGTTCGCGAATGAGCGCATCACTTAATCGCTCTAACCAACCTTTTGGTTTTTCAGTTGTTTGATCGTTCATGTTTTACCTTATTAAAATGTTGCATCTTCGAGGCGACATACTTCCGGCCATCGCCTTCGTCCCGCGCTCCGCTCTGATGTCACAAACAGCATTGTCATTCCGAGGCGTAGCTTAGGAATCTCCCTACCGATGGAGATCCCGCGGATAAACCGCGGGATGACAGTTTTTTTCAAACCGCGAGATGACACAAAAAAGCAAACCGCGGGATGACAGTTTTTTTCAAACGGCAGGATGAGACGATGCCAAATGATATTCATCCAAATATCACCCCCAAAATCTCTTCTTCCTTTTTCTCCATGACTTCTGCTTCTTCATCGAGGATATGATCATACCCTAATAAATGCAATACGCCATGCACAACCATTAATGCCCAATGCGTTATTGCCTCCTTCTTTTCGGCCAATGCCTCACGCATCACCACCGGCGCACAAATAATAATATCTCCTAACAAAAGGATCTCTTGATCAACACCTTCAGGAACTTCAAAAGGAAAAGACAACACATTCGTAGAACCTTTTCTCAGGGTCATCTCAGGCTCATCAACGATACGAATCGTTAACTCAACATCTGATAGTTTTTCATACGATAAAGTTGCTTTTGCCCACGAGGATAAGAGCGTCCGGTCTGGAACATCTTCGCTATCACTATTGATTTGAATATCGATGATCATTGCTTACGGCCATTTCTTTTGAGTAGAAGCATATGCTTCGATAATACGTTGCACCAAACGATGACGCACAGCATCTTTTGCATCAAAATGTGTAAACGTAATGCCTTCTACGTTTTGCAGTATATTCATGGCGTGTTTCAAACCCGATGCACGTTTACCTGGTAAATCAATCTGTGTAATATCCCCAGTGATCACTGCCGTCGAACCAAAACCTAAACGCGTTAAAAACATTTTCATTTGTTCGATCGTCGTATTTTGTGCTTCATCTAAAATAATAAAAGAATCATTTAACGTGCGTCCTCGCATGTATGCGAGCGGCGCAACTTCTATTTGATCGCGTTCCATATGTCTATTGACCCAATCAAATCCCATCAATTCATATAAAGCGTCGTATAATGGACGCAAATACGGTTCAACTTTTTGCGCGAAATCACCAGGCAAATAACCTAAGCTTTCACCTGCCTCAACTGCAGGACGAACGAGAATAATGCGTCGGACTTCTTCCTTCTCTAACGCTTGTGCTGCACAGGCTACAGCTAAAAAAGTTTTTCCAGTTCCCGCTGGCCCAATCGCAAAATTAATATCATGGGAGATCATATTGACTAAATAGCGCTGTTGATGGAGGTTTTTCGGGGTGACTGCGCCATTAGGTGTTCGGAGAGAAACTGGCTTGGTTTGCTCTAAATTTTCGCCATTTTCAGCGCATTGTAGCGCCATATGAACATCTTGAGCGGTAAGATCTGCATTGTTTTTGGTGTCGTTATAGAGCTTCTGTAGCGCTCCAGCGGCAGCTTTTATAGCATTCTTAGCGCCTTCGATTTCAAAACGATGACCACGGTTACGAATCTTGATGCCTAGGTGTTTTTCAATGATCTTGATATGGTCTCCCAATTGACCACATAAGTTGGCAAGCCTTTGATTATCCTCAGGTTTTAATTCAAACTGATATGTTTCAGCAGTACTTTGCATATTTTTCAATGTGTTACTCAAACCTCACTGGTCTCGTATCTTACCTATATTATAATCGATTGTCACATAATCGCTCGGTTAAAAGTTGCCCCTACATGGAGACAACAATAAACAGCATTGTCATTCCGAGGCGTAGCCGAGGAATCTCCCTGTCGAT
>JBKAGM010000048.1:0-11524 GCA_046290385.1 Gammaproteobacteria bacterium
CCGCCGAGTGACAATTTTTCTCAAACCGCGGGATGACAGTTTTTTTTCAAACCGCCGAGTGACAGCTAATTTTAACTGTACTGGTATTCAAAACACTTCGTCAATTTGCTCTTGGGTAAAACCGCGATAGTTTAAAAAACGCATTTGAAGCGCTTTTTCTTCAAAGCTTTTAGGTAGTTTAGCGGAAAATTTCTTAGCGTGCACTTGTTTTGCTAATTTGACCCACTCTGAAGCAGAAGCATTCAAATACTCGGCAATCAAAGCATCCTCGACGCCTTTTTCCTGCAGCTCCATTTTAATACGTGCAGGGCCTAAGCCTCGATTTTGACATGAACGTATATACATCTCGACAAAACGTTGATCAGACAAAAACCCTTCTTCGATCAATACATCTAAGGCGCTGCCTATATTTGAATCAGAATGTCCACGCTGCTGCAATTTTTGTCGCAACTCTGCGCGACTATGCTCGCGACGTGTAAGAAGCTTGATCGCCTGGTTATATGTTTCTGTCATGCAACAGCTACCTCAAACTTGCTACTTTCTGGGAGTGTTGCGAACTAGCTCCCTTTGCTAAAAATCAATAGCCATAGATTATTGATTTTTAGCAATCCCGCGGACAAGCCGCGGGACGACAGTTATAGAATGCAACAGCCTCATGCTATCCGTCAACCAGCTCCTGTTCTTCACCCTGTTTGGTCTTTGCGACGGTATCAGGCAGCAACACGGCGCGAATCTTACCTTCTATTTCCTCTGCTATCTCTGGATTTTGCTTCAAGAAGTCACGGACATTATCTTTCCCTTGGCCAATGCGTTCGCCATTGTAGCTATACCAAGAACCCGCTTTTTCAACAATATCTTTTTCGACACCCAAAGTAATGATTTCACCTTCACGAGAAATACCTTGATTGTAAAGAATATCAAACTCTGCTTTTTTAAATGGAGGTGCCACTTTGTTCTTGAGCACTTTAACTCGAGTTTCATTACCTACCACTTCATCACCTTTCTTAATAGAACCAGTGCGTCGGATATCCAATCGAACAGAAGCATAAAACTTTAATGCGTTACCACCCGTCGTAGTTTCTGGGCTACCAAACATAACACCAATCTTCATACGAATCTGGTTAATGAAAATTACTAAACAATTTGTACGTTTGATATTACCCGTTAACTTTCTTAGGGCTTGTGACATGAGACGCGCCTGTAAACCCATGTGGCTATCACCCATATCACCTTCAATTTCTGCCTTTGGTGTCAATGCAGCAACAGAGTCAACAATCACAACATCTACGGCACCTGAGCGCACTAACATATCTGTAATCTCTAACGCTTGTTCACCTGTGTCAGGCTGCGATACCAGCAAGTCATTCACATTCACACCTAACTTTTCTGCATAGCTAGGGTCTAAAGCATGCTCCGCATCAACGAATGCGGCTGTACCACCTTTTTTCTGACATTCCGCAATAACTTGCAAAGTCAGCGTAGTTTTACCAGAAGATTCTGGACCATAAATTTCAACCACACGGCCGCGCGGTAAGCCACCGACGCCTAATGCTACATCCAATCCTAAAGAACCTGTTGAGATAACCTCTAAATCGCGCGATGCGGCAGCATCATCACCCATCCGCATAATAGAACCTTTACCAAATTGACGTTCAATTTGGCCTAAGGCCATATCTAGCGCTTTAAGTTTGTTTTGATCAGTAGACATAAATTTTTTCTCCATTTAGAACAAAGGGGGTACAAACGAATTTCATTATTGCATGTCCAATAGGGGAAGTAAAGGGGTCAAATAATTTTTTTTCAAGAAGTTTTTTGAAGTAACAATTTTCGCTCTTGTGTAGCTTTTTTGATCTCTTCGACAAACTTAGGACAAGTCGATTTAATTTTTTCAAAATCTCTCAAAGAGAGTTTTGCCAATGCACATGGTGTTACGGTACGGCAAGTCACTGGATATTTTTCATGACTTTCCGTGCTGATCAACCCACACGTATCACCGGCTAACAGTGTTGCAATTTCTTTTTCTTCATCACCAATGCGCTTTGACAAACGCACAACACCGCGAACAATAAAATAAATGGTATCACTTTTTTCATTCTCTTCAATCAACACGTCATCAAGTGGATACGCACGCACATTTAAACGTTGCGTAATTATAGCAAACTCATCTTCTGGAAGAGTAGCTAGCAATTGATTCTGTCGATAATGATCCTCTCCAGAAACGATAATATGTGTATCTGGCTGCTCGCTAATGTCTCGAATTTTTTGTATCAAGCGAGCTTTCATCATTTTAGCTGATTCAGACGGTATGATGCCGGAGGCAATTTGGTGATCTAAACCCTCGACTTCTTCGTGCAAAACAAGCCGTTGCGCCAAACGCTCTTGCATATCAAGCACAAACTCAGGAAATTGTTCTGCAATAGCATCAAGCCGTTTTTTAGCAAGATCGTGTGAATATTGGAAATACTCCTCAACCTGCTTTAATAGCTCAAAATCTTTATGCTCCGCTATCTCTAACATCTTTATGTGCTTAATTGCAGCCTTGGTACCCTGCATCAAACCCCAGGCAACTTTATAATTTAATGCCACCCGACCCACATTATACCGTCGGGCAATTAAGTCAAACAAAGGAGAACTCTCGAAAACATTTAATACTTTCGTAACATAATATTTTCGTGAAGGAAAAGGATTTACATAATCTTTCTGAAAATTTCCAGCCCGCACTGCATCAAACTGCGCGACAACAGTTTCTATTAAACGACGATACGTTCTTTCAGCAAAATGCCCTTTAGCAAATAAATCATAATATAAATTACGTTGTATGCCCAAACAATCCAAAAGCAAATAAGTTAACTCGTCTTTGCCTTTGATCTTTTCTACTTTAAACTTACCGATCTCTTCTTTAACCTCTTCCATTTCTTTTTTATTTTGCAACAAAAGATCATCGGAAATGCGCGCAGAAAACATGCCTTCTTTTTGCAATTCTAAAATATCTTTTTCCGTTTTTTTCTTAACGTAAAGCGCGCTCTCTAATCTTGCCAACTGTTCTGCCATAGAAGGCAAAGATAATCCTAAAGATTTTACGAGCTTTTCAATTGTTAAGCCTTGCACGATCAAGGTAAACAACACCGTCCCAAGAACCGTCGCCAAAAATAAATCGCTATACTCAAAAGCCCCAAGACTCAAAACGATCGCCAAAGCAATTGCACCACGCAACCCACCCCAATACATTACTGTTTGATAGCGCCAATCGATATAAGGTTGTCTTGGAATCTTCCTGACTAATGGAATAAAACCATACATAACAATTGCACGCCCGATAAGTATCGCAACGATGACTGAAAAAAT
Source organism: Gammaproteobacteria bacterium (assembly GCA_046290385.1). Taxonomy (GTDB): domain Bacteria; phylum Pseudomonadota; class Gammaproteobacteria; order JAGOUN01; family JAGOUN01; genus JBKAGM01. The sequence goes on from JBKAGM010000048.1 coordinate 3,346, forward strand.
AGCCCATTTATGCGTGATTAATTCTGAAATGTTAACGCTGATGCCAACAATGAGGAAAATGATCGTATTAGTCACATACGCCAAAAACTCCCAGAAATTCCCCATAAACTTGACAACTTCTGGCGAAATTTTTGTATCACCCCACACGCTAATCATCAAGCCCGCAGACACGGTTGCTGTCACACCACTCACATGAAAAACGTTTTGCGCGACAAGAAACGTCGCGTATGCCAAAATTGTCGTGATAGAAATTTCAATTTCTGGATTGTTCTTAACTTTACTTAAGAAATACCCTGCAATTAAGGCGGTGAGATAACCAACAAACAATCCGCCTAAAAATTCTTTACCGAAAGCAAAAATACCATGATATATTTGATGAGAGGTAAACACACCCGCAAGAATGATCGTAAGAATAATATGCGAAGTCACAATCGCTGTCGCATCGTTAAATAAGCTTTCACCTTCAACCAATACCGTCAACCGTTTTGGTGCGCCAAGTTTTTTGAAAATAGACACCACCGCAACAGGGTCAGTCGAACTTAAAATCGCGCCCAGCAATAAGCAATAAATGAAAGGAATACTCGTCATCCAATAAACGATAGCGCCAATAAATATTGTTGAAATCAAAAGACCTGGAATAGCGAGCGCTAGTACGGCAATCATATTCTGCCTCAAGATGCTCGAGTTTAAATTATAGGCTGATTCAAAAATCAATGTCGGCAAACAAATATAATAAATTAAATCCGGTGAAATTTTCATAGTCACTAAGCTGTGTAAGGTTTGTGGACCATAGATGTGAGCGCTTGATAACAAAACACCAACCAGGACAAGAATGATGGTGAACGGGACGCGAAATCGATTCGAAAATGCCAACATAAGAGCGCCAATACCCAACAGACATGTGAAGATAGTGACGAGCTCGATGATACTTAACTGAAAATCCATTTAATGTCCTAAAAGCAACAACTTATATATCATTTTGTTATTACGCATGGGCATTGTCAAGAAAAACACTCTAAAGGATCAAAACAATATCCATATCAGATTTCAAATATATCCATACATTATCGGCAATCAATACAGGACACTTCTTTATCTTCGACAGCACCAAACTAGAATATAGTCCCGTCATCTTCGGGCTTGACCCGAAGATCCAGGATGTAGGATTTGACCTTCTTGACCAAGAGATTTCTACAGTCTCAAGAATTATGCTACCATTCACCCCCATGAAGACCACCGAAGCGAACATCCAACAACACACACCGATGATGCAACAATATTTGCGCATCAAAGCTCAATACCCTGACACATTGGTGTTTTATCGCATGGGTGATTTTTATGAATTATTTTTTGACGATGCCATCCGTGTCGCAAAATTACTCGATATCACCTTAACAAAACGCGGGCAGTCGGGCGGGCAACCCATTCCGATGGCAGGCGTTCCCTATCATGCCGTTGAGTCGTATTTAGCCAAGCTTGTTCGCCTCAGCGAATCGGTGGCAATCTGCGAACAGGTTGGTGATCCGGCGACATCGAAAGGACCGGTAGAGCGCCAAGTCACACGCATCATCACCCCCGGCACTGTAAGCGACGACGCTTTCTTAAATGAACATCAAGACAATCTACTTGTCGCCATCCACGAACAAAACGACCGCTACGGTATTGCCAGCCTGGACATTAGCGCGGGAAGATTTACCCTGCTCGAAACACAAGGCATAGAAAGTCTGCAATCAGAGCTAGAACGACTTCACCCTGCTGAGTGTTTATTTGCCGAAAACTTTTCGCAACAAAAATTGTTAAATAGCAAAACTAGCTTACGCCCCCAAGCCGTTTGGCATTTTGAATTTGAAACAGCAACGCGATTACTCACCCAACAATTTAAAACACATGATTTAAAAGGATTTGGCTGTGAAAACACGCCCCTAGCTTTATGCGCTGCAGGCTGCTTATTAAATTACGTGCAAGAAACACAAAAAACTGCACTGCCTCACATTCAATCAATACATGTTGAACAACGCGATGATGCTGTTATCTTAGATGCAGCAACGCGTCGCAACTTAGAACTCACGACAAATTTACAAGGTGGACAAGAAAACACACTGGCCTCAGTCTTCGACCAAACCAGCACAACGATGGGAAGTCGTTTGTTTCGACGTTGGTTGCACCGGCCATTACGCAACAGAAGTCTTTTACATGAAAGACAAGAAGCGATACAAGCATGTTGCGACCAACATCTTATTGAACCCTTGCAAAACACTTTAAAACAAGTCTGCGATGTTGAACGTATTCTTGCAAGAGTAGCTTTAAAATCTGCACGTCCTCGTGATTTAGCACAACTGCGCGACACACTCACCATTTTACCAGAGTTGCAGTCACACTTAACTAGCATTACCCAACCGCTCATGCAATCGATCAAAGAACGCATTGCGGAGTTTCCAAAGCTGTCGGAATTATTGACTCGCGCCATTGTTGAAGCGCCACCTGTTGTTATTCGTGACGGCGGTGTCATCGCCACGGGTTTTAATGCCGAACTCGACGAGTTACGCACGTTAAGTGAAAATGCCGGTCAGTTTCTTATTGATTTAGAAAAACGCGAAAAAGAACGCACTCGCATTCCGACACTTAAGGTTGGCTACAATCGTGTTCATGGATATTTTATCGAAATTTCCAAAGCACAAGCCACACAAGCACCTGCAGATTATATTCGAAGACAAACACTCAAAAATGCAGAACGTTTTATCACACCAGAATTAAAAACGTTTGAAGATAAAGTACTCAGCGCACGAGAGCGCGCACTCGCAAAGGAAAAAGCATTATATGACGAATTGCTCGACACATTAATCACTCACTTAAAGCCTTTGCAAACATGTGCTCAAGGCTTGTCTGAGTGCGACGTCATCGTCAACCTAGCCGAGCGAGCACAAACGCTGCATCTTACGAAACCGACACTTGCTGATTCGCCCGGGATCCAAATCCAACAGGGTCGCCACCCTGTAGTAGAAGATGTACTGGAAACGCCGTTTGTGCCGAATGATACGATTCTTGATACACAAAAACGCATGCTGATCATCACAGGCCCTAACATGGGTGGTAAATCCACCTATATGCGACAAACCGCGATTATTACATTGCTTGCGCACGTTGGAAGTTACGTGCCCGCAGAATATGCCGAGATTGGCATGGTCGATCGTATCTTTACTCGTATTGGCGCTGCCGATGACTTGGCAAGTGGCCGCTCCACCTTTATGGTAGAGATGACAGAAACGGCGATGATTCTCAACAATGCAACCGACAAAAGCCTTGTTCTGATGGACGAAATTGGCCGTGGCACAAGCACATTTGATGGTCTATCACTCGCTCATGCTTGCGCACATTATCTTGCGACACAGATAAGAGCATTTACTTTATTTGCAACACACTATTTTGAAATTACTAGCCTTGCAGAGCAATGCGAAGCAATCAAAAACATCCACGTCACAGCAAAAGAATATCAAGACACAATTGTATTTTTATATTCGGTAAAACCAGGACCTGCAAACCAAAGTTACGGCTTACAAGTCGCTCAGCTTGCGGGCGTGCCGACAACTGTCATTCAATCTGCAAAAACCAAATTGCGCGAATTAGAAAACCACGTCGTCATCGATGCAAACCCAACCCCACAACAAGGCGATCTATTCGTACAGGCCCCTCATCCGGCGACTGAACTTCTCAAATCCATTGACCCTAATGATTTATCACCCAAAGAAGCTTTGGAGTGGATTTATCGATTAAAAGACAGCTGCGCTGGATGACAGGTTAATAAAAATACGCTAAGATAATTTCATGGAAGCTAAGCAACAGATAGACAAAGGGCCTGAAGCCGAAGTCGGATTAATCAACGATTTTTATCGGGATAAGTTTCGTACCCTCCAATTCTCACTCCTTTTCCTTCTCGCTGCGACGGTTGTGAGCGTGCTGTTATTTATCGGGCTTTTTTTGTATCACCCGGACAACCAGTACTTCTCTTCGTTTTATAAGCCAGAAAAAAACTTAACTCCGGCCGAGTCAAATTTTGAAATTGTACCTCACACACCAATCAACAAACCCAATATGGACGATAGAGAATTATTTCAATGGTTTATTGAAACGGTTGTACACTCTTTTTCATTCGACTCACAACGTTATCCAATGCAACTGAGTCGCATACAAAATGATTATACACCAACAGCGTTTAAACAGCTTCAAAGCATTTTAACGAAGCTGTATGACTTCACAACCTTAACAAGCGCTCAAGCGCTTTCAAGCATTTTACATCCACAAGGTGCGCCAGTATTAGTAAACAGAGGCGTTTATCGTGGTCATTATGTTTGGATGATAGAAATTCCTGTCAAAGTGGAGTTTGCTGGAAGCGTTGTCGTACCACCTGTCGACATGAAACTCACCTTGCTCGTCAAACGGATCAGCATGGAGGATGATGTTTACGGGCTTGCGATCGATTCTATTACGGCATCAAATGTGATTCGCAATAAACGACCAATTAAACTTCTTTAGCATTTTACATTTAAAACTTTTCTGTCATTCCAAGGCAAAGCCGAGGAATCCCCATCTACAAGGAGATTCCTCGCTACGCTCGGAATGACATCTCTGGTTGATTGTCATCCCGCAACTTGAGCATCACCCTGACATGGAACTCGCACATAAAGCGCAGGACTTAGAGAAATATGAAAGCTTTGAAGATGACATTGACGCGCGAGCGTAGAACGATTAGATAACTTTCTTACTAGCAATTTTAGCAGCAAAAGAATGTGGATAATGCTTTTGAAGTTCAGTATAAACAGCTTTTGCTTTTTTCTTGTCGCCCGTCGCTTGGTATACCATACCCAAACGAAGCATAGCATCTGGCGTCTTATTTGACTTAGGAAAATGATGAACCACTGTTTGTAATGCAGCAATCGCCTCCTTATTCTTATTCTTTATCGTATAAAGCTCTCCCAACCAATAATAAGCATTTGGCGTATACTGACCATGAGGATAAATTTTAACATATGCATTCATTGCCTGGATCGCATCATCGTAGTCTTTATCCGAAATCAAACTAAACGCAGCTTGATACGTTTTTAACTCTTGACTGACAGGTTGATTCGACTTATTAGATAAAACTGTTTGCTCTTCTTTCTTCTCAGCCGACACCACTTGCTCTTGCGCTTGCATGACTGACATTTGCTTTTGCTTTTCGGTCAATGCTTCTTGAGCTTGGTGCAACTGATCAATTTCATGCTGCAAAGATTCGACCTCACCATGCATCGCTTGCAGTTCACTTTGCAACGATTCAATTTTTTGAGGATATTGCATTTGATTAAAATTATTAATTTGCCGTTCGAGTATGGCGATGCGTTGTGAATCGGTTAAACGCGTTTCCGAAGTGGCTGTGGCATGTGCAGCAGTGGCATCGACCACTTTCGGTAATGCCACTGCAACATTAATGCAGAACAACCCTGAAATCGCGATAAACTTAAGATTCATAGTTCAAATCAACGCGACGATTCTGAGCATATGCTTCATCAGTGTCACCAAGCGCGACAGGTTTTTCTTGACCATAACTGACTAAGCGAATTTGATTAGGGTTCACGCCATTAAGCAGTAGCAATTGCTCGATACTTTTGGCACGACGCCAACCGAGAGCAATATTGTATTCACGACTTCCTCTTGAATCAGTGTTGCCCGCCAACAAGACATGGGCATCAGAATGTGAGGCTAAATAATGCGCTTGAGCCATCAAAGCGGGTCGATCGTCTGGCTCTATTTGAGAACTATCAAAAGCAAAGTGATAAACACGCTGCGCCAATAATTCTTGCTCTGTCATTTTGCTTTGACCATTTAATGCAGCTTGGTCACCGACACCTTGAGTGCTGACAGTCCCAGCTGCTGCGCCACCAAAATACATGCTATTGTCACCTGCATCCATCGCACCTTTGCCGTTGGTAGAAGAACATGCAACTAATGATGATAAGAATAGTCCGAGAACTGCAGCTTGAAGGAAGGTTTTAATAGACATTAGAAACTCCTTGTTTTTGGAAACTTTGACTAAACTAGTTTATACTTGATCTTCGATTAGGTGTCAACGTGTCAACTAGATTGCAATGAAAACAACAGATTTTGACTATACATTACCCGAAAGCGCTATCGCGCAATATCCGGAAAAAGAGCGTACGCATAGCCGTTTACTCTGCCTAGATAAACAAAACGGGAAAATCGACCATGCGCGATTCGACGCAATCATAGACAAATTACACCCTAATGATCTACTCGTCCTGAATAACTCACGCGTTATTCCTGCCCGCTTACATGGCAAAAAATTGACTGGCGGCAATATCGAATGCCTAATTGAACGGATCGAAAATGACCATCATGCACTCGCCCATATTCGTGCAAGCAAAGCACCTAAGCCCGGCACAAAACTCCTTTTTGATCAAGCTGTCACTGCAACTGTTATTGACCGCAAAAACGATTTATTTCGACTGCACTTCGAGGGTGAAAAAACGATTCTAGACCTCACACATGAAATCGGCCATATGCCATTGCCGCCTTACATCGATCGCGACGATGAAAAACATGACGCCTCTCGCTATCAGACAGTTTATGCAAAACCTCCTGGCTCTGTTGCAGCACCTACTGCAGGATTGCACTTTGATGAAGACCTTTTACAACGCATTAAAGACAAAGGAATTAACATCATCGATGTGACCTTACATGTCGGCGCAGGCACGTTTCAACCTGTTCGAGCTGAAAGTATTAAAGATCACATCATGCATGGAGAAATGATTGAAGTATCTCAAGCTGTTTGTGATGCCGTATCTGCATGTAAAAAAAATAATGGTCGCGTCATCGCCGTAGGAACAACCTCTGTACGGTGCCTAGAGTCAGCGGCAACAAATGGGGACATTCAACCCTATTGCGGAGAAACGTCTATTTTTATTTATCCAGGCTACAAGTTTAAATGTGTTGACGCCATGATCACAAATTTTCATTTACCCAAATCAACACTACTAATGCTTGTTTCAGCATTTGCAGGAATAGATTATATTAAACATGCTTATCAAGTTGCTATCCAGGAAGGATATCGGTTTTACAGTTATGGCGACGCGTGCTTTATCTCTTAAAAGTCTTGCCCGTAATCATTTCATACAATTGCACATAACGTCTAGACAATTCCATCACCAATTCTTCTGGCGCTTCTGGCAAAGTTTCATCGTGATAAGGATCACAATGCGCCTTAAACCATAAACGCAAAAATTCTTTATCAATGGACTCTGGTTCTTCTTGCGCATAAAAACGTTCTAAATAAGAATCACGCAACCAATAGCGCGATGAATCAGGTGTATGTATTTCATCGATTAATATGATTTCCCCATTTTCATCTCGCGCCAGCTCATACTTAGTATCGACTAAGATCAGTCCTTTTTGTGATGCTACTTCAACACCAAAATCATAAAGCTCTACAATCTTATGTGAAACATACAACCATTCTTTCGCGGTCATGATATTTTGCGACACAATTTCTTCAACGGTAATAGGGCGATCATGGTCGGCCTCTTTTGTGGTAGGCGTAATGAGCGGCGATGCAAACTGTTGGTTTTTACGCATCCCTTCACGGAAAGTTGTACCATCAAACTTGCGCTCACCTTCGTTATAACGCATCCATATTGACGTGTTTGTAGAACCCGTCATGTAGCCCCTAACCACAAATTCAATCGGAATCACATTCGCTTTTTTTACACGCATGGTATTTGAATCGGGCATATCGATGAAATGGTTAGGAAGAATAGATTTGGTTTTCTCAAACCACCAAGCACTCAACTGATTAAGCACCTGCCCCTTATAAGGAATCAAAGCAATTTGACGATCGAAAGCACTCAATCGATCGGTTGTTACGATCAATAACTCATCGCCACAATCGTAGATATCACGAACCTTACCCTGGGTTTTCTGACCTTGCGGTAAGTTCGATTCGGCCAAAACTGGCGGCGCTTTCGGTTGTATCTGATCAGTCATACTCATGATGCGAAGATTATACCGAATCACAAAAAAAATGAACAGCTCTATTCTGGGAGTATTGCATTCTAAGACTGTCATCGCAGGGTTGGGCTGTTGCATTCTACGACTGTCATCCCGCGGTTTATCCGCGGGATCTCTATAAATC
>JBKAGM010000049.1:0-10803 GCA_046290385.1 Gammaproteobacteria bacterium
TGTTCGCGCAGTGCTTGGTATAGCGATATGGTATCACCTTCGAAATCAAAGTGTAATTTGGTCGTGAAGTTTGCTTGATACGTATCGCCATCTTTTATATGCGTTTTGAGCATCTCGAGCTTTTGTTGATAGGTTGCTTTTGTCATCGCAAGTTGGGGGTGATGAATCGCGGCAAACGTATTGCTATGTTTCGACAGCCATTGCGAAATCTCATCAATGTTGCATGTAAGCATTTCTTCAAACGCATTAAAATGGATTAATGGCAGCTTTCGTTTTGTCGGTAACAAAGATAATAATTTTTCTTCAAAACAGTACCCAAGCTCATAGCTACAATATCCTGCAAGATATAACCCTTGTTGTTGTGCTTCTTGTATTTCGTTAAAGGTCTGATCAAGATCTTTCGGGTCATTGCAGCTTATGCTTTTTATAGGTGAATAGAACAATTTGGCTGTTTGTTCGGCGTTGTTTTCAAACAGGGCAAATTGGGTGTTTTTTGAGATGTCTAGTAACATTTTTGTCTTTATGTTTGGTGGAAATTGAACGTATTATAATGGAGGGTTGACAGTGGACTCAATATGAGCGATAAAAGTCGTCAGTTCCCGGAGAATAGAGGGTTTGTGTGCTGATCGCAATGAGGTTCTTAGATAACCTCCCTCCCTACGGGCCGTCATTGCTTCGTACGCTGTCGCGTGCTCGCAATCACGGCCGTAGGGGCGCAAGATATATAAGGCTCGCTGAGAACGAGCGTTAAACAGGGCTACTAATGAGTAAAAAAACATTTGCAGTTTGGGATATTGGAGCGACAAAATGTGCTGCCGCCATTGTCCACTATGATGTGAATACCGATCGCTTAGATTGTGTTGCGCGTTGTCGCATTAAACTCAAAGATTGCCAATCTCTAGATGAATTACTTGAGCGAGTCGAATCAGAATTACAATTCAAAACGGCTAATGCCGATGCCATATGTATCGCAGCAGCAGGGCGTTATAACGGTAAATATATCGAGCTTGAAAAAGGTTATCCCTATCCGATGGATTTTGGGCGTATTGCCAAATTGCATCAGTGGACAAATTTTGCGATTGTTCATGATTATGTGCCAGTGGCTTGTGCGACATTTACCAAGTATGTGACTGAACCAGGCAACGCTATTATATTAAATAAAGGTAAAGTTGTGCCTTTTAGTCGTCGAGTTGTTTTTGGTATTGGAACAGGATTGGGCCTTAAAGATATTGTGCATTTGCCTAATGGTGATTTTTGGTTAGGTAGTAATGAAGCCGGGCACATCGGTCTGCCATTTCCGCCGACCGCGAAGAAAGAGCATCAACAACGTCATCAAGAGTTTATCAAGTTTTTACGTAGCGATGGTTTAAAAGAAGATGATCCAATTGTCTTTGAAACAATTTTATCAGGTAAAGGGCTGTCGCGTACGTATCATTTTATTACGGGTGAAACAGAAGCAACACCAGAGGAAATTAGCGAATCCATTCATGCAGGAAATCATCCTGAAGTTTTAAAAATGATGTCATACTATTTGGGCCTTTTCATAGGGACTATTCAGTTAACATTCATGCCTCGTGGCGGTATTTGGTTTACGGGTGGCGTGGTGCTAAAAAACATGAGTCTTTGTGATCAATCCGATATGTTTGAAGGTATTCACGCATCTCCTGCTTATGAGCACGTGCGAAAAGATTTTCCTTTGTCTGTCATGTGTGGCCCAGATTATGCCTTCTTAGGATGTGCTTATTATGCGAAAAAGCGCATGTTATCTGCTCTATATGCTGAGTAGTACTGTTATCATCCAAACCCGCATTGCGTTTTGATATTAGCTGAAAACACTGTCAATCTGCGTATAAATCGTGGGACGTAAATAGGCGTCACGACGTTTAACAAGGTGCTTATGGGCACATTAAACATCATTCAAATAATCGGAATAACACAATACTTTGATATTATCTTGATAGGGGTATTTTTCGCCACCATATAACAAATATCCAACATCATTTTTACCAAGAAATTCTTTTACTGTCGCGACAAAAGAAGACTTAAACGTTTTTGACTTTTTAATCTCAATCATCTCTTTATGATTTTTACGATCAATAATAAGATCAATCTCTTTTTTAGCACTCGTTCGCAAGAAGTATAACTCAGACATCGTTGCCAAATGCTTTTCTTTTTTAAGCACTTCCGAAATCACATAATTTTCAAAAATACTTCCTGCCATAGGACCTTTGTCATATTGCTCGAAACTATGAATGCCCGTCAAAAACGATACTAACCCGGTATCATGAAAATATATTTTCGGGCTTTTAATAATACGCTTTCCAAAATTATTATGATATGCAGGTAATAAAAATATAATAAATGACGCCTCTAAAATCGAAATCCACCGTTTGATAGTAGGCACCGAAACACCTATTGCCCTTGCATGCTCAGTATAGTCAAGCAATTTTGCTACATTCGCAGCGAGCAAGTGAATCAACTTTCGAAAATCTCTTAAATCACCTATGTTAGCCAATGCTCTAACATCTTTTTGAATATAAGTGTCGATATAAGAGGCATACCATAAATCGGACTCATAGTAATCACGATTGACTAACTCGGGATAGCTTCCTTTAAATATTGAATCTTTAACACAACTTGATGGCAATTCGCTGTATTGATATGGCAGCAGATTAAATAATCCCATGCGTCCTGCCAAGGACTCTGAAGCTTTCTGCAAATACGCAAATTGACTAGAGCCTGTCAGAACAAACTTTCCATAACATTTTCGATCATTATCCACTGCTATTTTAATATGATGGAAAATTTCAGGAACGAATTGCACTTCGTCGAATATCACGCGATCATGGTACTCCTTCATAAAGCCGACTGGATCATCATGAAAATAATCTACGTTGCGAAGATCATCAAAAGTGACATAACGATAATCAGGCAACATATGCTGCAACAAAGTTGATTTCCCTGACTGCCTTGGGCCGCTGACTCCAAGCACTGGAAATGCGCTTAAATAGCGCTTTATTGTCTTCTCAGCAATGCGAGAGGTATAATTCGGCTTTTGCAATTTTAATATCCCATATTAAATAGACAAATATTTATTTTGTAATTTTAACATAGGAAATTAAAATTACAAAGCCGGGTGCGATACGAGGAGTGAAAACAGGCATTTTAATAGCATACAACAAATATAACTCATTGATTTACCTGATGGGGACTATTGCGAACAGGCTCTTTACTATAAATCAATAACGATAGATTATTGATTTTTAGAGATTCCGCGGATAAATCGAGGGATGGTAGTCGTAGAATGCAACAGCTCGACTCTGCAAATTTGTCAAACCTGTGTATTTGTTCGCAGTGCTCACAAATGACAGCATCTCATTCTACCGAGGCAATCAATAACACTTCAAGCGTTGCTTGTGTTGTTATTGATTGCCCCGGACAGGATTCGAACCTGTGACCTGCCCCTTAGGAGGGGGCCGCGCTATCCAGCTGTGCCACCGGGGCATAAGATTTGAAAAAAGAAGAATTAGGTCATACCGAGGGTCGGACTCGAACCGACACGATGTTGCCACCACCTGATTTTGAGTCAGGCGCGTCTACCAGTTCCGCCACCCCGGCATGTGAGTCGGAAGTATAGCATCGGATAGTTTAAAGAGCTAGTGTTTAAGGGGGTGTTGCAAACGGGCTCTTTACTAAAAATCAATAACCATTAGGTTATTCGTTTTTAGAGATCCCGCGCATAAAGCGCGGGATGACAGCGCTTGGTGCATAGGATGACAGTCGTAGAATGCAACAGCCCTTTTATTAGGTAGGTTTAGTTAGTGGGAGTGTTTCGAAGGCTGCGCATTAAGCATGGGATGTAGAGAGTGGTGGATAGAGCTTTAACGTCGTTTTCCATGCCTAATAGCTAAGAGTAAGAAAAGAGTGATGAATAAAAAGCCGAGCAACCCTATGAGTGGTAAGGTGAGGAAGCCAAAGAGTTTGAGATGGATTTGTGCGCAGCTTGGGCCCGTGCTGCAAGTGTTGATGGGCATGAAGCCAGGAATGGTTTGTTCGAGATATTGATAAGCAGAAAAGAAGATGCCAAGTATTGGCAATGCAATCACGTATTTTGCGATTTTGGTATACCCTTGATATGCTGCGGGCGCAAGGATGATGGCTAAAGGAAACATACATAAGCGCTGATACCAGCATAAGTGACATACAGGCCAAAACAAAACTTCACTCCAATACAGGCTGGTGAGTGTGCCAATCACGGCAATTAGCCAGGCGAGAAAAAGGCTTTTTTCATGTAGAAAACGTTTCATTGTTCTTCCTTGATGATTGTCATAGTGCTGTCAATCGTACTCATTCCTAAAGGATCGACCAGTTTTCCATTAATATAAACCGCAGGTGTTCTAACTGGTTTCATAAGTTTTCTTGCTAGCATGAGATTGCTATGGAGTCTGCTATAATAGCGTTTTTCTTTCATGCAGCGTTTGAATGATTTCATTTTTACGCCATCGATGTTTTGGGCGAATTCAATCATGCGATCCTCGGTTGCCCAATCGAGCATTTCATCTCCCTGATGTTGAAAGACATAATCAGTGAATGCAAAAAAATACTTTGGACTTTGCTCATACATGCAATAAGCGGCATTTCCTGCGGGTTTTGAATCAGGGATAAAGGCGAGAATAATCGGGGTAAAGCTTGCTGTTTTGGAATCAATGTATTCTGCTTTCATGGTAGGAAAGATGTTTTGATGAAAGAGCTTGCAGTTTCCGCATTTTAAATCTTCAAATAATACGATATGAATGTTGGCATGTTTGTTGCCAAGCGTAGGTTCATCTCGAAGGTCAAAGGAGGTAGTTTGAATGCCAGGTTTTTCGCCAGCAGGTTTCGTGAAAAAAACGAGGATGGCGACGATGGTAATGACGAGTGTGAGTATCACTAGTGTTTTTTGTGGTTTTGTTGGCATGTTTTCTTCCATGTTTTGTTTAACTACCTAAAGGGGGTTTAGCATTCTATGGCTGTCATCCTACGCACCAAGCGCTGTCATCCCGCGCTTTATGCGTGGGATCTCTATAAACGAATAACCTAATGGTTATTGGTTTTTACAGAAGAGCCAGTTTGCAACAGCTCCCTAAAGGATACCGAGCAATGAAGGGTTTGTAAATTTGGTCGATACTTGTCCAAAAGAAGCATGCTTAATATGTAAAAAAACATGCCAAATAATCGATTTTTTATGATATCATACCGCTTTATGTGAGAGGTCAAAAAATGTGCGGTATCGTTGGCATTTATTCACATCACCCCGTTGCAGCGGAATTGTATGACAGCCTGATTCACCTACAGCATCGTGGCCAAGACGCTGCGGGTATCATGACGTGCGAAGAACGTTTTTATGAAAAGCGTGGCCTTGGTTTGGTGCGCGAAGTTTTTTCTCCCGAAGATATGACACTTTTACCTGGCAATATCGGTATTGCTCATGCTCGCTATCCTACTGCAGGTAGCTATTCACTTGCGAATGTGCAACCTTTTTGGATAGGTCACCCTTATGGTATTGCGTTAGCCCATAACGGCAACTTGATGAATCATCAGTCACTCGCATCAAAACTGTTATCACAGCATCGTCATTTGAATTCAACAAGTGATTCAGAAATCATTTTACATTTATTTGCACAAGCATTGGATGAAAAAGAAGATGCAGCTGATGAGGCAGCATTTTTCGAATCAATTTGTCATGCGGTCACACGCGTCCAAGAGCAGGCGATAGGTGCTTTTTCAGTCGTAAGTTCGATTGTTGGTAAAGGTCTTGTTGCTTTTCGTGATCCGCACGGTATTCGTCCTCTCGTGATGGGTGAGCGAACTCTTGATGGAAAAAAAGATTTTATTTTCGCTTCAGAACCTACCATGTTTTATTCGTTAGATTTTGAGCAAACTGGAGACGTACAGCCAGGTGAGGTTGTGTTTATTTCTATGTCTGGGAAAATGTATCGCCGAACGTTGATTCAAAAAACATTTACACCATGTATCTTTGAATACGTTTATTTTGCTCGCCCTGATGCTAAGCTCGACGAAGTCAGTGTGTATCGTGCGCGTTTGCGTATGGGACAAAATTTAGCAAACCGTTGGAAAGAGCAATATCCCGATACAGTGCCAGATATTGTGATTCCTGCGCCTTTTACAGCAAATACCGCAGCACTCTCCTTTGCGCATGAGCTCGGTGTGCGTTATTCCGAAGGATTATACAAAAATCCTTTTATCGGCAGAACATTTATTATGCCGTCACATCATGAGCGTAAAAAATCAGTACGATATAAATTAACGCCACAAGAAACAGAAATAAAAGATAAAAATGTGTTAATCGTCGATGATAGTATCGTGCGTGGAACGACGAGTCGTGAAATCGTTCGCATGGTGCGTGAGTTCGGTGCGAAAGAAATTTATTTTGTTTCCGCAGCGCCACCTATTAAACATCCTTGTTTTTATGGGATTGATATTCCAAGTCAGCAAGAGCTGATCGCAAACGAAGCGAAAGATATGGAAGCGATTCGTGAATATGTGGGTGTTGAGAAGCTATTGTATCAAACGACAGAAGACTTAAAAGAAGCGGTGACACGGCGTGGTAATCATCATATTGATAACCCCTGCATGGCATGTATGAATAAATGTTATGTCACGGGTGAATTAGATCAAACGCAAATGGAGGCGCTTGAAAAAGAAAGAGAGGCGGCACGATGAAATGTTTAGTCATAGGTTCAGGCGCGCGTGAGCACGCAATCGTTAACGCATTAACACGCGCAAAAACAAGCGTTGAAGTATATTGCTTTGGTGGCCATATCAATCCAGGTATTCATACACAGTGTGCTGATTATCATGTTGGTGATATGCTTTCGCCTCAACAAGTCACTGAATATGCGAAAAAGCAAAAAGTAGAATTTGCTATTGTTGGTCCTGAGGCGCCATTAGCGGCAGGTGTCGCGGATGCCTTGTGGGCGGTGAATATTCCAGTTGTTGGCCCAAAACAACAGCTTGCAAACATTGAGACAAGTAAATCTTTCGCTCGGGATTTGTTGACGAAATATGGTATTCCAGGTTGTCCACAATATAAAACTTTTGATTCTATGCAAGATGTTGAAGCCTTTTTGCAAACTTTGGGCGATGACTATGTGATTAAAGCCGATGGTTTGATGGGCGGTAAGGGTGTGAAAGTTTCTGGCGATCATCTACATTCGCATGACGAAGCCTTGGTATACTGTCAAAGCTTGCTCGATAAAAAGCAACGTTTCGTAATCGAGGAAAAATGTATTGGCCAAGAGTTTTCATTGCTCAGTTTTACCGATGGGCAGGCCGTCGTGCATATGCCTATTGTGCAAGACCATAAGCGCGCATTCGTTGGCGATCGTGGCCCCAACACGGGTGGCATGGGGAGTTATTCTTGCGCCGATCATTCACTGCCTTTTATCAACGAGCATGATGTGAATGCTGCAAAAGCGATGAATGAAGCAACAATCAAATGCATGCGCGATGAATATGATGAAAACTATATCGGTATTTTGTATGGTGGCTATATGGCAACCAAAGATGGTGTTAAGTTGATTGAATACAATTGCCGTTTTGGTGATCCGGAGGCGATGAATGTTTTGGCGTTACTCGAAAGTGATTTTGTCTCCTTGTGTCAAGCCATGGTGAATGGCAGATTGTCTGATGAGTCTGTGACGTTTTCTCAGAAGGCAACAGTATGTAAATATGTCGTGCCTGAGGGTTATCCTGACGAGCCTGTGAAACAGCGGGCAATACAAGTGCCCAAGGAAGTTTTGCCGCGTTGCTATTTCGCATCAGTGGATGAAAACTTGATGTTGTTGGGTTCTCGTGCGGTTGCTGTCTTAGGTGTGGGTGAAACGTTGGAAGAAGCGGAGCGTGCTTCACAAGAAGCTGTCTCGGCTATTCACGGCCCTGTTTTTTATCGAGAAGACATAGGTACACAAGCATTAATCGATACACGTATAAAACATATGGCAAAAATAAGACAAGAAGAAACGGTGAATACATGAAAATAGGCGTATTAGGTTCTACGCGAGGTTCATCATTGCAACCTGTTATTGATGCGATTGCAAATGACCAATTGGACGCATCGATCAATGTGATTTTAACTAATCGCGAAGATGCAGGCATTCTTGGTCGTGCACAGGAACATAATATCCCTGGTTATTATATCGAAGCAACATCGCGTAAAGCGTTTGAAGAGAAGGCGACAAGTTTATTAAAGCATTATGAGGTAGAGCTTGTATTGTTGGTCGGGTATATGCGAGTGTTGTCACCTGTATTTGTGCAAGCATGGGCGGATCACATTATTAACGTGCACCCGTCGTTGTTGCCTAAGCATGCTGGAAAACTTGATTTAGATGTGCACCGTTCTGTGCTGGAAAGTGGTGACAAAACTACAGGTTGTACCGTGCATTTTGTGGATGAAGGTGTTGATACGGGTCCTGTGTTATTGCAAAAGGAATGCGTGGTGGCTGATGGCGATACGCCTGAGCGTTTAAAAGCGAAGGTGCAGGTATTGGAGTCTGCTGCATTGATTGAAGCGATTAATTTGATATCAGTTGAACGCTGAGTTCTTTTGATATTCGAGAAAAGAGAGTAGTGATGAATAAAACACAAACTAAAATTACAAGAGCGTTATTGTCCGTGTCGGATAAAACAGGCATCGTAGAATTTGCGCAAGTACTGCAACAGTATGGTGTTGAAATTTTGTCGACAGGTGGTACTGCAAAATTGCTACGAGAAAAGAATATTTCTGTTATTGATGTATCGGAGGTTACTCAGTTTCCTGAAATGATGGATGGCCGTGTCAAAACATTGCATCCGAAATTGCATGGTGGCATTTTGGGGTTGCGCGACACGCATGCCGATGTGGCGAGTGAACATAATATTCCTTGGATTGATTTGGTGGTTTGCAATTTATATCCATTTGCTCAAACTATCGCGCGTGAGGGAGTGACCTTTGACGAAGCGATTGAAAATATTGATGTTGGTGGACCAACTATGGTGCGTGCTGCGGCAAAAAATATGGGTTGGGTGAGTGTTGTTGTCGATGCGAATGATTATGGCTTGATTGCTGATGAAATAAAGCAGCATCAAGGAGTGCGCTTTGAAACGCGAAAACAATTAGCGACGAAAGCATTTCAGCATACTGCTTACTACGATGCCATGATCAGCGATTACTTAACAGAAACGCCGGGATCTCAAGAGATGGCTTTGGGTTTTAATAAGGCTTATGAATTGCGTTATGGCGAAAATCCGCATCAAACCGCGAGTGTCTATCATGCGCCAACAAATCATTGCCCAAGCGTTTTGCGCGCAGAAATCTTACAAGGCAAGCCACTGTCATATAACAACATCGTTGACGCCGATGCAGCGTTGGCGTGTGTCAGTGAGTTCGATGCGCCTGCATGCGTTGTCGTCAAGCATGCAAATCCTTGCGGTGTTGCGACAAGCGATCATTTGTTAGATGCATTTGATCAAGCGTTTCATGCTGATGCGAAATCTGCTTTTGGCGGTATCGTGGCATTTAATCGCCCCGTGACAGAAGCCATTGCAAAAAAACTCTCCGAAGTATTTTTAGAAGTGATTATTGCGCCCGAGTATGACGCGAACGCGTTGCCTCATCTGGCCAAAAAGAAAAACCTGCGCGTTTTAGCGATTGGCCAAGTGGTTAAGCCAACGACCGCCTATGAGTTTAAATCAGTTCAGGGTGGTTTATTAATGCAAAGTGTGGATGATCACCAAGTATCAACCGATGCTTTGCAAGTAGTGACGAAGACGCAACCTACCGATGCGCAATTAGAAGCCTTAGCGTTTGCTTGGAAAGTGGTGAAGCATATTAAATCTAACGCCATATTAGTTTCGCGTGATAAAAAAACGTTGGGTGTTGGTGCGGGACAAGTTTCGCGTATCGATGCGGTGGATATCGCCCTCAAAAAAGCTGAGCAGCATGGTTTAGAAAATGCAGTGCTAGCATCGGATGCGTTTTTTCCATTTCGTGATGCAGTCGATGCAATTGCCGATGCGGGTATTCGATTAATTATTCAGCCAGGTGGTTCAATCAAAGATGATGAAGTCATTGCAGCCTGTGATGAGAAGGGCATTGCCATGGTGTTTACAGGCGTGCGTTGTTTTAGGCATTAATAGAGGTAGAGTATGAAACCATTAGTTAGCATTGTGATGGGGTCACAATCCGATTGGCCTACGATGGAAGAGGCAGGGAAAATATTAAAAGCGTTAAATGTGCCTTATGAAGCAAAGGTTGTTTCTGCGCATCGAACGCCTGATGAAATGTTTCGTTTTGCCGAAGAAGCTGAGTCGCGTGGTATCGCGGTGATTATTGCGGGTGCGGGTGGTGCAGCACATTTGCCTGGGATGATTGCAGCAAAAACGCATTTGCCCGTTTTGGGTGTGCCGGTGCAATCAAAAGCATTGAATGGTTTGGATTCGCTTTTGTCTATTGTTCAAATGCCAGGAGGTGTGCCAGTGGCAACCTTGGCGATTGGTGCGGCGGGCGCGAAGAACGCAGCGCTTTTGGCGACAAGTATTTTGAGTTTGCAGAATGATACATTTAAGAAAGCATTGAAAGACTATCGTATGGAGCAAACACAATCTGTGTTGGATAACGCGGTGATTGTTTGAATTTAGTTGAGTTTGCCGGTGGTCCCGCGGCTTGAAAAATGTTCTTCACCCTTGGTTTATCGGCGGGGTCTCGATGTTGAAAAATGAGATCCCGCGCATAAAGCGCGGGATGACAGTCGTTGGGTATGCGGG
>JBKAGM010000050.1:0-10534 GCA_046290385.1 Gammaproteobacteria bacterium
ATTCTCAGACTCTAAAAATAGCAACTGTGCGATAATCAGATTTGCCATGTTGTCTTCAATTTGTCCAGTGCAAAAAATCACTCGTTCTTTCAATAAGCGCGAATAAATATCGAAAGCGCGCTCACCACGGGCTGATTGCTCAACGACCATAGGAACAAGTTGATTTGCGATTTCCTGAATAAGAGGGTTGCTATCCATTGTATTGCGATCCTTATTGTTGATGTGCGAGCTTGATTAACTCATCATAATCGGTGCTCTTTTCTACTATCTTAGCCGATTTCAAAACTAAATCAACAACCTGGTCTTCAACAATTTCATTCATAAGCTGTTGCATCTGATTCTTGTTGCCTTTCAACCACTGTTTTGCTTGCTCTTTGTCATCATAAATCGCAGCCATATCATCGAGACGCGCCTCTACCATCGCTTCATCAGGTTGCAGTTTATTCGTTTGCACAATCTCAGCGAGCAACAAACCCAACTTCACCTGACGCTCTGCGCGCTCTTTATAGGTATCCAGAGGAATTTCTGGAATATTCGCGTTAGGATTGATCGACTTAAAATATTGCATTTGTTGTTGACGCATACCTTCTGACTCGCGCTCAACTAAGGTCGATGGAATTAAAAAGTCATGCATTTCATACAATTTGTCGAACACACGTTTACGCAACACACGTCTGATACCATATTTCGCTTCACGCTCTAAGTTCGTTCGAATTTCTTTCTTGAGCTCTTCTAATGTTTTTGATTTTGCGCCCAGACTTTGAATGAATGCTTCATCCAATTCAGGCTGATCTGCTTTCTCAACTTTTTTAACAGTAACATTATAAACAACACCTTTGCCTTGGTATTGCTTTTCATAAAAGTCTTTAGGAAATTTTAGTTTTAATTCTTTTTCTTCACCCGCCTTGGTACCAATCAAACCGTCTTCAAAACCTTCAAACATCATATCGTCACCAATGGTGATTACGACGTCTTGTTGAGATTCGCTTTCTATCTCTTTTTTCTTAACGAAAGCTTTGTAATCTACAGTTAGTCGATCGCCCTTTTGCGCAGACTCTTTGGTTTCTTTCCAGTCGGAACGTTGTTGCTTAATACGCTCAATGGCTCTTTCAACATCAGCATCATTCACTTCGGTAAGTGGCTTTTCGATTTTCACTTTACCAAAATCAACGATTTTTACTTCTGGAAAAACTTCGAAAGTAATTGAAACAGTGAACGGCTGACCTGGTGTTGATTCCGGCATATCAAAACGCGGCACACCTGCCAATCGCACTTCATTTTCTTCCATTGCTTTCTGGAAAGATTTATTCAATACATCCCCTGTGACTTCGTAACGCACTTCTTTGCCGAATCTTTTTTCTAATACATTCAAAGGTACTTTACCTGGACGGAAGCCATCAAGCTTTGCTTTGTTTGCTAATTTTTTTAAACGGGCCTGAACATCTGACTCTATGGTTTCGGAAGGAATGGTTAATGTGACTTTACGCTCTAAACCTTTTAATTTCTCGATTGTTGACATGAATTCTCACCTTAGTACTATTCAAAACTGCGAAAGGAGAGACTCGAACTCTCACGGGTTGCCCCACAGGAACCTAAATCCAGCGCGTCTACCAATTCCGCCACTTTCGCAAAGCTTTGTATTATCCTAAAAATCTTGCTTAAAATCTATAGCGAATGTTGATAAAGATAGAGTTTCCATAGTTTAATCATCAAAGCACTTTTGAAAAGTGCAAATCATTTCCTCATACTGCGAACTTATTGACCTCTTGTTCGATTGTTGATATATTTGCATCATTGAAAAAAATGAGCGCTATGAAATGGCTAGCAACGCACTGGAATCATTCATTAAACAGATCATCCCTTTAAGAAACGCCCTGCCTCCTGATTATATCCTAATCAAAGATATTCGCTCCACTTATGCTTATGCATGCAATAACTGTTTAAACCTCATGGGTCTTCACCATAAAAAAGAAACCGGTGGTTTAACAGATTATGATATTAATGGTCCAGCAGCTGAATTCGCAGACCATTTTATCGACCAAGATCAGAAGGTACTACAAACTAAAGAAACTAAAAAGTTCATTTCCTACAATCTTTATCATAATGACATACCTAAACTTTACCTATCTGTGAAAAACCCAATAATGGACGGAGATAGTATTTGCGGCACTTTTGTTAGCATGACTAATTTGCCTTTTGATAACAATCAAACATTATTCCATATGTTTAAAAATGCTAGAGACTACCCTCTTTTCGAATCTAATGGACAATTTAGCATTGAGATTACAGAAGGTTATAGAACAAAATCGATAGTCTCAAAAAAAGAAACTGAAATCTTATTTTATCTTCTAAGAGGAAAAACGGCGAGAGAGATAGCCCAAAAACTCAATAGATCCGTAAGGACTGTTGAACAGCATGCTCAAAACATCAAAAGCAAGCTTGGGTGCCGTACAAAATCAGAATTAATCGAAAAAGCTATTGATGAAGGTTATTTCAACGTTATCCCAGAAAGCATATTAAAAGCAAATAGTTAATTGGAATTATTATTCATTTCTCCCTATTTCCAAACGTCATTCCACAAATACACTTAAATTATCAATACTGAAAAATGAGCATATTGTTGATTTTATGGTCATATTTTGGTATATTATACATCCGTTTTAACTAAATTATTGGCTAAGCATGAATGTATCTCTAGAATTTTTTAAAGCAATATCACAAATCGAAAACCGCTACTCATGCGTTCTATGGATGCGCGATCCTAGCTATCAAAAACAACTTTATGTTAGCCCTAGTTATGAGTGTTACTGGGGATACACGCCCACATCGTTATATGAAAACCCCATGAGCTGGCAAGATACCCTCGTCACTAATAATAGAGCAACACTTCATAACCGACTAGCAACACGAAATACTTACGCCAACAATGAAAACACCGAAACGTTTTGCATAAAAAATAAATCTAAGAACCTTGTTTGGATTCGAGATAAAAGTTTTCGCATAAATGACGCCAATGGCAACTGTCAAATTGTTGCAGGCGTTGGCATGCCTCTGGATCGTACTCAACTATCCGACATAATGTACCAACAAGCCACGAACTATTTGCTCGAACAAATGACAGCTGATTTTTCAGAAACTCTCTATAAATACTTTGATTACAGAGATGAAAGCACAGATATAAAGCACATTTTAAATAAACTTTCGGCAAGAGAGATACAAGTTTTATCGCGCATACTCCAAGCGAAAAGCGCAAGAGAAATCGCGAAAGATTTGAATATTTCTTTTCGCACTGTAGAAATGCATACCGATAATATTAAAAACAAGCTTAATGTCAAGAGCAAAGCGGATATCTTCATTTTTTGTATAGAGAATCGTTTGGTGAGTATTAACTTTTGTTCTTAAGACAAAAAAGATATGGGGTGAACGATGGGACTCGAACCCACGACGACCGGAATCACAATCCGGGGCTCTACCAACTGAGCTACGCTCACCATATTCTATTTCTTAATAGCCATCCTGGCGCAACTTGATCACTCTAATGAGACACCTGCCGACGGCCATAGATGCTGGCACGCCCGGCAGGATTCGAACCTGCTACCCTCGGCTTAGAAGGCCGATGCTCTATCCAAATGAGCTACGGGCGCTCTTAATCAAAACTTTCGGGGTAGAGGGATTCGAACCCCCGACATCCTGCTCCCAAAGCAGGCGCGCTACCAGACTGCGCTATACCCCGTTAAATATAAATAAAAGTTTCTAACCAACCATAAGGTTGACGCGAAAACGCAAATCATACCCTCATTCTAGCTAGGAAGCAATGGAAAATATCGCCCTAGGCCTAGAAGCGCCTACTTGCTGTGATTTAACCGGAGCATCCTGGTTTCTCTTTGATGTCATCCGGCGGCCTCACTTTCTAACTCATCATATGAATGTATCGGCTTGACCACACCCCACTCTCGGCAGCTTGGGCATTGCCAATTCAAAGATTTACTAGGAAATCCACAATGCATACAACGATATCGAGCATTTTGGCTATTGAGCTCCTCTAGCAATGTTTGAATAACCGCAAGACTGTTTTTCGTTTGCTCACCCACCTCATTCAAAAATAACTTCACATATAAGCTCAAACCATTTACCGATGGATGCTTCAAGATATGCCCTTTAACCATTTCTTTCGATACTGAAGTTTTTCGAACAGCCTGTAAGCGCTCAAATAAAAACAAATACAAAGGTGTTTGCGGATATTCGTGCAAACAATTTTCTAGATACTCAACAAATCCTGATTCATTACCCATTTTTTCATAACATTCAGACAAAGGGCCAATCACTTCTGGCAAAAACTCTGGTGTTTGGTCTTTAATTTTTTTCAAATGTTTGATCGCCGTTTTATACTGCCCCGTTCTTAGATAATATTTAGCTAGCAGCAAATTTGCTCGCACACATTTTTTATCCGTTGCCACGGCTTGCCGAAGATGCTGCAAGCACGCGTCATCATCATTCTTTTCCAAGGCTAACTCTGCTAATTGACAATGATGATGGGCGACAACATTTTGCATATTTCTGCCCAATGTCCAGTTAATTTTTTTAGCGATGGTCATAGCTTTATGCCATTCTTTTTCTTGCTGATAAATATCAAGCAGCGCAAACAATGCCGGCTCAGAATTCTCATCAATGGTAATCACTTCTTGAAAAACACGCTCAGCACGATCCAACACCCCCGCACTCAAATAATCTTGCCCAAGCTCAATCAATGCTTGAACACGATATTCATTTTCTAAGTTAGGCCGCGCGATAAGATTTTGATGGATGCGTGTCGCACGATCAACTTCTCCACGACGACGAAAAAGCTTCCCTAATGCAAGATGAGTTTCTACCGTGTCACTATCAACTTCTAGCATTTTAATAAAAATGTCGACAGCTTTGTCTGGTTCTTCGTTCAAAAGAAAATTTAATCCAACCAAATAACCTTTATGGAGGCGGTTGTAACTTTTTGTGCTACGTTTTGATTTTTTACTTAGGTAATAGTAAAAACCCAACAAAATCAGCAATAACGTAATGAGTGAAACTTCTAATACCATGCGTTCGACACTCTTAGTGGGTATCTTTGATTGGAATCGATCTTAAGTTTTCGAGTTCTTTCTCGACTACTTTTAAACGATGTCGCAATTTGAAATTAATCGCTTTAGCTTTGATAAGCATGCCTAGAGTGACTAAAATTCCCAAGCAACCGCCTATAGCAATACTAATTGCAACAAGCAATGACAACGGCATGGTGGATGTTTTGTAGTAGTAGTTAACGCTCACGGTTTGTGCGTTGAGCAATGCAAATGAAACACCTAGCACAATGACAAATAACAGTACGATGTAAGAGATAATACGCATGGTGTTTTCCGTTCAGAAATTTGTAAGTGATTATCACCACCCCGCAGACTGGCCGCGGGGTGATAACATTATATATTACTCATCATTTTCCATATGATCCTTCATGATGTCTCCTAAAGTAGTTTTAGAAGAAGCATCAGCATTTTTCTCCGTATATTGCTTCAAGACTTTCGCTTTGTCTTCGCTTTCTTTTGCTTTGATAGAAAGCTGCAGGCTCTTGGATTTTTGATCGACGCCAATGATTTTTACTTCGATGGAATCACCTTCATTAAATTCTTTCTTAATGCGGCTTTTATCGATACCAATTTCCTTCGCTTCCAATCGACCCGATACTTCAGCATCTAACTCGACGTCTAAGCCTGTGTCTTCAACTTTGGTAATTTTACCCATGACGACACTGCCTTTTGAGTTGACAGAAATATACATACCAAATGGATCACTATCTAACTGCTTAATACCTAGAGATATGCGTTCGCGCTCAGGATCAATTGCAAGAATCACAGCTTCAACTTCCTGACCTTTTTGGTATTCACGTACAGCTACTTCACCTTCTTCATCCCAAGAGAGATCAGACAAGTGAACTAAACCATCGATATCACCATCTAAACCAATGAACACACCAAAGTCAGTGATAGACTTGATAGCGCCTTTGATTTTTTCGCCTTTTTCATGCTTGCCTGCAAATGCACCCCATGGATTTTCAACACATTGTTTAATACCCAAAGAAATACGACGACGCTCTGGATCAACTTCCAATACCTTCACATCTACTTCATCACCAAGCTTCACAACTTTGCTTGGGTGAATGTTTTTATTGGTCCAATCCATTTCAGAAACGTGCACTAAACCTTCAACACCTTCTGCAATTTCAACGAAACAACCATAATCAGTCACGTTGGTAACCTTACCGTTAATCACAGCATCTACTGGGAAACGATCTACTAATTGCATCCATGGATCTTCATCCATTTGTTTCAAGCCTAAAGATACTCGGTTTTTCTCTTTATCGAACTTCAATACTTTGACGTGAATTTCATCGCCAACATTTAAGACTTCGCTAGGATGTTTCACACGTTTCCACGCCATGTCGGTGATATGCAATAAGCCATCGATACCACCAAGATCAACGAAAGCACCATATTCAGTAAGGTTTTTGACGATACCTTTGATTGCCTGACCTTCTACTAAATTGCTTAACAATGAATCGCGATCAGCGGTGTTTTCTTCTTCAATAACAGCACGACGTGACACAACAACATTTGAGCGTTTCGCATCGATCTTAATAACTTTCAAGTCCACGTCTTTGCCTTCTAAATAAGAAGGATCACGTAAAGGACGTACATCGACTAATGAACCCGGTAAGAATGCACGGACTTCATTAATTTCAACGGTAAATCCACCTTTAACGCGGTTAGAAATATACCCTTTGACGGTACGATTTTCGTTGTGCGCTTGTTCCAACTCTTTCCAAGATTCCATGCGCTTAGCTTTTTCGCGAGATAAACGCGTTTCACCATAGCCATTTTCTACAGCATCAAGCGCCACTTCTACTTCGTCACCAACGTTAACGGTGACATCCCCGTTTTCATCTTTGAATTGCGATACGGGAATAAAACTTTCAGATTTTAATCCGGCATTCACTAATACATAGTTGTCGGTAATATCGACGACTTCTGCTTTTACGATTGAACCTGTTTTCATTGACAGGCCGGCAATACTTTCCTCAAATAATTTTTCAAATTCACTCATGTTGTTTTGTTACTACGTTATGCTAAATTGAATTAGCGTGTTAAGTTTGCCTGACTACGTCAGACCCCAATTGTTCTTCGATGATCTTCATGACCCTCTGGAACACTTCTTCAATACTCATTCCTTGAGTATCAACCACGACCGCATCTTTCGGCACGATCAAAGGCGATACTGAACGCGACTTATCTCGCATATCTCTCGCCTCAATTTCCTCTAAAAGGGTGTCAAATTTAACACTAACCCCCTGATCTTGCAACTGTTTATGCCTTCTTCGGGCTCTTTCTTCTGGACTGGCATCTAAATAAATCTTGATCTGTGCATCTTTGAAAACGACACTCCCCATATCTCGCCCATCCGCGATCAACCCAGGCGGACGATCAAAGGCATGCTGAGTATCCATCAATGCCTGTCTCACTTCTGGAAAAGCGGATATTTTCGAGGCGTTACTCCCAGTAGTTTCAGTACGAATATCGGCGGTAATATCCTGCCCATCCAACAAAACTTCAACGGGTCCCAAGTTCTTAGAGGGACGGAAAGACACATTTAGTGATTTAGCTAATTCTGACAAGGCAAACGGGTCATCAAATGCCACAGACTGTTGCTGTGCGGCATGGGCTAAAATGCGATACAGTGCGCCGCTATCAAGCAAATGCCATCCTAATTGTCGCGCTAAGAGCTGGGTAATCGTGCCTTTGCCTGAGCCAACTGGCCCATCAATCGTCACTACTGGCATCATCACCCTCTTCGTCAATATCTTCCATGATGCGACCAATGCTCACAAGCTTTTCACCTTCGGAGAGGTTAATTAATCGCACTCCCTGGGTGTTACGCCCTATGATTGAGATTCCCTTCACATCGGTACGAACAAGCTTACCACGGCTGGTAATCAACATGACGTGATCATTCTCTTCAACTTCAAGCGCTCCGACAACATCACCGTTACGTTCACTCACTTGAATGGAGATCACACCTTGCCCACCACGACCCGTTGGACGATATTCTTCGATCGCCGTACGCTTGCCGTAACCATTTTCAGTTGCCGTGAGCACGGTGCCATGATCTTTTACCACCATCAGCGAGACAACACGTTGGCCTTCTTTAAGCTTAATGCCGCGCACACCACGAGCCGTTCGACCCATTGCTCGCACATCAGATTCATTAAATCGAATCGCCTTACCTGCATTAGAGAAAAGCAGAAGATCATGCTGACCATCAGTAATTTTTGCACCAACCAGATAGTCGCCCTCGACAATATCTAATGCAATGATGCCTGATTGTCTTGGACGCGAAAATTCTTTGAGAGAGACTTTTTTCACCGTACCTTTAGCGGTCGCCATAAAGACATAATGTTCTTCATGAAAGTCTCGTAACGGCAAGATTGTATTGATCTTTTCACCTTCTGATAATGGCAAGAGATTAACGATAGGCTTGCCGCGTGTCGTCGGGCTCGCCTCTGGGAAGTGGTAGACCTTCAGCCAATAGACTTTACCAAAATTAGAGAAACACAAGATGGTGTCGTGCGTATTTGCGATCAGTAATTTATCGACAATATCTTCTTGCTTAATATTCGTTGCTTTTCGGCCACGACCACCACGTCGCTGAGCACGATACGTATCCAGCGGTTGGCGCTTGGTGTAACCTTGATGCGACAAGGTAATCACCACTTTTTCATCGGCGATCAAATCTTCCATCGTCAAATCGTGCTGAGAGCTAATGATTTCGGTACGACGCTCATCACCAAAGGCTTCACGCATTTCTTTGAGCTCAGACTTGATGACATCCAAAAGTTTACTTACATCATCAAGTATGTCTTGTAATTCCTTGATTTTAGACAATAACCCTTGGAACTCATCGGTGATTTTATCTTGCTCTAAGCCCGTGAGTTTATGTAATCGCAAATCCAGAATCGCTTGCGCTTGAGCTGCGGTTAATCGATAACCCTGCTCTGTCAAGCCAAAGCCTTCCTCAGAATCTAATAGCTTATCAACACCGGCACGCTCCAGCATTGCCTCAACTGGCGCCGCCTGCCAAAGCTTAGCAAGCAAGGCTTCTTTCGCTATCGCTGGGCTTTGCGCTTGCTTAATCAAAGCAATCACTTCGTCGATATTTGCCAATGCGACACTCAAGCCTTCTAATAAATGGGCTTTTTCTTTGGCTTTGCGTAATTCAAAAATGACGCGCCGCGTCACTACTTCGCGCCTATGGCGAATGAATGCTTGTAACATTTGCTTGATGTTTAACAGCTTAGGCTGGCCATCAACCAATGCCACCATGTTGATACCAAACACGGTCTGCAGTTGGGTTTGGCTATACAGATTATTCAATACAACTTCGGCGACTTCACCACGCTTGATTTCAATGACGACACGAATACCATCTTTATCTGATTCATCACGCAGCGCACTAATACCCTCAAGCTTACCCTCTTTGACTAATGCCGCAATACGCTCAATGGTATGCGCCTTATTCACTTGGTAAGGAAATTCATTGACAATAATCGCTTCGCGGCCATTGGCTTTTGTTTCGATTTCAGCACGCGCTCGCACATAGATTCGGCCGCGCCCAGTACGATATGCCTGGACAATACCGCCACGACCATTGATGATGCCCTGGGTTGGAAAATCAGGCCCAGGTACCATTTGCATAATATCATCGATGCTTAGCTCAGGAGCATCGATTAATGCCATTGTCGCATCAATAACTTCAGCGAGGTTATGGGGCGGAATATTCGTCGCCATCCCTACAGCAATCCCCGAAGAACCATTGATTAAGAGATTCGGCACGCGCGCAGGCAATACCTCTGGTACAAATTCTGTCTCATCATAGTTAGGCAAGAAATTAACGGTCTCTTTATCGATATCTTCGAGCATCGCGTGAGCGAGTTTAGACATACGGACTTCGGTATATCGCATTGCCGCTGGCGAGTCACCGTCGATAGACCCAAAGTTACCCTGACCATCGACAAGCTCATATCGCAATGAAAAGGATTGGGCCATACGAACTAAGGTGTCATAAACGGCTGTATCACCGTGAGGATGGTATTTACCGACAACATCCCCGACGATACGGGCGGATTTTTTGTAGGGTTTGTTCCAATCGTTATTGAGCTCATGCATCGCATAAAGCACACGACGGTGCACAGGTTTTAACCCATCACGCACATCAGGCAATGCTCGCCCAATGATGACGCTCATTGCATAATCAAGATAGCTCGTTTTCATTTCGTCGACGATGTCGACTCGTTCAAACTCACCTGATGGTTGTGGTGCGGAAATTGTATCGGTTTCGTCGCTCAAAGCGTATCCGTTCTAGCTAGGCTGGTCTCCAGCGGTCATTGAAGGTCGAATGTAGGCTTTCGGACCATTTTCCACCAGTTTATGGGGCAACAAATGCGGTATAAAGAAAG
>JBKAGM010000051.1:0-10030 GCA_046290385.1 Gammaproteobacteria bacterium
CTTCAATGTAGGGTGGATTAGACCGAAGGTCGTAATCCACCAAGCCAGCATTATAAGGCCGCGCAGCAACTCCTACGTCCCGCGGACAAGCCGCGGGACGTAGAGGAGCACGCCTAATCCACCCTACATTTAAAGACGCATAAACCAGAAAAAGATACGCGCACGGGGTAGCCTACGACCCTAAAAGCGCGGCCTAACATCAAATCAAAGCGCTTCAAATTCCTTTTTATTCTCTGAATAAGCGGTAACTTGAGCCGATTTAATATCAAAAAACCATAAATGAATATTCAGTTGGTTGTTATCTACACGCTCTTTAATCCATGGGAATGTTAAACAGTTTTTGTGTGAATTTAAAAGAGATTTTTGAGCGCAGCTGTCTACATTTTTTGTGTTAACCTTTATATCAATGAGTGAAACCCAGTTAGAGATAAAATCGTTTTGCTTAAGTTTATCACTATTAAGCAGTGCACCGATTCCTCCGCAAGAGCTATGGCCTAAAATCACCAAATCAGTGACATTAAGATAACATATGCCAAATTCTAATGCGGCACTCACCCCATGACGTCTAGCATCATTTTCATACGGCGGTACGATATTAGCCATGTTTCTCACAACAAACAAATCACCGGGATCACACTGTAACAATAACGCAGGATCCACACGAGAATCGCAACAAGCGACAACCATTGTTTTAGGTTTTTGGCCTCGAGAAGCAAGATTTGTCATAAAACTATTATCTTCTTCTACATATTTTTTTTGAAAGTTATGATAGCCTTCAATGAGTTTTTCAATTACTTTACCCATATTATTTCTTCATATTAAAACTATTTAAATTCAAATCTGGTCTGACACCATGCCACAAATAAAATGCTTCTACTGCTTGTTCAACAAGCATACCTAAGCCATCAGACACAGCGCTAGCCCCCTGCTTTCTTGCCCATTCACAAAATGCT
The DNA here is from genome assembly GCA_046290385.1 of Gammaproteobacteria bacterium. GTDB lineage: Bacteria > Pseudomonadota > Gammaproteobacteria > JAGOUN01 > JAGOUN01 > JBKAGM01. The sequence continues at coordinate 954 of JBKAGM010000051.1, forward strand.
GTCAGATGATTTTGTGAATACGCAAGATCATAGCAATCTTTATTTTCAACATTAACCTTTTGAATCGTTTCCGGAAGATTGCCCTCTAAACTTAAGGGCGTTGCATTAATAACAACATCGTAATGCATCTTAGGATCAAATACTTTTACGACTTCATATTGTTCTGCAAGTTGGCTTGCTTTTTCCTGATTTCGATTTAAGATAAAAATGTTTTTGGGATTTTGATCGACCAATACTGGCAAAATACCTCTAACAGCACCACCAGCACCTAGAATTAATATAGAACGATTTTCAATTTCCCAATTTAAACGTTTCAAATCATTCACCAAGCCAACACCATCCGTGTTATCACCAAATATTTCTTCGTCACGAAAACACAATGTATTAACAGCCCCTGCGCGTTTAGCGCGTTCAGAGAGAGCTGTGGCATAATCATATGCGTCTTGCTTGAAAGGCAGTGTCACGCTGGCGCCTTTGATCCCAGATGCTTTTAGTTGATTGAGCGTTTGGCGGAACGCGCTGTAACGCTCTCCCTCGTCACTATAATGATCAACCAAAACCTTCTCAAAAGTTAGTGGAATATTAGACTGTTTCGCAAAAGCGATATGAATTTGTGGAGATAAACTATGCGCAATGGGGTTCCCAATGACGACATATTTATTCATTCGACACCTTAGATTGATCGCTAACAACGGCCAGCTTACCTTGCGGCACATATTTTTTCACTAAATCCGTCAATGTGCCTACAGGATTTACCGCAACAACAAATGCATCTAGCCCATTAGATTGGTTTAAAACATATTGAACAATTTCGTAATCACCGCCGCTATTACCTGCGTAAAAGACGATAGGTTTATGCGATTTCTTTTTAATATAATTTTTCATTACGATGGTTTTACCTGGACCATCAACGATATTTCGCTCTAAATATAGTGGTCCATTGGGTGAAGCTACATCGACAAAGCGGTCATCATAAACCATCGTAAATTTACCATTCGGTGACAACTTTGCTTCATTACCTGCAATATGACATGCGCTAATCCGAGGATGTTTCGCATCGCAACCTTTAGGTAAAAGATTATATCCTAAAGTTTGATCCAGGTTTTCTAAGAGTGTCGCTATAAAATACGGATTACTGCCTGTTACAATCCAGACTTGATAACCATGGTTCTTAAATGCCTGCATAACATCAAGCATTTTAAAATAACCATAATTTTTGGGCGGATAGCGTTTAGCATAATCACTAACACCTTGATGCATCTCTTCCGGCGTCATCCCGGCTTCATATACCGCAATCTGAGAAAACTTACTGTATGCGTCGGCAGAAATATTCGTTTTTCCTTCGATGTAATCATCCCTTAAGGCGACGTTATTTGCTGTCTTGCCTGAGCGCGTAACGAACTCAGGAAAATAGCCATGCTTCGCGCCCCACAGATGCCAAATTGATTGACCAGACCGCGTATCGCCGGCATGAACATCACCAGGCTTAACAACAATATCTTGCTCATAAAGCGTGCCATCCCAATCAAAGGCAGCAACATACCCTTTGTTGGCGTGCTTTTGGAGAAATTGGTCGATTTTTACTAACTCTGCATTGTTGCATTTCCAATGAGGATAGTTTTCACAGTGTACATTAGCGTAAATGTTGCTAATAAAAAAAGCAAAAAAGAGAAGCAAAACGAAGCTGATGTTTTTCATATGATAACCCTTTCTATAGGTTGGAGCATTATAAAGATCTGCCCTGAAAGTTGTCAAACACTCTGGGAGTGTTGCGAACTGGCTCTTTACCAAAATCAATAATAGGCTATTGATTTTTAGAGATCACACGGATAAATCGCGAGTTGACAGTTGCGGAATCCAACAGGGCCACACTCGCTAAAAACTATCAAAATAGGATGTTGGTGTGAAACGAGCGTCATACCACCAAATGCTTATATTTGAAAATACATTTCATCTAACTGCTTGATTTCATCACGTAGAGCAGCAGCATCTTCAAACTCGAGATTTTTAGCATGTTCGTACATCTTGGCACGCAAAGCATCCATTTGTTTGCTCGCCTCAGCTGGTGTTAGCTTTTTGTAATGCGTTTTCTTTTCTGCCGCACGTAAGTATAACTTGTCGCGCACAGAACCCTTCGCATAAGCACCTTCCATAATATCTTCAACCGATTTTTGAATACTGGCTGGTGTGATGTTATTTTCCTTGTTGTACGCTTGTTGTTTTTCGCGACGACGATTCGTTTCGTCAATAGCACGCTGCATAGAACCTGTCATCCGATCGGCATATAAGATAGCCTTGCCGCGCACATTACGCGCCGCTCGGCCTATGGTTTGGATTAAAGAACGATCTGAACGCAAAAAGCCTTCTTTGTCAGCATCGAGTATCGCAACTAAAGATACTTCTGGCATATCCAAACCTTCACGAAGCAAGTTAATTCCAACTAATACATCAAAATCACCCATACGCAGCCCACGAATAATCTCAACGCGTTCAACTGTATCAATATCAGAGTGTAAATATTTCACGCGCACGCCATGGTCAGCTAAATATTCGGTTAAATCTTCAGCCATGCGTTTTGTCAGTGTTGTCACCAACACACGATCCCCCTCTTTTACGCGTATATTAATTTCAGATAACAAATCATCAACCTGCGTGCTAACGGGACGTATTTCAATCTCAGGATCAACCAAACCTGTCGGTCTAACAACTTGTTCTACAACTTGAGATGCGTGTTCTTTTTCATAGCTACCAGGTGTTGCCGAAACGAATATAGTTTGTGGCGCAAGCTTCTCAAACTCATCGAAACGCAATGGACGATTATCTAGTGCGGACGGCAAACGAAACCCATATTCTACTAAGGTCTCTTTGCGGGCGCGATCTCCTTTGTACATGGCTCCAATTTGTGGCACGGTGACATGAGACTCGTCAATGATGAGTAAGGCATTGTCGGGCAAGTATTCGAATAACGTCGGAGGAGGCTCTCCTGACTGCCTGCCAGATAAGTAACGAGAATAATTTTCGATACCAGAGCAATACCCTAATTCAACAATCATTTCTAAGTCGAATTTTGCGCGCTGTTCTAAACGTTGTGCTTCGACTAATTTGTTAAGCTTGCGTAGCACTTCTAAGCGCTCTTTTAATTCAAGCTTAATATCATCAATCATTTTTAAAATGATTTCTCGCGGCGTCACATAGTGCGTTTTAGGGAAAATAGATAATCGAGGTACTTTTCTTAAAACCTCACCCGTAAGCGGATCAAAATAAGACAGCACTTCAACTTCATCATCAAATAATTCGATTCGCACTGCATCTTGATCGGATTCAGCAGGATAGACATCGATGACATCTCCTCTTACACGAAATGTTCCTCGACGCAGTTCCATGTCATTTCGTGTATATTGTAATTCTGCTAATCGTTGTAGCAACATACGCTGATCGACTTTATCGCCACGATCTAAATGCAACCTCATTTTTAAATAAGAATCCGGATCACCCAACCCATAAATGGCCGAGACAGTTGCAACGATCAAAGCATCATTGCGTGTCATCAACGCCTTTGTGGCCGACAATCGCATCTGCTCAATATGTTCATTGACCGAAGCATCTTTTTCGATAAATGTATCCGATGCCGGTACATACGCTTCTGGTTGGTAGTAATCGTAATAGGAAACAAAATATTCCACCGCATTTTTTGGAAAAAACTGCTTCATCTCGCCATATAACTGAGCTGCTAAAGTTTTATTTGGCGCGAGGATTAATGTGGGTCGCTGAACTTGCTCGACAACATTTGCGATGGAGAACGTCTTTCCAGAGCCGGTAACTCCCAATAAGGTTTGATGCACTAAACCTTCACGCAAACCTGAGACCATTTGTTTGATCGCTGTAGGTTGGTCGCCAGCAGGCTGGTAATTTGAATACAGTTTAAACAGATCGCTCATATCATCTTGTGCCCAGAAGTTTCCAGGTATTATACTTTATAAATAGCCAAAATCTAAGGAGTATCACATGACCATTACCCTCGCCGAGCGCGTCAGCCAAATCGCACCATCTGCGACTATGGCAATGAATGCCAAAGCCTCAGAAATGAAAGCCGAAGGCAAAAACGTTATCAACCTAACTGTTGGAGAACCCGATTTCGATACTCCGGAGCATATTAAAGCTGCTGGGATTCAGGCCATCAAAGATGGAAAAACAAAATATACCGCTGCTGATGGAACACTAGAGCTCAAACAGGCAATTGCCAATAAGTTTAAACATGAGAATCAATTAGAGTATGGCTTAGACCAAATCATCGTTTCTAATGGAGCGAAACACTCTATTCACAATCTTCTCCAAGCACTTCTCAGTCATGGTGATGAAGTCATTATTCCTGCACCCTATTGGGTTTCCTATCCTGAGATGGTTAAGCTCTCAGGAGGTAACCCTATTATTGTTGAAACAAACATAGGACAAAGTTATAAAATAACTTCAGATCAATTAGAAGCGGCAATTACACCAAAAACACGCCTCGTATTGTTAAATAGCCCTTCAAATCCAACTGGAATGGCTTATCGAAAAGCTGAGCTTAAAGCTCTAGGTGATGTTTTACAGAAACATCCTCATGTATTTGTCATGCTCGATGATATCTATGAACATATCCTATGGACGGACGAACCGTTTTCGACGTTACTCAACGCTAGCCCAGAGCTCTATGATCGCGCCATCGTCATCAACGGGGTTTCTAAAGCCTATGCGATGACTGGTTGGCGTATTGGATATGCGGCTGGTCCCAAACCCGTTATTGCGGCGATGAAGAAAATCCAAGGGCAAAGCACCTCAGGGCCTAATTCTGTTTCACAAGCGGCTGCTGTTACCGCGCTTGACCCCAACCAACAGGGATGCGTTGAAAAGATGAATACGGCTTTTAAAGAGCGCCATGATTATGTATTGCAGCGCCTTCAAGCGACTTCAGGCATTCAGTGCCAACCGAGTGATGGAACGTTTTATGCCTTTCCTGATATTAGTGAAGCTATCTCTAAGCTCGGCTTGAAAGATGATTTAGCATTTGGCGAAGCGTTTTTAACACAGGCTGAAGTCGCAATCGTTCCTGGAACGGCCTTTGGTGCACCAGGTTGTATTCGTATCTCTTATGCGACAAGCATGGAGAATTTGAAGTTAGCAATGGATCGGCTCGAGGCATTTATTGGGTAACCAGCTGCATCTTCGCTACTACTTTCTACATTTCTCGATAATGCCATTTCGCATTCCAACTACTGTGATACCGCATTCCAAGCACTGTCATCCCGCATTCCAACTACTGTCATCCCGCACTCCAACTACTGTCATCCCGCACTCCAACTACTGTGATACCGCATTCCAAGCACTGTCATCCCGCACTCCAACTACTGTCATCCCGCGCTTTATGCGCGGGATCTCTTTCTTCAATATTGAGACCCCGCGGATAAACCGCGGGGTAACATCAATACATGTAGAGTATATAAACGCGAAGCGCGTAATTGACCATGCCTTGATAAATACCTCCGTTTGAGGTTTTTATGAGGACATTTTTTGTTTAACCCTCTTCCTCAATGGCTGAAGATTAATTTCCTCAAACACACAATGAGGCTCTGCCTGCAACACATGCAATACCGCATCTGAAATGCTAGATGGTGAAATCGCATGCTGTTTTGGATCTTCAGGTTGAAAATTCAAACGATCAAAAAATGGAGTATCCACAAATCCAGGATTGATCATCGTCACAGAAATATTCGCATTTGCACACTCTTTTCGAATACTCTGCGAAAAACCACGCAGCGCAAACTTAGAGGCACAATAAATGCTGCCCTTCTTTTCCCCACTCAAAGCAGCTTCTGAACCAATAAAAATAACTTTTCCCTCTTCGCGCTTTTTCATACCTGGTAAAAAGACTTTGGCCAAAACCGCCTGACTTAAAAAATTCACATTCATCATTTCCTGCATTTGTGAAACAGAAAATTGCTCAAGCTCACCAAAACGACCAAAGCCAGCACTACAAATCAAGCCCAAACTATCCGGATGATCTTGAGCAACCTTCTTTAAGTTTACTTCTAGAGTTGTTATATCAGAAAAATCTACAACGTAGGGATGATAATTCCTTGAGTCAGATTGGAATTTACTGTGATCCCGCCCTAAACCAACAACCTCATAATTCTCGGCGAGGAGCTTCTCTGCTATAGACCTACCAATACCGCTGGTAGATCCGGATACAATAATCTTATTCATAACACATGGCACTCAAATATTTTTGGTTTTTCAACATATTGATTCAAACACTTTATCACAAAAGCCTTCATCTCCTCCTCGCATTCTTTCGAATAGGAACGTTGATTATTACGCTTTATGAAATCTTGTGCAAACAACACATCTTTTGGATAAAGGCCTGAAATCTTTTGATACATCTTTTCAGGAAACCGCAAAGGACCTACACTGATAGAATGTAGATTGTTTGGCGATATATTCTGAAAAATCTCTTGTATCAATAATTGATATTGGGTTTCAAACTGCTGTGAATAGATCAATGGATCAAATCGCAAACCTAACTTCCATCCCCTTTCCGCTAAACGCCTCATTGCTTGTAGACGTTTATCTATTGAGGGCACACCATGCTCGACCCGATTGGAAATCTCCTGAGGGGTAAAGCTATACGCAACAACGCAATTGTCGATTGCCTCATGCTTTAGCAGCTCTCTAATATTGCTGCTTTTTGTTCTCAACTCTAAGATTGCATTTTTTTCTGCTTTAAAAAATGGAATGAATGCATTTAAAAAACCTGTCACCGGTTCATAAGCCAGAGAATCACAATCATACCCTGAGAAAAAATAGCTATTCTCATGCTGTTTAGAGATGGCGGCAATTTCGCCCATAAAATCTTCGTAATTTACAAATATCACATGATGCGCACTTGGATACATTCCTTGTAAAAAGCAATAGCGGCAATCGTATAAACAATTAAGCATATGCGAAAAATAAAAATTTTGCTGGCCGCCTATACCAAATCCTTCTGGGGTGGGCAATGCTAACCGTCCTGCTTTTTTTGCAAGAATAATCGCTGGATTTTGCTTTTGAATGCGAAAATTTTGTGATTTTGGATTAAAAATTTCTTTGTAATGTTTGCAAAGGATGATTTCGGCGTTTGATTCAAAGCGCTTGAGAATTGAGGTAACTCTTGAGTGGTTTTGGATTTCTTCTTCAATATAAATTAATTTTCGGTTATTCCGAGATGTTTGTTTTTTTGTTACTTCTGGATTCCCGCCTTCGCGGGAATGACGGAAAGATAGATCGTTGTGACGAAGAGAAGTATCAGAATCACGGAGAGATGCATCGATGTGACGTATTAACTTTCTATCATCCTCCGCACCTCCTTTCACGTCATCCTCCGCGAAGGCGGAGGATCCAGCATCCACACCATCTTGTCTGCACTGTTTAAGCAACAAAAGAGCTTCTTCAGCAGAAGAGCTTTCCTCAAGCTGCCGATTTGGAAACAGCACTTGAAATCGTCGCACCAATGATTTTAATTCATGTTTTTGATATTGAGTGAAATGATGACGCTTAAGGAGCGTCTCGTATAACGCCCCATCAGGCAACAGTTCTCTTTCTCGCGCTGATAAATCCAACAAACTATCAATCACCGGTTTTATTTGTGAAATCGCATCTCGAATTAAACTCGTCACAAACGCAGGTTTGATATGAGAAAAATCTTGATTATCATCTGAGATCACTTTTACAACTTGCACTTGCTCTCGAGTTACTAACTGAGTCGCCGCCTCAAAAAAGCCGGCAGCTTCCATATCGACAAAATCGACGCCATCTGGCAGGCTGTCTATGGGTTTATCGACGGTCAACAATGACCCTGTCTTCAATTGATGAGATGAGGATAAAAATGGATACCCAACGCCAGGCAGTTTGTTAGCCAATACCACAGCACCCTGCTCTGCACGACCTCCCGCTATTCCAAGATTCAAAAATGTCTGATAAGGTCCAGCATGGTTTAGCATAAACAAATAGCTTGTCGCAGCTGCGGCTTTGACACGCCCCACTCCAGAAACGATCAATGAAATACTTTGGTCTTTATTCTGATAAATAGGAAATCGATGGTCAGAGAGTAGCTTTAAACGATATTCATCAATCCAGGGACGCGCCTCGCAAGGCAAAGCTATGACTAGGTTGATTTTTGGGAGATTTGGCGTATTCATAAGTCACAAAGGTTATCATTATTTCAATTATCAAGGCTACAATTTGATTATTTTTTTTTCATATTGCATCACATAAATTCCCCTGCTATTATACCGCCCTGGCAATCCCCGGTAGCTCAGTGGTAGAGCTGGTGACTGTTAATCACTCGGTCGGCGGTTCGAATCCGTCCCGGGGAGCCATTTTGAATTGAGCCCATGGAACAACACAAATACACTTACAGACTTCCCGTACGAAAATCAATCGTTCAAATAGTATTTGGTCTGGCATTACTGATTTATGCCTTCTTAGGCCCTCATAATAATCACCTTAAAAGCTTTCTTCTTGATAACCCATTTGGCATGCTTTTCTTTACACTGATTATTATTGGCATGAGCATTCTATTATTGAACTTATTTCGAAAAACTACTCTAGAACTGACTAATGGGAATATTGTACTGCCTAACCTTATCATTCCTATTCAGCCCAAAACAATCGCACTTACAGAGATAAATAAATTAGTGACTTTTGAGAAAAGGATTAACCTTATCGCACGTTTTATTTTTATGGAACGCTATTTATCTCTGCTTGCTATTCATCATTCGAATCAAGTGACAATGATACGACTAGATCATTTTGATCCCGATCATATGGCTCAAAAGTTTATGACAAAACTTACGAAAGCAACCAGCTTGAACCCTGTTGAAGTTGATTCTATTGGCGAGCTGAAGAAGTAATATTTAACCTTGGGCTTTCGGCACACTATAGCACTAGATTTTATAGCGCACTATATTCTACCTCCCGCGTGTTGTTTGCGGGATCTTTGTGTTGAAAAAGAGATCCCGCGGATAAACCGCGGGATGACAAGAAAGAAGAAACAGTGGAATGAT
>JBKAGM010000052.1:0-9800 GCA_046290385.1 Gammaproteobacteria bacterium
TCACACGTTGTTGGACATCGGCGAGCTTACCCTCGGCAGCCTCAATATGCCATAAAACACCGTGTTTAATCGATTTAATGCCATCGATTTCAAAATGATTAGAAAACAATTGCATTTTTTGCTGACTAAGAAAATCCTCTTTTTGTCGCACTAAGTATGATACTGATTTACTGGGTAGCGCGTCTTTTTTAGTGATAATGAACTCTTTATTTCGATTGAATATCTCATCACTTTGTTTAATACGCTCAACAACACTTTCGGGACATTCGATTTCCCAGTGGATATGCCGCGTAATTTTTGCCGGAACTCCCATACGATTTAACGCAATCTCTACTGACATTGCCTGATTGTCAGTAATCACAAAGTCAATAATCCACTCTTGTGATGAAGCGTTTTGATAATCTTGTATTCGATAAGGTTGAGGCGAATATTTAAATTGACCTATGCGTGGGCTTTCACCTTCAGCAAGATAATCACGCATGGATGAAAAGATATGATCGCCATCTTCAACACGCTCAGGGTGCGGCATCATCGCCATCACATTCCCTGCATAATTTGTTATAGCAGCAATGTTAGCCATAGAACCATTGGGATTAATTGGAAATACGTCACGCACTTCACCTTGCGCATCACAATATTGCAACGCGATCAAGCCTGCGTCTCTAAGCGCCTGAAAACACTCTGGCGGCATGACAAAACGCCCTTGGGCATGAGCAATTGGCACACGAAAAATATCGTCATCTGTTAAATAAGATGTAAATGCATTAGGATGCATGTCAACACCTTTTCGCAAATGCACCCAGGCATTAAAATACCCAACGCCTAACACTTTATCTGCTTTGATGCGCTTATTCATATCAAGGACCATCGCAACTTGATCGTTAGCACAGCCCGGCACCAAACCACTTTCAATTAAAATTTGTGCGCCATTACAAATGCCTAAAACAGGTTTTCCCGCTTTCGCCTGTTTTTTGATGGCTTCCATGACAGGATCTTTGGATGCGATCACACCAGCACGCGAACGATCTTCGTATGAAAACCCACCGATAATGACAAATCCATCGCATTCATCAAGTTTTTTTGGTGATTCATTCCATAAGAAGTCGATAGGTTCCATACCAACACGCTGTATAGCTAGTCGCGTTTCGCGTTCGCAGTTAGAACCAGGAAATTGTATCACGGCAATTTTTAACATATGTTAACCCGCTCCTCTTTGCTCACAGATTGGTTATTAGAAACTTCACCAATATGATACATCGGCAATGTCGAAGCTTTTGTTATAGCATCTACGTCATTCGCATCCACAATCATGACCAAACCCACGCCCATATTAAACGTACGATACATTTCATGCTGTGCAATATTGCCTATAGATTGCAACACGGTAAATACAGGCAATATTGGCCAAGAATCTTTTCTGATCGTCACGGCACAATCATCGGGAAGTATGCGCGGAATATTTTCTATCACACCACCGCCTGTGATATGCGCCATACCTTTGATCGTAATGTTTTTTTCTAACAAATCATGCACGGGACGAGTGTAATTAATATGTGGCGTTAATAATGCTTCGCCTACTGTTTGACCTAATTCATCTAAATGCGTCTCTACCGAATGTTTAGCTACATCAAAAAAACATTTTCGTGCAAGCGAATAACCATTGGTATGCAAACCACTGGATGCAAAAGCTAATACTTGATCGCCTGGACGAATGGACTGCCCCGTGATGATACGATCTTTTTCGACAACACCTGTGACAATACCCACTAAATCATGCTCTCCTGGCAAATAGGTATTGGGCATTTCTGCTGTTTCGCCACCAACTAATGCAATACCCGCTGCCTGACATGCTTTTGCCATACCTGAAACAATCGTCGTAACCACTTCGGGTTTTAAACGATCACATGCAACATAATCTAATAGCGTAAGCGGCTTAGCTCCTAACACGACGATATCATTCGCCGTAGCACTGACTAAATCCATCCCGATCGTGTCGTAACGATTCATCATACGCGCGACAATCGTTTTTGTTCCCACACCATCGATACTTTGCACCATCACAGGCTGTTGATAGGATTTTGTGATTGGTGTTAAGTCGAATAACGACCCAAAACTGCCAATTCCTGTTAATACGCTTGGGGTAAATGTGGCAGCCACTTCTTTTTTAATACGCGCTACAACCTCATTACCCGCAGCAATGTCTACACCTGATGATTTATAATCTACGCTCATAACAACCGCTCTCTTAGTCCACGCTTCCAGGCTTCTGACGCAAAGACAACCGATAGATCAATACACCCTTGCATTTGCAGGCGTTTTGTCGATGTCGTATAGCCAATATGAAAAGTAGAACAATGATAGTGCGCAAAAATTTCTTCTACGGCACTTAAGTTTTCACGTGTGACTTCAACAATAAAGCCACCTGTTTCGCTAAACAATATTTTATCCATGGGTAACGGACTCGACACTTCAACCGCAACACCAATACCATTTAAAAATGCCATTTCAGCAACGGCAACAGCAACACCACCTTCAGCAATATCGTGTGCCGACAAAATTAACTCTCTTTCGATAGCATCTGTTAATGCATGTATCTGTCGACTAACTTCTTTGACATCAGGCTTGGGTAAGTCAGCACCTAGATAGCCTAGCGTCTGATAATAGACACTACCGCCACATTCGTCTTTTCTCTCACCAATCATCAACAAGCAGCTGTCTTCCAACTTAAGATTTTTCGTCACCGCTTTTTTTGCATCGCGCATTGCGCCTAAGCAACTAATAATGGGGCTTGGAGGAATAGATTTGTTTTTTGTTTCGTTATAAAGCGATACGTTACCACCGACAATCGGAATGGTATGTGCGGGATGTTCTTTTAGGTAATACCCTTGGCAAGCATCTTTAATTCCACGTACTGCTTCAGTAAACTCCCACATTTGTTCGGCTTTTTCTGGATTACCAAAACACAAACAATCGGTCAGCGCTTGTGGAGATGCACCAACGGCAGCAACATTTCTCATCGCTTCAGTTACAGCATTGACTGCACCCCAGTAAGGGTCAATCTTATTATAACGTGGATTATGATCTACCGATAATGCAATTCCTGTTTGACGCACTTCTTCAGGATAGGTCTCGTCATTAAAAGGTTGCATCACACCCGCATCAGCATAACCCGCTTCAATCGTCGTCCGGCCTTGCACCTGGCTATCATAGTTTTCAATTACACAAACGCGACTCGCGATGTTTTCATGCGATAATAATTTTAATAATGTGTCATTAAAGTCTTCAGGAATTGCCACATCTGGCTCAGAAACTGTTTTAGATGCCGGTTTAATTGGGCGATCGTAAATAATACCTTGTGTTATATCTCTGGCTTTCGCATCAACAATGACTTCGCCTTGATAATGCACGCGATACTGCTTATCTCTACGAATTTTACCGACGATCGCAGCACATGCGCCTTGCGAAACACCCGGCAAATCAAATTCTTGATTATAGTGCTGAAGAATTTTTTCACTCACTTCCGGCGAACATGCCCACATATAACGCTCTTGCGTTTCCGAACATAAGATCACGGCAGGATCAAGATTATCCATACTCACAGGCACTTCATCTAAATAAATTTCTGCGCCGTAACCAGCGCCGTCGGCTATTTCCACACTCGCGCAAGCGACACCGCCCGCACCTAAATCTTTAAACCCTACTTTATTAATCAGTTTTTCTTTTTTTAATTTCGCAAACATCGCTTGGTGTGCTTTGATTAAATGCCTGCCTAAAAATGCATTTGGCTCCTGCACTGCGCCTTTGTTTGGTTTGCCTTCTTCCAACTCTAGCGAAGCAAAGCTTGCACCACCAAAACCACTATTATCTGTAGGTTTGCCAACTAAAATTAAATCGTAATCTTCCGCATTAGGAGGCGCATAGGAATGAATAATATCTTCTTCGCGGACGATGCCGAGCGTGACGACGGTCACTAAACAATTATCGTTGTAAGCCGAATCAAAATAAATATCGCCACCAATATTTGGCACGCCAATAGGGTTACCATATCCAGCAATTCCTGCGATAACACCTTCGTGAATCCATTGTGTTTTTGGTAAATCCAAATCACCAAAACGCAAACTATCGGCCACGGCGATCACTTCAGCGCCCATGCAGCAAACATCGCGCACATTACCGCCCACTCCGGTTGCCGCACCTTCATATGGCACGATTTGTGATGGGTGATTATGCGATTCATGACTCATCACCACACCGTAACGAAGCCCCGACTTATCGGTAGCAACCGAGACAACGCCAGCGTCTTCACTAGGACCCAAAATGACATTGGGAGCGTCGGTATTAAACTGCTTGAGATGCATCCGCGTGCTTTTGTATGAACAATGCTCAGAACCTTGAATAGACCAAAGCACACATTCGGAGAGTGTTGGCGGGCGCTTTAGGATATCTTTTTGAATTTTAAGCGCTTCTTCAGAGGTCAGCACTAATTGATGCTCAGCGAGCGTGTCCGTCGTCTGCGCTTCATCCATGACAGCAAAATCAAAACTTTTGTTTATTTTTGACACGAAAATACCCCGGTTGTTTAAGCGTCAAAGATACCGGTTATAGAGAAAAGAAACAAGGTTTAGAGCTAGAAACACGTTATTTTGCTTAATGTTGCAACTTGATCACAACTGGTTAAGTCCTTCGGTTTAATCCGCCCCACATTGAAATAGCATCATCAAAAAACAACCCCATTCTAACGCCCATCACCATCCTTCAGATCACCCTTCCCTCTCACTTTCGCCGTCCTCCGCCATCACTTCCGTCATCCTCCGCGAAGGCGGAGGATCCAGCATTATTCGAAACCACTGGATTCCCGCCTACGCGGGAATGACGAGGAAGCGCGAGCATTCCCCCTCTCCCGTGAGCGAGCTAGAGGCGAGGGTAAAAACAAGATCATTTAACCCATCCCTATACGCGGCCTTTTTTCAGGGCTTTCGGCTTTAAACTCCACTTCTTCGCCCTCCTCTCGCGGGCGTTTTTCTTTTGTGACGCTTGTGGGTTCAATATCGTAAAAAAGATTCGCCCCAGCATAATAAAGATGTAAAGGAGGATTGAAAGCAGCTCTACCTTCACTCGGTTCATTGCTGTTTGAATCTGGATTCATCACCCTGCTAAGAAAACCTCCAACAGAAGATGCAACTTCAACTTTTTCTTCCACCTCTTCAAACACTTCCTGTGGCTTCATCACAAAAACACGCTCATGAGACAACGCTTCAGCCTGTTCAGATTTATTCAAGGACGAAGCCGGCTTGAACAAATGCGAATAGATATAAATACGTTGTTTATTCTCATCTGATATCGTAGCCAAATGAGAAATCGCACAAAAAACTGCATGTGCTACGCTTGTTTTTACTGACGAGTGGACACCAAACCTTCCGAACTCTAGCAATGGCTTTTGAAATTGGTTAATAAAATTCTGCCATAATACTTCACTAATCATTCCAACCGTATCTTCTAAAAAAGCTTCTCTTAAAAAAAGCGTCTTATCTTCCATAAAATTATATAGCCAATTATCAAGAACTAAAGGCTCTGTGCTTCTTCTGCTTTCGCGCTGTGAATTAATATATTCTGTAATTTCAGTATCCGCGTCACTCTCAGCCTTACTGCCCTTTTCAATCAACTTAGGCGGATCTTCTGAAAACCCTCCATATACATTACGAAAAACTAGCTCAGCCCCCTTCTCTTTAGCAGCTTGTTGCGCCTCCTGTAATAAAGCAACAGTATGATATGAAATTAAATATTCGATGATGGCGTTTTCTAAAAGTTTTCGCTTTTCAGTATGAGGCGATTTGTTTTTTAACTCATATTGAATCGCTTGATACATACGTTCATCAATACCATATTTAAAATGATAGTGAGGCGGATAAGGCTTATGAAACGAAGGAAACTTAACATTCAGTTCTGAAATAATCCTTCCTTCAGGTGTGCACGCCAAAAAAGAAGTCTCCATTTCTTGCGCAATATGAATTTTAATCGACAAACTCCCATCCTGGTACATCCTGGAAATTTGATTAGTATACGCAAGCAACTCCATAGGGGTATGCAAACTCACATATACTTTTCCAATATACGGATGCTGAGACCGACCACTATTATCCCACATAGGACTACAGAAAATATCTTTGTTTTCCTTCGAATAACTCTTAGTGCCAAATGCGTAACGAAGAGGATGGTCGGGAAAATCGCTCATAGAAACATAATCATTCCCATCTAGAGACATACCTAATAGAAACAAATTTTCCTGAGTAATACCAGTTTTTTTCAGATCGTCTTTTCTTTGAAAAAACCCCGAGTAACTACTCGTATAAAAATCTTGATTTGCGTCGCCTAATTGATCATATCTATAATAAGAACTCTTATTGCCAACCGAAGCTGACGTTGGTTGGGACAGGGGGCCACTTTCTTGCAAACACAAAAGCACATGTTGTAGCAATCCAGCTTTCCTTCTAAGCTCTTCCTCAAATTGCTCGTAATTTTCAAGAACACCATCATAGGTTTGACCAGAAGCTTTAATAACAGACTCGCTGAAAATCTGGCGCCCACTTTCATTATTTTTTCGATACGCGCGCCTTGAATCTTGATTGAATTTATCTTTGCTAAAATGAATCCCTCTAAATTGAGCAATTAAAAAATTAGTCGCAAGTGATTTGACAGAATCCGTATTTAAATTATTTTGAAGAGCAAGGGCATTAAGCCTATCCAAGTCCCTCTTCTCTCGATCCTGAAAAGCTCTATCAAGTTTATGGCGATCATGTATTTTATAAACTTGTTTTTTAGCCAACTTAATTTCATTTTTTCTATTCGAATAAAAGCATTCAGATTGCGCCAAGAGCTGTAGTTTTCCTGCCTCATGCGCCAAACCAAACCGCTCACGCTGAGGTCGCCTTCTAAATTCAACTTCTTGCTCATCATCGGAATCATCGGATAAGTTATCAGAAAAAAAGTCATTCCGCCTTTCTTCTTCAGAAAATAATTTGCCTACTAATCGCTCGTGACTATATCCAACAAAGTTGTCATCCATTTTATTAATCGCCAACCTAACCAACTTGTACGCATCTGTTTCTTCTGGATATCGAAAAACAATATAGTTCAATCTCGTTATTAGACTTAACACAATGCGGTCTCGGCGCTCCCGAGCATCACTTATAGCTTGAGGAACATTTGGCAATGGATACCAACAATCAGAATCACCATCAATATTTAAAAAACTATAATATAAATTTTCATTTTCAATGACAGAAAAACCGGGTTCCTTTATCGTTTGTAATGGATTTTCCATGTACAACAAGTCTTCTCGAAGATCATCATTTAACTGCAAGAACCTAAACCTATCACCTAGTTGATTCTGCATATCAAACAAATCATAGATTAAGACAAGGGATGTTAGTATGTCGCGAGGAATTATGTCCTCATTCTCGTAGTGAACAAATACATCCGAAGGAAGAGCATTAATAGTCTCGCTTGACTTAGATTCATCTTGCTCTTCTTGCAAAATCTGATCTCGCAAACGACTAAACATATTTTTCCAAGAATCTTTCAATACATCATCATCAATATGGCTATCGATAAAACAGTCCACCAATTTTAACTGAAAAAATTTTTTAGCTGTTAGTATAAAATCTGCGATTTTTGCCTCATCATCCGTCGCTCTATTTTCACAGCATTTTAGCTTATCACTCAGTGTCCGTACAAATAAAGAAAAATTTTCCTCCATAATAATAGAAAAAAATGTAATTGGTTTAGGGCTATATTCTGAAGAATATTCCAGGTTAAATATGCGATTGTGAAAGTGATCGACCACTTGGCTAAACAGTTTAATCGCATTGTTTGAATTAATCGAGCTCAAATGCTTCATAAGAAATAAAGCTACAAGCGCCGCATTACTTTCATTAATTTGAAAAGACGCGATCGTGTTATTGATAACCTGCGCTTCCACAGGAGTAATATCTTCATCTTCATCTTCACCCTCATCCTCACTATTATCAAAGCTAAGCAAGTAATCATAGAACTTAAGAACATCGTTGCCATCAAATAGCAAACGCTCTAAATGCGTTGAGTCACCTATTGCTTCAGTAAGACATGCTGCTCGATGCCTAATTGCGCTTAGAGCCAACGCACCGAGCTGTTTATATGAAAAATTCAATCGCTCAAGATGCCTAATAACGCATTTATATAAGTCATCATATAATTCAGAAGAATCCATTTTGAAACAATCAGGCTCGTTCTCAAGTAATTGTTGGATTCCCTCAAAAGCCTCGTCACGTGAATCAAATGACTCAAGCTTTTCTTCTAAAAACCGTATTCGTTCATCTATTTCCATAATTGAAAATACCCCTTCTCTAAACTTTGTAATTTGCACCTTCTATATGGCAATCTAAAAGCGCATCTTGGAACTCTTCTGGGACATTTTGCTCAACGGGTTCATCCCAAAAAGTATTCGCCAAAAAACCAAAAATCGTTTCTTCTTGTATGCCAACTGCCTCAACCATATCATCTGATTTTTTTTCATCATCAAATGTTATTTCATCTAAAATTTCAGCATAAATAATAGCTAGCATACATAACATATCCTGGCCTCTATCATTATGGAAAGGAAGCTTCACAGAAGAAAGAAGATCATCTCTAATCTTAACATCATTTAAATTGTCATACCCCTTGTAAGTGCGATAAACCTTGTTTATAAATCGCTTATAAGACGAATGATTGGCAATATATTTATTGTGAAAAAACTGCAGTATTCTTTGCGCCATCGCACTTGATACCACAACACCAGTTAATCGACCACGCGCCTCTATGGGCAGCTCGAAAACTGTTTTCTTATCTACGTTGTAATGATGTATTGTTATTTTTGCTTGCTTCGGAATGATGTTTAAAAAAGCCGGGTTAATCTCATTCGCAAAATAACTGCTTAGCAAAAGAACAACCGCCTCATCGTTGTCATAAACATCAAAGTGATGCTCTTCATCAGGGAATAATTCACATATCCTATAGATAAAACCAAGCATATGCAGAAGCTTCATCCTATCTGAAGACAGATGCTCTTTATCGTAAGGACACTGCTGATAGGTACTCCCGGCATCTTCATTGTGATAAATGTCATAAATAGATAATGGGAAAAATTCAGTAAACAGACTTTTTGCTAATTCATAAATACCAAAAAGCCATAAGCCTGTTGAATGCTTACAGTGACTAGAGCAATCAAGATTCCAATTTTGTCGCAGAGAAAAGTTAATAATCCCCGTCCTCATCTGCAATCTGTTAGCGCTTCTAATCTTATGTGAGAGATGTATAAATAAATTAGATTGAAGCTCAGGGACTAATTGCACAAACAAAGTCTCTAGAATAGACATGGGATCTAGATTGTAAAAACCAATTTCATCTTCATAGTACGCAAACAAGTCGCGAAAATGTGAGAAACGTTCAGAGCGCAGCGCTTCAAAGCCCGTGCCATCACCATCAAGTAGTACCCAATAAGCCCCATTTCCCATAGCTTTTTCTCAGTGTATTGATTGCTTTTTGAAATCCGTCACATAAAGGAGAGACCAAGTATATCATAAATCGATCCACTGCCCATCAACGCAAAGACAAAACATAAGGGATTTCATTCTAAGGCGGAGCCAAGGAATCTTCTCGCAGAAGGAAAACTCTCGCTGCGCTCGAGGTGACACAACAAAAAAACTGTCATTCCGAGGCAGAGCCGAGGAATCTCTTCGCAGAAGGAGATCTCTCGCTGCGCTCGAGATGACACAACAAAAAAA
>JBKAGM010000053.1:0-9603 GCA_046290385.1 Gammaproteobacteria bacterium
CACCAGAATAATCATCCACACTCACCTCACCTTCAACAATGAGTAATTGGTCTTTGATCAATAAATCGCGATACTCGGCAAAGCTATCCGCAAACACTGCGATCTCGATACTGCCAGCATTATCATCCAACGTCATAAACGCCATACGATCGCCACGCTTAGTATTCATAGTACGCAACGCAATAACCAATCCTGCGACTACAACGAGTTGATTGTTGGCAGGCTGTAATGCCTTGATCGTTGATGTAGTAATGATATCTAACTCTTTGCGATAACGATCAAGCGGATGGCCGGTGACGTACATACCTAACACTTCTTTTTCACCCGACAAACGCAGCTCTTCCGACCATGGTGGCACAGGAACATACTCATGCGTTTTTGCACTCGTTGTATCAACGTGCGCAAAAAGACTCGTTTGCTTATTAGCTTGATCACGTTTCGCTTGCTCGGCTAATTGAATGGCCTTGTCGATCGATTCGAATAGTTGTGAACGTTCAGCATTAAAGCTATCTAACGCACCCGATTTAATAAGCGCTTCTAATACGCGACGATTCACTTTTTTCATATCAACGCGTTCACACAATGAAAACAAATTTTCAAATGGCCCTTGCTCACGCACCGACAATATTTCTTCAATCGCAGATTGACCAACGCCTTTTAGCGCTGCCAATCCATAAATAACCTCATCGTTTACACCGACAGTAAAAACAACTTGGCTAATATTAATATCAGGCATGATGATTTTTAATTCCAACGCGCGACATTCGTTGATCATCGCGACGACTTTGTCCGTATTATCCATATCTGATGATAATACAGCCGCCATAAATGCTGCTGGATAATGCGCTTTTAACCACGCTGTTTGATATGCAATTAATGCGTATCCTGCCGAGTGCGATCGGTTAAATCCATAACCCGCAAATTTTTCCATTAAGTCAAAAATGCCTTTTGCCGTATTAGCATTCACATCACGCTCTATTGCACCTTTCATAAAGATCGCGCGCTGTTCTGCCATCTCTTCGGGTTTTTTCTTACCCATTGCTCGACGCAAAATATCGGCACCACCCAAGGTGTATCCAGCCAACACCTGTGCGATTTGCATCACCTGCTCTTGATATAAAATCACACCATGCGTAGGGCGTAAGATCGGTTCTAAATCCGGATGAGGGTATGTGACTTTTGCGCGTCCATGCTTACGATCGATAAAATCATCCACCATACCAGATTGCAAAGGACCTGGTCGAAACAAGGCAACCAACGCTACAATTTCTTCAAACGCTTCGGGTTGCAAACGTCGCACTAAGTCGCGCATACCACGAGACTCTAACTGGAATACTGCTAGCGTTTGACAGGATTTTAGTAAATCATACGTCTTCTCATCATCCATCGGAATTTGATCGATATCGACAGCCTTGTTATACGCTTTATGAATATTTTCAACCGCCCATTTAATGATAGTCAGTGTGCGCAATCCCAAAAAGTCGAACTTAACTAATCCGACAGCTTCAACATCATCTTTATCAAATTGCGTGATAAATTGTTCGGAACCTTGTTCACAATACAACGGTGTAAAGTCGGTGAGTAGCGACGGCGAAATGACAACACCACCTGCGTGTTTACCTGCATTACGCGCCAAACCTTCGCATTTTTTTGCAAGGTCCAACAAGGTACGTGTTTCTTCTTCATTGTTATAGCGTTCGCGCAATAATACTTCCATTTGCAACGCTTTATCCAAAGTCATGCCAATTTCAAAAGGAATGAGTTTTGCGATCTTGTCGATAAGACCATACGGATGTCCCAACACTCGACCGACATCACGCACCACCGCGCGCGCGGCCATCGTACCAAAGGTGATGATTTGCGAAACGCTGTTTCGACCGTATTTTTGCGCAACATAGTCGATCACTTGGTCGCGACCATCCATACAAAAGTCGATATCGAAGTCAGGCATCGATACCCGCTCGGGATTTAAAAAACGCTCGAAGAGTAATTCATGCTGCAAAGGATCTAAACCTGTAATACCTAAAACATACGCGACCAATGAACCAGCACCCGAACCCCGCCCAGGGCCAACAGGGATATTATTTTCTTTCGCCCATGCAATGAAGTCGGCAACAATTAAAAAGTAACCCGCAAACCCCATGCTATTAATTACATTTAATTCGGTTGCTAAACGCGCATCGTAAGCAGCATGTTTTCCTTCATCAACACTTTGTAAAATCGCTTGCATTTTTTCATTAGAAACATGTGTTAGGTAATCTTCTGTTGTAAATGATTCCGGCACAGGAAAATTAGGCAAATACGTTTTACCAATTTCCACATGAACGTTACAACGTTTGTATATTTCTACCGTGTTTTGCAAAGCTTCTGGAATATCTTGAAAAAGCGATCGCATCTCTTCTTGCGATTTTAGAAATTGATTTTCGTTATATTTACGCGGTCGCTTGCTATCGGATAATACGTAGCCATCGTGAATACACACACGCGCCTCATGAGCTTCAAAATCGTCTCGCATTAAAAAACGCACATCGTTGGTAGCAACCACAGGCAATTGTTTTGCATTAGCGAGCTTTAGCGCTGCTTGCAAGTGCTCATCATCTTGCGCGCGAAACGTACGTTGCAACTCTAGGTAATAACGGTTTGGGAAATGCTTCTGATAAAACGCAACTAGCGTTTCAACAACGTCTTTTTGTTGTGCGAGTAGCGCTTGTCCGACATCGCCTTCACGCGCACCGGAGAGAATAATCAAACCTTCGGCATCTTCTGCTAACCATTCACGCTTAACCATAGGAACATCTTGATATTGCCCTTCGGTATAACTGCGCGAGATTAATCGCATGAGATTTTTATATCCTTGCGCATTTTGACATAAAGCAGTCAAACGATAGGGGTGGCTTGGGGAATCTGGATTATACAGCCACAAATCTGCGCCGATGATCGGCTTTACCTTTGCCGCCATCGCTGCTTTGTAAAATTTAACCACGCCGAAGAGATTGTTTTGATCAGTCACTGCGACAGCTGGCATACCAAGCGCTTGGCAACGCTGGATAAGCTCGGGGATTCGGACCATACCATCGATCAATGAATATTCACTGTGCAATCTGAGATGTATAAATGTCGGCGTTGTTGTCATGAGGGTGATTATACATAAATATAGATTGATGCTCGAGCACGACGGGAGGAATTTTTATCGGGGACGGCTGGCAACTTTTTTGTTTCTCCCTCGAGAAACACGGCGCAGCAATTGGTTCTTTAATGCTAATTTGATATATTCGTTTAGCGTTAGACCCAAAATTGCAGCCTGGATTGCCGACTCTTTATGTAATTCGGAACCAATCCGAACATTCAACGAACCCTTAAACGGCTTTAGTGGCTCCCTTTTAAGCTTTTCACACGTAACGAGGTAATCATCAACAGCTTCTTTGAACTTTTTATCTAAAGCATCCACCGTTTTTGCTTCATATGTCACCATATCATTAATATAAAGCAACTGACCATGCAAACATTGATCTTCAATGCTAACCTCAATTGACCCGATATAGTTTTTGTAACGTAACACTTTCATAACACGCCTACCCGAGACAACGTCTCCACGACTCTTTTAATCATATACTTTTTTAGCACTTTTGAAGGATCTGGTTTATGCAGGCTAATCATGCAATCATAATCTTCATGATAATATTTAACTCGCGAACCATCCCCCTGCACTTCATCAAACCCTAAGTGCCTCATCAGCACCACTAACTCACGCCACTCAAAGTCCGCGGGCTGAGATCGGATCCTTTGTATTAATTTGTTTATTTTCGACATCTTGAGTATAGCCTTTTTCTTGATTTTTAGCAACTAAAATCCAGTTGCATATTGCCTGGCTCTATTCGCCAGACATCATGCTTCGAACCTAAAAACCCTACCCCGCTCAAAAAAAAGCGGGGCAGGAAGTAACACAGCTCAACGCTTGTCAACGTAACAACAGAGATAAAAAAAACAAACGATATGAGCTGCTTGTTTCTCAAGCAATATATGCAACACGTGTTGGGACACTGAGTTGAACAATCGACGACGTGAAACAAATACTTGGGAAACGTTACTTAAGAAAGATGCTTGCGTTGCACAAGCAAAAACATATTATCATTTTTATGTTAGAATGCAACCGAAATTTTCAGAGATCCCGCGGATAAACCGCGGGATGACAGTGTTTTTTTGATGATGTTACTTCAATGTAGCTCCGATTGGGTGTCACTATCTACGTACCGCGGCTCGTCCGCGGCACCCATGCCTGAATGACGCTCATGCAGTGGATCCCGCGGACAAACTGCGGGATGACAGCGCTTTTTTGACGATGTTACTTCAATACGATTATCAAATCTCCACTACTGTCACCTCGCGGCTTGTCCGCGAGGTCTCGATGTTGAACCACGCATATAGCGGGCGACAACTCAAGAATGCAGCAATATTTTAGATAAGGAAAACCATGGAACACACTATCATTGCAGGCTTGGATGAAGCAGGACGAGGACCTTTGGCTGGCCCAGTATTTGCAGCAGCGGTCATACTTGACCCCCGAAAGCCCATCGAAGGTTTAAATGACTCCAAAAAACTTTCTCCAAAAAAACGCGAATCCCTGTTTGATATCATCAAAGCCGATGCGCTTGCCTATGGTATTGGAGAAGCCAGTGTCGAAGAAATCGATACCATCAATATCCTCCAAGCAAGCCTCTTAGCCATGCGCCGCGCCTTCGAGAAATTATCGATCAAAGCCACTCACGCCCTCGTCGATGGTACGCACTGCCCTAAACTCCCTTGCCCTACTCAAGCGATTATCAAAGGCGATAGCCTACACCCAGAAATCAGTGCTGCCTCGATACTCGCCAAGGTAGAAAGAGACAGATTAATGCTCGAGCTGGATAAAATATATCCGAAATATGGATTTGCCGCCCACAAAGGCTACGGCACCCGGGTACACCGTGATGCTATCGCACAGTTTGGCCCATCACCGGCACATCGCAGGAGCTTTACTTTACAGAAAGGTTAATTTTTAGCGGCTCCTTAAGCTTTTCTTAAGCATTCTTCTATATAATGATCTCTTTAATAACAAGAATTCTGTTGGAGGCGACCGTGAAAGACCGCAATAGCGACCAAGCTACCCATGACAATGGGCTCTTAGATTCGAAACATGTTAGGAGCAAATGGGGAAATAGATCTGATTACTCTGATGATAAACCCTTCATCTCAACGAAAACCCCTCTTCAAAAAGCATACGATAAACCAATTATACTACATGAAAACTTTGGCGATCCGATTGAGCTGAAAACAAAAGATGCTGCGCAATGGCGCTCTGCGCTTCTGAATCTTCTTTTTCTTTTGCCGTTTGGGCTCGCATTTGTCTATTACAATATGTGGCAACAAACATTTGGCGATGGTGAAACCGACACTACAGATCCTATCGATCAAGATGAATCACAGTTTTATTTAACGCTTTATTTTATGACAAAAGATGCTGTTTCCATGGGAAGCATCTATGCGATCTCTGGCGCATTTGGGTTATTTTCGCTTTCCTACGACCTGTTCGACGCAAAATTACGTCAACAAGCGCCACATTTAGAGTTGACGAATAACCGGTTTAGCACAGCGCTCTATTTGTTATACAAATACACTCTCATAGCAAGCTTACCTATCATAGCGGCATACTATGTCAATAAAAACACCGACACTTCGGAAGAGTATGCCGATGCAAATTCATCGCTCAATGATGACAACACTTACTGGATACTCGACTATGTGAGCGCGCTATTTAGCTCAACACTCTCTGATATTTCCAACGCACTCATTTGGGTAGGTATCTTCGAATCATGCTTTATAGGGATGAAGTCTTGGTTTGACTGGGTTGAACCTGCCGAAAACTTTGAAGACAAAGTGACAAAACCCAAATCAGAATACCTAGTATTTGGTAACACACCACTGGAGACCGGGTTAAAAATTCGCGCATTGTCCTTAAACCTCTTGCTAGCTGCACCATGGATATATTTCGCCACCTACTTTATTAGATGGGGAGATGAGTTCTCCGTTGCGGAAAGTTCAACAACCGATGTCAATCCTGGCAACAATCAACAAGAAGTCGCAGAGGCTCAAGCACAACTGTTCTTAACGCTTTACTATATGGGAAGCGACACGGTATCACTTGTCGCAAACTATTCATCTCCGATCATTTTCCTAATTAGCAACATTATTTTTGATATTTTTGATTCTCAGGTTCGGGCAAACTACCCACAACTCGAACCAACAAACTCATTCTTCAGCCGACATATTTTCTATGGGTTAAAATACGCGCTATTCATCGCCACACCCCTTCTAGCACTAAAACTCGTTGCTGAAAACTTAGATACTGCTAATACTTATGCTGGTAATGTAACGCATGAAAATTACCAGTGGGAAGTAAATTTTTCCATAGCGCTATTCTCACTCGTTGTCGATCAAATATCAGACTATCTCGGTTATTTCGCCTTCATTATGATGGGACTCTTAGTTGTTAAGACATTGATTGACTGGGATAGCATCCCATATGAAGTGGATGCGCTAGCGACATATGACCTACATAGCAATAGAGGAAATTACATTGCGCTCGGACAGTCAGAGGATGATCATGATGTGGAGAGTTATTATGCTGAATATGATAGCAAAGAGGAAGAAGATGATGGTTATCCTGTCACACCTGAAAGACCACGCTACATCACATTGTATGAGGCGATTGCTAGTAATTCTCATGATTGGACTCGAGAAGACCTTTGCGGCATAGTCTCTTCAACTCTTGCCTCATCAGATGAAGAAACGCAAAATGCAATTCTGGATTTCATACAAACCGAGCAACCATGGGGGAATCAAGGACCAGAATCGCTGGAAGATTATTTTGGTTCTATTATAACTCATGGTCGTTTTGTGGATGCCTTTCAAATTAATGCATTAGCCGGCATATTAGGCTCAGCTATCGTGATTCTCAATTCTAAAAATAGAATTAATTGCTTCGGCGATCCAAATCAACTCTTAAATAGAAACGTGATTTTTCTTAGCGAAACAGCGAGAGGCTTTGAAGTTGTAACAGCGAATCAACAACAGTTTGAAGAAGCATCTCGATGGGCCGAAAAAGAAAAGCAACTTATTGATGATTCATTTGATGCATTCCCTCAGGATTTAGATGACTCGCACGTAACACAACGTGGCGGACGCTCAGAATCTAAAAGCGAAGAAGATGATGATAGTATTATCATGTCGTCAACGGATAGAGACCATGAGGAGGTGTCTGAACAAAAAGACACAGCGCAATCATTGGCAGCCGAGCTGCAGCGACACAACACATTTAATCAAAGACCAACACGAACACAGCGCCCAGTTTCGCAGCGATTTGATACACTCAAAATGCAACAAAACGTTGAGGCGCTGCGTAATTTACAAATTATTGAAACACACATTCAATTCATTGCGGAATTAACTGAAGAATGGAAAAAAGATAAAAATAAAATCTCGTTGCTAGACAACATCACAAACACACATCTTCTTCAGATTAAATCTGCTATCGATTTTTTTAGCAACATCTTCAGCACAGGAGAGCAAAAAAACTGTTTACTAAATGAAGTAACTCAATATGAAGTTGCTGGTGAAAAAACACTTGCTTACTGGATAAATGAATTAAAGTCTGAAATTTCAAGCTATTTGGATAGCACTGAAAATGCCGAAAAGCGAATGAATGCCAACCGGCATCTCCGACATATTAAGGAAGAATTTTCCGATATCAAAAAACTTATCTCGCCAAAATTAGCAAGCACTGATGAAGATGACCAAACATTTTCATTTCATCTATCACCAACTAAATAAAACATTATCATCAACCCTTGGCGTTGATGACGACTTGGTGGATTAAGGCGCAAAATCGCCTAATCCGCCCTGCATTTAAACATCCCTCACCCTGCGTTTTTTTGATGGCGCTACTTCAATGTAGGGTGGATTAGACCGAAGGTCGTAATCCACCAAGCCATCCAGGCCCTGCGTAGCAGGGCCTGGATGACATTTACAACCATTAAAACAATATGATAGGATAAATTACACCTCCTTTTTTACCTATCAACAAAACCATGAGCTCTTATAAACGTATCTTTCAAGCTGGAAGTTATTATTTTTTTACCGTTGTAACATATGATCGATTACCTGTTTTTAAGCGTCATCAAAATGTTACCCTTCTCAAAGAATCCATTAAAAAAATAAAATGTAAATATCCGTTTCAAATTAACGCTTGGGTTATTTTGCCAGACCACATTCACATGATATGGAAGCTTCCAAGAAACGATTTTGATTACACAAAACGTTGGCGATTAATAAAACGGGAATTTTGTTTAACGCAAGCTGGAACAACAAACAAAAGAAATGAGAGACGCATATGGCAACGACGCTATTGGGAACATATAATTCGAAATGAAAATGATATGAAAAACCATATCGATTACATCCATTTTAACCCGGTAAAACATGGTTACACATCAACTCCTTCAGCATGGGAATATAGTTCATTTCAATATTGGTTAAACAAAGGGGTTTATCACATTAAATGGGGTTGTGCTGAGCCTAAAAACTTAACTGGTATCGAACTTGAGTAATAATGTCATCATCAACCCTACGGGTTGATGATGGCTTGGTGGATTACGGCGCAATGGCGCCTAATCCACCCTACATCGAATCTGTCATCCCACAGTTTATGTACTAATCCACCAAGCCATCCAGCCCCTGCTACGCAGGGGCTGGATGGCATTTGCATCAAGAAGACTTTGTGATGGTAACCTGACAACTATCGCTCTGACGCTCGTTCAAGTTGACGTAGCACACGGTGCTAGATGACCAATCGGAACCCGAACTGACAACGTTGTCAGCACTTATGGTTGTCGTGGCAACCCAATCCATTTGACCGGCATGCGTACCAGTAGAGTATTCACATTTTAATGTGTAACTGCCGCCACCATTATCGGTCAACTCAGCACGGTTTAAATACGCCTCTTTACCTTCGTATGATGTACCAGCTCCAGAATAAGTATGCGCAGTTCCTTCTGAATCATAGACCGTGACAGACGTTGGACGTGTCGTATCGTCAAAGTCTTGAGGCGATGAAGGACATAATAGCGTCGCTGTTGCTTCTGTCGAACTCACAGCGATGCTCAGAGGATCACCCGAGTTATCAGCCATCTCACCATCAGAATTTTCTACCGTTAAGATGGCATAGATCGTTGTGCCCGCATAAGCCGAGTTTGACACCGTACCGCTAATTTCCAAACTCGAGCTACTTGCTGCCAAACTCAATCCCGAATCGGTGATCTCTTGGGTGCAGGCTGCATCTTTATAGAATTTAGCGCTGGTACCTGCGGTGTTAATACTATCTGCATTGATTGTCACGTGTGAACCAACAAGCTCTCCAGAGTTATAGGAGACATCAAAGGTAGCCCCATCTAAACTACCACCTGTCACCACCGGCGCTTGCGTCGCCGCGTCCACACTGATTTCAAACGGTGAACCGCTGTTGTCAGCAGATAAACCGTCGGTGTTTTCAACACTTAATACAGCGTAAAT
>JBKAGM010000054.1:0-8767 GCA_046290385.1 Gammaproteobacteria bacterium
TTGTGCTTATTTTGATTTATTCAACAACGCCTGAAAAGCAATTATCGCGCATTACCTCTGTATTGTAAGTTGTATAGAATTGCTGCATAATGTTGCGGAAGTACGAGAGATATTCCATGAAACCCTATGAAATACGCCACGGGCGATTCTTGATGAGTGATGATAAGCGTAAACTCGATATGATTTATGCTTATGACTTATTGTGCACGCCTTCTAAAACATCGACAGGCTTACCACCAAAGCGCTTTCCTATCGTGATGCGTAATTCATTATGTTTCGGTGTTTATGATGGCGCAAAGCAGATTGGTTTTGGCAGAGTCATTACCGATTATTCTGAGTTTGCTTCAGTTTGGGATATTTTTGTTGATGAAGCGTATCGTGGAAAAGGTCTTGGAAAAGCATTGATGAAAATGATTATGGAAGATCCTAAAATCAAGGGCGTTTACCGTTGGTTCTTAATGACAGAAGACGCACATAAGTTATATGAAAAATTTGGCTTCCGCCGCGAATCATTTAACCCTTATTTCATGATGCGAATCAATAGAGATGCGAACGATTAATCTGCAGCATCGGCAACGGCTTTAGATACGATATCTCTCAGTCTTGGATCCATTGGCTTCGGTAGAATATAATCACGACCAAAGCTTAAAGACTTCTCATTAGGATAAGCATCTAATACTTCTTGTGGCACAGGCTCATGTGCAATTTTACGCAACGCTTCTACGCCGGCATGTTTCATTGCGTCGGTGATATGTTTTGCTCGCGCATCGAGCGCACCACGGAAAATATAAGGAAAACCTAAAACATTATTTACTTGATTGGGATAATCACTACGTCCTGTTGCGACGATGACGTCGTTTCGAATGCTATGTGCCAGCTCAGGTTTAATTTCAGGGTCAGGATTTGATAGAGCAAACACAACCGGATTTTTTGCCATAGACTTTAACATTGCTTCTGTAAGCAGGTCAGGCTGTGATACACCAATAAATACATCCGCACCTTTTATAGCATCTTCAAGAGTACGCTTTTTGGTTTTATGTGCGAACTCAGCTTTGTAAAGATTAATGTTGTCGCGTTCAGAATGAATCACGCCTTGACTGTCAATCATAAAAATGTTGTCGCGTTTTGCGCCCATTTTGATAAGTAAGTGCATCGATGCAATACCTGCAGCGCCAGCACCTACACAAACAATGACACTTTCAGAAAGTTTCTTTTTTTGGATATCGAGCGCATTTAGTAATCCCGCAGCAATAATCATAGCCGTGCCATGTTGATCGTCATGGAATACAGGAATGTCTAAGCGATTGGCGAGCAATGATTCAATTTCAAAACACTCTGGTGCTTTAATATCTTCAAGATTAATGCCACCAAACGTAGGGGCGATATTGGCGACTGTTTCGACGAAGGCATCGATTGTATTGCAATTAACTTCGATATCAAAAACGTCGATGTCCGCAAAGCGTTTAAATAATACTGCCTTGCCTTCCATCACAGGTTTGCTTGCTAGAGCACCAAGGTTGCCTAAGCCGAGAATAGCGCTACCATTGCTGATCACAGCGATGAGGTTACCCTTGTTGGTATATTTGTAAGCATTTTCAGGAGATTTAGCAATTTCGAGTACCGGGTAGGCGACGCCTGGTGAGTATGCTAACGACAAGTCGCGCTGAGTTTGCGCAGGTTTTGTAAGCGCAACGCCTAGCTTTCCAGGCGTAGGTTTCGCATGGTAGTCGAGCGCGTGTTGTACAATGTCGTCTGCCATGCTGATCGATCCTGTGTGTTATTTTAGCCCTAAGAGCCTTCGACATCAGTTGAGAAGTGTTTGAATTTACTTTGGAAGCTTTCAACACGACCTGCGGTATCGATAATTTTTTGTTGACCCGTATAAAATGGATGGCATTTTGCGCAAACATCCAAATCCAGGTCTTTCCCAAGAGTAGAACCCACGGTAAACGCGTTTCCACAACTGCATTTTACATTGATTTCTTTGTATGCAGGATGAATTTTTTCTTTCATGGTCTAAACCTCATATAATTGGCCACATATAATACCGAAGGTTTTACCGTTCGGCAAGCAATAAACAGACAATTTCCATTGTTACAAAGTTATTTTGCCAGATCAAACGTCGCAATGACCGGTGTATGATCGGATGGGCGTTCCCAGGCGCGCGGAGTGCTATCGATTGTGCAGGATTTGCAGCGAGACTTCAGAGCATCGCTGGCCAAAATGTGGTCGATTCTGAGGCCGTGGTTACGAGGGAAAGCACCGCCACGATAATCCCACCAGCTATAAATCACTTCGCTTGGCTCAAATAAGCGATAGGTGTCAGAAAAACCAAGGCTCAATATTTGTTGAAATGCATCGCGCTCTTTTGGACTGACAAGTACATTACCCTCCCAGCGCTTTGGGTCATGAACATCTTCATCGGTAGGGGCGATATTAAAATCTCCAAGGATGATGATGTTTTCATATTGCTTCCGGCATTCTTCCAAATAACTTTGCAAGCCGTTGAGCCAGCCTAGTTTGTATTGGTACTTGTCAGAATCAACGGCAGCACCATTTGGAACATACAAATTTAAAATATGACAACCATGGATATTTGCACCAAGGATGCGTCGTGCAGGATCATCAAAATCTGGAAAGTCGGTAACAACATTTTTTTCAATAGGTGTGCGACTAATTAAAGCCACACCATTATAAGTCCGCTGTCCTGAAAAACAGACGTGATAGCCAGCAGCTTCAAAAGCTTCCTTAGGAAAAACGTCATCAGGCGATTTAGTTTCTTGTAGTGCCAAGACATCAACAGGTTGCTGTGATAACCATTCTAAAACATGATCGAGTCGAACACGGATGGAGTTTATATTCCAGGTTGCAATTGAAAACACAGGTACCCTTAAGCATCAAAGTTACGGTGATCATCGCCTGGCAGCATACGTATGAGAATATTATCCTCACGCACATAGTGATGATATAGTGCCGCCGCAACGTGAATACACACAAAAATAATGATTAGAATAGCAGAAATCTCATGTATAGAGAAAGCAATTTTTGCCCATGCTTTATTCAGAGGAACAAAAGGCATAGGTATTGAGAATAGTCCATAAAATGTAGGGGCTTTTCCTGCAGCGGTAGACATAAACCAACCTGCGAGAGGCATGATAAACAGCAATAAATACATTGCTCCATGCACAAAGTGTTCTGCAAATTTTTCTAGATAAGAAGTGCCCTTAGGTAGCTTGGGTTTTGGATTAGCTAACGCCCATATTATTCGTAGTGCCATAAGTAATAGTAGTAGCAACCCAAATAATTTGTGAGTCGTATACATAAAAGGACGTATTGCACCGTCAAAATCATCCATCAGATATCCGACAATAAGTAATGTGACGACAAGAAGAAAGGTTAACCAGTGAAATGCTTTTGCGAGAGTTCCATAGCGAGAGTTAGTGTTTTTCCATGCCATTTTCTTTCCTTGTTTCTCTATAGTCTCAATGATAGCATAGCCCGACAAAAAAAAGGAATGAGAATGACTGAAAAAACCTTTCTTTTCTACGATTTGGAAACGACAGGGTTAAATCCTCCTTTCGATCAAATTGTTCAATTTGCAGCAATTCGTACAGACTTGGCGTTTAATGAAATAGAACGTTGTGAATGGGTGGCAAAGCTTGATCCCGATGTTATTCCTGCGCCTGAAGCGACTATCACACACCGTACATCTATCGCACGAATGAAGAAAGAGGGAATGTCGCATTTTGAAATGGTAAGAAAAATTCATCAAATGATCAACACGCCAGGCACGATGAGTCTCGGATATAACACGTTAGGATTTGATGATGAATTTCTGCGTTTTAATTTTTACAAGAATCTATTACCACCGTATACCCATCAATATGCAAATCAATGCAGCCGAGCAGACGTTTATCCGATTGTTGTTATGTATTATTTATTTAATCCTCTCGCGTTTAAATGGCCGAATGTTGATGGAAAATTAAGTTTTAAACTCGAAGAAATCAGTGCGGCGAATCAATTTGTTTTTGGTCAAGCACATAATGCGCTCGTCGATGTTGAGGCTACTGTAGCGCTTGCAAAAGAATGCGCGAATGAGAAAAAAATGTGGGATTATCTCCTTGCTTATTTTAATAAAAACATTGATTCTGAAAGAATATATGCATTGCCTAAAGAAGATGGCCGTCAATACGGTTTGTATGTTTCAGGGAGTTTGGGGCTTGGCTCAAATTTTATTGCACCATGTCTTTTTTTAGGTACGCATGCGCATTATAAAAATCAAACACTATGGTTGCGATTAGATTTACCCGAGTTAAAAAAATCATTGGGCGATGATTTTCAAACTAACACTTGGGTGATAAATAAAAAATTTGGAGAGCCAGGATTTTTGTTGCCACCTAACGCACGATATATGGAATGTGTAAGTGATGAGCGCAAAGAAATTGTGCGAGAAAACCTGGAATGGCTATCTCACCATTCAGCGCATCTGGAAAAAATTATAGATCATTATCGTCATTATACTTACCCTGAAGTTGAAGGTGTTGATCCAAGTGCTGCACTTTATATTAATGGTTTTTTGACTGATGCTGAGCAGCGACAATCCCAACAGTTCCATCATGTAGAGTGGAAGCATCGTTCAGAATGTATTGATACGATGAAAAATGCTAATGTGAAAGCCTTGGCAATAAGGATTTTAGGGTATCACGATGTTGCGCTGTTAAGTGAAGAGCAAAAAGAAATATATGATGCCTATATCGAATCCTGTCGTGCTTCACAAGAAATTAAAGATTATAAAGGTTGCCATAAACTAACCCCTTTGCGTGCAATGCAGCGTATTGAAGAAATCAAGCTAGAGAGAAAACTAGATGATGAGCAATTAGCGTTGTTAGATGAGTTAGCGCAATTTTTAGGTTGAAAAATTCACACCGATCTTCCGCCATCTAACGTTAATATATTTCCCGTAACAAAGTCAGCGCAAACCAAGTAACGTAATGCTTTTGCAATATCTTCATGCGTATCTTTGCGTTTTAGCAGCGATCCCTCAATATATTTTTGTTCCATTTCTTCTGTTATTGCGCCAGGATTTTCTACAGAAAGCATCGGGCCAAAAGCGATGGCATTCACACGAACAGATGGCGCTAACTCACGAGCAAGAAATTTTGTTTGTGCATTCAACCCCGCTTTTGCCACACAATAAACAGGATAATCCGATCGTAGTTTCATGCTATTGATGTCTGAAATGTTAATGATGGCGCCATTCGTTTTTTTCAAGAATGGAAAAGCAGCCTGTGAAAGAAAGAAAGGCGCTTTGCAGTTGCTCGCAAACAAATCGTCCCACTCTTCTGGAGTGGCTTTTCCAATAGGCGTTGCATAATACATCGAGGCGCTGTTGATGAGCACGTCAAGTCGATCCCAATATTTTGCGGCAGATTGCACTAACCTATCATAGTCACAATTGTTTAGATCTGCTTGCAAGCATTGCGCTGAATCTTTCCGCTCTTGATTGAACTGGTCGCATAAAGCTTCAGCTTCTTTTTGTGAATGACGATAGTGGATTACAATATTAAAACCGTCGGCATGAAGTGTTTTTGCCATAATTTTAGCGATACGTTTTGCACTGCCAGTTATGAGCGCAACTTTTGTCATTGTTTAATCCTCATGTTAATATGAGGCTAATATAGCAGATAAAGCCTCTTATGAATATCGAAAACCTACCAAAACCTGATTCAAACGCCCAAGCCCATAGCGAAAAATTGCAGCAGTATATTATTCAAATGATTGAAGCTAGCGAAGGGTTTCTTTCTTTTCAGGATTTTATGCAAGCAGCACTGTACGCTCCTGGTTTGGGGTATTACATGTCAGGCGCACATAAGATAGGTAAAGGTGGAGATTTTATTACAGCGCCAGAGCTGAGTCCCTTATTTTCAAAGTGTGTCGCGAAGTATTGTTGCAATGAATTAACACGATTAAACGGGGGCAACATCCTGGAGTTTGGCGCAGGTACGGGTACTATGGCAGCCCATATTCTCGAGACATTAGCGCTATCTGAAGTGATGCCAGAATATTACTACATACTTGAACCTAGCCCTGATTTACAGACGCGTCAAAAAGCAACAATCAATAATATTTGTCCAGAGCAGCTTGATCGAGTGCAGTGGCTGTCGAGTTTACCAGAAGCTTTTGAGGGCATTATTCTCGCCAATGAAGTTGTTGATGCAATGCCTGTCGTTTTATTTGAAGTCAAAGATAGAGCTGTGTTCGAAAAAGGTGTGGGCGTTGAAGACAATCGCTTTGTTTGGAAAACAAGACAAGCAGATGAAACTTTAACCGAGAGAGTGGAATCTCTTGTGCACGAAAGTACATATACCTCTGAAATCAATTTTTTTGCGGACGAATGGATCAAGTCGATAGCGAATATCTTGCGTCGAGGTAGTATGCTTATCATCGATTATGGCTTTTCAAATAAGGAGTACTATCACCCACAGCGATGTATGGGAACGTTGATGTGCCATTATCAACATCATGCCCATGATGATCCGTTGATTTTGGTTGGAATACAGGATATTACCGCGCATGTTGATTTTAGCTCCCTAACCAAAAGCGCCGAGGCAAGTGGCTTGAATGTGCATGCCTATAGCAATCAGGTTGAGTTTTTGCTGGCTCACGATTTGCTGATTTTTGCCGAAGCTTTGATGACAACCCCCGAGTGGCATACGCATCATGCACATGCAATCAAGCAGTTAACCTCTCCTGGCGAGATGGGCGAGCTATTTAAGGTGTTGTGTTTGCGTAGTGCTGGATAGTATAATACTGCGCCAAAACAAGTTTTGATAAAAAATGAAGCACACAAGCATTATAGAATTACATAAAGATTTTTTCGATTTCTCAGCAGGCCATTTCACCATCTTTTCAGAATGCGACCGAGAAAACTTACATGGACATAATTACCATGTCGGTATGGTATTGCACTTCGATGTGGGTGATACAGGCATTAATTTCGATTATCGCGTCTATAAAGAAAAATTGCGTGAAATACTCAAAAGACTGGACCAAACAACATTAATCGCGACACAATCACCACACTCAAAAATTGATGTTGATGGCGATTTGGTTTATGTGCATTTCAATGGCGAAAAAATTCCATTTTTAAAACGAGACGTCACATTACTAGATATTAGCAATACTACAGTGGAAGAAATATCAAACTGGATTTTGCAACAATTTATCGATGATCAAAAAAGCATTGCAGAACATCAAATCGAAAAAATAGAAGTAAAAGTTTATTCAAATTTATCACAAGCAGGTAGTAGTTGTTGGGTGAGAAAGGAAGGCTGTTATTAAACGTATTATTAAAAAAATCTTTGGTAAAGACCCTCTGGCGCGTATTGATTCGCAAGCAATAGTCCCGCGCACCGAGCATACGATTTCCAGGCAAGACATTGATAAAAATGCACTGAACGTGTTGTATCGATTGAACCGAGCCCATTATCAATCTTTTCTTGTTGGGGGTGGTGTTCGAGATTTGCTGCTCAGCATTACGCCAAAAGATTTTGACGTGGTCACCGATGCCAAACCGAATGATATCAAAAAGGTTTTCAGAAATTGTCGGCTGATTGGTAAGCGCTTTCGATTGGCGCATGTGCATTTTGGCAGGGAAATTATTGAAGTAGCTACATTCCGTTCGAACGACAGCAAAAATGTTGAGCGTTGCAAAAAAACAGGCGCCATACGGCGTGATAATACTTTCGGCACATTAGAAGAAGATGCATGGCGTCGCGACATCACGATCAACGCGCTTTATTATAATATTGCTAATTTTTCGATTATTGACCTCACCGGAGGCATGAAAGATCTAAAAGATAAATGTATCCGTATCATTGGCGACCCCAAAGAACGCTATTTAGAAGACCCTGTCAGAATACTTCGCGTCATTCGTTTGGCAGCAAAGCTTGATTTTACGATAGAAAAAGACACCCTGGCTCCGATTAAATCGATGGCATCAACCATAGCAGACGTTTCTAATTCTCGTATCTTTGAAGAAGTCTTAAAGCTCTTCCATAAAGGAGCTGCATTAAAAACTTTTGAATTATTGCGCGAACAAGGTGTATTTAAAATCTTATTTCCAAGTGCAGATACGGCTATAGAGAAAGATGAAAAAACGCTTGAATTTGTTAAAAAAGCATTGAGTAATACAGATCAAAGAATCAATTCTGGAAAAACAGTCACGCCAGCCTTTTTATTTTCCGTTTTTCTGTGGGCGCCATTGCAAGATTGTTTTGAAGAGTTGTTGAAAACTTCTGATGAGCGCCCTACTGTTGTTCGGCAACATGCTATGAGTGAAGTTATGAAACAGCAAAATAAACAAACAGTCATTTCTAAGCACTTCGTCAATGCTATCAGAAACATATGGCAACTCCAGTCTCGTTTCCCACGTTCCATGAATCGCCGCGCACGTAATGTATTAACGCACCCGCGTTTTCGCGCCGCGTATGATTTTTTACTTCTGCGTGCTGAAGTAGAGCCAGACCTCAAGCCTATTGCAGAATGGTGGACTGACTTTCAATTTGCTGACCACGAAGAACAAGAAATCATGATGAAAAGTGGGAAGTAATCTCACCCAAAAGTCCGTCTCTGAGGATGCTTAAAAACTTTGTCACTGCGCATCTTTTTCTTCTGTCACCCCGACGTTTATCCACGGGATGACAAGACAGCGTGCCACAAGCACGAAAAAAAGGACTCCTCTGCAGGCTGACAATAAATCAGAGAA
>JBKAGM010000055.1:0-8663 GCA_046290385.1 Gammaproteobacteria bacterium
AATCACGGTTATTCCGAGTCTTAATTTCGACTAGATTGCTTCGCCCTACGGGCTCACAATGACGGTCGTATGGATGGGTAAGGATAGTAATTTTCAGGGAGTCTTGAGAATGAAAGTTGACCCACAAGAAGTTAAACGCGACAATATAAATCGAGCGATATAGGAGTATCCCATGTCAAAAATAAGTAGTTAAGGTTGTGTGTTATGAACGATTATGTAAAAAAATTAGGTTTAGAGCGTCACCCTGAAGGTGGATATTACGGTGAATTTTACAGATCAACAGATAATGTTGTGCCTAGCAGTGAGCGATACGAGGGCCAAGCTAGAGCGACGGGAACAGCGATATATTATCTTCTAGAGCATGATGATTTTTCAACTTTTCATCGAATTAAAGGGGATGAACTCTGGCATTATTATGATGGAACAACGCCTGTTTATGTTCATTCGATTGATGAAGAAGGTGTGTTTAAAACGTTTCTATTAGGGAATCCAATGATGACTGAAGGCGCGTCTTTTACGGTTACTATTAGGGCAGGTTGGTGGTTTTGTGCCGAACTGCAAGATAAAACAGCTTTTGCTTTGATGGGTTGCACCGTTTTTCCTGGTTTTGAGTTTAAAGATTTTGAGGTGGCCAATAAAGAAGCGTTAGTGCAACTTTGTCCAGAACAAGAAGAAATTATTTCTAGAATGACGCGCGAACCTTTGTTTGAACCTTCTAATATCAATACTATTGAGCCGCATGTTGGTACGTTGTCTCAGCCTGTTTCTGGCGAAGATGAAGAGAAAGTGACTCAGATGTCTAGTATGCCTTCTTCTAAAGGAAAGTGACTTATATGTTATTTTCAGTGAAAAGCTAAAATGACTGCAAGTATAAGGGGAATATAATGAGAAAAAATATTCAATCATGAAGCCACCTGTTCGCGCCTTTTATTTCCATAATCAAATATCCAGATTAATTCATGGGTCAGAAGATGATTCGTTTGATGAGTTAGGAATTATTGCGAATGATATATCTGCGTCTTCTCATTGGGAGTATTATCCCATTATCGTTAAAGACTTAGGTGAGCATTGGTTTTTTTATAGAATAAGAAAAAGCAATGAAAAAGCACAATTTATTGCTTTCCATAGTGGATTGCATGTGTTTGTTATGCTCCCATCGTTCGCAATTCCAAATAATGGCCACACTCTACAGTACCATCAAAAGCAAATCAATCAGATAATGACGTATGATATCGTTTGTTTACTGAACACTATTTCAAACAATCATGAGTGTGATGTATTCATAGCTTCGGACGATGTTAGCTTTCTTGAAACAGAAAGTCAGGAAGAGCAAAAAGAAGAAACAAATAAAAGTATGTCACTATCATCTCTTTTTCAAGCTGAAGAAAGGAACTCACATTGGGCCAAAGAGATGATATTTGCTCTTTTGTTGGAGCGATCTCAAAATAGAGAGGAGGAATCACAAGCGTACGCGCAATTAGCAAGATGGATGATGGGCAGAGGTGATAGTTGTATTATTATATTAGAGAGGTTAGATAAGCATTATTTGAAATTATCAATTAATCAAAATTATTATTTTGAAAGAATAGATAATCTTTCCGTATCCATAAAGAGGTTTTTTGAAAATATTTTACAAAAAGACATATTGCCAGGAATAAAAAACAGATTTTTAATTGATAATTTAAATGCCTGCCCTGAAATTATTTTACCTCATCTGTTTTTATTCACAGATGAAGATCTTTTTTCAGTTTTGTCTGTTAAAGCCAAAGAAGTGATATATCTTAGTATGGAGGTGGGTGATAATGATTTTTTTATTCGCTACCTTTGTTTAATGGTAAGCAATCATGTGATAGATCTCTTCGATAAAATATTTTGTTCAGATTTGATTAACTATATTCGTAAAAATTTTGATTTTTTCAATATGGAATTTATTTCTTTGTATCAAAGTTCTTCTTTAGAACAGATCCAGGATTGTGTGTCCTTTTATTTTATGAGTGTTTTTGAGCAGGGTAAAGAGACAGAAGAAGAGTCAAGGGTTGGTTTGATTTCTCAAGAAGGTGTTGAGTTTTTATGTGAATTAATTCGAGTTAGTGATTTACATTTATTGGAAGGAAGAAAACTATTCGTGAATTGTCTTTTCTGTTTGGGGGAACAGTCTTTGAATAATCTTGTGGTTTCAACGATTCGTGAGCTTTTTGATTCCATGGAAGATGATGATTTGCCGTGTATTGGTGTCTCACAATTAACGCCAAAAATGAAACGATTATTATTAAATATAGGTTGCGAGAAATTTTACCAAGATTCATTCGAAGAGGATTGTTTATATTATGGCGGTGAAAGAAAAGAGTTTTCTTCAAAAAAGAAAAAAAATAATAAAAATAAAAAGAAAAAAAATACAAATAAAACTACGAATAGACTGAGCTTGCTTGATAAACTGAGGTCAAGAGAGCTTTTTCCTGATGGTTGTGAGAATCAAAAAAATATACGAAGTCTATATTACGATTTAAAACAATGCTTTTTTAATGAGGAAGTATTTTCGAGAAACTTAGATCAAGTGCACTCACAAGAATTTGCATCTTGGCTGAATGAGTATGTTCCAAATAGTCTGATGAGCCCAACAAAAACGCTTCCTCGATTTGCCATGATAGCTTTGGAAAGTGGTGGACATCAATTGTTATCGTTATTATTTAGTCTCGATGAAGTGGCTGATTCAATTTCTAAAGAAGTTGTTTCTTTGGCGTTATTAAGCGCTCTTTATCATAAACAACGTCACTCAGTAAATATTTTGCTTAACAATGGAGCGTCTTTAGATAGAAGTATTGCAGGGATTCATTTTATGCTTCCTTGGGTGATGAGTTACTACGATGACGCGCCAGATTTTTGTTTGAAAGTCATAGAAAAGCTCGTTGAAAACGGTGATAATCCTGTTGCGCCAGTTTTGTTGGTTAATGAGGGTGGTAGTGAAGGTCTTTCTTCTTATAGGGTTCACCCTTTAGTGTACGCAATATTCATGAAAGATAAATCCTTGATAAAATTTTTCTTGAAAAACATACCAAGAATGATTAATTTCCCGGTCAATCTTTATTTGCTTGCCGTTAAATGTCAGTTGGGCATGGAATTTATTAATGAGCATTTTTCGTTGTGGAAACCTTCAAAAAATAAAGGTTCGGACAATCTTGGGTGTATGTTTGATTTGTGCGATTTATATTTAGAAAGATTGGAATCTTTTTTTTACAATAAGAATTGTTTTTTAAATTTTTCTCTTGTTCCTAGAATGACAAAGTTAAATTATTTTTATAAGCTTTCAATGATGGTCCTTCTTTCAGATCATGATCTTAAAAAAACATATTGTTTGATTGATGAAATGATTTGTGTTTTTGAGGGTATTCTTAATGATCAACCTGATTTGTCAATGGGTGATAAGCACTACCTTCTGATAGGAGCGTTAAATACTGCTAATTTTGATATTTTTATAGAAATACTTGAAAAACTATTATCTTCACGGGGAGGGTTTGATGTTAACTATAAAAATGAACGTTATTCTGCACTAAATGCTATATTAATGCATATTAAAAAAGGTTCAGGTTTTGATTCTAAAAGTTATGCTCTTTTTTTGTATGAAATGTTAAACCATGGGGTAAGTATTCTTCCTAGTAAAATTAATGATGAGTGGCTCAGGTTTGTTTTGCGCACATTTGAGTCAGGTGGTTTTCGTTTAGAGCAATCTTCTCTCGAAGAGAGTGATTCCAAAGTTGAAATAACAGGTGAGGATGAGGACGGCAGTTTTATTTATGATAATATGCATTTCCCGCTTTTATCATCAATGTATCTCAGGTTTATATTGTCTGGTGTTTATAAGAGAACAGAGCGATTTGAAGCGTTC
The DNA here is from genome assembly GCA_046290385.1 of Gammaproteobacteria bacterium. Classification (GTDB taxonomy): domain Bacteria; phylum Pseudomonadota; class Gammaproteobacteria; order JAGOUN01; family JAGOUN01; genus JBKAGM01. The sequence goes on from JBKAGM010000055.1 coordinate 3,884, forward strand.
TCTGATAGAGTTTTTATTAACTATCAGAGTAGGTTTGAGACGTCTTTAGAAAACTTTAATGATTTTATCTCAAAATATGTCACATTAAAAAATGAAATACTACATTTTTCTTTAACGGCAACTTCAGATGTGTTGAAATTTATCGGAGCATTTTATAATGAAAATTATAGCCAAATTTACTATTTTTTAAATTCACTTTCAGTGGAAGAGGTTGTGAATGCTCGCGATACCACGCTAGGAAATTCGGTTTTGCATTTGGCGATGACTTCTAATAATATGCATTTAATCATGCGTTGTTTGAATTATTATATTGATCACGGTTTGTCTCTTCAGCATTTTAATCTGCAGTATAAGTCTCCACTGTTAATTTTCTTGGACAATGCGGATGTTTCTGATGAAGATTTTGTTAAATTAGTATGTGTAAGCTTTCTTAGAAATTCTCAAGAGCTCATGACTATTGAATGGATGCTTCTTTATCTATGCTGGGTGAATTTGGAGATAGGGCTAGACGAGAATCAGACCTTTAGGAAAAAGGGGTATATTTTTTGCGAGGCTTGGTTTGAATTCAGGCAGTCATTGAATTCTTTTTCGTCGAGTGCTGAATTATTTGAAGAGATTTCTGGAGTGCTTGATCAGGAAAGAAAATTAAATAATCTGCATTCTGATGTATTAAAAAAAGTAAAGAATGTTTGTAAAGCAGTTTCAGAGGGCACGTCTCAATTTGAATTTTTTCAAACAGCTTCTGACGGCCAAGATTTTTCTGAGCCATTTTCAGATGCTGTTATTTCTTTTGGTTCAACCTAATAGGCTGTTGCTAACTGGGTTTTTACTCAATATCAGTAACCTATGGTTGTTGATTTTTATGGTTTCCGCGCATAAAGCGCGGGACGTAGGGTATAGAATGCAAAAGCCCCTGAAGTATCAAATTTTTTCAATGTTCGAAGTCTCAAAGAGATAATCTAACCACAAGTTGCCTAGTGTTTCTTGTAAGTGATTTTGAGTTTGTCGATCATGTAGATTGTCGTAATCAATCAATTCCAATGGTTGATCTTGCCAAGAGCAGCCATAGACTGCTTTTGTGCGTTGCCCAGTTTCTGGATCGACTTGCCATTGGAGACATTGCGCGCAGACACCTTTGAGCATGCATTGCATAGGCGCATAGGCAGAGCCTGAGACGATAGGGTTTTTGGCGAGCGTTGATTTTAACTCGCCACACCGAAGCGCTTGAAATGATTTCAACAATTGATAGTCGCCAATGATTTGTATGCGATCGCATTCTTGTATTGCAATATCTGGCTTCTCAGAAAGCTTATCTTGCGCATATTGCTTGATAATATCTAGCGGCGCTCCTTGTATGGCAATATCTTGAGGGCGATTAGGCTTCACTGTATTTTCAGAGCGTGTTACCCAAATAATCATATCGGTTAAGTCTTCAATTTCTTTCTGGCAATAGACATCGCTGGCATCATCGAAATATCCCAAATATACGATGCGATTGCTTTTTTCTTTTAAGGCTTTCCCGTAGGAGCGAATATGAGCTAAGCTGATTTTCCGCCTATAATAAATAATGTTTCATGATATTCTGAAATTTTACTCCGAACGCCAGTAGGGCCCATAAGAGCGATAGGGTCGCCCACTTTAAAAGTCGAAATTAAGCGAGAGCTTGTGCCAGATTCTATCACCATGAAAGTGATTTCGTGTTTATCGTGATCGACGTTTGATGCTAGTAATGCAACACCTTCGGTCTGTAGTGAAGTGTTAGCAGTCACTTGTGAACGAGTTTCATAATTTTGTAAGCGATAAAATTGACCTGCTGAGTAATGTTCAACCGCGAGTGGCGCGTAAATCGTGATTTCAATAATATCGTTTGTTTTGCGTTCTAGGTTTGTTATGGTGCATGTAAAAGCATCTTGGATTGTTTTTTTGAAGTCTTGATAGTATTGATTTTGGTTTTTGGAGGCAACTTTTCCTTCCAGAAGTTTGACAATATGTGGATACGTGCGCATTCCTGAGGCGACGGCTTTTACAACGTTACCATGAAAGACTGGGTGCGTATCACCCATAAACGTCACGCGGTAATCGTCTTTTTGATAGGAAGTAAAAGGACCGAAACCTTTTTCTTTGCAATGCTCGACATTTGGAGCGACAGATAATGCTCCATCGATTAGTTCAAAGCGTTGATATTGCATGCCATTGCGCTCAAAGGTGCCTCGGTGTTCGAATTCATAAGCAATGTTAGGCGAGGCGCCAGTTGCGACTAATATCGATTTTGCTGGCAGTTCAATTGTTTCTTCGGTTATCTGCCATTGTCCATCGCCATCTTTGATGCGCTTGCTGCATTTTAGTGCGCTCACATGGCCATGTTCATCCAATACAGCAGCTTTTGGCTCAACGGCATTGAGGTAGTAAAGACCTTCTTCCAGTGCCTTATGTAATTCTTCATAATTATTCACATACGCAGGGGATTCATTCATGTTGCGACGATAGGCGATAGTCACGCCACCCCAGTCACGAATCAACCGGATAAAATCAGGTGTTTCGTTTGCTTTTGTCGCACGAGCACGTTCTTGTTTGACTGCACGCCCATGAGATAAAAATTCATCGAGGATAGTTTGTGAAGCGATATCAAGTTTCGATAAAATCGTTTTTTCATCGTAATGTTGCACGAGTGTTTCATAGCGCTCTAAGATTTTTTCTACTTGAACGATATAGTAAGCTTGCGCTTCTGTTGCCGCATCAACACCAGTTAAGCCACCGCCGACGACGACACAAGGTAATCGTAGCTGCAGATTGGTTAAGCTCGTTTTTTTCGCTGCGCCGGTAAGTTGTAATGCCATCAGAAAGTCATTCGCTTGTCTCATTCCAGGTGCCATACTGCCAGGAACGGGTAATGCTTTTGGTAATCCTGCGCCGACAGCTAATACCATATGGTCGAATCCCAATTGCCATGCGTCTTCCACGGTAATCGTGCCACCGAAACGCACGTTTCCGAAGACTTGAAAATGCTCTCGTCTCATCAAGCTCAGGTAGATAAGTTTTAAAAAGTTTTTATCCCACCGCACGGTAATGCCATACTCAGCGACACCACCGAATCCAGCCATCAATCGCGTATCTAGTGATTCTTTTAATGTGTCAAATGAGCGAATCGGTTGTGAGAGTAAATGTTTAGGCAATGGCTCGATCTTTAAACCATCGAATCCGACAACGGCAAAGCCTTCTTGTAGTAAATGATGTGCAAGCGTAAATCCTGATGGCCCCATGCCCGCAATTAATACTTTTAAGCCGTTATAAGGTTTTTGAATCCATTGTTCTTGTCGCAGTGGATTCCAACGTGTGAATAAATCATAAATTTCAACTCCCCAGGGAAGCGCTAACACATCGGTTAAACAACGTGTTTCAATTTGAGGAATATTTACAGGCGTTTGCTTCTGGTAAATACATGCCTTCATGCAATCATTACAAATACGATGGCCTGTGATCGGGCACATAGGATTATCACGCATGATCATGGCAAGCGCTGCGAGCGTATAACCATCACGTTTTAATAGATGCATTTCAGAAATTTTTTCGTCAATAGGGCAGCCAGTTAACGTGATATCTAAAGGATTTTTTCGAAAGCCTAATTCAGGTTTTCCTTTTTTGACAGGAAAACCTTTCGAACATAAATCACCATGATGATCGTGACAATAAATACAGTAATTCACTTCGTCTTGTACTTGCCGTGCAGACATGCGGTTATCTGTTAACTTAAAACCATCGCGTTGTCGAAGTTCTTCTGAAGGGAGTTGTTCGCGTTGATAAGTATCATCGTGAATGACTTCGACGGGAATCAATTGTTGATAATTGAGTTTTTGTGGAAGTTTAAACATGCTCCAATGCTTTGTGAGCGCGCGACCCTCGTTGCTTTTCATTGCTTGTATACACCAGAGAGTGAGTTGCTCAATGTCATCATCATTGTCATCATTAAGCGCATTGCCGTAGTGAGCAATAGCAAACTCGAGATCATCAGTGGAAGCATCGAGCTTAATGAGTAGCGCTTGGTGCAGTTTTTGAAAATCAGGGAAAGCCTCATCGCTATCAGCACGTCTGCGGATATGCACTTGACTGACGAAGCGCTTTTTGAATTGCGCGATAGCATTGTTCGCCGTCGTCGCTACCATTGTATGTTGTATGTCGGACTCGATTTGAAAGAGCTTGGCAATGAAAGGCTCCATCAGCTTGGCGATATCAACGAGGAAGTCGCTTGTCTCAACAGAAGACATATTTGCTATTCCTTCGCGATAATCCAAGAGTTGCTGATGCAGCTCAGGCGATTGCAATTGGCAATACTCAAGAAACTCGCCGTCTAGGCGCGATAAACCCTCGTGCTGGAATAAATCCTTAAAATTGAGGGGCATAGTCGTGTTGATATGTATTTTGTCCATAGTGGCCAGTATAGCGGAATCTGCTATGAGCGAGAAGGGGCGCTAGTGATATCAAGGTGTTGCTATCGCACAAGGCATATTGAGTCTGTTGCATTCTAAATCCTACGTCTTGGATATTGTTGCATAAATCCAAATAAGCACAAACAACCCACCCGCTATGCCCGTCATCGAAGAGCGAAGTGCGTAGTGTCAAGAATATTATGTTTGATGAAATAAGATCAAATTCAAAGAATCACGATAAGGGTAAAAACTAGAGATTGGATTGACATAAGTCGACGCAATTCCACTCCCTACGGGCGCGATCCTGCAAAAAGGCGAAGCAATTCCACTCCCTACGGGTGTCATCCTGCAAAAAG
>JBKAGM010000056.1:0-7951 GCA_046290385.1 Gammaproteobacteria bacterium
CATGCTTCCGATTGGTCCGCGACAGTTTTAGTGTTTTCTGATCAATGGTTTTCTCATAGGCATGATGATGCTTGGCGGGCGTTTTATCTTTACCTTGATGCGCAACGATCAGTAAGTTTACCTTTCTGGGAGTTTGCATTGTCGGTTGCGCGTGAAAAGGCAACGACGAAGATGAGCCCTTATGTATTGAACACAGCGCATCATTTGTTAACCATCGCTCACGGGCGTACACCGGGATTTGCTCCAGCAATAGATAATACTGCTGCGCCCATTGATGTGTTAACAAAAGCATATCAAGACGTCTATGGATTCATGGACTATCCAGCGACGTTCTTAGTGCCTGAGTCGATTGATAATAGAATGGTATATTATTCATTCAACTACCCAACAGCGATAACATTCACACAAAAACCACGAGAAAAAACAAATTTATTGACGGATATTTATGAGATTCGTTCGCTGCTTCGTGTTTATTCAGAAGTTTTTAAACCCTCACCCCAACCCTCTCCCGCGAGCGGGAAAGGGAGTATAATGAGCATTTCAAAGCGCTTTGATTATTTTCATAGCGCGCCGGATAAATATTTTGATATCTTATCGACAAAAGAGATTATCCGTTTAGATAGTGCATTTCCATGCGATGATGTTGATGCTTTTCCTGCGAGGAGTCCGTTTTTTCGTGCGTGTGCTCGGGTTTCTTCTTAAAAAAAATCTCGCTTTCTCATTTTATCTGTCATTCCGAGCACAGCTCGGAATAACCCCTCTGATTTATTATCACAACGATTGCTTCGCTGAAGCAATCTCAACAAACTGCTGCTTACACAACTCTGACTTATTCAGCAATTTTAGCGCACGCCTTAACCATGCTTTAAAGAGTGGATTTTGCACCTCAAAGCATCGCTTTATGGTTTCAAGCCCAAGAATCATATCCCAAACTTCTGTTCGACGTTGACGTTCGTAGCGACGCAAAGTTAAGCGATGATTAACAAGTTTTTTCTGCTTATGGGCTTTGATAAGCTGCTGCGCTAAACAAGCAACATCTTGCAAACCAATATTTAATCCTTGCCCTGCCATAGGATGAACAGTGTGCGCTGCATCGGCAACAAGCACAACATTATTTTTTACATAACATTCCGCTTGGCGCATCTTTAATGGAAATGCAAATCGTTGGCTCGTTTCATAAACCTCTCCAAGTGAGCCATCAAAAGATGTGGTCAATTTTTTTAGAAATGATTCTTCATCCAAAGCCATTATGTCATCAATCAAATCATTTGGCAGTGTCCATACAATTGAATTCTGATGAGCGTGATGCAATGGCAAAAACGCGAGAGGTCCTGTCGATAAAAACTTTTGCCTTGCAACATTATGGTGTGGTTTTTCACAAGTTACATTCGCCACAATGGCCTTTTGCTGATAATCCCAAATTTCGCATTCGATATTCATTTGATTACGCACCCAAGAATTGGCACCATCACAACCAACAACCAATTTAGCTGTAATCGACTCTGACAAATCAGTGTTACCACGATTAAAAACAGTCTTAGCCTGACCATCTGATTCAAACAGCAATTGTTCTAAATCTATAGATGGCAACAACGTCACATGGTCATATTCACGTAAATTTTCAATTAATGCATAATTAAGTAACGCATTCTCAACCATCACTCCCAAATGCGACAAACCAGAATCACCTGCATCAAAAACAATATCGCCTTGCGCATTATCCCAAACATGCATTTTAGAATATTCACACAAGCGATCTTTCGGCAACGCACTCCAAATACCACAGGCATTAAATAGCTGTTGGTTCGAAAAACTAAGCGCACTTATTCGAGCCGCATAACCCTGCTCGGGCAGATCAAATTGCAACGTCTGCTGATCAAGTACTGCGATGGAATAGGAGGTATGTTTCGCGAGCATCAACGCCAAGGTCGAACCCGCAATACCTGCACCGATGATAACGATATCGTATGATGTTTGATGAATGTTTCTTGCCTTCACTACTTTATTACCTCTGGAAGCCATTATTGCTTGATTAGTTTTCGGGATCAAATAGGCCGTTTGTTCTTTTTTTTGATATGCCTTATCATACCACCATGACAAAACAAGAACACATTATTCTCGTCGATCAAAACGATAATGCCATAGGAACTGCCGAAAAGATTCAAGCGCATAAAGAAGGTGCGCTACACCGCGCATTTTCTGTTTTTATTTATAAAAAACAGAAAGATAGCGTGGAAATTCTGTTGCAACAACGCCATCCTGATAAATATCATGCAGGCAACTTATGGACTAACACTTGCTGTGGGCACCCGAGACCTGATGAAAAAACCCAACAAGCGGCAGAGCGTCGATTATTTGAAGAATTTGGTATTCGATCGTCACTAAAAGAAATTGGCGTCTTTCAATATCGGGCAACTTTCGAAAACGGTTTGACTGAACACGAAATAGATCACGTTTTCATCAACAAACCCCAAGATCATGATTACGTTATTGCACCAAATCCGGTTGAAATCATCGACTATAAATGGATATCGATAGATGACCTAAAAACCGAACTTCAACACTCACCTGAAAAATACACACCCTGGTTCCAGCAGGCGTTAGAAATATTTCTGAGCACTATTTAGGCGACTAGCCCGGTGGCCATTTCTCCGAAAATACGGTATTCTAGCGTCCTTAAAAAGAGATAATAGAATGACTGCTTTTGCCAATATTCCAATGAAATCTGTGGGCCCGATAAAACTCTGCGGACCAGAAGTCCAAGGGGAAATCACCGCGCCATTAGCGACCTACGAAACTCCACTCTGGCCATCGGTCAAACGCGGCGCTAAAGTCTCTATGTTAACGGATGGCATTAATGCATTCATCACGGATGAACGAATGACGCGCTCCATCGTACTCGAAGCAAAAAACGGCACCGAAGCTCTAAACGCAATTGCGCAACTTAAAACAAAACATGATGAATTCAAAACAGCCGTTGAAACCAGCAGCCGTTTTGCAAAACTTATTGACGTGCATTACAAGCAAATCGCAAATTTAATCTATATCCGTTTCGAATATACTACAGGCGATGCCGCAGGACATAACATGGTGACACTTGCGAGTGAGCACATCCAACAATGGATCTTAAAAAAATTTTCTGAGTTAAAATATGTATCCATCTCAGGAAATATGTGCATCGATAAAAAAGCATCTTCAATCAATGCAATACGTGGACGCGGCAAGTCAGTCATCGCCGAAATCAAGATTCCACGCGATTTATGCAAAAAACTACTCAGAGCCACACCTGAATCTATCGTCGAACTGAATATCAAAAAAAATCTGCTCGGATCTAACTTAGCCGGCAGCATTCATAGCGCGAACGCGCATTACGCCAACATGCTGCTCGCCTTTTATCTTGCAACTGGACAAGATGCTGCAAACATTGTCGAAGGTTCCCAAGGTATCACTTACGCAACTGTTGCAGATGATCACCTGTATTTTTCTGTCAACCTTCCCAACATCATTGTTGGCACCATAGGTAATGGGAAAGAGTTAAATTTCGTGCAAAAAAACCTAGAAATGCTAGGATGCATGCAAGATGCTCCAGCGGGACAAAATGCCAGAAGATTAGCGATCATCTGTGGGGCTACCGTTTTATGTGGCGAGCTCTCTTTGTTAGCAGCACAAACAAATGAGGGCGAATTGATGCGCGGACATGTTGGTATAGAACGAAAAGCGAGGACAAAGGCGTGACAACGTTTGGCATTGACGCAATGAGTTTTTTTACATCGAATGCGTATCTCGATCTTGCTACAATGGCCAAAGTGAGAAATACCGATGTGAATAAATATTATGTTGGCATTGGACAACGTTTAATGGGCGTACCATCTGTCGATGAAGACATTGTCACGATGGCAGCAAACGCCGCAGACAAAATCATAAATGATCAGAATCGCTCTCAAATCAAAACAATTATTTTTGCAACAGAAAGCGGTGTAGACCAATCGAAAGCGGCCGCTGTTTATTTGCAAACCTTATTACAACTCCCCAACAACTGTCGCGCAATTGAATTAAAACAAGCGTGCTATGCAAGCACTGCTGGCTTGCACATGGGGCTAGGTTTATTGCACCGCCATCCCGAACAAAAAGTTTTGCTCGTAGCATCAGACATCGCGCGGTATGGTTTAAACACCCCCGCAGAACCGACACAAGGATGCGGCGCGGTAGCAATGGTTTTATCAGCCAACCCTCACTTGTTATCTCTCGAAAATGATACTGGTTGCTATACGCAAGATGTTATGGATTTTTGGCGCCCAAATTATTCCGAAGAAGCCTTCGTCGAAGGGAAATTTTCTAGTAAAATGTATCTGGCTCTTCTGGAACACACATGGCGTGACTATCATGAAAAATCGAAACAGCAATTCGAAGATCATGCTCATTTTTGTTTTCATACACCCGTATCACGCCTGGCAGAAAAAGGTTATGCGCTGTTAGCAAGACTCAACAACAACACACTTTCGGATGCAGAATGCCATGACAAAATGCAAGATGTATTACGCTACGGTCGCCAAATTGGCAACAGCTATACTGCCTCATTATTTATTAGCTTCATGTCACTGCTTGATCATGCTAAAGAAGACCTTGCAGGCAAACGCATTGGATTTTACGGTTATGGCTCAGGCTGTGTTGCAGAACTTTATAGTGGCGTATTAATGAAAGATTATAAAAAACAACTACACACGGAACAACATCAAGCGCTCATCAACAATCGAAACAACTTATCCTACGAACAATACGAAACACGTTATAATTATAAACTTCCAACAAATGGCGGAAAGATCGTACTCCCCAAACAACAAACCGGCAAATTTAGACTCGCTGGCATCGCAAACCATAAACGACAATACGAACTTGCCTAATGAAGATTGCCGCGCCCGCAAAGTTAATTCTCTCAGGCGAATATAGCGCCGTCTTCGGCTGCCCGGCAATCGCTTGTGCCATCGATCGATATGTCACCATCACTACTAATAAAACAGCAAGTGAAGATATACAATTTGATTTTCCAGATTTAAATATTTTAGAAACCGCTTCTTTTGATTCATTGAAGGAATTGAAGACAAGATTACTCGAAAGATATGCTTTATTTCGTGAAAAGAAAATAAGCGCTCATGAAATTTTAAACTCGCCAAGTGAGTTTGTTAAATTCGCATTCATTCGGGGACTTGATGCACTAAAGGCGACACCAAAAGGCACAAAGTTTACTTACCATTCAGACATTCCCATCGGGTGTGGATTAGGATCCTCCGCAGCCATTGCCGTTGGAACATTGCTTGCCACATCACATCTTTATGGGAAATCATTATCAGACGAAACATTTTTAACGCTTGCTCAGGAAGTTGAAAACCTGCAACATGGATACTCTAGCGGCATCGACATACACATCAGCTACCACGGCGGAAGCATAGAATATCAATCAATGAAAATAAAAAAACTTACACTGCCCAACTTATCTTTTCACCTCATTCATACAGGAAAACCCAAAAGCACCACAGGAGAATGTGTTGCCCAGGTAAAAGAGCATTTTCAAAATACAAATATTTGGGAAGACTTTTCAGACGTAACGCATCATTTTCTCAACGCACTACTGGCGAAGCAATCGACCATTGAGATGATGCGTCTCAACTCAAGGCTATTAGAAACAATCGGCGTAGTCCCTGAAAAAGTAAAGGCATTTATTCGCGCGGTAGAAAAACGCGGCGGGGCAGCCAAAATCAGTGGCGCGGGAAGCATCCGCGGCGATGCCGCCGGCATGTTAATCGTGAGTGATAACATCGATATTTATGATTTATGCCAAGAATTTGGTTATTCATTTTTTGATTTAAAAGGAGCCGCACATGGCGCAAGAATTTTATAAGGCAAGTGCGCCAGGCAGTCTCATGCTTTTTGGTGAACACGCGGTACTGCATGGGAAAAAGGCTATCGTCGCAAGCGTACAACAACGCATAACCGTCACCATAGCTCCAAGAAAAGACGAGCAAGTAAACATTGCTTCTTCATTAGGGCGTTATCATTCACGAATAAGTGATTTGAAGATCGAAAAACCCTTCCAGTTTGTATTAACCTGTCTGACAAGCTCAAAAAAATATTTATCCTATGGTTACGACATTACAATCGATTCCAACATCTCTGACACTGTTGGCCTTGGCTCTTCTGCCGCTGTAACAGTCGCCACACTAGCTGCTCTCAATGCGTCGCAATCTATCTTGTTCAGCAAGCAAGATTTACTCATTCAGGCAAAAAAAATTATTTTAGATGTCCAAGGCATGGGCTCTGGCGCAGATCTCGCTGCTAGCATCTACGGCGGGATTGTCTCTTATCGGTCTGATCCTTTAGAAGTTGAAATGCTACCACAACTCCACGACATCAGCTTAATTTATACTGGCAGCAAAACGCCAACTACTGAAGTCATTAAACATGTCGCAACACTTGCAGAAAAATCACCCGAAAAATATCGCCAACTCTATGACGAGATTGATCTTTGCGCCCAACAGGCTGTTTCGGCCATCCAAAAAGAAAACTGGGTGAAAGTTGGCGAACTCATGAACCAACAACAATCGCTCATGCAAGATCTAGGCGTTAGCAATGGATTGATAGACAGCTTAATTGAACAATCGCTATTAAGCGACGCGGTATTAGGCGCGAAAATATCAGGCTCCGGGCTCGGCGATTGCATCCTTATACTTGGGCGTTTACAATCAAGGTATTTCCCGCGAAACGAAGAACAGGAAAAGCAAGGCGTTTGCATGATTAATACAAAACTCGCCAAACAAGGAGTCTCCATTGAAAGCTCGTGATGTCATCAATATTATTTTAAAAGATAACCACCAATCGCCACAAAAAAATGAATCAGAAGCATTTGCACCAAACAACATTGCTTTATGCAAATACTGGGGAAAACGCGACAAAGAATTAAACTTACCTGTTACTTCTAGCTTATCCATCTCACTCCCAACAAAAGGCACGAAAACACGAATTATTGCTATTGATTCACAAAAAGATGAATATTTCCTTAATGGTGAGCCAGTCGCTGACGACACCTTATTTACGACTCGCGCCAAACATTATTTAGATTTATTCCGCTTCGACAAAAGACATTTTTTTCGTGTTGAAACACACAACAACATCCCTTTGTCAGCAGGACTTGCTTCATCAGCATCTGGCTTTGCCGCTCTAGCTAAAGCACTCAATGATTTGTTTGAATGGCACTTGCCTGACAAAGAGCTGTCTATCCTTGCGCGACTTGGCAGTGGCAGCGCATGTCGCTCCATTTACAACGGCTTTGTCGAATGGGAAAAAGGCAACGAAGATGATGGCATGGATTCCTACGCCAAACAGATTAAAACACAATGGCCTGAATTGCGCATTGGACTCATGGTACTAGATCAAAAAGAAAAACCGATTAATTCACGCGAAGCGATGGAACGTACTGTGGAGTCATCTCCCTTTTATCGAACATGGCCAAACGTCGTTGCAGAAGATTTAAAAAACATTAAGCATGCCATTGCTGAAAAAGATTTTGCATTACTCGGAAAAACAGCAGAAGCTAATGCTATGGCAATGCATGGGACCATGATGGCAGCCCGCCCCTCGGTTGTTTACTCCACCTCGGCAACGCTTGCCATGATTCAAAAAGTGCTGACATTACGTAAAAATGGATTGCCAGTCTATTTCACGCAAGATGCCGGACCCAATATTAAATTATTATTCTTAGAAAAAGACCATGATCGCGTATGCCAAGAACTGAAAGACGTGGAAGTCATTACTTTGTTTTGATACAGGGCCATTATAGTCTACACCTCACGTCCCGCGGTTTATCCCTACCCTGTACACGTATCTTTTTCTGGTTCATGCGTCTTTAAATGTAGGGTGGATTAGGCGCCACTGCGCCGTAATCCACCGAGCGCGCCGA
>JBKAGM010000057.1:0-7580 GCA_046290385.1 Gammaproteobacteria bacterium
GATATTGACGCGTATGATTTCGTTCGCAATATTACCCATATTTGTTCGACCTTTGTCCTGCCTGTGTCATCGTAATGTCGCGACCCTTGAACTGTCATCCCGTGTCACATCAAGGCGTGACTATACTCTTCAAAATGAACAGGATTATAGCATAGCGACGAGGGGTCGAAAAGCTTATTATGAACTGATTACAAGCGCTGTTTCTGGCGTCATTTCTTCCATGGTATCTTGAACCCAAGCAGCATCATACCGATCTTCTCGAGGAGCCAAACATGAACGAAATAATTGGAACAAACCTGACTCTTCAAAGTGATATTTTTCACAGCCTTTCGAGGCATACTTAAGATACGTGCTCATTGTTTTTTTAGGTGTGAAATGCTTTTTTTCAACCTCACCATTCCGATACAGGCGACATAATGATTTTGATATCTCCGATAAATCTGGTCGCCGAAAAACTATAGCTAAGATAATCAACGCAAAAGAAGCAATATCATTCGGCTGATCTGGGTTCTCATCACCAACAATTGTCTCAGCATCTACACAGAACCCATAACGCTCACTCGATCTCCTTGCCATTATCCATTTGCCATTCTCCGATAATTCAAAAGCCAAACCAAAGTCACCTATTTTTGGAATAAGCACTCCACCTACCTCATGAATAAATATATTTGTGGTTTTAAAATCTCTGTGAGCTATATTATGATCATGTATATACCTAAGACCATTACTCAAATTTTTCAGTATGGATAAACGAATACCAAGTTCACTTTCTGTATTATGTGAAATCCAATCGAATAAATCTTTCTGATTACAATACTCTGTCACCATGCCAAACAGGCCATCTGAGAAGCTAATATAGCCCAACATTTTTACGACATAATCACTACTCAACTTACCATATAACATCATTTCCCAGGCAAGATCATACTCTGCCCCGCGGGACTCGTCTGTGATTAGAGGCTTTTTAATCACCACCTGAACCCCATTATCTTCATCAGACTCACCCTCTTCTACTTCACTCGCTTTCTTTTCTTCATCATCACACATTGAATAAAATACACCGGAAAATACAGCGCCAAAACTCCCATCAAGGCCTTTCAAAAGATTATCATCTTGATGAGCAACAACAACATCCCCAATGTCTTTTTTATCAGACACGGCATACATTGGGTAGCGTCCTTGAACCTCATCATTTTCAAAAGAATCGAATGTACCATTATAAGGGCTGTGGTTTTCTTTATTATTTGATAGCATCGTGTACCTTTATTGTTATTATTTTTTTAAGTTATAGATGTAAATATCATTTTTTTGCAAACGTTACCCACGACTGTTCGCGCGCAAAAAAGCACAAATCTTATCGCAGTACTAGTGCTGTTTCTGGAGTTAAGCTTGCCACCTCTGCTTTAATATCTGAAGCATGTTTTCCATTTTCACGCGAAAAGAAACTTGATTTTATTAAACGAAACAGCTCAGTTTCTTGCGATAATCTAACTCTTTCGGAAATCCCAGCGGCATTACTTGTGTAAAATGAATATAGCTCTTCGTTTGTTATATTTTCAGAATCTATTTGACCATCATCGCGCAAACAACATGCATGCATCACAATAAATGTAACATCCATCCCTGCTAACATTCCTAGCAAAATTAAAGCATATGAAGCTAAATCGTTATTCATATCCGCAGATAAAATACGACGAGAAAATATTTCTGCATCAACAGGAAAACCATCAGCTTCTCTGTTAGACGATGATAGCTTCATACCACCATCTGGCTGAATTATCCCAGAAATACCAAAGTCACCGATTTTAATCGTATATAATCCCTCTGAAACAGTGTGCAGAAAGATATTTGATGGCCTCAGATCACGGTGCACAATGTTATTTTCATGCAAATACTCAAGCCCCGCAATAATCTGTTGTGAGAAAGCAAGAATGATTGAGGAAGACAAATGTTTTTTTTCTGAATAAATATTTTTAAGCAATAAGTTCAAGTCCATGTTATTACAGCACTCCATCACAATACCAAAATTATCATGTGAAAGCGCAATATAACCAAATAGCTTCACAATATTCTCATGATGCAACTGCCCATATATTTCTCTTTCTATTGCAAGCTCTTCTTCAGCACCCTGTTTGCTTGTTTTAATAACCACTGAAATTGTTTCATCAGAAGTATTTTGTTGTAATATCGCGTAACATACTTCGCCGTAACTACCACCAAACCCTTTTAACGGGTTATCGCCTTGCCCAATAATGACTTCACCCATCTCTTCCTCACCAGGAAAAGTTAATACAGGATAAGTAATAGAATAATTTTCAGCGGTTTCACTGATAGACGAAGCCGGAGAATCAGTATAGCGCGATAGAGTATCAGCATTAGAGTTGCTTTCAATTTTTTCATCTTCTGAATCAGCATCACGAGAAGGACTATCAACTGAAGAAAGCTCTTCAGTCTTAGATACGTTATTATTACCAGAAAATTCATCAGGAAATGCATCACGAAATGATTGCATAGGGGTACCTCTATTTTTTTATTATTATTGTGAGACGTATTATATACAAAAAACACAGAAATGTACAACTTTTCCGCAAGATTGAGGGGCTATTTTTTCAGAGATAAACCACCGATAGATTAAGCGGTCCTTTGCATGGCATGGTGCGACGATAACTCACTAAAAATACGCTTGGTTACCTCTTCCACCGAACCATGCGCATCGATATCAAGTACTTTCACATCACTCTTTTTTTCGAGGTTTTTGTAGAACGCAATCAACGGCTGAGTGAGCTCATGGTATAAGCCAAGACGTTTGCGGACCACCTCTTCGTGATCGTCTTCACGCTGTGATAAAGGCTCTCCCGTAACATCATCCAAACCTTCGCGTTTTGGTGGGTTATGCTCAACATGATAAATTCGCCCAGACCCCTGATGTACACGACGGCCCGATAAACGCTTAACAATGACCTCGTCTTCCAGATTAATCACGAGAACAACATCAAGAGAAATAGACGCTTCCTCAAGCGCCTCAGCTTGCGCAATCGTACGTGGAAAACCATCTAACAAAAATCCTTTTTGACAATCATTTTGCACAAGACGGTTTTTAACAATTTGAATCATTAAGTCGTCTGATACAAGATTACCACTATCTAATACGGACTTAACCTGTTGACCTAACTCAGAGCCTGAAGCGATTTCAGCACGCAACATATCACCCGTCGAAATTTGTGGGATACGAAACTGTTCACAGATGAATTGCGCTTGTGTTCCCTTACCTGCACCAGGACTGCCGAGTAACATGATTCGCATGGGGTCGCTCCTTATTTACTTTTCCAGAGTTTAGCGCTTATCGTATCACGACCCAGCTTCCCCAATCAATTGACGTATTTGACCATCAAGGCTTCCATCTCGACGTATTGCTTTGAGCACATACACAAGCCCGTTAAACTCATAACTTAAATCTTGAAATAAGGACGCATCTTTTCCGATTAAATGATCTGAGAGAATACGATAAGCAGATCGCCCTACCTCCATAAAATAACTGTTTTTTACGCGTCTACGTATGTGTAACTCTGGAAAAACCCCCGAAAATAGCAAACATTTGTCACCCACATCACGCATATTTTGCTGCATTTGAATACCGCCATTTTCGAGATTATCTAAAAAGTCCAATGCCACAATATCGTGAACGACTTCGGGCCTGCGACTAAAACGCATCATCAACATTACCAGATACTGCTCAAGACTTTCTGTTAACGCTCTCTCAGCTGCTATTTCTGCTTCGCATATGACGCTATACCAATGTGCTGTTTCTGTTGGAAAAATTTTTAATGTCGACATATTTCTCACCTGCTTTATGATTTAATTATAGACTTCACAGGTGTTTTTATCTTCAAAATATGTTCTTTTTTTGATATACTGCAAGTCTACCCTATTAATAGTTAACAGACATGGAAACACGGATGATAGGAAGAAAAGATCAAAAAAATACGACGGATGAACTCGAAATCAGCCCGACCTCTGTGACGCATGATTTTGAATCGGATGATCGAACTCCATTTAGTTTTGCATCCTCATACCTTCAAAGCATCGAAGCTAAAACACCTGACTTTTCTCCAGAGTTTCTACATCAACTTGTTGATACAAATGATCTTCAAGCATTATCTGAATATATTGAAGACTTGAAACCTTTTATCGATACGCTTCAAGATGGCCTCGCCCCTATACACAGAGCCATACTTCGTCACAACGTCTCTATGACACGAATGCTACTTTCTGAGGGTTGCGATCCTAACATTCGTACAAACGGCGCAAAACTTATCAATGATGGCGCCACACCTTTGCACTTAGCTGTAAAAGTGAATAATTTTGGAATAGCATTCGCATTAAAAGTTTATAGGGCTGACACATCACTCAAAGATTCCTGGCGAAAAAAAATTGAATCATATTCAATTAGATTAAATAATTACGCTATAGCCGCATTAAACACTGAAACCAAAGATCTTCACAAGCATGTTTTTAATGCTGAAGGTATGCATTGCTTAGAAACACTCATCGAGGCATTTCCTTCTTTTATAGATAGAAATAGACAGTTCAAACAACCCTTCCCACACCTAGCAACCATATACAACAGAGACGACATAATCGAGCTACTTGCTACACGATATTCGCTTGACTTTAACCAGAAAAACATTCGGGGACAAACTCCACTGTTTCTTGCTGCAAAAAATGCTTACAAGCCTGCCATCCGCGCCTTAATCAAAGGTGGTGCGTATATAGATGAAATCAATACCGAACAGTTTTCAGAAGTGAGCGGAGAAATAAAGCGTTATATAAGACGTTGTTATGCGATTGTAAATGCGTGGTCAAATGAAGCAAGAGAAGAAGACGTCCACGAAGAAAAAACCGAAACGAATTTTAATCCTGAAGATACCTTTCAATCAATGATTTTTGATTTAGAAAAGTCTTCTGAAACATTAGAAGAAATGGTCGCTAAACTAGAAGAGTATAAAACATGTTTGAATCAGACACTGCACTACCAAACCGGATTTTATGAAACAGCTTTACATTTTGCTATTGACACTAACTGTCCTGTTTTAGCGATGGCTTTATTACAACTTGGAATTAACACACATTTAAAAGATAGCAATGGTTCGACCCCACTAAGCAACATACATCTAAGATATCTTCGACAACCACACACGAGCCATTTATTTCATGATGTAGAACAGGAGATACTTATGGAGTCCATGCGAAACCCAACGAACAAGAATTTGACATAGAAATCCTTATAAAGACAAATTTTGTATTGACATAAATCAATGTCTGTGTAAATATTGGCAAATCATAAAAACGCATAAAAACCAAATAACAATAATAAAAACACTGGAGTACCTTATGCTGTCCCATCGAAACGCTAAAAGCGATACCACTGCATCTCAACCTTCACAAACTAATCACCCAGACCGCAGCGCCATTGATGCTGTGAACGAGCATGGATCATACATAATAAACGTGCTCAGATATAGCAAAGAAAGCCTCTTTCAGATCGCAAAATTTCATAACCAAGAAAATCCTACCATAAAGCTTCTTCTTGAAACTGAGAGCAATCTGACATACATGGGATTTGAATATGAAGATAGAGTCTCTATGCTAAGCAAACCTTTCTCAAAACAAATCATAAACTGTATGAATCACCTCATTCCACCACATACACTTCCTGATGATGATATTAATGACATAAGAAATATTATTACAGAAAACGATGACGTAATAGGGTTTTACATCGCATTCAATCAAATGCTTTTAGAACGCAATGTGAACCCTGGCGATTACTTCTATGACAAACTAAATGAAGACTTCTCATATTTATCGCAATTAAATGAAGATCCTGAAGTATGTGAAAAGATGACAAATGAAGAACTCATTGCTTTCGAAGAAGAGAAAGAACGGAAACAGTCTGAATCACTTACTGAAAAAGAAACTCAAGCAATTTATTCTTTTGGTTTTGAAACCATCGGTAATGAGACGGTCACTGGAAAGAAAAATTCAACACTATTTCCAATCGATGAAAATCAATGCACCTCAGAAGAACCAGGTTCTCCTCTTCAAAAAAGAATGAGAAGAGATTTAAGCACATAACAAAATTATTTTTATAGCATTTACAACACATTCACTAAAAATAACAAAAAATACTGGAGCAGTTCATGCCAAATAATCAAGTTGATTTAAACAATAAAATTGAAGAATTGTTACTAAACTCAGGCTGCACAAAAGAAGTTCTAGAAAACATAAGAAATATAAGCACAAAAAAATACATAGTAAAACTATCCCATCTTCATAGAAACTTCCAGATACTAAAACAATATTTTAATCTTGAACAAATTACGACGATAGCAACTTGTCCTTCGTCTAGCTCAAAACGTCAAACAAATTCTATCCAATTAGTCGGTGATTTTGCTTCTGACTTAATTGAAAAAGGATATAGTTCAGACGATATTATTGAAATCATCAAACATCATGAAAACCCTAGAGATGCATTAGTTACTCTCAACGATCTTAATAATAAACTTTATGGGCGATTTAGAAATGAAGATGAAACATGGTCTAGAGATCTTATTCAAATAGCAAAGGAACATACGCGACTAAACGAAACATTGAAAATTTTGACAGACGATCGATATATAGAACTTAGACTAAGAGGCTTTAATCATCAAGACATAGTGGAAATGCTAAAAAAAGGATATTCTGAAAATATTGTAAATGCCATTATAGAAAAAACAACAGAAAGACTGACTGAAGACAGAAAGAATCGCATATTAAGTGCACTTGATTTCTCGATAAGCGCGAGGGACTTCAATAAAACACTTGACCGACTAAATATTGAGTGGGAGAATTGTAGCATCATGGAAAGAAAAAAGACTTCTCATAAAAGACAAAGACTAAAACACACAAGCAAATTTGATAGCGTCCATTTGCTTGCATCTCATGCATGCTATGAAGATAGTGATAATTACCCACAAGATGAGTCAAAAGAAACACAAGTCGAAACACCACTTGACTCGTGCTGTGATGACTCCAAGACTAGCAATTCAGAAGAGTTGTTTTCAGAAAAAAATGAACCATACCGCACTTATTGGCATGACATGCGAAGAGATTGTTTTATTCCAGGAGCGCTTGTTTCAAGAATTACTGAAAGCACCGATATAGACGATTTTCAACAAATTCCCCTCGCCCCTGATTCCGATAGAATATATTGCTCAAGCGATGAGGCGAATCAGCTCGAAGAAAGTCCGAATTTTGACTTTTGTGACAGTGGTGAACAGAAAATCTATTCATTCTTTACTTTACAACGTGATGAAAACAGACCAGAAAACGTAAAATACGATACATTTGACGGCTCTCCTGTTTCAAAAAGAATGAGAAGCAGTCAAGATGCAGATGAGGAACTTGATTATTCAATGTTTCATTCTCTAAAACCGCCTACTGGATTATAAATACTACGACTAATTGCTCTATCTAAGCCCAACGTCCGTCATTGCGAGAAGCGCGTAGCGCGACGAAGCAATCCAGACTATTTTCTGTCA
>JBKAGM010000058.1:0-7164 GCA_046290385.1 Gammaproteobacteria bacterium
CCCTGCAAGGGCGAAGCAATCTAGTCGAAAGTGAGACTCGGAATATAATATGGATTTAACAATACTCGTAAAAAATTAAAAGAGTATTGAAATGCCTAAATGTTTGTATCAAGATGATTGACATGAAATGTCCTGCAATTTATATCATGACAAATAAACGTAATGGAACGTTATATACAGGTGTGACAAGCAATTTGCTTCGCCGTGTTTATCAACACAAGGAAGAAGCGAGCAAATCTTTTACTCAAAAATATCATTGTCATTATTTGGTGTATTACGAATGGCATGCAGACATGCCATCTGCTATTGAAAGGGAAAAGCAAATTAAAGGTGGCTCCAGAAAAAAGAAGCTTGATTTAATTAATCGGATGAACCCTGAGTGGAAAGATTTGTCACGTACTTTAATTTAGACTGGATTGCTTCGCCCTTTGGGCTCGCAATGACGCCTGTAGGGTGAGAGAGTCTCAGAATGATGCTCGGTAGGAAAGAGAGTTTCACAATGATGTCCGTAGGAGAGAGCGTCTCAGAATGACGCTCAGTAGGGGAGAGTCTTACAGCGACGCTCCGTATGGGGAGAGAGTCGCACAATGACGCTCCGCAGGGTAGAGAACCTTGCAGTGAGGCCTTTCGAGGGGGTTCATAATGTCGCACCGTAAAGGAGAGTTTAACCTCGTTAACAAAAGGAAATTGGTGGAGGCGGCGGGAGTTGAACCCGCGTCCGCAAGTTATCCACTTTTGGCTCTACATGTTTAGACTCATCTACTATTTAATGCCACTTAACCCGATGAGCAGGGTAGAAGCAACACGAGCTTGGCTAAAGTTTTAACGACCCAAAGGCAAGCACTTTGTATCGCGAGTTTATGTGAATGACCGTGGGTCTGACACCCATAAACCAGTGTCAGTCACGGACAGAAGCAAAGCTTTTTAGGCAGCTTCTGCGTATACGCTTTCGTTTGCGATTATTTTAAGTTGCAACCGATTTTTACGAGTCTGTTACCCACTCGACATGCACCGCGAGTCTCAATACCCACGTCGAAGCCAGAACGCCCCCTGACTCAAGACTATTATAAGCAAGATTGGTGAAAAATCAAGCAGAATTGTCGTGTTATTTCAACGCTCTAGGCGTGACTTTTGACGCTTCCAGTCACGTGCTTTTTCAGTGGCACGCTTATCATGCAGCTTTTTACCCTTAGCAAGAGCAATTTCAAGTTTGACACGTTGTTGTTTCCAATACAGTTTTAAGGCGACTATGGTATAGCCTTTTTGTTGGGTAGCACCGATGAGTTTCTTCAATTCTTCATGATGTAACAGAAGCTTACGTGTGCGCGTTGGGTCGGTTTCAACGTGTTTAGACGCCGTTGGAAGTGGGGTAATGTTGGCGCCAAGCAGCCAAGCTTCCTGCTTTTTGATGATGATATGGCTGTCGATTAGACTGGCTTTACCGGCTCTGAGGCTTTTGACTTCCCAGCCTTCGAGCACAACACCGGCTTCTAGGGATTTTTCCAGGGTATACTCGTGCCGTGCCTTACGATTGACGGCTATCGTATTGTCTGGCAGACTTTTCTTTTTCTTACCCATTTTGGTAAACCCTATGACACATATTCATAAAACAGCTATTGTACCTTATTCACCCGCGCAAATGTATGCATTAGTGAATGATGTGCAACATTATCAAGATTTCTTACCATGGTGTGATGAGTCGATCATACATGAGTATGATGAAACGCATATGCGAGCTACCGTGAAGATTAAAAAATCTGGGATAAAGCAATATTTCACGACGCACAATACACTCACTCTCAACGAGCGTATTGAATTGACGTTGGTCGAAGGACCTTTTCGAAAGTTAACGGGTGTTTGGGAATTTAAGCCGATGAAAGGTGAGGGATGTCGTGTTTCTCTCGATTTGCAGGTTGAATTCAAGCAAGGTTTAATCAATCGTGCTTTTAAAAATGTGTTTGAACCCATTGCCAGTCATTTGGTAGATGCCTTCTGTCAGCGAGCAGGTGCTTTGTATGATTGATGTCGAAGTCGCATACGCAACACCAAAAAAACAGTTTTTACGCAAAGTAACATTGCCTGAGCCTGTGACAATAGAGCAAGCAATTCGAGCCTCTGGTGTTTTAGAAGTTTTTTCTGAAATTGATATAGATAAGGTTAAAGTCGGTGTATTTAGTCATCAGAAGCAATTACAAGACAGATTAGAGCAGGGTGATCGTGTTGAAATTTATCGACCACTGACTATTGATCCTAAAGAAGCGCGAAGACGAAGAGCGGAATAGGGTTTTGCCTTCAGAGGGTATCACAAGATCGATTTTTATGGGTCCCGCGGATAAACCGCGGGACGTAGTGTTTTGTTTTTGTGAGTTCTTCACAAACACCCCGGGGTTTAGAAGTTTGGAGTGCATGCATCTGTTTAGAGCTATACGCCTTGGGCAGCGTGGTTGTTTCGTAGTTTATCCAAATCCTCTTGAAAATCTAGCGTCAACTTGCGGCTCTCGGTACGGATCGGTTTGAAGAAATCTGAACGAGAAACAGTGTTGAGTAACATGCGCAATGGCTCCCAAAAACCTTTTACGATTTTTGTCCAGATAGAGCGATGGTTGATTAATGTTGGTCTTTGAGTTGTGATGGCATCTTTGACATAAGTATGGAAGTTTTCCGATGTTATTGTTCCAGATAAATAGTTATTTAAATTACCCTCAATCGCTGAACTCAAGTTCTTCAATGCCTCCGCAGCCGGTTCATTTTTTATAATCGAAAAAAGGCGGCTGTTTTCACGTTCTTCCAATTGTGCTGCGTGCGTGTCAAATTGATGCAGATAGTTATAGGTATGTAGGATGAGCTCTTTATCTTTTCTAGAGAGGTTTGGATAATTCCTTTCATGTTCTGCAAGTGCTTCATACGCATAATATGAATAGAGGTTTGCAGAAGGATTTGAGTTAGACAAGAAAGGCTCGAGATTTTTTTCATTTTTTTGCAGTTTAGATTTATAAATAAGGCCCGGGTCTAGAATTTGAGAATCATTCTGGGATAACGATGTGTTAGTAAGTTCAATCTCATTGAACAGCAGTGAAGCTATAGCAAAGTTAAAATCTCTAGACTCATAGAGATTATTTATAATGTCAGATTGCTGGAAAAGTGCGCGAAGATTCGCTCTCAGTGCTTCTTCGTTGACAAAGCAAAAACGACCTTTACCTGAAAATAAGTATTCTGACTCTAGAGATTGATCTACTTCATCCTCCATATCTTGATTACGGTATTCTGTTTTTAGATTATGAATACGCAATTGCAATGTCACATTGGAGGGTATGAGATGTTCTAAGCCATTATTGCTGAGTGCGTTTTTTAAACGGTTAATTATTTCGGCGTTGTTGTCTGTTACTACTAAGAGTATTTGTTCAGCAGGATGTTCGCAAGCGCATTTCCATGCATGCATCATCAATGATCCAATTTTTGTTAGTTGATAAATATTTATCTCATTTGGGTCAATGACCTTTGCATCTTCAGACATGGAGTAACCAAAGGGCTTATCAATCAAAAGATCAGCGAATGTACTAGGGTCAAATGCTATATCATCAAACGCTTCATTTAATCGTGGCAATAATTCAAAAGATGATTTGGTCTGTGATTGACTAGCGTACTTAGCGTCAAGGTCTCTGTCTTGTCGATAAGAAAATGTTGCATATTCTCTTTGTGTGCCTGGATATTTTCCGAAATCATCTTGCAACATCTGAAAAAATTTTGATTCTGTGTTGAGCTTTTCAAGGTAGACGTTATTTTTTATTTCACGATTTGCTAAGAGTTCATAGTGATAAAAGAGAAAATCGCCACATTGATCCCATTCAAAGATTTCTTTTATAACATCAAAAGTGGTTTCTGACTCTTTCTCTTCATTTGCTTCTATTGGTCTTTGTGTTTCCATTTCTGGCTCCTTGCTTTCATTAATTTCTTTTGCTTGTGATTTCTTGCTTTGTAATATTGTGTTCTCTTTTGTCTCTTGAGCTTCCTTTTCTTCTTCTATTTCTTCTACGCTTGAGCTGCTCATGCTGCTTGTTCTTTCATCTGTTATGGACGGGGGTTTTTCTTCATTTTCGAATTTATCTAAGTAACTGTCAAGTAAAGGTATGAAGAAGCTTTTGATTTGTCGCCACAGATCAATAAAGTGTTCCAGCTCGCCTGCATTATCATATATGTATCCAACGATGGACTTATACATTTCGCGGTACCACAAATGACCAAGCAAAAAGTATTCCAGTTGAATTTGAATATGTTCAACTAATTTTGATATCTCATTTTCACAATCATCATCATCTTTATTTTCATCTATGTCGATTAGAAACTCGTATAAAAAGTAATTTATCCAGAGAACTAACTTCTTTTTATTTTCATCTAAGTCTGGATAATCTTTTTCATAAACTTTATGAAGCATATATTCAGCTATTCCAAAGCCTTTGGTTTCCTTATGACTGGGTGATTTTATTAAGTCTGAGTGATCAGTGGTTTCTCTTCGTGGCGTTGAAACCTCTTCATTCATAGGTTGTGCTAAATCAACAGAATTGCTTTTTGATCTGCTTGTTATCATTAAATTGTCTCACTAGTAAAATTAATTACTTTTTTCGATTCTTGAAACAATTCCGTGTTTGAAAAATACTGACATTTTTTGCTTAACGATAGGGCCGCCATGGTTTTGATATGTATAAACATAATCAAAGCGGTTGGTATCGAAAGCGTTTGTTAATACTGGTTTGCCAAGTATAGAAATGACTTGCTGTTTGGTCATGCCGGTATGCACCTTGGCTACTTGCGTAGCATCGAGTTTATTCCCCTGTTTGATAATAGGATGATACGGGCGTATGATAGAACACCCAGAGAGGACTAACCCGAAAATTAATGCGATTGTTAGTTTTTTAATCATTTCAATCCTTACGATTTAGAACATCATAGCGAAGCGGGGGTATAAAATCAATGGACAAAAAACAACTTAAAGAGGCCGGGTTAAAAATTACTACTCCTAGGCTTAAGATATTGGAAGTTTTAGAAAATTCATCGAAACGCCATATGCGCGCAGAAGAAATTCACCAGGAGTTAGAGAAGAATGGGGTAGAGGCAGGGCTTGCCACCGTCTATCGTGCTTTGGTGCAATTTGAAGAGGCGGGGCTTGTTATACGTCATAATTTTGAAGAAGGGTATTCAGTCTTTGAACTCGATCGTGGTGATCACCATGATCATCTCGTCTGTGTTAAATGTCACAAAGTAGTGGAGTTTCATGATGAAATTATCGAAGATCGCCAGCGCGACATTGCTGCTCAACATGGGTTCCAGATGACAGACCATAGTTTGAATATTTATGGTTTTTGTCAAAAGTGTCAGTAAAATTCGCTTCTTTCAGCATTATTATTCTAGTCTCTTCCTTTCTATTGTCATCACGAGATCACAAGTCTGCAGAATTGCAGTTTTGAAACGCGCAAAGCTTGCCTCAATTGCTATGGCCAAGATGGCGCGAGTCAACCCGAGGGATAACCATGAACAAAAGATCTCATTCCGAGCACAGCGAGGAATCTCCTTGTGGATGCAGATTCCTCGGCTTTGCTTCGGAATGACAGAGAAGTTTTAAATATAAGATGAAGTAGGGGCTTTGGCGCCGTCATGCACCAAGCCATATCTGAGTAAGAAGCGCCTTGTTAGCCGCCGAACTGAGGAGTGTCAGATGGCGTGACCTCAGATAATGCGTTTTCGAAGCTTTTTGCCATTTTTGTTCGGTCTGTATGAATAGGTTCTTTGAAAAATTGAAAAGCCGTGAAAAAGCTTAGCAATTTTCTCAAAGGTTCCAGTAAGTACTTAGTTATGAGGTCGCGATGATTATTGAGTGAATCTTTATTATTTTGAAAAGCACTTGAAACATTATTTTTAAATTCTGCAGCTGTATTTTCGCTTTTTAAATATGACTCTAAATAATTCATTACGTTATCTTTAAATGTCTCTAATGTACGTTTAGCGCGAATAGCTGAAATGTTAAAAGCAAGCTCATCAATGGAAACAAGATCATCATGAGCAGTAACTTCTGGGTTTATTTCTGATTCAAGATCATTAATTTTTTTTTCACATTTTCGGAGAAAATTTCTCGTCAGTAAAAATATTTTTATTTTTTCTTCTGAGTCAAAGATCACTCTGTTTCGTTTTTTTGAATGAAATTTGGCATTTAAATAAGATTGATCAACAAGGTAACGTTTATCATTTTTGTCGACATAAAATTCAGGAACAGATGAAGTTAAGTCATCTATAGCTTCATCTAGCATGACTGCATAGTTCAAAAAATCTTGGAGATTTGTATTTGAAGCGACGGTGTTTAATTGACTCTTTTGCACAGCCAAATAGAGATGAGTGATGAGGAGTTCATAGAAGGTGGTGTTTAATGTCATTTGAGCTGCAAATTGCTTGGTATTATCATTATGTAGGCCTAGTTGATTTATTAGTAGTTCAGCAAGTTTTATTTTATCATTTGCTTGTTGAGCATGCCTCTTTACTTCGCTGTAAAGCTTTTTGTGAGCATTTTCAAGAAGGTCTTGCAGGGGTAGATTGGCACTTTCATCTTCGTTTTTTAATTTGCGCGTGACACGAGTTCTAGAACGAGTTGAGTGCTTTTGTTCATCCTTGTAGTCCTCTTCAGAACTTTTTGAATCAAACGTGACGTTTCTTTTAAAATGATTTGAATTCGCTTGTCTTTTATCAAGAATGCTTGGGCGTTTTCGATCAGGTAGTGTTGGAGGTCGATCTTTTGATGTTTTCGTTTCGAAATGTATATCGTTATTTCTAGAATCTTGTGTACGCATTTCCACTCAGCCAATGATAATTTTAAGTGCAATTTTACCATGATTTTCCTTTTAAATGGGGGTATTTAGGGTGGATTTACACAAAATTTACACAGGATCTGAAGCAGGGCTTCTCCGTGCTTTTTTATCTAAATCATAGACTTGTGTGTCATAAGATCACGCCTTCGGTTGAGTTGGTGGATTAGGCGTTTTGGCGTCGGCCTTCCGAGGGATGACAAAGAAATGGGGGCAGGGGATGACAGAGCAAAGAGAGTGAGGGATGATAATCAACCAGAGATGTCATTCCGAGCGCAGCGAGGAATCTCCTTGTAGATGGAGATTCCTCGGCTTT
>JBKAGM010000059.1:0-6965 GCA_046290385.1 Gammaproteobacteria bacterium
GAACAGTGTATCATTGAATGCTGAACCGATAAGGACTTCGATATCTGAAATATTACCTAAGAAACCACTACCTTTTAAATCAAATGGCATACCAACTATGGAGTAAGCTAAACTGATTGTATCATCACCTGAACCACCAGCTACAAAAACACTATCTGAACTTAGATAAAATAAGTCATTACCCCCTCCTCCAATAAAGGAACCAAGGCTATCTCTGGCATCAATAATATCATCGCCGCCAGCAGCCTCAATAGAATCAAGACCTCCAGCGCTTTTAAAATAGTTGGCGTCACTATTACCGTAAATTGCATCATTTCCTGATGTTCCAATAATATTTTCAATACCTGAAATCACATCAGAATAACTGCCACCATTTTTATCAACACTATTGTTATTCAGATCGGCAGTAATGCTTGAAAAACTAGAATAATCAATTGTATCTGATCCACCAACGTCAGAATAGGTATCATTACCATTAGATGCGATAAAAAGGTTATCTTGTTCGTTTCCTTGAATAGTGTCATTATAATTTGTGCCTATCACACCTTCAATATTCACAAGCTTATCAGCGTTATAATCAGTCGTGAATTGGTAATCTGTATCTGAAAGATCAACAACTAGAGCGACGGTTGATTGACTATAGTCCACAATATCAAAACCATCACCACCATCACCAATATTTATTCCTGTTCCCAAACGAATAATATCATCGCCAGCGCCACCTGAAAGAACGTCATGACCCTCACGACCATCAATAAAATCATCACCATCCCCACCATAAATCACATCTTTTCGATCACCCGATACAGCAATAATTCTATCATCATAGGCTGTACCAATGACCCCTTCCACGCTATTTAAAACATAGACTGTACCAAATAGACTAAACGTACTATTACCGACATTAATATTAACAGCTGCGTTAAGGTTACTTAAATCGATAACATCATGTCCCTCACCACCAAACAATTTGTCAGTACCGGAGTTTTTAGAAAAAATAAAAATATCATCTCCGTCTTCACCATACAAAATATCATTATCTTTACCGCCATCAATAATGTCATCACCATCTCCTGCACGAACAAAATCTTTACCGTCCATGGTTTTTATAATGTCATTACCACTTGTACCGACAACTGAGTCATTAAAGTTAGTTGTAATGACTTCTTCAAAAGAATTGATTGAATAAGTCACTGAAGATGTTTTAACAATATCACGATCAGGGTTAAATGCTTGAAGCTGTTCTAAAGTATTCGAACTGCTGCCTCCAAATAATAATTCAGAAAGTGAGGCGGTGTCAGAATAAGTAAACCCATCTTTTAAGATATCAAATAACTCTAGAGTATTGTCTGCTACGTATCTGATCAATCCTGTATAATAATCAGAGAACGTTTGCGCCGCTACAATCCCAATCCCAGCAGCAAACTCAACCAACGAGATTTCTCCTTCCGAAGCAGATTTAATCAAATCAATTGTCTCAAAAGCACCGGTAATTAACGCTTTAATAGGAGGCAAAGGAATACCAACAGAATGCAAAATGCCATACCAAGTAGCCTGAAGCGCATTATAGTTATCTTCCAAACTTGCAATCAAATCATTTAAATCTCCAATATCAGTTTCGTATTGAGTCAATGCTGACTCTAACTCATCAAAAAACCCCACGGGATCGAAAGGAGCCAAAATATTATCTGGAATGTTTGGAAAATAAAGCCCGTTAGCTGGAATTTTTCCTAACTGATATTGATTAATGGTAACAAAGTTATTTGAAAGATCAAAGTAAGCAAAACCATCATAATATGGCCCTGCAACTTGGCCTGGACCAGGATCCGGTGGTGTCACAATTGGGTGAACGTGGTTAACAGCAGAAAAATCAATCGTATCATTTCCTTTGCCACCTGAAAATGAGAATTGGTCTTGTGTTCTATTGGGATTTAGCGGATCAGAATTTGTCGCACCTAACTCAAAGCCAATTTTAAATACATCATCAAACTCTGAACCTTTGAATATCTCAACATTTTTTACCGTTTCAGTGATACCACCCACTCCGCCGATTAAAATTGTATCTTGACTTTCTGAACCCTGAACAGTATCAAATGTTATTTCGACACCTTCTGAATTATCTGATAACAATAAAGTATCAATACCATCGCCACCATCGTATGTATCCATACCCAAACCGCCGATCAGTGTGTCATTACCAGCACCGCCAAAAAGCTCATCATTTCCTTCATAACCATTTAACTCATTATCACCTGAATCACCATAAATCTGATCATCATAGATCGAGCCAATCACATTTTCAAAATTTTTGATTGTTGCTGATTTTCCACTTAAATCAGGATTGAGGTATGTAATTTCTTCATTTCCAGATCAATTTTCACACCTGATGTGACATAGCCAGCTTGGCCTGCATCAATTGTCTTTAGATCAAAAGCAAGCAATGAGTCTCCTTGACCTCCTGCATCGATTGTTGAGCCATCAACAAAACCATTTTCAGATAAAGCAACGAGATCTATTGTGTCATTTGAAATACTTTCATAGCTAATTGGATCATCTTCACCTAATATCAAAATGACTGAACCAGCAGAGTTAGGGCCATGAATTTCTTCTATATTGCTAAAACTGACTGAAAGCAATACTTGTGAATCTAAATCTACCAATTTCGCTTCATGCGTTAAAAAATTTATTTCTAGTATATTATTTCCCAAATCCAAATCTTCAAAACTTAAAATATCGATACCATCTCCACCATCAACGATATTATTCAAACCCAACCCTGGAGCAAGAAGATCATTACCTAAACCACCAGACAAAACATCTGTGCCTGCACCACCATACAGTGCATTATTTTGATCATTACCGGTAATGATATCATTTCCTGAACCAGCAACGATATTTTCAAAATTCCGAATTACATCTTCCTGGCCATTAGAAATTAAACTTTCTGTTACAAGATTAATAACCATTGAATCTGTAACAGCCGATGCATCAAGGGTATCCTCGCCTGTTCCACCATCCATCACATCGTTACCATCGCCTGTTGTCGCAATAAATATATCATTGCCTGCACCGCCGATTAATAAATCATTTAACGATTTACCATTTAAAATATCATTACCTGCACTACCAACAATAAAATCTTCACGAACTGATGATCCAATAATATTAAGAGGTAAAACATTAATCGTGACATATCCAATAGTGTAGCTATTTGAGTCATTAGCATCTTCTGCACGATAAACAAACGTATCTTCACCTGAGAAAGTAAGACTTGGTGTATAAGTGAAACTACCATCTTGATTCAAAGTTAGCGTACCATTTGCAGGCCCTGAATCAAGTGTCGCAATAATACTGTCAGACTCTGGATCAGCATCATTCGCAAGCACCCCTTCTGCAGCGCTGACAGTAAGCACTTCTCCTGACATAATACTTTTAGCACCGACAAACAAATCATCTTCAACGACTGGCACATCATTCACACCAGCGATAACAATATTTAAATCACCATATTTTGTCTCGATACCGTCTGACACTTGATATGCATATTGAATCGTGACAGATTCCCCTTGATCAAGGTAATCATAGGTATCTCTAAAATCAAATTCTTCTTTATCGAAGCTGCTATCAAGGACAAGATCAACGAGCGGATCAAATGTTCCATCAGAGTTTGTATCTACAATATAAGTGAGCTGATCGTTTACATCCACATCACTGTCGTTAATATCTCCATTCAAATCATCACCCGCAAGCGATTTTCGAGTTAAAGTAAGCACTTCGTTTTCTGTTATATTAATGGTATCATTAACCACCATTGGCGCGTCGTTAAGGCCATTAATGGTTATCTCAACATGTCCTATTCTGTTGCCCTCAGTATTACTGACAACATATGCAATTGGTAATATATACGATTCACCTAACCCTAAACTATCAAAGTCTGTGCCTGTATCAAACGTAAACCCACTAGCATTGACAGTAAAAGTTCCACCGATTTGAGCGCCACCTAAATCAATATACACATCAGTTGATGATGAAGTAATACTCAGCGTGCCTGTACCTGGATTAGAGTCATTTGATAACAGTGTCGCAAAACTTAAGCTGACTGAACCGCCTTGATCAATACTCACGCTTTCATCCGTCACACTTGGATGATAGAGAAGTCTATCAACTGTCACTGTGATCAAACCCGTTGAGGTGAATTCACCATCTGACAATTGGTAATTAATATTGTGTAGCGCATCAGTACCTACCTGAGAGTAAGCACCATATTGATTGCTAGGATCAAAAACAAATGGGCCACTTGAATCGGAGATAGCAATATCTTGGGCACCTACGCTTGTTGCATCAAACACACCATCATTATCAATATCAAGCACTATATATAAATCAGATGACGTGTTATCTACATCAATATCGTTACCCACGATATCATTAAAGCTAATTTCTATCGTGGTATCTATATCTGTTGAAAATGTATCATTTGTTGCAACAGGTGCATCATTCACTGGAGTTACATTTATTGTAACAGTAGCAGTACTGCTTCCTCCATTAGTGTCTGTAATAGTATACTCAAAAGTATCAACACCATTAAAATCCTGATTTGGTGTATAAGTAACCGTTCCATCATTATTATTTGACACAGCACCATTACCTGGAGTAATTAGGCTTTGAATGCTAAATGAATCATTCTCAAGATCCTCATCATTTGCGAGTAAGTTAATCGTTACTGAGCCACTGTCTTCTGCAACTGTACCACTGTCTGGATTAGCCACAGGTGGATCATTGCGGTCATTTACATAAATTGTCAGTGTTTCTGTATTATTTGCACCACTCGCATCTTGTACTTTAATGCCTATGGTATAACTTGTAGCCGTTTCATAATCAAACGTGTCGTCTGCATAGAGTATATTACCACTTATATAAAATTTACTGCCGGTGTCTGACACTTCTGTGAAAACTAAGGATGTTATATCACCTGCATTATCCGTTGCACTTAATACACCAATTTGTATGCCTGCAGCCAAATTTTCATCGATCGTGTTAGATGAGATTGTAATATTATAAGGGGCTAAATTACCCTCAATCACATTGCTAACACCGAAAGAGCCTGTGTAATTTTGCAACGTAATTGATGAGGTGTCAAAGCCACCCAAGCTTGATGTAATTTTTGTATCTGAACCTTGAGTAGAAACTGTCAAATCAGCAAATGTTAAGCCAATATCTCTCAGATCAATCCAGTCACTGCCATCAGTGAAATCTGAAATAACATCATTACCTAAGCTTAATACAAACGTATCGTTGCCTAAACCACCGGTCATAGAGTCGTCACCATCACCACCATCAATGCTATCATCACCGTCACGACCATCTATAATGTCATTTCCATCAACACCCCTAATTGTATTATTACCTGCATCACCATACAGCTCATCATTGTTATTACTACCTAAGATGTTTTCTATATTGTAAACATCATCTTTTAATGTACTGCTTACATCATTCAAATATGTTTTTTCTAGTTGAAGATCCACTATCACGGCAGTCGCAGATATGTAAGACACCAAATCTATTCCAGCGCCACCATCAACACGCATATTGCCATAAGATGCGTTTAGAACATCATCTCCATCACCACCATATAGTTCACCAGAACCATAATCACCTGTTAATGATTCTTTTGCTGATGAAGCAGAATCACCACTGTAACCATAAACGATGTCATAATCATTTACATCACTGCCGCCTTTGATGATATTGGCCCCAGCTGACCCATTTGTTTGTGTATCAATAATAATGACATCGTTATCTGCACCTCCAGAAACACCATTTTGATAAGCTCCACCTGTTGAATAACGATAAATAAAGTCATTGCCATCACCAGCATTAAAATTAGCATCATTACCTGCTGTACTGCTATCTAACCAATAAAAATCACTACCTGCCGTACCATCTCCCGCCGTATCATAGTATGTGACACCGGCTATTTGAGAGACCGTAAAGGTTTCCGTATAAGTTTGTCCGTCTTGAATTAATCTTACATTGAGGTCAAAAGAACTTGTGAGCATTTTTTCAGAAGAAATTTTAAGCTCTGATAAATTCCAATTTGTTATTTCAACTGAATCATTACCACTTGTACCAAGCACATCATCATTATTAATATGAACGTTTTCTCTAGAATAAAGCGCTGTTTTATCAGGCAAGCCATCAATAAATAATTGATCGCCATTGCCTAAGTTAAACGAAGAAATGCCGAGCGATAAAACACTGCCTAAGAAATCTGTGCTAGCTGTTGCTGAGGCGCTTTCTATAGGATCAGCGGCCACATTAATCGTCATAGACACTTCATTACTTTCTGCTAAACCATCAGAAACGGTATAATTGAAGCTTGGGCTATCTGTATGATTGTCTGTAGCGGATACAAAAGTAAATTTACCGGCATCTATATCAGCACGCGAAATAACCTGATCATTGGTTACAGCGATGCCATCTAGAAGCAAACTACCACCTACAGGAAAATTAATACTTTTAATTGTAATACTCGCTAAATCATCATTACTATTTGCATCACTGAAATTAAATTCACTGGCTGAAAAAGTATATGGAATATCTTCTGTTGCCGTCACATTTCCTGATCCAGAAACAGTAGGCGCCGCATTAATAAAATCACCACCATCAATATTCGTAACACCATCTAAAGTTAAAGTACCACCTGTATAATTGATTACAGTTGACGTACCGCTCACGATAATAATATCTTGTGATCCAATACCAAAACTATGGTGATCGATAAAATCCGTACCACTTTGAAAATCTGTTATATGATCGTTGCCGCTTGAAAGTATAAACGTATCATTACCTAGACCACCGGTCATAGAGTCGTCACCATCACCACCATCAATGCTATCATCACCGCCACGACCATCTATAATGTCATTTCCATCAACACCCCTAATTGTATTATTACCTGC
>JBKAGM010000060.1:0-6529 GCA_046290385.1 Gammaproteobacteria bacterium
AATTTCGACTAGATTGCTTCGCCCTTCGGGCTCGCAATGACGCCCGTAGGGTTTGGGGATTGTTTTGCCCTTCGGGTTTACAATGACGTGCGGTGGGTGAGAGCGGTTCAAGCAGCAACCAATGACGTGCCGTAGTCTACAGAGTGGGGCTGTTGTGTTCTATGGCTGTCATTCGCGGTTTGTTTTTTGTCATCCCACGGTTTATCCGCGGGATTTTTAAAATCCATGAGTTATATTTACTTAGTTGAGGTCATCGGGAAACTAGCTAAAAACTATGGTAACGGTTAATATGAATGTTAGTGAATATTTATAGAGAGGTGATGCTTATGTCGTTAATTAAGATAGCCAAAAAGCTTCTTGACTGGAACTCAGAAAATCTTATCCATGATTCTGTCATTACTAATGAAAAAATTGCGACATTGTTTGCTGAAAATTTTTCAGTTAAAGCAAATGGCCGTACTTATCAGGCAAATTATGATAATTATCGAGAGTTCCTATATCAATTTAAAGCAAACATTAGTTCAATAGCTTATGATGTGGACAAGTATATAGAGGCAAAACCATTTGTCACTATTCCGATGAGAGCGAGAGTTGCTCGTACCGACGGGAGTGTGGATATGTTTGAAGCCATTCTAATTTTGGAATTTGATGATCAAGATAAAATTATTCTATGGCAAGAAGTCTATATTAAGTTTGAGGACGTTTAAATCTAATCGGAGCGCTTCAGATGTTTGAAATATCTAGGTTAATAGCCGCCAGTATTTTGCGGCTCAACTTCGATTAGATTGCTTCGCCCTTGCGGGGCTCGCAATGACCGCCGTAGGGGAGTGGAAGATTGTTTCAGGCTCTCGCACCTGCTCAACCACAGCCAGCAAAAGTGGAAGTATGCGTAAGAATTTATTTACGCAAGACCGCTTTATGATGCCGAGTCGCAATTTGTGCATGCATACACGAAAGTGAAAAATCAAATTGCCGGCGGAGCAATCCACTTATTTTCTACCATAAAAAAACCGCCCCCTGCGGGGGTGTTTTTTTATGGCGGAGAGAGAGGGATTCACTCGCCCCATCCTGGGGCTCGCCCGGCGCTTCGCTTGGGTGCCGGCTTCGCCGGCGTGCAAATTTGCTTCCTGCAAATTTGTCAAACCCGCTTATTTGAAACCGAGGGTTCGAATCCACTTATTTTCTACCATAAAAAAACCACCCCCTGCGGGGGCGTTTTTTTTATGGCGGAGAGAGAGGGATTCGAACCCTCGGTACGCTGTTAGACGTACACACACTTTCCAGGCGTGCTCTTTCAACCGCTCAGACACCTCTCCGGAGTGGTAAATGTACAACTTATAGCTTAGTAGAGTCAACAGGGCTTTTATGCTCAGTGAGGATTGGCTGTTTTAACTCTAAGCAATCTGTTGTATAGTGAGTCAACTAGATCGCACAATACAGCCAGAATGAAAGTGTGACAAGCAAAATATCATTATTTCGGGGCTGTTGCATTCTGCTGTTAGTAAAGAGCCAGTTCGCGACACTCTCATTTCGTATGCTTAGCCCCTATGTGGCATATTGTCAATTTCTAGCTGATAGAAGCAGATATCTAGGATATAGTTAAACAGTTTCATCACTATTTATTGCATTTAAAAACCTTTCGCTATCACTTTGAATATCTCTCTTTTTATTCTCATCCATTTTGTCGTAGGTTTTGTACATCATTCGTATGCGATGATTGCTTTCAAGCTTTTTTCTATTTTGCTGAAGAAAGTTCCAATATAAGTAATTAAAAGGGCAAGCAGATGGCCCATTTTTTTTGCTGACTTTGTAAGCACAACTCTTACAATAGTTTGACATTTTATTGATATAACTCCCACCTGCAGCATAAGGTTTGCTTGCGAGATATCCGCCATCAGCAAATAAAATCATTCCAGAAACATTTGGTAGTTCTACCCATTCATAGGCATCAGCGTATACGATTAAATACCATTCATTGACATCATCAGGATGAATGCCAGCAAGTAATGCAAAGTTACCTAATACCATCAGTCTTTGAATATGATGTGCGTAAGCATGCTTTTTTGTTTCCAAGATGCATTGTTTCAAACAGTTCATTTTTGTATTGCCTGTCCAGTAGAAGTGAGGAAGAGAGCGAGTTGCATTAAAATAATTCTCATTGCTGTATTCTGGCATTTTTAACCAATAAATACCTCTAACATATTCTCTCCATCCAATGATCTGGCGTATAAAACCTTCGCAAGCATTAATAGGGACTAAGCGATCATGGTAGGCTCTTTCTGCTGCCTTGATGCATTCCATTGGGTTTAAAAGTCCAGCATTTAAATAAAAACTAATATGTGAGTGGTACATCCATGGCTGCGACTCAATCATAGCATCTTGAAAATCACCGAAATTTTTTAATCGTTGTTCAATAAAAAGTTTAAGTGCTTTTAACGCTTGTTCTCGTGTCACTGCGAAGTAAAATGGCTCTAAGTCGCCAAAATGACTTTTAAATTTCTTTTCAACTAATGTAAGGACTTCTTTTGTAATGGTATCAGGCTTTTGTTCAAAAGGAGCTGGGATTTCTAACTGACTTGAAGGTGTTTTGCGGTTCTGTGAATCGTAGTTCCATTGTCCTCCTAGTGGTTCGCCGTTTTCCATCAAAATATTCCATTTTTTTCTCATTTCGCGATAAAAAAATTCCATGCGTAAATTTTTTCTATTTTTTGCCCAGTTCTGAAATTCATCATTGTCACATAGGAAGCGAGAGTCCTTTCGTATCTCAACCAAAACATTAAAGTCTTTTTGCCACGTTTTGATGTCTTTTAAAACTCGATATTCTCCTGGCTCAGTGAGAATAACTTTCGAGATGCTATATTTCTCTATAAATCGGCATACTTCCTCTCTAAAAGAGCCTTTGTTGTTTATGTCGTCAAGCTTTATGTAGTGGATGTTATATCCTTTCTCTTTGAGCTCATTGGCGAAATGGCGCATGGCGGAAAATAAAAAGGCTATCTTTTTTTTGTGATGTTTTACATAAGTTGCTTCTTCCCACACTTCACACATTAAAATAATGTCGCTTGATTTATCGTAGCCTTCTAGAGAAGAGATGTTGTGAGAGAGTTGGTCTCCCAGTATGAGGTGTAATGATGTCATATGTTTAGTTCCGATTGTACAGGTTCTTTTTGTTTCTTCTTATCTTTGAAGCTATTTTTCCTGCTGGCATGTTTAGAAATGATAATTTTTGCAGACTGTTTATGTTCGGATTTTTTTCTTAGTTCTTGAATTTTTTGCGCAGCATTTTTCCGAGAGGTTTTCTCATCTACTATCGGCATGGGGTATCCGTTTAATTTTTTTGGAAATACCCATGGAGTGTGAATGCATTCTTGTGGTATGTTTTGTAGCTCAGGAATCCATTTTCGAATAAAAATTCCTTTAGGATCTTGATCAATTGCTTGTTTTGTTGGGCTGTATATTCGTATAGTATTTATACCTGTTGTTCCGGATTGCATTTGCACTTGGCTATAGTGAATGCCTGGTTCATAATCTGTGAAAAGCTGTGCTAAGTGTAACGCAGTTTTTCGCCAGTGTAGCCATAAATTATAACTAGCAAAACTCATAAGCATTGCTCGCATTCGAAAATTTATCCAACCAGTTGCTTTTAAAGCGCGCATGCACGCATCAATCATTGGATAGCCTGTTTTGCCTTCTTTCCACGCTTTAAAATAGTTATGATTAAATTCTTCGGTTCTTAGCGAGTTATATCCTGCATGCATGTTTTCAAACTCTATGCTCGGTTGATCTTCTAGTTTTTGAATAAAATGACAATGCCACCTTAACCTTCCTGAAAAAGACCTTAATGCGCTCGGCCATTTTCCCTTTATTTCTTTTGGGAAAAGTTCGATTTTATTTGCAAAATCTTCAGTGTACTGGTAAATCTCTCTTAATGATAAATTTCCAAAGGCAATGTGTGGTGATAATCTTGAACAGTTATCAAATGCAGTCACAGGAGAAGACATGCCTTTGGTATAATGTTCACCTCGTCCTTCGAAAAAACTCAAGAGAATTTTTAGCCCTTCACTTCGTCCGCCTTTTTGGCGAAATATACAGTGGTCATTTTCCAGGCCTACTGTTTCGGCTGCTGGTAATTCTTCAGAGTCTTCATCAATAGTATCTAATCCTTTTGGAGCAAGTACCAATGCTTTATTCATTTCTTTGTTCCATTGGTTTGCCCAACCATCGCGATTTTTTAAGCATCTAATGACCCCACTTTGTCTAAACTCGTACCATGGAATGTTAAGTTTTTTTGTCCATGATTTGATTTTTTTGTCGCGTGCATAAGTCCAGCCATTCCAGGTTTCTTGATGCGACCATAATGCGTCTATGCGATGTTTTTTATTTATCTCGTTTAAAATAGAAATAGCATCCCCTGTTTTTATGATTAACGGCTGTCCTATTTCTTTTAAATATTTATTGAGATCTGATAACGATTCTTTTAGAAAATCATATTGTCTATAGCTTAAATCAGGTTGTTTCCAAAGTTCTGGTTCGAGTATATATAAAGGTAGAACGGGTCCATGGCTCGCCGCGGTTGTAAGAGGGCGATGGTCATGTATTCTTAGGTCTCTTTTATACCAAACGACTTGCATTTATGGTTTAACCTCTTGTCCACTCCAATCAAAGCACTTGCCCGAATCTTTTGGAGATAACGTTTCTAAAACACTAATAAGTTTTGTTGCTGAAAATTCTGGAGTAAAAAGTTTATTGAGAGGTACGTTTTTTTGGAATGGCTTTGATAGTGGGCTATCAACTGTGCCAGGATGTAGTGCGACAACAATAGCTTCTTTGTTTGATCTTTGGGTTTCAATCGATGCATTTTTTACTATCATGTTTAACGCTGCTTTAGATGCTCTATATGAATACCAGCCGCCAAGTCGGTTGTCTGAAATGCTTCCAACACGAGCAGATAAAGCGGCAAAGATTGAGCGAGAATGTTTGTTTAATTTTGGGAGAAAATGTTTTGCTAGCATGGCTGGTACGACCGCATTGGCTTCGAATGATGTTTTAAATTTTTCAAAGCTTAAGTCCTGTAAGGATTTTTCTGGTGATAGGTTTTTTTGGTGCAAAATACCTGTGGCCACAATGATTATGTCTATAGGTTTTCGTTCAGCAGCAATAGATGATGCGTTCTTTATAGATGTTTCTGAGTAATAATCAATTTCATTATAGATTATATTTTTTTGAAACTTTTGTGGTGCTTGTCTAGAGAGTGCGTAAATGGTTGCATTTGGATATGTGGTAGAAAGTATTGCTGTTAGTGCCGATCCAATTGCTCCAGAGCTTCCAATGATAACTATATTGTGTATCATAATGTTTTCCAATTTTTATGGCGCTGAGAGGGGTTCATTCGCTCTATCCTTGTGCTTGCCCTGGTGTGTTGTTTCGGTTTCATAAATGTGCTCTTTAAAGCGCTCAGATATCTCTCCGCAAGCGTAAATCTACAACTTATCACTTAGAGGAGTCAACAGGGCTGTAGCCCTAAGTATGGCAAATCCTGTTTTAACTATAACCAATTTGTGGTATAGTGGGTCAACTAATACAAAAATGTGACAAAAAAATGAAAAAGCTGCTGTTAATCATTATGTTAGCAATACAAAGTGTTTCTTTTGCTTGGGCAGATAGCCTGACTGGCAAGCAGCAGGCGTTTGTGGCTTTTATGGAGCCCAAGATTGCGCAAGCAAATGCCGAAATCCTCCAGCAGCGAGAAAGGCTGACCAAATATCACCGTGCTTGGCAAAAGCAACAACTGAATGATGATCAAAAGCTATGGGTGCGAGCCTTGGCTCTTGAGTATAAATGCAAAGGCTTTGATGTGGAAAAAGAGAGTGATTGGCAACGATTATTTACTCGCGTTAACATCGTCCCTACCTCTTTAGCACTTGCACAGGCGATTAATGAATCGGCATGGGGTAAGTCGCGCTTTGCTGTCAAAGGGAATAACTACTATGGTCAATGGTGCTATCGAAAAGGTTGTGGAATTGTGCCTAAATCACGTGCTGCCGGCAGTACCTTTGAAGTACGTAGTTTTAGTTCTGTCGATGCGTCGATTAAGAGTTATATCCGAAATTTAAATACCAATCCAGCATATTCACAGTTTCGAGCACTTCGTGCCTCAATTGTTGCGAAAAATAAACCGCTTAATGGTGTTGCTCTTACGCCAGGTGTTGCTAAATATTCACAAAGAGGCGCTGCTTATAGTCGTAGCCTCAATCAAATTATCACGAAGTACCGTTTGAGTGCTTATGATGTGGGGGCGCATCAGGTTTGAATCTTGCGCCTTCGGTGCAGATGTTTTTACCCTCATCCCTTTCCCTTCTCACGCAAGCGCCGCGGTGGCTACAATTAACCAGAGTTGTGATTCCGAGCGTAGCAAGGAGTCTCCTTGTGGGAGTGTTGCGAACTGGCTTTTTACTATCAATCAACAACCATAGGTTATTGATTGATAGAGATCCCGCGGATAAACCGCGGGATGACAGTCGTAGAATGT
>JBKAGM010000061.1:0-6521 GCA_046290385.1 Gammaproteobacteria bacterium
TGGAAACTCCTTCGTCATGTCAACTAAATGCTGACGTGCTTCGTCTAGCTTCAAGCCCTGACGGTATAGGATTTTATATGCGCGGCGAAGCGCCATGATAGCTTCTTGCTTATAGCCATGACGTTGCAACCCGACGACGTTAATGCTAACAGGACCAGCATCGTTACCACCCGCAGCCATTACATATGGCAGCAAGTCTCGACCTAACATGGTCAAGCGCGCCAAGAAAGAATATGCGCCAATGCGAACGAACTGGTGTACCGCAGCATATGCGCTTAAAATCGCATAATCATCGACTACCACATGTCCGGCTAACCCAACATGATGTCCAATGATAATGTTATTACCAATCACGCAATCGTGTGCGATGTGCGAATAAGTCACGAATAGGTTGTTATTGCCAATACGTGTGACCCCTTCTTCTTGAACAGTACCACGATGAATCGAAACGAATTCACGAATCGTATTGCCGTCTCCTATGACGAGACTGGTTTTTTCACCCTTATATTTCATATCTTGGGGATCTTCACCAACCGATGCAAATTGAAAAATTTTATTATTTTTACCAATTTGTGTAGGCCCATTGATAACGACATTAGGGCCAACCCAAGTACCGTCACCAATTTCAACATCAGGGCCTATCATTGTCCAAGGACCTATTGTGACGTTCTTACCGATCTTCGCCTTTGGATCGACGATTGCTTGTGGATGTATATTTTCACTCATCTTACTTTGCACTCATTAATTCTGCTGTACATGCAACTTGGCCATCAACCGATGCAACGCCTTTTAAACGCCAAATAGCACCCCGTGTTTTAATGACTTCTACTTCTAATCGTAACTGATCCCCTGGTTGAACAACTCGCTTAAATCGCGCGTTATCGACACCTACCAAGTACAATAGAATGTCTTCTTCAGGATATAACTCTTCTGCTGATTTATAGGCGAGTACGCCACCAGCTTGCGCAAGCGCTTCAACGATGAGAACACCGGGCATAACTGGCTTTTGCGGAAAGTGCCCCACAAAGAACTCCTCGTTAGCCGTCACGTTTTTCACCGCAACAAGCGATTTGCCCAACTCATAGTCCAACACTTTATCCACTAATAGAAATGGATAGCGATGCGGAAGCAGCTTTACTATTTCATTTACATCTAACTCTTTACCCATTGTTTCATTCACTCTGTTTAAGTTACTTGTATTATTGTTTTGTTGTTTATTATTACTCGCTTTCCCTTGCGTTCCTATCTGCGTTTCCAACTTGCGAACACGACCGATCCAACGATCTAAACGCCGCAAGAGTGCTGCAGATTTTTGCCACTCGCGTAAAGTTTGTAATCCCATACCACGCGAAGTGTAATGGCCAGGCTTATCGATAGATTTAGAAATCATCGACATCGCCGCAATACCTACCTGATCAGCAATATTGATGTGACCAGTAACACCCGCACCACCACCAATTTGACAGTGACTACCAATAGTCGTGCTACCCGCAACACCAACACAACCCGCAATCACAGTATGCTGACCAATACGTACGTTATGTGCAATTTGGATTTGGTTATCTAGCTTCGTACCATCCGATATAATTGTATTGCCAATACTACCCCGATCTATCGTCGTGTTAGCACCAACTTCTACTTTATTACCTAGTATCACTTTACCCATTTGTGGGATTTTGTGCCATTCACCTTTATTTTGCGCTAAACCAAAACCGTCCGAACCGATGACCGCACCACTATGCACTTCTGTCTCATCACCCAAAGCCACATCATGACAAAGCGTAACTCTAGGCCAAATACGTGCCCGTTTGCCAATGACGACATCATCTTGAATAACGGCATGCGCGCCAATGGTTGCTCCCTCATCGATGGTGACACGATCACCGATCACAACATAAGGGCCAATAGCAACTGATTCATGAATATCACAATCCTCTCCCACCACAGCGGTTGGGTGAATGCCTTTGGAGGCTAATGTGCGCACTTTGGAAAAGAACGCTGCCGCTTTTGAATATGTAAAATAAGGGTTATCGGAAATGAGCGCGTTTGTGGCGCAGTTTTCTAAATCATTTTCTGAAAGTATTACCGCAGAAGCTTGAGTATTTTGTAAATGATGTCGATATTTCGGATTGAATAAAAAACTCAAATCGCCGCTTTGGGCGCGATCTAGCGTTTCGATACCTCGGATTTCTGTTGCGGGATCGCCCTGGAGCTTGGCGTCCAACTTATTTGCTAATTCTTCTAATGTAAATTGTGTCATGGTTTTTGCTGTAGGCTAAATAAGATGTTGAGCGTATCTAATAATACGCTCAACTCTGTATGTTTATGATTTTGAAAAAGCTGTTTGAACCTCATCTGTAATATCATATGTAGATGTAGAATAGATGACGAATTGCTTATCTAAGACCATGTTATATCCACCTTTTTTCGCTACGCTGGAAATAACGCCGTTTAGTTGATCAAAGACTTGTTTCATAGCTTTTTGTTGAGCAGCATTCAAATCTTTTTGGAATGCGCTGATTTGTTGAATCAAGTTTTGTCTATCTGTGGTGATTTTATCTTCGAGTTTCTTTCTGTCACTCGTGCTCATCACAGAAGCATCTTTTTTCATTTTATCTAATTCTGTTTGTAAGTCGCCTTGCATCGCCTTAATTTTCTTTTGTCTAGACGAGAACTCTGACTTTAATTGATCTGTCGCTTTTTTCACTTTTGCAGATGAATGCAAAATCTTACCAACATTCACTACGGCAATCTTTGAGTCATCAGCGGCATTCGCCACGCTCACACCCAAAGCCATTACCACAACTGCCATAATAGCAATTAGCTTTTTCATACACTTCTCCTTATTACCCGTAATATGAGCAGGTAGTATGGCATATTTAGGATATCCGGGCAACCGGTAATGAAGATGTTGCGCCCTTAGGCGAGCTTAATCTTTACCCTCACTCCTAGCCCCTCTCGCGCAAGGAGGAGAGGAGTTGGGGGTTAAATGTGAAAAACGTGGATGTGACAATATTTAAGAGACAAACGGAAACAGTGCCGCATAAAACTCCAGTCTTGCAACAGCTCCCTACAGCTATCTAAAAATTCACGCCCATACGGAAATCGAAGATTTGCTCTTCATCTTTAGAGCCAGGGTTGAGAGCTTCTGCCAAGCTAAATTCAATGAGACCAACTGGCGAG
The DNA here is from genome assembly GCA_046290385.1 of Gammaproteobacteria bacterium. Classification (GTDB taxonomy): domain Bacteria; phylum Pseudomonadota; class Gammaproteobacteria; order JAGOUN01; family JAGOUN01; genus JBKAGM01. The sequence goes on from JBKAGM010000061.1 coordinate 3,184, forward strand.
AGCCACTGAACATCGAGACCGGCGCCAAAGCGTAAATCACCAAAAGAAAAGCCATCATCATCGGTCAACCCTTCTAAATCATACACATTACCACCATCAACAAAGATAGAAGTACGTAGGTTATCTGGGCTGATGAAGTTCGGGAAAATCAATGCCACGGTACCTGTCATGAGAAAGTTACCGCCAAACGGGTCGTCGTTCGAATCACGCGGTCCCAAAGTATTACCTTCATAACCACGAACCGAACCAATACCACCCGCAAAGTAATTGCGATAAAAAGGCAAATCATCACTATGAATAAAGCCAGAACCGTAACCTAATTTGCCCTTCATTTTGAGGATAAAGGAACGCGAGAGGCTAAAGTAATTTACTGCCTGATAATTGATTTTGTAATAACCTATAGAGTTACTATCGACAGGTAGCGCCACATTCGTTCCAAGCGATTGCTCGAAGCCCTTCGTTGGGAAAATATAGCGATTCAATCCATTATGTACCCAACCCGCTGACAAGTTTAAATCATTAAAGTGACGGCCGTAGTCATCGACAAAATCATTAATTTGTGTAGACGCATCATCGCTGACATCTAAGTTTGTAGAACTAAACCCATAACCCAAGTTCAAACTATTGCTCGACGTCGCTGATGCGCTCATCGGTATGTTATAAAATACTTTCGCGCCAAGCTCATCGAAAGAATATTCCGAAGAAATATTTGCCTCACTCGGATCGGTTCGTTTAATGTAGGCTGTAATGCCCCGCGTGATACCATCCATCGTGTAGTAAGGGTTGATATAACTCACGCTATACGTTTGCAAATACCCACTATGAGACAGATTGATCGAAAAGGTTTTTCCTGTACCAAACACATTTTTATGGGTCAAAGCACCGTTTAGTACAACACCATCTAACGTTGAATACCCAACACCAGCAGTCAAAGATGCTGCAGGAACTTCATCCATTTTAACTTTCAAATCAACTTGATCATCTTTCCCTTCAGTAGGAACTGTTTTAATGTTCACGTTACGAAGATACGGTAATTGATTCAATTGTCGCTGGGATTGTTTGACATAATCAGTATTAATCACTCCACCCTCAACCTGCGCCATTTTAGGGCGCAAAGCAGAATCATTGGTTTTGTAGTTTCCGATAAACTGAATATGGTGAACGTAAACAACTTTACCCTGGTGGACTTTGAAATTAATGAATACTGTATGTGTTTTTTCATCGATTTTAGGCAATGGATCGACCGAAGCAAAAGCAAAACCCTTACGTCCCATAGACTCTTTAATCACATTTGTTGCACTAACGATGCGATCTCGAGAAAACACACTCCCTTTTGGTAAATCGATCGCTTTGATCAAGACAGGTGTCGGAATAATGTTTTCACCAGTAACTGTAAAACCACTGACGGTATATTTCGCCCCTTCGTCAACATGTATGGTGAGATACACATTTGCTTTGTCAGGAGTTAGCTCTACGGTTGATGAGGTGATATGAAATCTCAAATAACCATGATTCATATAAAACGCGGTAATCGATCGCAAATCATTATTGAGTTTTTCGCGAGAGTAACGATCCGTATGCGTCAACCATGTCAACATTCCTGAAGTCGTTAAAGACATTTTTTTAAGAATCGTTTTTTCAGAAAAACCATGATTACCAATGACATTAATTTGTCGGATAATCGCCAGAGGTCCTTCATGAACCACCAAGTGCACCGTCACGCGATTGCGAGATTGCTTTTTGACTTGAACATCAACATTAGCATTATAATAGCCCATCGAGTAATACTGTTCTTGCAATCCTATTTTGATTTTGTGAATCAACGCTTGATCATAGGTAAAGCCTTCGCGCAAGCCCATAGTATTGAGCGCTTTCATTAATTTATCGCTATTAATCGCATGGTTGCCAGAAAAAGTAATATTGACCACCACAGGTCGCTCATCGACGATAACGATTAAGGTATTTCCTTGGCGCGCGAGAGATACATTACTAAAAAAACCTGTCGCATAAAGCGCATTAATTACTTCATCACTTTTCTGCGCAGTGAATGTTTGCCCTACTTTGATAGGGAGATAACTTTTAACAGTTTGGGAAGAGATATGACGTAACCCGTCAACTTGAATACGGTCTACGGTAAATCCATCTGCAAAAACAAGACATGGGACTAACCATGCAAGCAATGCTAAGAGCATCCATCTTTTTTTCATATTAAATCCAAATTTTAGCCTAACAATATTGCTGCAAGCGCGAAAAACGGGGCGGCAGTCACCAACCCATCGATGCGATCTAAAAGACCGCCATGCCCTGGCAATAAGCGTCCAATATCTTTGATGCCTCGCACACGCTTCTGCATGCTTATAAATAAGTCACCGGCTACCGCGCTTAAACTTGTCACGCCCGCCAGTGCTATGAGCAGCCATGCTCTCGTGCCCATATGATAAAACCATGAGAAAAGGATTGCTACCAGTAAAGCCAATAAAATCCCACCAATTACCCCTTCAATTGTTTTATTTGGACTCACATTTGGCGCTAACTTGTGTTTTCCCCACAAACGTCCGGAGATATATCCGCCAATATCGGTTGCCCATACAAGACAAAAAAAGTATAACACCACGAAATTTCCGTGCATAAAGCCACGCATAAGATTCAGCGCCAACCAAGCCGATGGAATGGCAATAAACGCCATGAGAACTCGCTGCCAAATATGAGAACTCCATTGTGATGTATATTGTGGATATAATTTAATGTAGATCACCATCAAAAACCAAAAACACACAGACAACCCGAGGATAAAATAAATTGGGATAAAATATGTGGCGACACAAGCCAGCATTAATGCGGCCAGAAAAAGTAACCGGGACCACAGTTGTTGCAAACCTATCAGGTAACTCCACTCCCATGTGAGCCAAAGCGCAATCAAGATGGTCAACCACATAAAGTGCATTGGAGTAAGAAACAGTACGAGATAAATCGCAATCGGTGCTGCGATGAGAATTGTTATTATTCTATGTAGTAACATAATTTTCCTTAGCAATGTGCGCCTTCGGCGCTTTTTAACAAAGCGGTATCATGTGCCGTCGCTCGACAACACTGTCATCCCGCTCCTAAAAAACACCGTCATCCTGGGGCGCGAAAACACCGTCATCCCACGTTCTCAAAACAACTGCATCCCGCAGCCTCAAAACAACTGTCATCCCACGTTCTCAAAACAACTGTCATCCCGCGGCCTCAAAACAACTATCATCCCGCGGCCTCAAAACAACTGTCATCCCGCGGCTTGTCCGCGGGATCTCTTTTTTCACTACGAGACCCCGCGGACAAGCCGCGGGGTGACAGCA
>JBKAGM010000062.1:0-5824 GCA_046290385.1 Gammaproteobacteria bacterium
AGGTTTTTCTACTCAAGACCGAGATGCTGATGGCAATTACATGCTTCACCTCATCGCTCAACAAAATAATACGGAATTATTTAATCAGCTTTTTGAGGGAGAATGGGGAGATAAAATCGCAGATCAGTTTTTTCAAAAGAACTATCAGCATCAAACACCAATAGAGTGCGCAGCAATCCATGGCAATGCTGATATTTTATATAGCTTTTCTAAGGTTGATCTCAGCATACCAAATCCTTCTATTGACAGACACGACAGGTTTGGTTTGAACGCTGCAATCGAAATCGCACTCTCGTCATCGAATGGCGCAACACTGACTTCGTTATATAGAATTTCACCTAACCATTTTTCTGACCGGTTTGCACAACAACACCCGACAGCTTCCGATGAAATGCTTGCTTTAATCGAAGATTTAAAAACATCCTCACATCCAACAAGGCGTCATAAATTATTTTCAATATTTAGACACCGTCCAGAGGAAACTAAAACACCGGAAAGATTGAATAGAAAGATGTTTAAATAAAAGATGCGCCTAACGCGCGCGTTTTGAATTAGGGCGAAAGTGTACCTAATCAGCTCTACATTAAAAACTTTTTTGTCATTTCGAGGAAAACCCGAGGAATCTCCATCTGCAAGGAGATTCCTCGCTGCGCTCGGAATGACATCTCTGGTGATTGTCATCCCGCACTTTCTTTCTTCTGTCATCCCACGCTTTCTTTCTTCTGTCATCCCGCGACTTGTTCGCGGGATCTCCTTTTTCAACACTGAGACCCCGAGAACAAGTCGCGAGGTAAAAAAAATAACGAAACAGAGTGGATGATTTTTCATAACGCGCATTTTACTCAATTTTTAATTACGCAACTGCTATAAGTTAAAGAAAATCTTAATAAAAGTTATTGTTCCGAGCATTAGAAAGGAGTCTCCATCTACAAGGAAATTTCTCACTAACCACTCTATATCAACAGAAAATTAAATTATTTTTCAGGAAATAGCCCCGGCATCCAACGGGATGCAAGCGATGCTGGAAAACCTAATCTTAACGGAGCACGAGAACTATTTGAAACCAAAACTCCTGACTCAATCAGCGCTGAAGTAATACGTCGCGCAGTACGTTCGTTTGCATTGACAATCTCCATCATCTCGCCTCGCAGCAGCTCTCCTCGATATAGCACAGCCTCCAAAGCCTTAGAAGCCTTAGAAGGCAAACGATTAAAACGAATTTCTTCTTCCGCCCAAATCAAGATGCGACTCCTCAATCTATCCGGCTGAACAAGATCTTTCATAAAAGAAACTTGATCAATACAAACCTCTAGGAAAAACTTAACAAACTCGGCCAACGCTTCTTCACTCAAATTTCCTCGACCATCCAGATCATTACGCCGTGAAAGATCACAGCGCATCAACTGAGATTTATAATTAGATTCGTTGCGAGCTAGCCCACGTGCGATCGACCAAATACCGCCTGTATCTAACTGATCACTCAACATGGAATAAGACATGAGCCTCGCTACTCGACCATTGCCATCTAAAAAAGGATGCATCCATAAGAGACGGTGATGCGCAGTTGCAGCTGCAATAATAGAATCCACACCCCCAAGCTTAGCATAAGCAGCTTCAAAACGTTTAAGAAAACGAGGTAAGGCCCCAGGACTAATCGGAATATGCTGCCCCACTTTAACATCTCGTTGCCGCAACTGCCCAGGCAAAATACGAATGCGCTCTTTTGTTTCTGGATTTTCTATCCACAAAAGCTCCTCAGGTAACAATTCGCAAAATCGTTTGTGCAACGTCAAGATACTGCTTGTACTTGCAGCACAACCAACCAACCCACCTTCATCTATCCAACGCTGAACAGAAACATGGGCTCTCGCTTCCTTCTGTAAATTTCGTTGCTCAGGTTCTTGACTGTAATCGTTATTCAAAGCACGCTCAATGTCGATAGGATGCGTGTCGTGACCCTCTATCAAATTGCTGTAATAGCAATTCATAGTGCGCAGAAGGACTCCTAATGCTTCAACAATACCAGCAGGCAAGCTAGATCGCAGTGCGGTTGATTTTTTCACTAGCTCAACCACTAAATCAGACAATTCTTTGCGATGCTTTCCTTCGGATATTAACAGTGGCTCCATCATAGAAACTGATTCATTCCGATCTTCTATAGCTGCCTCTTTAACTGCATTTTTGTCCTGTTTTTTGGCCATTTTTATGTCCGGTTTAAAAATTTATATAAGAACAATAATATCATATAGTTATATTGAATTCTATCTTTATTTTTCTCAGAAATGGCCGGTTTAGTGTCCGGAATAGTCCGAACAAAAATAAACAAATAGTAAAAGCGGTTTTTATAAAAATCAATAACCTATAGTGGTTGGTTTTTATGGGCCCCGTGAACAAGTCGCGGGGCAACAGAAAAAAACTGCCTCTATCTTCTTTACCCAAACGGATTGTATTGTGGTGTTTCGTTATTATTGTTACTCGAAGAACTTTCATAATCACTGCGAAATTTCGAATTCAACTGTCGTGATGATTTTTTGCTACGATGCTTTGATCCACTCTTAGACCCACTCGGCGAATGTGATTGCTTGCTAACACGATCTTGCGAACCCTTAGACTTTTTACTCGAATAAGTTTTTTTACTACTACGACTTGAAGAATGCTTAGATCCACTCGATGTCTGTGATTGATTGTCATATTCGCTGGACACACTCTTATAACCACTTTTACGCGAACGTGATTGTTTACTACCACGTCCTGAAGAACTCTTAGATCCGCTACGAGAACCTGATTGATTCCTTCGACGACTCGAAGAATCGCCTGAACTCCTGGAAGACTTTGCGAATAATCCTGAAGATGATGAAGTCATCCTCGATTTTTCAGAAACACCCTCACCTAATAACGCTTCTGTTTCTCTCACTAAATCATCAGCACTAGGTCTGTCAATGCGATCTCTCCAACACGCAGCCATAAGCTCTCCTAAACCAGCTGGGCAATCATCAGGAACATTTTCACCGTCACCTTCTTTGATCCAGTCTTTAATTTGCTCGTTATCTGACGCACTATCAAACGGCAATTCTCGAGTAACCAACTCAAACAAAATCATACCAAATGCCCAAACATCCGAAGCTTCAGTAGGTTTTGATGTATTGCGTGAGAATAACTCAGGCGCCATCCATCGCAATGTCCCACCAAAAACCTGATCAGCACCACTAGTCAATGTTGAGGTTGTACCAACATGTTTTTTTAAGCGTGACAATCCAAAATCAGCGAGTTTTGCTCGACAATATTGGTCCAACAACACATTTAAACTTTTTAAATCGCTGTGAATAATACTGGGGTTTCGATCATGCAAATAGGCTAATCCACGGGCCATATCATTGGCTATTTGAAATTGCAGTGCTTCGGTTATCTCTTCTCCATGATGTAAAAAATAATACAAAGAACCACCTGGCATATACTCCATTACCAACTTCGGCGGTAAATTTTCATCCAAAACCACCCCCAACAATCGGATTAAGCATTCATGATGAAGTCGTATCATAATATTGACTTCTCGCCCTACTTCTTCGGCTACCTTCTTAGGCAATTCATCACCTTTGTAACGCTTAATCGCTACTTCCTGGTTACCATACATACCATGAACCACTTCACCGAAACCTCCTTCTCCAATTATTTCATTTTCGGTGATTTCATTCGGCGATATTCTATAATGTTCAGGAATTTGATCTGCAAAAAAACCACGATTCGGTGTTTGCCGCCTACGAGAAGACATTGAAGAAGAGGCTGTCCTCGGTTTTGATCGTTTTGATGGCTTTCTGGGGGCTCTTATCTTTTCTTCGCCCATCTCTTCGAACCGATTTAATTCAAGCCTACTCCCCTCAAAATATATACGAGAATCTTTATATTGAATCTGATATCGATCCCTAAATTCTCTACTAAAAAATTGTTCAATATCTGATGCACGTATTAGATTATCACCCTGCTGCATACTCTCCGAAAAAGAGACAGAAAAACGATTAGGAAGATCAGGGTTACTCTCTATAGCTTGAGCAAAAGCACTCAATCCAACCACCGTAATGTTATTGTATGCAAAGCCAAGAAAAACACCCTCAGGTAAATGCTGAGCTTCCTGCATCACGTCTGCGAATATACAAGCCCCATCGTCACCAATGTTAGCATCAGAAAAGGATAATGCACAATCTTTTGGTAAACGACTTTGTTTCAATGCATCTCTTAAAACACGAACTCGAACTAGATCAATAGCAAAACCAGAAATTGATAATGCAAATCCTTCAGGTAAATGCCAATTTTCTCTCAAAAGATCTGCAATAGCGATTACCAAATCATTACAAAGGCCGCTGTCTGGCGGCCTAATATAATCTTGGTAAACGTCGAAGTTAACTGGATAACTCAACGAAAAAGAAATGCCTTCAGGTAAGTCATGATTTCTGGCCAGAAAACTCATGAAATCTTGCACTCCGCGTGAACAGAGAAAAGTGGTTTCAATTTTTAACTTAAAGTTTTTTGGATAAATTCTTCGCGAAGAAACAAACTGGGACAAGAAGCTTGAATCAACTTCATTCTCGGCAATACTAAACATGAAATCTTCAGGTAGTTGAGCAGAAACTACGGCGCGCGCCAGCACTTTGGCACCATGTCTACGAATACCATTCTTTCGAAGTACGATATATGAACCCCGGGGCAGTCGCGATGATTCTACAGCCCGAGCCAATTCAGACGCGCCGTCATCACCAATTGTTTTAGATTTTAAAATAATTAGAACCGGCTCATTAAAATTTTCTGAGCTTGATCTACGTAGCACTCCGATGGCTTCTTCAAGTTCAAAAATTCTCATAATTTTCCCCTTATAAAATAAACACCAAATTTCTAATTTTCAAAACATTTATTTAAATATGCCAACCACTTAGTCGGAGTGTTACAAACTGTTTCTGTAGCAATAGAATGCAACAACCCCATAGTGACACGATCACATCACACCCAAAAATGATAAAAACACTGCCTTTCATACGAAGAAAACCCGCAACGTTGATACAGATGACAAGCAGGTTGATTCGTAGTTTGCGTGACAACTTGGGCATGTGTGAATCCACGACCAATAAAATAAGAAAATGCATGAGAAATTAATTGCTGCGCATAGCCTTTTCCTCGATAAGCATCATCGACTGCGAGCAAGCTGATATCGCCCACGCCATTTTTTTCTTTGACGACGATCAATGCCGCTGGATCACCATTTTCTTGTAACACAAAAACTTCATCAGCATATTCGCGTTTTAAAGCGTTTTGCATCCAGGCTGAATAAACTTTTTTATAAATTTCTCTCGGCATGTTTTCATCGAGATAAAATCGACTTTGCTTTCCAATGCTATGTGCCATTCTTTCTAATGGCAAGGTAATATCGCCACGATAAGTAATGATATTATCAAACCTTTCTGGCTTAACATCATCGAGAGATAAACGATAAATGATTTTGTCGTCGGCTAAGATCCCGTTAAACTGTTTTGCTACTTTTTGTGATGTGATGTCGTCTGGAAAGCAATGCGCATAAAGCAGTTTTATTTTTGCTTTTTTTAGTGCACTGAAGAGTTGCTCAAATTGTGTTGAATTAAAAACTGTAAGTGATGTTTTTGCAACGTTGAATCCAAAAAGTTTTGTGTCCCAATTTAATATTTCAAACATGTTTTGCTTCTAAAAATGTGCGCCTGCGGCGTGACCCTTGGATTACCTCACAAAGGCAGCTAATCCACCCTACATTTAAAACTTTTTTCTGTCATCCCGCGACTTGTTCGCGGGATCTCTATTTTCAACA
>JBKAGM010000063.1:0-5736 GCA_046290385.1 Gammaproteobacteria bacterium
AATCTCTTCGCAGAAGGAGATCTCTCGCTGCGCTCGAGATGACACAACAAAAAAAACCGTCATTCCGAGGCGGAGCCGAGAAATCTTCTTCATGTGTTTTTATTTCAACGAGATTGCCTCGCCCCTTTTCCCCTCTCGCCTTTAGGGGTGAGGGGTTATAAACAAACACTTCATCAAAAGCCGCATCGAGGATTTTGATCATGACACTTGGCGCACCGCAGGCGCAGCATTATCCACGACTAAGAAGACAAAGAATTGCTTTGGATATCTTCTTTATCTATCTCCGCCCGACGCTCATCAATCAAAGCATAAATTTGCTTTTGTGTGGCGGTGCGTCCGAATGCACCTTTGATTTTAAAGTTGCTACGATGTTCTGCAAAGATTGGGTCATTAATATGCTTTGTTAAAAAATTTATCGCTTCGTTTGAATTTAAGTTGTTGGCTTCATCTTTTAACTTTTCAAACGCAGCACGACGAATATTACCCATAGTCTCAATCCAACTATGCGTTTTATTAATTCCAAAGAAGCGATCACGTCGTTGATTGGTATGCTCATTAAGAGCATCTAATTGATACAAGGCTGAGAATACAACACTCATCTGTTCAAAAGAATCACTACGTTGGCAAGATTCTTGAAAGTCAGCCAACTTTTCAGACTTAGTAGATTTTTCTTGTATCTGATTATAAACAAGTGAAATTCTATCGATGTTGTCCTCATTTTCAATGTTACTTTCAGCTTCAAACTCAATGCTATCTGGCGCACAGCCAGCAACATCCTCTCTAGGAATAAATTTTTCCCGCTTCAAACGATCCAAAGACAAAGTCGAGGACGTAGTAAACGACTCACCTTCGGAAATTTTAAATTGCGGTAATACCTTAGCTGCACTCTCTGGCGCTTCTATGAGTCGACGCAATAATTCATCGTTACGATACGGTACACGCATGACAGAAACTGTCGCGCAATCGCCAAACTGCTTTCGATTTAAATCACCAACAAACTGTGCGGCTGGCACATCTGCATGGTACTGAACACCATCATGTGCAACGCTAGAAAGATAATCAGTTACCGCTTGAGTCACTTCTTCATTGCCAATCTCACCCAACCATAACTGAAGAGTACAAGCTTCATGGTCCTCTTTCGATTCAAAAGTCTTAAATCTACCACCTTCAGCATTTGCTTCATCAATATGCGGCTGCAATAACGCCATCATCGCTAGAAATTCTCTTCGTTGATGCAGAGTATGTTCTACGGCTTGATTCAAAATCATTTGCGCGATCTGTAATGCAGAAATAGAAACTCCATCTTCCTCTTCTTCTTTGTTCTCTTCTCCATTCACAAACATCGCGGAAAATACCGATTCATCAATCTTGTCTTCACGATAGAGCGGCTGCCCTTCTTCGTCGCTGACCAACACTGACTCACTCATCTTTAATTCAGAAAAAACGCCATCGGTCATTTGAATAACGATATCACCTTCGTCAAGCTCAAATTCAATCACATCAATATTCTCATCATCCGCTTTTTGAGCCGAGATAGGATGATATTCGTATCTTTCGCCCCATGTTTCTGTCGCATAAACTCTCGCACCAACGCAGCATTTTACAGAGCTATCATTTCCATCTAGCACCACAATCATGCCATCACCGACGTTAGCAAATAATCCTTGATACGATTCTGTTTCTTCATCGTATCGCACAACAGTTGCCGCTAGCGAAGCCTGGTACTCATCTAGGTTAACCATACTCTCCTGGCCCGCGCTCTTTACTAGTCCTTTTAAGTTGTCTTTCGTCAAACCACTAAAGTTTATGGAGGTAGTATTTATGAAATTTTGACAAGTTTGAACTGCGGCATTAGATATTTGATCACACTGAACTACATCAAAACCATGCCCCAAGCCATCAGCTGTGGTCATGATGAAACCATCACGCACGCCATTCTCATCGATGTGATATGTCATATGGCTCGCATCTAAAATAAATTCTTCTTCATCCTTATCTTTTTTGGAGAAAGTACTGCCTGAGATATTTGCACTATTATGAGTATCGGCAAAAACCTTAAATCGTTGATTTTTAAATTCCCCTGGAGACAAATTTACGTCTTGATCAAAAGGTAGAACTTTAGCCCTAGACTTATTAACGATAGTTTCAATTCTTGGTTTACTCATTATTTTCTCCTAAATTAAATCGAAGTCAGAGTATATCAGGAACCAAACGGAACGTGAATTTTTTTATCAGAAAAAATAGCGCCTTTATGGGAGTATTCCGAACTGGCTCTTTAAATAAGAATCAATAACCATAGGTTATTGATTGTCAGAGATCCCGCGGATAAACCGCGGGATGACAGTTCTATAGCGCCCTCTTATTTCTGCTGATACTTGATTACATATTTGCGTGACACGATGGTGACAAAGATGAGCATCAACAACACAATAACTAATACGCCGGTGGCTAGCCATTTATTATATTGTTGATGATAGAAGATCAATCCTGACCCAACAATCGGCATGACCAGTGGCGCAGCAGGAAGGTTATACGTTGTAGCAATTTTATCGAACTCATGAAGGTTGATCACAGGAATTCCTTCTTTTAAAAATCCCACGGTGACCGAATCGATGTTAGCAACATCAATAGGCAGCGCCATGATCAACCCTGAATCCAAGCGCTTTCGTGCTACCGTATCATTTTTCACGATCTGGTCTTTGCTACGGTGCAAACCGATCGATGCGACACCACCCCCAACATTGATATACATGACAATCGGTTTGTTTTTAGAAAATTCTTTATATAGATCCACTCGCTTTGCAATAGCATCTTCGGTATCTTCTGAATCGATAAAAGTAATACCATACTTCTCGATGGAACGTTTTAATATTTTAATGCCTTCTTCTGGCATATTTTTTCCGCGATCTTGCTGACCCCCAATCGATGCAGCAATCGGCTGATATGGGATAATGTTTTCCTTATATAAATAATGCTGCATGTCGACCCAATTAAAACGGGGCAAGTTTGCACCCCAAGTGGATGCACCAGCACTTAAAATAATTAATGGTTTGAGCTTTAATGTTTTAATCGCTGCGAGGACACAAATATCCAACGCAGGAAATGAACCTGTCATGCCTACGGCAACCACATCACCTTTTTTAAGACCCGCGTCTTTCATCCAACCCACAACTAGCGCGGCAATATTCGGATTAATCGTTGCGCGCTTTGAACGAATTTTTCCATGATCAGAGGTGATAACGGTCGTATATGCTCCTACTAAACCTGAGTTTTGCGGATCATCTTCTCGATTAATTTTATACCCGAGACGAAGGCGCTCTTTTTTAATCGCTTGCATTGCTTCGCTCGCCAACTCTGCGGCGGCTAATTTTTGTTTGAAATAGGGTTGGGGTTTGAGTGATTTATAATGTTCTACAATCACCATTCCTACTATTGCAAGAACACACATGATAATCATCAAGTATTGCGGGACTTTATGTGCTTGCCAATACATTTTTTTCATACTAATAATGCCTGTCCAATCAAAATAATCATTAATAATCTCACAATTACTGAGGCTGTTAATAATGTTGAAAATGTTTCAACGACCCCTTGTCTATCGATGGAGATGGCAATTAATCCAGGAATAATATAACCAATAATGGTATAGATATTACCAATCTGCTCGACGACAAAATAACTTGAAAACATTTGACGGAAAAATTCCCCCAAAATAAACGCAAGCAACATGAAGAGCGCAATGCGGCGTCGCCCATATACGATTAAATAACGTGACATGGCGCGAACAATGATGAAGATAACAATCGCATCGACCAAGGTTAGCGCAACGGTGCCTGGGTGGTATAAATCGAGCGCGACGTAACCGGGTACAACCATACCACCAGCGTATAGCCCAAAGAATTCGGCAAAGAGTAATCCAATGATTAACCCAATACCAATAGAGAGTGTTAATGGTTCAATGATCATTTTCGGGTGTTGTCCTTACTGATGAATTTCAAAAACGCGCTCGATTAATTTAAATCCCACGCCTTTGATATTCCCTATGCCTACCACTAATGTTTTTCTCGCCTGCTTATCTTCTGCCAAGTGCTGAAGAATTTTTTCAACGGGCCAATTTTCAGCCCAAGTGAGTGTTTTGTCAAATGCATGACTCTTCTCAACAACCCTACAAAACGCATCGACACCTGTCCCAATCGCCATCATCTCATCTGGCCTTTCCCACTTGAGCGCCTCTTCGGCCAGCGATTGTGAACGGTCTTTTCTATCGACACGACAATTCATTAGCAAAACCATTTTATCACACTCAGAATATGACTGGCGCATGCGATCCCAAATCTGCTTAGTAGAAAAAGGGTCGTTTGCAGCAAAACCATTCACAAAAATGATTTCTGAATTTTCATAAGTCATTGGCGTCACCGTCAATGCGCCCGGATCTGGCATGGCTGACCACATGCCTTTCAATGCAACATCACGCCTCACACCTAAATGCTCACAAACCGCGAGTGCTAATGCCACATTATCTTTATGCTCTGCATACGTGAAATGCGACATCTCTTCATCGGTGATTTCAGTGATATTTTCGTGCGTAACGTGATGGAGTACCGATTTGCGATCTTTGGCAGCATAGATGAAAGTCCCCAGATGTTTTGTCTCTGCAGTAAAGTAATGACCTTTTATCGTCATTGTACCTGCCAAGGCAAGCGCAACATCTTCTTCTAACGGACCCATGACATCTAAATGATCGGGGCGAGCATTACATAAGACGCCATGCGTAGACTTCACAAGTTTCAATTCACATAATGATTGTAATAAAGGTTGTAGCGCCATACACTCGATAACGAGCGCTTCTGCCTGATCATCAACGGCCTTCTTTACAATACCAACTTGCTCGATGACATTGGTGCGACCGAAACGATAGACAGGCTCTTCGTTACCATCGGGATCAATATACCTCGCCATAGTGCCTGTCGTTTTAGCACAAGTTCGAATATTTCCAGCGCGCAAACCAGAGGCTATCAGTCGCGTCACGCTAGATTTACCACGCGTACCATTAACATGCACACGAATAGGAATGCATTTGAGATTGCGGTTATGCCGAATGACTTCGTTGAGTAAATAAATAACAACTATGAGCGTCAAACCGAATAAAAACCAATATCCATTAATATTACTTAGGTCCATAGGAGATAGTATATACCTATTGTCGTTTTACTGTCATGGCTCATGGCCTTACGTTTTTTCGTCAACAGGTTTTTATGACGACATTACAGCGCATTGGAATATCAAGAAAGTCACTCGACCGACTCTTCCTCTCGCTCCATGCGCTCAAGGACTTCTTCACGATGAATAGGGACGTCGCTATCAGCAATAAAGCCTAAACGCACGTGATTGCCAGCCACTGAAATGACTTCAATCGCAATTTTTCTGTCTTTACCAATGTAAACTTTTGTACCAGGCTTTCGAGATAAGATGAGCATACAAAACCTCCCTGCTTTTGTTGAGAATAAAGATTGCGATTCTACAATTTTTTTTACTTAGGCGCCAGTACTTTTTAAAATTAATAACCAATATCTTTAATTGCGATGCGAAACCAAGAACAATCCCTCGCAGAAGGAGATCTCTCGCTACGCTCGAGATGACACAACAAAAAAAACTGTCATTCCGAGGCAGAGCCGAGGAATCTCCTCACAGAAGGAGATCTCTCGCTACGCTCGAGATGACACAACAAAAAAAACT
>JBKAGM010000064.1:0-5655 GCA_046290385.1 Gammaproteobacteria bacterium
GAACAGCCTGAATCCGAACAGAATTTAATGCTCGTGTTTGAAGTGTCAATCGAACCACTCCCTGTTGTCACATAACCTGCACTCACTAAATCACCTGAATCATAGGATGTGTTTACTGTCGCATTCGATAACGTTGCTCCTGTAACGGTAGGCTCTGATCCAACATAAACATAAAATGGATCAGTGGCTGTCGTGGTGTTACCGGCACTATTTGTCACTGTCAAATAAACTTCTATTTTTTGACCAGCATAACTTGCCTTCACAGTGTTACTTCCTGAAGTCACGACAGAAATAGCATCGCTCGTTACATTTAAGCTTAAACCTGTATCTGTAACGGCACTACCGTTAACCTTAAACGTCGCATAGGTTTTACTCGCATCAGTATCAAACGTTTCATCTGTACCTGCGCTTACCTGACTACTCGTAAACGTATCACTATAAGTTGCGCCTGCTGTTGCATTTGGTAGTGACGTTCCTGCGTTAATCACCGGAGATGTAGAAGTCGCTTGGGCGTTGATGTGAATAGTCTGGGGATCTGGCCCTTCATATACCGCATTTCTTACCCACACTTGAACGTCAATGCCCTCTGATGGAAAGTCGCTCGTTGGCGTTCCAGAAATCACGAATGATTGACCCGATTTATAAGAGCTATCATAGGTTGCCGTTAAACCATAGCCCAACCCTGTCACTTTCTCGACTTTAAGATATGGCACCGACTGATAGTATGGGTTTAAAAACATAATATCGCTGCCAGGTTTATTATTCGGATCTGAAAGCTTTAATGAAATCGTATTTGATTCACCCTCGTTTACTGTACGATCAGTTTCAAAGCTAGGATCAGGATAAGGACAGTTTGCATCTGATTCGACGGTCATACGCAATGCAAAAGCATTGTCTTCTAATGCTTCAAACTTTTCTTCGTTCGTGGAAGCAGCATCCATATCAGATTGAGAAACGAAAGCAACTAACATTGGTGAAAAAGACTTTCCAATATCAGCTTCTGGCACTTTACCCTTAGTGATTAGCAGTTGATTTTGCGCATCGTAGGTAAATGCAATATCACTCGGACCACCTTTTAAAATAGGTGAAATATGCGAGTTTTCAAGATGCTTCTCTTTGATGTAATTGCTGACATCGATGTAGTTGACATGGCCTGCATACAATTTCACATCACCGTTTGTTGATTGCAAAGCTCCGGTTACGCCATTGCCATTACTATTGGATTGCGTAATTTCCACCGTTTTCTGATCAGCTGCGGCAATAACAATATCCATGTAAGCATTAGAATGACTCGCCCATTCGCTTAATGCGTTTGCTCGCGCACCACTGACCGAGTAACCGGTATTGTATTCGCTGTTATCGAAAAGATAAGTGAAACCAAGATTTAATCGTGTATCGTTTGGCGAGCTATCTTTACCTACCGTCCGTTCGGCAGAGACAGTCATTTCCAGGCTGCTCGTTTTCGTTCCTGGTAATAAAAATGATAGGCCAGCGTCATATTCATTATATGTTTCGCGTTGGCTACCGAGCAATTTAAATTTAACATGTTTTGTCACGACTTGTTCTAATGACAATGTGCCGCCCAGGCCTTGACGATCATCAGCATCAATATCATCGTATTTATTGTGGTAATAAACGTCATCATAATTAACTCCAACCCCAACCATACCTGATCGCCATGGCAAAAGATCCAAAGTCGTCGCTAAACCACGGCTGGTTGCACCAGCAATATGCCTATAATTATAGGCTGGATTGCCGTTACTATCGATAAAATACACGGTCGACAAATCTTCACTCTCGGCTCTTGCATAATAACCCGATAACTCAACATCATTAAGAAGACTATTTTCAAAAAGGTATTGATAAGCTGCGCCACCAGAATATTGTGGCACCCATTCGGTCACATCGCCGGAGTCGTAACTAAAATCAAGTTTTTGATCTAGGCGTTCGAAACTAATCTTAGCGCGCTGATGTTTGGCGAATTGCCATGCCCAGGTGATATCAAAGCGATTTTCTTTTTCACCACCATCGGCCAATAAACTGATAGCATTCCACTGACCAATCATCTGGGTATACATCGCTTTGACGATATAACCGAAAGTGTCACTATAAGTACCTGTGACATTGAGCGGTCCTTTCATGCCTAACATGTTGTTATTGAGCTGTAACGTATCGCTAGCAGATTCAAGTGGCTTACCGACATTATCGTACGGCGCTTGCATAGCATCTTGCATTTGCTTTTCTGCGGCATCGTAATTAGCAGTATTTGCGTTTGCAACAGTAATACTTAATAGACTTGTGATAAGAATGATTGCTATACGTCGTAACACGATACGCCTCCTGTTTATTGTTATAAGCCACGCTTTATACATCAGCTAGTGCTGTAATGCGCCTATGCAAAAGGTATATACAACTGTAATCCAGTATAGTATGTCGTGCTATCGTTATAATCGATTTCCACACTTTCACCTGTCGCATTAGGATTATTCGCATAAGGCACATCATGCCAATATTGCACACCCCCTAATATCGTCAAGCGTACACTACGCGGATTGTCATTACCTTTTAAATACATGTTCAAACCTACTTCGCCTTTTGCCGTAAAGGTAAGTTTATTGTCTGTGGTTTCAACGGTACGTTCTTGATTCAAGTAAGCAACGCCAAGAGCTGACTGTGTTAATGCGATTTCGGACGAATCTAGGCTAGTATGCAAACCCATTGGCGTAACACTCGCATCAGCGTAAGCTGCGAAATAGTGTGCCACAGGAATAGTCATACGATCACCTAAGATCAAACCATAGTAGTACGATGTTAAATCATCTGAGCCGTTACCATACATGCTCGTCGCACCAGAAGTCGATGCAAATTTATAAGTCAATGAATAATCGTCATCTTGGTCGAGTTTTACCAATGTGACGCCCGTATAGGGTGAGTTGGTAAAGTAACGATACTCTTTGTTACCTCTGTAGAGTAGCGTGAATGTCTGTAACGTCTGCTCGTAATCGGTATAGGTATTCGTAAAAAAGATATTGCCAGTGAGCGGAGATTGTAATGGATCACCATCGATCAAAAACACAGTCCCTGGCTGATAATCATAATCGACACTTTCATCTCCTGAAATGTGCGCATAGCTATATTGAAATTCGATGTCATTTTCATTACCAAAAAACTTTGCTAATGCATCATTAGAATTATAAAAATGCATGCCCAGAGCGATATTGGGTTGATATGTCCATTCAGCCGTATCGGTATCATCAGCAGGCGTCGATGAAAAGCCTGTCGCTAATGAACCAGCACCTATCGAAATAGGAAGTGTGGTATCAGCGAAATCAAAGTGATAATAGTTAGTACCTAAATCGACATAAAAGAATGTATCATTCGGTGTTTTCGGATCAGGAATATAGTCTTCTAATGTTCCCGGGGTGGTGTAGCTTCCTGCAAAAACGACTCCTGAAAAGCTCGCGAACAATAGCGCGGCCAGTTTTGTCATTTTTTTCATTGGTTACCCTCGTTATTTTTTTGATTTTCATGCCATGAGGCACAACTCGATACTGCTATCCCGCAGAACGATAACAGTTCGCCTATTGTACTCAAAAAAGGTTAAGAAAAACTTAAATTTATGACAGAAATTGCCGCTTTTTGACTAGATTTGACCATTAATTGGCCATGAATGGCCTTAAATTTGTCAATTTGAGCTTTTGCGATTTCAGGTTGCAAAAAATACTCCAATAATGTCTTAGAGAGTTGCTCTGGGTTCGCATCATCTTGCAAGAATTCTGGCATAATTGTCCCGTCAGCAATCAGGTTTGGCAATGAAAAATACGCAATATCGACCAATAACCTTGCAACAAAAAAGTTCAATTTGGACATTTTATATGCCACGACGGTAGGCCGTTTCACCAACATAGCCTCAAGTGTCGCTGTACCAGAAGTCACCAAAATTGCATCAGAAGCCATCATGACATCTCGCGATTGACCATCATAAAATGTCAAAGGAATATGCGAAAAGCGCTCACGCCATAACGACTCAAACTGTTCTCGTCGCGCAGCATTCGCACATGCGGTAATAAACTTCAGCTCAGGTTTTCTCTTCAAACATAAGTCTGCCGTTTCCAGAAAAGTCTCAGCCAGGTGCGACAATTCATTTTTGCGACTGCCTGGCAACAAAGCAACATACTCACCTTCTTCTGGCATATACAATCGCGCACGAGCAGCGAGCTTATCATTCTCCATTGGAATCATATCTGCGAGCGGATGCCCCACATGCACGGCATTAACGCCATGATCATCGTAAAATGCTTTTTCGAAAGGGAAGAGTGTCAGCATCAAATCCACGGCTTTTTTGATTTTTTTTATCCTACCTTTACGCCACGCCCATACACTGGGACTAACGTAGTGCACAGTCTTGATGCCTGTTTTTTTTAGGGCGTACTCGACACCTAAATTAAAATCAGGCGAATCGATACCGATGAACACATCAGGAGGATTTTTTTTAAAATGCTGTATCATTTTGTGTCGTATCTTTAACAACTTAGGAAGTTGTAACAAAGGATCGACAAACCCCATTACAGCGAGAGATTCCATATCTTCATGCGCAACGCCACCAAGCTTCTTAAGCTCAGGACCTAACACCCCTTCAAACGTCACTTCAGGAATATGCTCTCGCAACGCACGAATCAAGTCAGCGCCTAATAAGTCACCTGATACTTCGCCAGTGATTATGCCAATATGGAGTTTTTGTGGATTCGTCATAGAGATACGCTTTGAAAATCGATGAGGTTTATCGTATCGCCGATGGTGTTAATTTTCAAGGGGATTACGCCCTTAGTGTAGAAACAAAATCTTTCGTACCATATTTTAAAATATTTTTATCGCGCGTAACTAAGGTAATATTTTTCATTCGAGCTGTCGCAACAATCATCCTATCTGCGGGATCCGCATGAAATTCTCCAGGCAAATGACAGCTTTCAAGTAACACTTCGGGGGTTAAAGGCAACACTTCAACACCTGTGCTCACGGCGCTCTTTATCCACTCAGATGCAGGCATACTCAATACAATTCTTTTTTTACTTTCCAACATACCAATTCCCCAACAGGAAATTGCAGACACAAAAATAGAACCATTTACGTGCGCCTTTTCAATCAGGCTGACCACTTTTTTAGTAAGTGAAGAACGCCCTTCCATTAACCATAACCAAACATGAGTATCTAATAGCAATTCACTCATCAGCATCCCACACTTCATCAATTGGAGAAACCACGTCATCATTAATCACAACAGAATGCTTAAGCGCACCAAAAAGCTTGGGTGGCATATCATTGGCAGGCACCAGTTTAGCGACTGGAACGCCGCGCTTTGTTATCACTATACTGGAATGTGACTGCTGAACTTTATCCATAATCTGTAAACACTTAGCTTTAAATTCACCTGCTGGTATTGCCTTTGCCATCATAATCACCATAGTCATATCACTATAGTCATTATAGACCTTGTCTAAATGATTTCAATCTGGGGGCTGTTGCATTCTATGGCTGCCATCCCGCGGATAAACCGCGATAGGGAGTGTTGCAAACTGGCTTTTAACTATAAATCAACAACTATAGGTTGTTGATTTATAGAGATCCCGCGGATAAACCGCGGGATGACAATGGTAG
>JBKAGM010000065.1:0-5488 GCA_046290385.1 Gammaproteobacteria bacterium
TGTTGTTTAAATCATTCTGGATTCCCGCCTACGCGGGAATGACGTCAGCCTGGTATGATTCTCAGATGGGATAAGAGGCTGTTGCACACTACAACTGTCATCCCACGATTTATCCTCGGGATCTCTATAAATCAATAACCTATGGTTATTGATTTATAGTAACGAGCCAATTCGCAACACTCCCTTTATTATCGCGTTGCAGCAGGATTTTTCTAGATATGTGTCCTATACTCCTATTTGAATGTGATAATTAAGGAGTCAAAAAAATGGCTAAGAAAAAACTAGACAAATCAGCAATGAAGCATGTGAGTGGTGGAGCTGGTTCCGGAGGAAAAAGAAAAATAATCTCAGACAAACCTCGAAAAGATAGAGGTAATTATCCTCCACGTCCTCAGCCTCGACCTGGTCCAAAAAAATGACAGCCTAAATAAAGTCGATGTTTTAAAAAACCACATTGACTAAAAATCGTTGTATAATATACCCTCTCTTTAGTGGAGGGGGTATGTTTTTCTGTTTGTTTATATGAAAATGGAGCCAGCTTATTGCGCTTTAAGTCTGTGATGGCGCCGTTTGCAGCATTCCTCTGATGTTAAATCCCAATAATTTAAACTGAATATTCTGATACTCTGGAAGAATGAAATTGTTATAGGAGCCTGAAATTAACGCTAAATCTAAATACTCTTCTTGGCAGCAAGATTTAAAAGCGTGCGTGGTTGAAGTTGGCGAGTTGCTTGATATGCTAGAGTTATCACATAAAGACGTAGGCGCAAATTTTTCAGCGCAGGATTTTCGTTTGCGAGTTCCGCGCCCTTTTATTGCGCGCATGAGAAAAGGGGATCCGCAAGATCCGCTTCTGAGACAAGTGTTACCAGTTAAGCAAGAATTACAATTTATGCCAGGATTTGTGGCGCAACCGCTTGAAGAGTCGCGATTTTCTCCAGTGCCAGGGTTGTTGCATAAATATCATGGTCGTGTTTTATGGTTATTCACAGGCGCGTGTGCGGTGAATTGCCGCTATTGTTTTCGTCGACATTTTTCATATGAAGAAAATGTGGTAGGTACGAACAAATGGCCAGCGATTATAGACTACATTTCAAAAGACAAAACGATCGAAGAAGTGATTTTAAGTGGTGGTGATCCTTTGTTGGCTAATGATGAGATGTTGAGCCAATGCTTAGAACGCATTGCTGAAATTCCACATGTTAAAACGCTGCGAATCCATACGCGTTTGCCTGTAGTGATTCCTGCGCGTATTACCGAAAAATTAGTAAAAAATTTGACAAATAAACCTTTCAAAGCTATATTGGTCGTTCATTGCAATCACCCGGATGAGTGCGACTCCCAAGTCCAACGAGTGATGCAACAATGCCGACAAGGCGGCATTATCGTTTTTAATCAAGCAGTTTTGTTAGCAGGGGTAAATGATCATCAGCAAGTACAAATACAATTATCCAAGCGACTGTTTGAATGTGATGTTTTACCCTATTACTTGCATCTCTTAGATCCAGTCGCCGGCGCGGCACATTTCGACGTTTCAGAAACAAAAGCTAAAGTGATCATGAAAGCTTTGCGAAAGCAGCTACCTGGTTATTTAGTTCCGAAGCTTGTCCGAGAAGTGCCGGGTGACAGTGGCAAAACAGCTATTTTTTAGTGAGAGTGTTTCTTTGTAAACCTTCACTCCTAGCCCCTCTCCCCTAAAGTGGAGAGGGGAGTGTTAGGAATTCCCCCTCCTGCTTGATTGGGTCGGGGTTTTTGAACTTTCCCTTCTCCCGCTTGCTCGAGAAGGGTTAGGGTAATAACAAACACATAATCTTCGAAGGAAAAACACATGGAAAAGCAACAGAACAGCAGATTCATACTCCTAACACTCATGTTCACCATGATGGTTGATGTCATGGGTGTAGGATTAGTATTACCCTTGATGCCAGAACTTTTTTTTAGTTCTTCGCATTCAATCATGCATGAAGGTATACCGCAGTTTTGGCAAAACCTGCTTTATGGATTTACTTTATGCGTATGGCCATTAGCAGGTTTTCTGGGAACCCCTTATTTCGGTGATTTGTCCGACAAAATCAGCCGGAAAACCATACTAATCGTTTGCCAAATGGGAACGATGTTAACTTACTTCTTAGGTGCATGGGCAGTTCTAGATAAATCGCTGTGGCTGTTTATCGTTGCACGTGCTATTTCAGGCTTCTTTTCTGGTTCGGTCGCCATAGCGCAAGCTATGACGATTGACATTAGTGATCAAAAGAATAAGACAAAAAACTTAGGGTTTCTGACGTTAAGTTTTGCAGTAGGTATTGTCATTGGACCAATTATCGCTGGTCTTGCGACAAGAAAAGGTATGTGGCTAGACGGAACACTGGCATTACCATTTATCGTTGCGGGGTGCTTGGCCTTGTTAAATACAGCAAGCATTTTTTGTTTTCTTAAAAAAACATTACCGAGCAATCCACATGCTCATGTAAAGTTGCTTAAAGGTTTTGTCGTATTGTTCGAAGTGATGAAAGACATACGCACCCGATGTTTATTGATTGTTTCGCTGATGTTGCAGCTTGGTTGGGGTTTGTATCTCAATACATTATCTTTAGTGTTGCATGAAAACTTTAGTTACACGGCTAGTATGAATGCATGGGCTTTTACTGTATTTGGAACAAGTTCTGTTATTGGTATTGTTGTGCTTCAACCCATAATGTTGTCACAATTTTCTATCGATACAACCTGTTTGATCTCAGGCATAGTAACGGGCTCATTGATTATATTTTCGATGTTTGTTCATACTTTATCAATTCAGTGGCTCGTCGTTGCTATAGCGCCGGGTGTGCAAGTCATGTTTTATAATGCATTGCTCACGAAGTTTTCTAACGCTGTAGAAGCGCATGAGCAAGGCCGCATGATGGGAGGCGTGGATGCTAGCGCTTGTCTTGCGTGGGGGCTCAATAGTTTCTTGGTAGGTATCATGGTGGATTTCCATCTTTGGCTACCTTTGATTGTCGGTGGTATTTCGATTATTATGGCGGGGTTATATTTTTCTCCCATAAAACGAAACGCTTATGTCAAACACTGATATCACAATAGATGTTGCTATCATCGGTGGCGGAATTGCCGGATGTTGGTTATTACATACATTACGACAGCGCGGCTATTCGGCGTTTTTATTTGAAAAAAATGCATTAGGTGCCGGGCAAACAGTGTGCTCACAAGGTATTATTCATGGCGGCATGAAATATGCGTTGACCGGTAAGCTCACACAAGCATCACAAGCTATCGCTGATATGCCAACTGTTTGGCGTGACTGTTTGTCGGGTGACGGTGAAATCGATTTGCGTGCGGCAAAGATTTTGTCGGAGCATCAGTATTTATTTTCATCGGGCCAAATCGGCGGGACATTGATGAGCTTTTTAGCAAGCAAAGCATTAAAATCCCGCGTAAAAAAACTGTCGGCTGAGTCTTATCCCGAATTATTTAAGCATGATGAATTTAAAGGTGCTGTGTACCAGCTCAACGAGCCAGTTGTAAATGTGCCTGCTGTGTTGCAATGTTTTTTGGATCAATATCGTGATGCGATATTTCAGGGCGATTACTCTTCATTAAATATTCAAGCAAAACGTATTATTTTTACCGCGGGTGAGCACAATGAGGATTTTTTGACGCAATATCATCTGGCACAGCCTAAAATGCAGCGTCGTCCATTGCATATGGTTTACATCTGCGCAAAGCAGTTGCCGCCAGCATTCGCACATTGCATGCAGCTCAGTGATAAACCTCGGTTGACGATCACGACGCATAGGTCGCAAGATGGAATGGTATGGTATATCGGTGGCGATATTGCTGAAACAGGCGTGCATCGCAAGCAAGAAGAGCAGATTGCTTTTGCAAAAAAAGAATTGCAGCAGTGTTTTCCTTGGTTAGATTTGTCCGAAGCGAGGTGGGGCAGTTTTTTCATCGATCGTGCCGAGATGCAGCAAGCAAAAGGTTCACGACCAGATCAACCGTGTTTTTATGAGCATGATAATATGGTTTTTGCATGGCCGACAAAGCTCGCTTTTGCGCCAGTTTTAGCGAAGCGCATCGTTGAGGAGTGCTTTGAAGCGTTGTCACCCGATCAAGCGCAAGGCTTGGAGAAGTTGAATGCATTACCAAAGCCTGAGGTCGCATCGCCCATCTGGAGTGTGTCATGAATAAACGACGATTAGGAAGTACAGACTGTTTTGTCAGCGCTTTGGGTTTAGGTACCGTCAAAATTGGCCGAAATACACAAGTTAAATATCCAGAGGCATTTAGGATTCCAGATGATAGGTCAGTGAGAGACTTGCTAGAGTTGGCGCAGCATCTGGGAATTAATCTCATAGATACCGCGCCGGCATACGGAACAAGTGAAGAGCGCTTGGGAGAATTATTGCCAGGAAATCGTGCTGATTGGCATATTGTCACGAAAGTGGGCGAAGAGTTTGTTGATGAACATTCTCATTTTGATTTTACGCCAGAACATACACAAAAAAGCATCGAAAGAAGTTTGAAGCGATTAAACACCGATTATCTCGATACGGTTTTAGTGCACTCCGATGGTAATGATGTTCATATTATTGAGCATTTTGGTGTTCTGGAAGTATTAGCAGATTTAAAAAAAGCAGGGATAATCCGCAGCTTCGGCATGTCGACCAAAACGCTCGAAGGTGGATTGTTAGCTTTAGAACATTCTGATGTTGTGATGGCAACGTATAACCTCGAAACACAAGACGATTTGCCCATATTGGAAGAAGCGCAAAAAAAACAAAAAGGTATTTTAATTAAAAAAGCGTTGGCGAGCGGTCATGCGTCTACATCGCTAGAATCATCCTTGCGGTTTGTGTTTGATGCTCCAGGTGTGACCAGCGTGATCTTGGGCACCATTAATCCAGTGCATTTGAAACAGAATGTAGATTTGCTCAATAAAGTACTTTCTCTACAACGAGATTCCTCATCCAACCTCTCGGAATGACAGTTTTTGTGTTTTGTCGGAATAACCAATTATTTTAACTGCCATCAAATTTCACTAGAAAACAGTATCTAAATAGCAAAAAAAGGAAAAAAATGGAAAAGCATTATTTTATATACATGCTAACAAATAAATATAAAAATGTGCTTTACATAGGAGTTACAAATAATTTAGTAAGACGTGTATTTGAGCATAAAAATAAACTTCATGAGGGATTTACTCTGAAATATAATGTTGATCATTTGGTTTACTATGAAGTATATAGTGATGTTGTTGATGCTATAACTAGAGAAAAGCAAATAAAGTCTTGGTCAAGAAAGAAGAAAAATTTACTGATTAATTCATTTAATCCAAAGTGGGAAGATTTGTATTCAACAATAGTTGGTTAGTTGGCGGGCTATATTTTTTGCTTTTTATATTCTTTTTTGTCATCTCGAGCGTAGCGAGAGATCTCCTTCTGTGAGGAGATTCCTCGGCTCCGCCTCGGAATGACAGTTTTTTTGTTGT
>JBKAGM010000066.1:0-5427 GCA_046290385.1 Gammaproteobacteria bacterium
AGGAATCTCCTTGTAGATGGAGATTCCTCGGCTTTGCCTCGGAATGACAATGTTAGTTTTTTCATTGTCACCCCGCAACTTGTTCGCGGGGTCTCTGTGTTGACAAGAGATCCCGCGGATAAACCGCGGGATGACAGGAAAAACAAACCATGGGATGACAGTGACCTTTGAAACCGCGGGATAACAAGAAAGAAGAAACCACGAGATCACAGGAAAAAATCTAACAAGCCACACCAAGGATGCGATGATAACATTGTAGGTGTAAAGCTTATGCCACACCATCAAATTCAAAATCGTTCACATCAATATCTCCAGCGTTTTGATTTTGTAATCTCATCGTTGCAATGGTAATAATTACATCTTTAAATTCAATAAGAGTATCAGCACCATCTTGCGAAATGCTTATATCACGACCTACATCAGACAGATCATAATGCACGCCACCAATAGTACCTGCTTCAATTACATCACTACCATTTTGAAAGTCTGTTACTGTATCATCACCAAGCGAAGCAACAAATTCATCTGAACCATTACCGCCTGTTAGAGTATCATTACCTAATCCACCATCTAGCGTATCACTGTGATCACCACCGTCTAACCAATCAGTTCCATCTTCGCCATAAAGAACATCAAGTCCTGATTCTCCGAATAGAAAATCATTATCGTTTCCGCCTTTTAGTATATCTTGATCAATACCACCATATAACTGATCAGAGCCATCTCCACCTTCAAGAGTATCATTACCTGAGTCACCATATAATTTATCAATGCCTTCATCACCATAAAGAGAGTCATTACCTGATTCACCATAAATAGTATCATTACCCAGACCACCATGAAGATTATCTATGCCATTTCCACCATGCATTGTATCCTTACCGTCTTCGCCAAAGAGACTATCATTGCCATCGTTACCATCCATCTCATCATTACCCGCTCCACCATACAGAGTATCATTATCATTCTGACCAGAGAGGATATCGTTACCTGCATCACCATAAATAAAATCATCACCATCACCGCCAAAAATTGTATCTACGCCATTACCACCCTCAAGAATATCAGCACCTTGTTTACCCTCCAATCGATCATTACCCGCACCACCTATGATAGTATTTGCGCTTGATGTCCCTACTAAAGTATCATCAAAACTACTACCTATGATATTTTCAATATTATACAAAGTGTCATTACCATTGCCACCTGAGGCTGATCCAGCGATTAAATTAACTGTTACAAAACTACTTGCATTTTCATAAGAAACAGAATCCACACCTCCCTTACCATCAATCACGTCATTTCCATTTAAACCTTCAAATGCATTATCATGAATATCGCCATTTAAGATATCATCATAATTTGTGCCTATCACTTGCTCGATATTTATTAATGTATCCACTCTTACAGAGCCACCATAATATGTAGTTGCGGTACCATAATCTAAATCAACCGAAACAAATTTGTTTTCATAGTAGTAACTCACTGTATCAACACCCTGACCGCCATTAATTGTATTGACAGCTGCATTACCAATTAAAATATCATCTTGTGTTCCACCAATAATATTTTCAATGTTGCTTAATGTATCATTTCCATCTGCACCTGTTGCTGTTCCAGTACGCAAATTGACTTCAACACTACCTATATTGACATGCGCGTAAGAAACCGTGTCAATACCAGCACCACCATTAATAATATTATCCTGTGCATCACCTGCTAGTGTATCTCCAAAAACAGTACCAATAATATTTTCAATCTCGATAAGAGCACCTGTACCGTCGACACTTGTAGCTTGCTCAGCATATAGTTTGACATTCACTGATGAAGTAAGATTTTGATAATTCACCGTATCAACACCACCACCACCAGTAAAGATTTTATCAACTGTGTCACTAATGAAGGTATCATCCGCACTTGTACCAATAATACGTTCAAAATCACCTACAAGTGTATCTGTTACAAGTGTATCTGTTGAATTTACGTTATTATTTACAAGATCTACAGTAATAGAAGAACTCAAACCAGCATAACTCAATGTATCAAAACCATCGCCACCTGTGAGATTATAACCTGCTAAATCACTCAATATCGTATCATCAAAATCACTTCCAATGATGCTTTCAAAATTCACAAAAGTTTCAGTAATTGCGCCGGCTGTTACAGTACCACTAGATAAATCAATAGTCACACCAACCGTAGCAACTTCATAAGAAAGCGTATCATTACCTTGATCACCATCTAAATCATAACCAGAAAAATCACTAATAAATGTATCACCATACTGACTACCCACCACTCTTTCAACATTGACAACTGCATCATAAAATTGTGTGTCATTAGAAGAATCATCAAAGAGCTCAACTGACACGCCTGCTAAGGCTTCTTGATAAATGACTGTATCATCACCATCTCCACCATTCACAAACAAATCAACTGAATCAGCTACTATAAAAACATCATCACCAGCACTACCTTCAACGCTCTCAACATTGACGAACGTATCTTTGAGTGTAGAGCCAGAGAAGGTTTCACCAGTCGTCAAGTCAACTGTCACAGCTTGAGATGATGATACATATCGAATGATATCGTAAGATCCGCCGCCATCTACACTGTAAGTTCCTGTCGACAGATCAAAGAAGTCACTACCAAATCGACCATACAACATACCTGAGCCGACACCAACATCAATGTATTCTTGTGTATAAGACAAACTATCATTCCCATACACAACATCATTACCATCACCTGTGCTAATGATATTATTTTCGAAACCTACACTCAGAGGTGAGTCGATCACCACAATATCATTACCATCACCAGCGCTTAACATGTTATCCTCAAGAGCACCTGTGGAAGAGTAACGATAAATAAAGTCATTACCTGCACCAGCATCAAAATCGCCGTTGCCACTGCCAGCGCTATCTAACCAATAAAAACCAGTATCAGCCGGAGTGTTATTAGCAATATCATCAATAAATGTCACTGTTGAACTATACCCACTTACATCAACCTCTTGTGTATACACTTGATCATTACGAATAATAATTATTGAGAATGTAAAGCTATTGCCAGATGCCATTTCTGCAGAACTTAGTTTTAATTCACTTAAATCCCAATGAGTAATATCCACAGAATTATTATCTACGCTATCTACACTATCATTATTAACATGCGCATTATCAGCAGCGTAGAGTACAGTTTTATCAGGAAGACCAGAAATCATCACTGTGTCAGTACTAGAATTAAAATTATCAATGTCAAAATCTACATCCCATGCCAAATAATTACTATTTTCTGAAACACTTACATTAGTGAGCAATGGACTTGTATTAATATTAATAGTAACTGTTGCTGTCACTGGATTTGAGATGCCATCTGTCACAGAATAGGTAAAGCTGTCACTAGTACCCGAATATCCTGAATCTACTGTATATGAAAATGTGCCATCGCTAGCTAAGCTCAGCGTTCCATGTGAGACATTACTATCCAATGAAACACTCAGTGTATCTCCATCTGCATCTGTGTCGTTTGCTAACACACCAAACTCTGGATCAACAGAAAGCTCCATATCTTTATAAGCAGTATAAGTATCAGCCGACTGGATAGGATTGTTATTTATGAAATCATCGGCTGTCAGCTCAATATTTTCAACAATCATTGTACCTGTAAAGTTGACAGCAGAAATGGTTGTATCTGTGCCATCATAGCTTAATACAATTTCATTTGAATGAATACCTGCCAAATGGTAATTAATGAAATCAACACCATCTTCAAAATCAGAGACAGTATCCGTTCCTAATGACATCACAAAAGTATCACTGCCACCTTCACCTAATAATGTATCATCACCATCTCGACCATCAATGATATCATCACCATCACCACCTCTAATGTTATTATTACCTGCATCACCATACAGCTCATCATTGTTATTACTGCCTCGAATATTTTCTATATTGTAAACATAATCTTTAAATGTATTGTTACCATCATTTAAATGGGTTTCTCCAGCCTCAAGATCCACAATCACAGCAGATGAAGATACATAAGTTACATTATCTATACCATCACCACCATCAACATACATATTGCCATACGATGCGTTTAAAACATCATCATCAGCACGGCCATATAGCTCACCAGAACCATAATCACCCGCTAGTGTTTCGTATCCTGACAAACCTATACTATCGGAACCATAAATGATATCGTAATCATTTACATCACTTCCGCCTTTAATTTGGTTAGCTGCACTTCCTCCTCCAATCTGTGTATCAATAATAATGACATCGTTATCTGCACCTCCAGAAACACCATTTTCATAAGCTCCACCCGTTGAATAACGATAAATAAAGTCATTGCCATCACCAGCATTAAAGTTCGCATTATTACCTGATGTATCACTATCTAACCAATAAAAATCACTGCCTGCAGTGCTTGTTCCTGTTCCTAGATCGCTATAATATGTGATACCTGCAATTTGAGCTAGGGTGAAATTTTCTGTATATGTATTTGATCCTCGAATCAATTTCAATGTGAGTTCTGAGTCACTATTAATCATGGCTTCTGAACTAATTTTCAAGTTATTCAAATCCCAATCAGTAATATCAACTACATCATTTCCTGAGATACTCAATGCCACATCATTATTGATATGAACATTTTCTCTAGAATACAGTGCTGTTTTATCAGGCAAACCTTCAATAAATAACTGATCGCCTCCGGCAATATCTAATGCATCGATATTGAATGAAATAGTAGCACCAAGGAAATCAGAGCTTTCAACTGCAGCAACTGATTGTATTGGGTCAGCAAGGACTGTCACATTGACTGTAACCAACGTTGTTTCAGCTCCATCACCTACTTCATATGTAAAGCTGTCATTACCAACAAAATCATTATTAGCTGTATACAAAATCGTGTTGTTTGAATTTATTGACACAGAGCCATTCGACGCTGAACTCACAGAAGCAATCGAAATAGTATCCCCATCAGCATCACTATCATTCGCTAGCACATCGATGTTAATCATGCCATCTTCGTCTACACTGACACTATCATCCACACCAACTGGCGCAGCATTCATAAAATCGTTAGCACTAATCTGCACATCTAAAACAGTCGTTGCATGAGTTTCGCCATCAACTGTAAAGCTAATGGTAGAATCTGCTGTTTGAGAATCATATGAAATCGTCAAATCACTATAGTTAAGCATTAATGGATGAAAATCTAATAAGTCAGTTCCTTGCTCAAAATCTTTAACAACATCATTGCCATGAGAAAGAATAAATCGATCACTACCAGAACCACCCGTTAGAACATCATCTCCAAGACCGCCATCTAAGACATCATTTCCAGCTTTAGCTTTTATTGTATCATTACCGTCAGCACCATATATTTCTTCCCCATTAGCTGTGCCGAACA
>JBKAGM010000067.1:0-5067 GCA_046290385.1 Gammaproteobacteria bacterium
ATATTTTGAACTTGCATCATAAGAGACCCCGCGGACAAGCCGCGGGGTGACAGCACATTACGAGCGAAGCGAGGGATGACAGCGCCTTTGGTCGCTCGCTACACCTCAGAATGACAATGCCTTTCCCGATAATTACACAACTTGCTCGCTGGTATAACCAAAACGTCGTTCGCGTTGACCGTACCATTCAAGCGCTTCTGACAAAGCCTTTTCATCAAAGTCAGGCCAATGTACTGGCGTAAAATACAATTCCGTATAAGCAAACTGCCATAATAAAAAATTACTAATGCGGCTCTCACCACTCGTGCGAATCGCCAAATCCGGATCAGGCAAACCATGCGTCACCAATGCGCTTGAAAAGGTTTCAGGTGTAATTTCCTCGAGCGCCATCTCATCATTTTTGACTTTTTGCGCCAAGGTTTTCGCTGCTTGACAAATATCCCACTGCCCACTGTAATTTAATGCAATCACCAATGTCATCGCACTATTGTCAGCAGTCATCTCACAGGCTCTATTAATCTTTTTTTGCAATGATTCTTCTAACGCATCAATATCGCCGATAACTCTTAGACGAATACCTTTTTTATTCATGTCTTTAATTTCATGCTCGACAGAAAACGCCAATAACTTCATTAAATGCCCGACTTCGGTTTCGGGTCGACGCCAATTTTCACAACCAAACGCGAATAACGTCAGGACTTCTACACCCTTTTTTAAACACAAATCGAGTACTTGACGCGCATTGCGAGAGCCGTAGGTATGTCCAACTAGTCGAGGCAAAAAGCGCTGCTTGGCCCAACGTCCATTGCCATCCATGGTGATTGCAATGTGGCGCGGAATCTTCATACGTTAAATTTCCATTAACTCAGATTCTTTATGCGCACAAATCTTATCAGCCTCAGCGATCAATTTATCGGTGATTTTTTGAATTTGATCTTGTAAACGGCGCTCATCGTCTTCCGTAATCTCTTTGGCTTTCAATAGATCTTTTGCTTGCGTATTCGCATCACGGCGGATGTTACGCATAGCGACTTTAGCATTTTCCACCTCAGCTTTTACGACACGAATCAATTCTTTTCGTCGCTCTTCTGTCAAAGGTGGTAAAGGAATACGAATACCATCACTGCTAGCTGCCGGATTTAAACCTAAATCTGATGTTTGAATGGCTTTTTCAATCGCAGGCACTAAACTCTTATCCCATGGTGCAACCATTAATGTGCGCGGATCAAGCACGGTAATGTTTGCTGCCTGACTGATTGGCGTTGGCGAACCATAGTAATCTATCGTGATGTGCTCCAATAAACTTGGTGTCGCACGACCCATACGTAGTTTTGACAATTCACCTTGCAACGCTTCGATGCTTTTATGCATACGTTGCTCGGCTGATTTAATGATTTCATCATGCATGATTATTCTCCATTATTCACTAAAGTACCAATCGTTTCACCTTGGATAAGTCGTAACAATGCACCATCGATCCCCATGTTAAAAACACGTATGGGCATGTCATAATCACGACACAAAGACAAGGCACACAAGTCCATAACGCGCAACTCTTGATCGAGCGCCTGTTGAAACGTTACGGAATCAAAACGCGTTGCATTTTGATTTTTAAAAGGATCATCCGAATAAACGCCATCGACTTTTGTCGCCTTCAATAAAATATCGGCGCCAATTTCAATCGCTCGCAGCGCAGCTGCGGTATCTGTTGTAACCAACGGATTACCAGTGCCGCCTGCAAATAAAACGATTTCATTTTTTTCTAAATGTTGGACCGCCTGTTGGCGATAATAAGGTTTGGCGATACCTTGAATAGCAAAGGCTGACATGACATAGGCTTTAGCTGAGAGCTTTTGTATTGCATCACGCAAAGCGATGGCATTCATTACCGTGGCAAGCATTCCCATATGGTCAGCTGTCACACGTTCGCAAACGTGATTGGCAACGAGGGACTCTCCCCGGCATAAGTTACCTGCGCCTAGCACTACGGCAATTTGAGCGCCCTGCTTTGAAGATTCGACGAGCGCCTCAGCAATATCTGCGACACTCGCTGCATCAACACCAAAGCCTTTTTCACCGCACAAACTTTCTCCGCTAAGCTTTAACAAAATGCGTTGATAGGATTTGGCTCTAGTCATTTTAGCTCCCTTGCGCTTGCTCCATCACTTCTTTGGCAAAGTCGGTCTCTTCTTTTTCAATACCTTCGCCCACTTCAAAACGCTCGAAACGAATAACGCGCGCTTTGTGTTGTTCCAACAACTGCTTCACGCTTACAGAAGGATCTTTTACAAATGGTTGACCAAGAAGGCTAATTTCATTTAAGAATTTTTTGACTCGACCTTCGACCATCTTTTCAACGATGTCATCTGGCTTACCACTTTCTTTTGCTTGCTCAATAAATACTTGCTTTTCAGCATCACGCTTTGCAGGATCAACGTCTTCAGGTGCAATGACTTGTGGCTTGCTTGCCGCAATATGCATAGCAACATCTTTACCTAAAGCTTCGTCACCACCTTCGATATCGACAACGACACCAATTTTAGATCCGTGCAAATAGGTAGCCAGCTTGCCTTGCGCTTTAACATACGCAACACGACGACACTGAACATTTTCACCAATCTTACTGACCAATGCGAGTCGATCTTCTTCCACGCTACCCGCTTCTTTTAAAGCTTCAATCGTTTCGATCTGATTATCTAGCGCTGCTTGTGCTGCATTATTTGAGAAAGTCACGAAGTTTTCATCACGAGCAACAAAGTCTGTTTCGCAATTCACTTCGAGCATGGCAGCAGCTTGATCGTTTTGCTTGATAACGACTGTCCCTTCTGCCGCAACACGATCTGCTTTTTTAATCGCCTTTGCTTTACCTGAGCTGCGCATAGCTTCGATCGCTTTATCGATATCGCCACCTGATGCTTCCAAGGCTTTCTTGCAATCCATCATAGGTGCATTTGTTCGTGCGCGTAATTCTTTAACGAGTGATGCTGTTATAGCCATGAGTATTCCCCCTTAATCGCTTTTTTCTTCAGTTGATTCACTTTGCGCTGCTGTTGCTTGAGCATCGCTTTCTTGTTTTTCCGCTTGCTTAGCTGCGGGTTTTTTCTTCGCTACTTTTTTTGGTTTTGGCTGTTCTTCGATGACAATTTCTTCGTCAACAAGTTCTACAACTTCTTCAGCCATGCCTGATTTCGCACTTAAAATAGCGTCTGCTGCCATACTCGTATAAAGACGAATCGCGCGCATAGCATCATCGTTACCTGGAATCATGTAATCCACACCTTTTGGATCGGTGTTGGTATCAACAACCGAAATCACAGGAATACGTAATCGGTTCGCTTCTAGGATCGCGATATCTTCATGGTCCGCATCGATAATAAATAATGCATCGGGCAAACCACCCATATCTTTGATGCCACCTAAGTTGCGCTCTAACTTTTCTTTTTCACGCGTTAAGGTCAAAATCTCTTTCTTCTTTAAACGACCAAAAGATTGCTTAGAAAACGTTACTTCTAAGTCTTTTAATCGCTTAATCGCGAGACGAATTGTTTTGTAGTTTGTCAACATACCACCTAACCAACGATGGTTGACATAAGGCATGCCACAACGCTGCGCTTCTTCAGCAACAATGTTTTGTGCAGAACGCTTTGTTCCTACGAATAACACTTTACCTCTGTTTTTTGCGACTTGTCTGACATAGGCAATCGCTTCTTCCAACATAGGGCGTGTTTTTTCAAGGTTGATGATATGAATGCCGTTTCGGGCACCGTAGATGTATTCGGCCATTTTAGGATTCCACGAATGGGTTTGGTGGCCAAAGTGAATACCTGCTTTTAGCAAGTCTCGCATATTAACTGTTGTCATAGTTTTCTCTCTGTTTAGGGTTAAACTTCCACCTACCCCAAGTGCTTAATCTGATCGCTCAGACACCCAAACACTTGATATGAGCTGGTGTGATACTTCTCGCGTTTACAAGGACTTAAATGACTTGAAAACTCAAGCTGCTCTTTATACCATACTTATCACTGAACAACAATGAACCTGGATATATTAATGTCTATTACCATAAAAACACCCGAAGAAATCGCTAAAATGCGCATGGCTGGCCGGCTTGCGGCCGAAGTCCTAGAGATGATTGAGCCTCACGTCCAACCAGGCATCACCACCGACGAGCTGAATAAAATTTGTCACAATTACATCGTTGACCACCAAAAAGCGATTCCAGCGCCGTTGAATTACCGCGGATTTCCCAAATCGATCTGCACATCAGTCAACCACCAAGTCTGTCATGGCATTCCGGGCGCTAAAAAACTCAAAAAAGGCGATATCGTCAACATCGACGTCACCGTAATCAAAGATGGTTATCATGGCGATACCAGCAAGATGTTCTTCGCTGGCAAACCATCGGTGCTCGCTCAGCGCCTCTGTGAAATTACCCAAGAATGCCTCTATAAAGCGATCGAGCTGGTAAAACCTGGCTGCCAATTAGGTGATATCGGCGCAATCATCCAAAACCACGCCGAATCACACCGCTTCTCCGTAGTGCGAGAATACTGCGG
Source organism: Gammaproteobacteria bacterium (assembly GCA_046290385.1). Taxonomy (GTDB): domain Bacteria; phylum Pseudomonadota; class Gammaproteobacteria; order JAGOUN01; family JAGOUN01; genus JBKAGM01. Next base: position 4,557 of record JBKAGM010000067.1, read on the forward strand.
CCACGGCATCGGTAAAACCTTTCATGAAGATCCTAACGTATTACACTTTGGCAAGGCCGGCACAGGTATGGCCATCAAAGCAGGCATGACATTTACCATCGAACCCATGATTAACGCAGGGAAACAATACGTTAAATTATTACCTGACAACTGGACCGTCGTCACCAAAGACCATAGTTTATCCGCACAATGGGAACATACCATTCTCGTCACTGAAGATGGATTTGAGGTTTTAACGAAAAGATCTGAAGAAGCTTTTTAGAAGTCATTCCCGCTAAAAACCATCATTCCGAGGCGCAGCCGGGGAATCACCCTGTCGCTGGAGATCCATCGTTAACACTCCGGATGACAAAAAAACCCTCCTCAACACAAAACACATAAGCTGTTATTCCGAGGCGCAGCCGAGGAATCTCGGTTTCACCTACGAGCGTCATTCAGACTATGCAATCCCCTTCTCACCTACGGGCGTCATCAACTATGTTTTTAGAACACCATAAATATGGAAGGAATG
>JBKAGM010000068.1:0-5053 GCA_046290385.1 Gammaproteobacteria bacterium
TCACATTCATAAAATGCAAAAGCACCGATTTCAGCTACATCTTTGCCAAAGATAAATCTCAAATCTGTAGCTGAAAAAAAAAAAACCGCGAGATGGCAAATCAACAGGACTCCGGGTTTGATGATGGCTTAAACATCCACCGAAGACCTCTGCAGCGCAGACAATGCTTCCAAATTCAAACCACGTCCAATTCCAGAATAAGCAAAACCTTCGCGCTTCATTTGTTCTGGATCATAAATGTTTCGTCCATCCAAAATCACTGGATTAGCGAGCGAGCGTTTTAATAATGAAAGATCTGGATTCAAAAATGACTTCCATTCTGTCGCAACAACTAAGCAATCTGCATTTTTCAATACGTCATTCTGTTGCGCAGCAAACGTCAAACGTCCTGATGATTGCCATGCCTCAGGCAACATACGAGATGCAACTTCCATTGCCGCTGGATCATACGCTTGAACTTTAGCACCTCTAGACATAACCTCATTAAGAAACACTACAGATGATGCTTCACGCATATCATCTGTCCCTGGCTTGAATGCCAAACCCCATAATGCAATCGTCACATCCGATAAATCCTCACCGAATAGCGCAATGACTTTTTCATGTAAGACTTGTTTTTGCAATGCATTTCGTTGCTCGACAGCTGTCAAAATAATCGGATCAAATGCTTGGCCTTTAGCCATGCTAACAAGCGCTTTAACATCTTTTGGAAAACACGATCCTCCATAACCACAGCCTGGAAATAAAAAGCGTTCGCCGATACGACTATCAGAACCCACACCTTTTCTGACGTTATCGATGTCTACACCAAAACGTTCACATATCATCGCCATTTCATTCATGAAAGAAATACGCGCGGCCAACATAGCATTCACGGCATACTTCGTCATTTCAGCATCTTTGACAGGCATATAAAAAATTTCACCGCCATGGTTGCGAATAATAGGCGCGTATAGACTCGCGAGCACTTCGCGCGCGCGTTCACTAGAGTAACCAATCACAAGGCGATCAGGCTTCATAAAATCATCTATCGCAGCACCTTCTCGCAAGAATTCTGGATTGCTGACAACATCGAAATCTATCGACACTCCCCTCTGATCTAATTCTTCTTGAACGGCTGCTTTTACTTTGTCGGCAACGCCTACTGGAACAGTCGATTTATCGACGATGACACAATCATTTTCAATATATTGGCCCACCATGCGTACTGCAGAAATCACGTATTGCAAATCAGGCGAACCGTCTTCACTACTTGGTGTACCAACAGCAATATAATAGACTTCGGAAGGACCATCTTGCTCATTTAAATCGGTAACAAAAGACAAACGGCCTTCTCGCATATTGCGATGCACTAGCTCTTCTAATCCTGGTTCGTAGATAGGTATTTCACCATTATTTAATCGTGCGACTTTCTTTTTATCGATTTCCATACACGTAACACGGTTACCCAGTTCTGCTAAACAAGCAGCAGTAACTAAACCGACGTAACCTGCTCCTATGACGGTGATTTGCATTTTTCCAACCTCATTTTTTCTAAATACGTTCTAAATGATCCTGATAATTCTGGATGCTTAAGCGCATACTCAACGGTAGCCTCTAAATACCCTAACTTACTCCCGCAATCATATCTTCTGCCTTCGAATTGCAAAGCATTTACAGTTTCTTGTGATAATAGCGTTGAAATAGCATCTGTTAATTGCACTTCTCCACCGTCATCCATCGCGGTTTTAGACAAACACTCGAAAATAGCAGGCGTTAAAACATAACGACCAACCACTCCCAGTTGTGATGGGGCATCCGCTGGTTTAGGTTTTTCAACAATGCTCGAAACACGTTTCACTTGTTCTTTTTCATCATCAAATCCAATCACACCATATTTTTGTGTTTCTTGCGCTGGAATACTTTCTACAGCAATGACGCTTTGTTGTGTCTCAGAAAAGACATCGACCATTTGTTTCAAACACCCTCTTGGTGACGAATCAATGAGATCATCTGCTAACAACACAGCAAAAGGTTCGTGGCCGACTACTTCACGGGCACACAATACGGCATGGCCCAAGCCTAAATGCATTTGCTGACGCACATAACAACAGTTGATGCCTTCAGGCAGTACTTGTTGAACCAGTTTTAATAAGTCGGTTTTACCACGCTCAGCAAGCTTAGTTTCTAATTCGAAATTTGAATCAAAATGATCTTCGATGGCGCGCTTACTACTGCTCGTTACAAAAATAAGATCACGAATACCCGCTGCGACTGCTTCTTCTACGGCGTATTGAATGAGGGGCTTGTCAACGATAGGAAGCATTTCTTTAGGATTTGCTTTGGTTGCTGGTAAAAACCGTGTCCCCATGCCTGCGACTGGAAATACTGCCTTGGTAATTTGCATAGCGGTGCCTTCTCTTTTGAAAGGTTGGATTATAAAGGAATACAAAAGCATTTGCTATTGCCATCAAACTACTGCTCTAAAAATAGCCTTTTGGGGCAAATTGAAAACAGGAAAAATTACTTCAACTTTAGCTGAAGCTTCATATTTAACGCTAAAGCTATCTTAACAAGGGTGTCTAAGGAGGGAATCCAAGTGCTATTACCGCTTTCTATACGTGAAATAACAGATTGTGTTGTACCAATTTTCTTTGCAAGCTGAGCTTGAGTAATATGCGCTGTTTTTCTTGCGTTCACCATCATGACAGCGATGTCATTAATTAATTGTTCTTTTGCATAATGTGATGCAAACTCAGCATCCGATTCTAGTCTTTTTTTGACGTAGTCAGTCAATGTAAGCGCTTTCATTCGCTAAAACCTCTTTTAAACGTTTTTCAGCCACTTTTATTTCAGATTGTGGCGCTTTTTGTGACTGCTTTTTATAAGCATGTAATACTACTATCATTTCCCTTTTTATCGCGAGATAAAATAATCGAAACCCTATTTTATTTACTCTTATTTTTATTTCCCATAAATGACCTTTAATTTGTCGAAAGATAACTCTAGGGCTATCATAGCCAAGTTGCTCAATACTACTTAAACAAGCGACTATCCTCGCACTCTCTTTAACAGACAATCTATTCAAAAAATCCACAACAGGCTGTCTGCCACTTTGTTTTTGGTAAAAAATAACTTTCATGTTTATTATAGCATTAATGCGATACAAAACAACCCGCCATGAACAGATCATGGCGGGTTTCTCAGGCTTATTTTTGCTGATCAACAATCAGATCGGCAGAGATTTTTGCCAAACTGGCCGCTGATATGCCCTTCACTTTCGTCAAGTCATCAACAGACTTGAAATTCCCATGCGATTTTCGATAGTCCACAATCGCCTGAGCTTTTTTAGGGCCAATGCCATGAATGCTACTGAGAGCTTTGGTATCAGCTTTGTTGATGTTGACAGGTGTATTCTGGTCTTTTGCAAAAGCACCACCAGAAACAGTTAATGCGCCAATTAATAACGCCGCTAAAAATGAACGTTTAAACATAAGTACTCCTTAAACGTTTTTTTCAGTGTCCCAGCGTCGAAATGAATTAAAGAAAGGAGTAAGCATGCTAATGGAAATTTTTGAGAAAGTCTAGGATTTTAACACGAATATTTTAATGTATGGACTCAGCATCCTCCACCCCTCTCGCATTTTCTAACAAAATCTATATAATAGCCCTCATGCGAGTGAGTGAATATTTTATTACAACATTAAAAGAAGCCCCTGCCGAAGCGGAGATGGTAAGCCATCGCTTATCGCTACGGGCTGGTTTAGTGCGTCAATTAGGCGCTGGGCTTTACCATTGGCTGCCTCTGGGATTGCGCGTGTTGCGCAACGTCGAAAATATTATTCGTGAAGAACTCAATGCCTTAGGCGCCATGGAATTACTTATGCCTATGGTGCATCCTAATGATATTTGGCAAACAACAAAACGTTGGGACACGTTTGGTCCAGAGTTATTAAAAATCAAAGACCGCCACGAGCGCGACTTGTGCTTAGCCCCTACGCATGAAGAAGCCATCACATCTATCATGGCTAATGAATTACAAAGTTATAAACAATTGCCTTTGGTTCTTTATCAAATTCAAACAAAGTTTCGCGACGAGCCTAGACCTCGATCGGGTTTATTACGTGGACGTGAGTTTTGCATGAAGGACGCCTACTCTTTTCATGTGTCACGTGAATCATTAGAAGAAACTTATCAAAAAATACGTCAAGCCTACATCAACATTTTTACACGCCTAGGTTTACCTTTCCGTGTCGCCCTGGCAGACACTGGAAGCATCGGAGGTTATTTTTCTGAAGAATTTCATATCATCGCCCCTTCTGGTGAAGATAAGCTTGTGATTAGCGATAGTAGCGATTATTGTGCTAACATCGAAGTTGCTAACTTAAATGAAGGCGACCCTAGCCCCGACGGTAATGGCAAAGTACAATTTGCTAGAGGCATTGAAGTCGGTCATATTTTTCAACTAGGCGACAAGTACAGCCGCGACATGAATGCCACTGTACTCGACCAATCTGGTAAAACGAGCTTTGTTGAAATGGGCTGTTATGGTATTGGTGTTTCACGCATTGTTGCTGCCGCCATCGAGCAAAACCATGATGACAATGGCATTATTTGGCCTGAAAGCATGGCCCCTTTTCAAGTCGCGCTTGTGCCGATTAATATGCATAAATCGACACGTGTGAGAGAAGAAGCTGAAAAAATTTATCGTGAGTTAACTGACAATGGTATTTCAGTTTTGTTTAATGATCGCAATGAACGCCCTGGCGTGATGTTTGCTGAAATGGAACTTATCGGAATCCCTCACCGCATCGTCGTCAGCGATCGCGGACTTGAAAATAATACACTAGAATATCGCAAGCGCTCTGCTAGCGAGAATGAAAACATTCCGTATGAAATCGATGGCGTTGTTGCATTATTGAATGCTCATTAATGTCATGACCTAGTTCAACTTCAACTGTCATCCCGTTGCTTTTTTATTCTCTCGCCCCGTGACTCCGTTATTCCTGTCACCCTGTGACTCTCTTATTACTGTCACCCCGCGACTTGTTCGCGGGGTCTCTGTGTTGACAAG
>JBKAGM010000069.1:0-4762 GCA_046290385.1 Gammaproteobacteria bacterium
CCATCTACAAGGAGATTCCTCGCTACGCTCGGAATGACATCTCTGGTTGATTGTCGCCCTCTGTAAATGTGCAATATTAACGAATAATTCAACCCCTTGATTACACAGCCAATAAAAACTCACCGAACATCTACATATATGTTTTTTAGGGCAATGTTTCTAGATTCATCAGCTATACTTAACGTAAGTAAATTAAATTATGAAGATAGCTGTGCCCAGAAATGTTGTGAGGTTGGAGTAATGCAAAAAAACAAAACGCCATAATCGGTGGTATTTATGAAAAAATTGTCAAATCGACAATCAGACATTACGCTTGTTACTTTGTTGGCTGTTTTCACAGCGAAGACAGCCGAAGCAAATCCCTTGCTTTTTTTAATGTTGTTTGATGATTCTGAGCCTGACGTCGACGTTGATATTTACCTCAATTTAGACTTCCAACTGAATTTTTCAAATTCACTCTACAGTCAGCTTAATATTATTTTTGATTTTATCGTTTCAAATTTACTTTTCAGCTTGTCTAATCAAGATGATTCAAATGATGACTCAGACGACTCTCAAAATGTTCAGAATAGTAGTATCGCATCGACTTTTACAGCTATCTATGAATCAAATCAAACGCACGACTCTGCCGTGGGCGGTTTAACAGATGATAATAACAATGATAGAGATTCAAATAACACATCAAATCAACAGGCAATAGGTTTTGAAGACGACGCCACAAACACTAACAATGGTGCAGATGATAGTGGTACAAATGTGACACCCGCATCACCTCTTTCAGTTTCTGCGGCATTGAGTGATTATCTGGCGATGGATATTTCAATCACGACTTCTTACGCGCCAACAATATTAGAATTATACGATCTTCCAATCAATACAATTGTGATATCTGAAGAAAATATTTATGCAAACATCAGTGACACTTCAGGAAATATTGATATTACTGATTGGGATTTAGATCAGTTAATAATTATGTCGCAATCGATTACGACAGGTGCTGGAGGAGTGACAATACAAGTGCAGATGGATAGTGAGTTTAGTGAGTCATTGGCGCTAAATGAAATAGCAGATTCAACCTTTACTGAAAATGATAGTGGTAATGGCGATGATAATAAGAATATGGTGATTAACGACGGTACCATCACAGGCTTGCATTCATTAGAAGGTGATAATGATTTTGCATATCTATATGGAAGTGATCCTGTCGCGGTTTACGTGCTTCTTTTCGGTGGTCTTGGAAACGACATTCTTATCGCTAACTACACAAATATTTCAGGATTTTTTTCACTAAACCTTTCAGGAAATGCTGGAGATGATCTTATTTATGGTTACGATGGCGATTTATATTTTCCAGAAGAGCTTTCAGTAGGTGCCGGTGATGATATCGTTTATGCTCGTGCTGGGGATGACATCATCAAGTCTGGATTTGGTTCAAATATGATTTATGGTGGTGATGGTTCTGACACTATAGATTACAGCACATCATTGACTGCAGTCATGGTTGATTTGAGTCTTGGCGCTGGCTCAGGTGATGGTAGTGATACTTTTGAGAGCATAGAAAATATTGTTGGTAGTGATAATGACGACACATTAATTGGTGATGCACAAAATAATGCTATTGATGGTGGTGTTGGTAATGACACCATCGTTGGTGGTGCAGGTGATGATGTTATTGATGGAGGAGATGATTCAGATACCGTCGATTATTCTTCTACATCCGCTGCTGTGACCGTCGATTTAGATGCAGGAACAGCAACCGGCGATGGTGCAGATACGTTATCGAATATCGAAAACATTATTGGTAGTGATCACGATGATACGTTGGCAGGCGATAGTGGCGATAATCATATTGATGGCGGAGGCGGAACAGATACCATCGATTATTCTTCATCAGCTTCTGCTGTCACCGTTGATTTAGACGCAGGCACAGGGTTGGGTGATGGCACAGATACTTTATCTAATATCGAAAACATTATCGGTAGTAATAATGATGATACGTTGGCAGGTGATAGTGGTGATAATGAAATTTATGGTGGTGCAGGAACAGATACCATCGATTATTCTTCAGCCGCTAGCGGTGTCACCGTTGATTTAGAGGAAGGCACAGCAACAGGCGATGGTGCAGATAGGTTATCAAATATCGAAAACATTGTCGGTAGTGATTATGATGATACGTTGGCAGGTGATAGTGGTGATAATAAAATTGATGGTGGCGATGGTGATGACATAATCAATGGTGGCGATGGTAATGACATCATCGATGGTGGCGATGATAATGACATCATCGATGGTGGTATCGGCGATGATACGATAGTGTCGAGTTCAGGTATAAACATCATTAATGGCGGTGCAGGAACAGATACCATCGATTATTCTTCAGCCGCTAGCCGTGTTAAGGTTGATTTAGGTGCAGGTACAGCAACCGGCGATGGTACAGATGCGCTCTCCAATATCGAAAACGTTGTCGGTAGTGCAAATAACGATACATTAACAGGTGATGGTGGCAATAATGAAATTTATGGTGGCGATGGTGATGACACTGTCGTTGCAGGTGCTGGTACAGACATCATTAATGGTGGTGCAGGAACAGATACCATCGATTATTCTTCAGCCGTTAGCGGTGTTACCGTTGATTTAGGTGCAGGTACAGCAACCGGCGATGGTACAGATGCGCTCTCCAATATCGAAAACATTGTGGGTAGCGCAAATAACGATACATTAACAGGTGATGGTGGCAATAATGAAATTTATGGTGGCGATGGTGATGACACTGTCGTTGCAGGTGCTGGTACAGACATCATTAATGGTGGTGCAGGAACAGATACCATCGATTATTCTTCAGCCGTTAGCGGTGTTACCGTTGATTTAGGTGCAGGTACAGCAACCGGCGATGGTACAGATGCGCTCTCCAATATCGAAAACATTGTGGGTAGCGCAAATAACGATACATTAACAGGTGATGGTGGCAATAATGAAATTTATGGTGGCGATGGTGATGACACTGTCGTTGCAGGTGCTGGTACAGACATCATTAATGGTGGTGCAGGAACAGATACCATCGATTATTCTTCAGCCGTTAGCGGTGTTACCGTTGATTTAGGTGCAGGTACAGCAACCGGCGATGGTACAGATGCGCTCTCCAATATCGAAAACATTGTGGGTAGCGCAAATAACGATACATTAACAGGTGATGGTGGCAATAATGAAATTTATGGTGGCGATGGTGATGACACTGTCGTTGCAGGTGCTGGTACAGACATCATTAATGGTGGTGCAGGAACAGATACCATCGATTATTCTTCAGCCGTTAGCGGTGTTACCGTTGATTTAGGTGCAGGTACAGCAACCGGCGATGGTACAGATGCGCTCTCCAATATCGAAAACATTGTGGGTAGCGCAAATAACGATACATTAACAGGTGATGGTGGCAATAATGAAATTTATGGTGGCGATGGTGATGACACTGTCGTTGCAGGTGCTGGTACAGACATCATTAATGGTGGTGCAGGAACAGATACCATCGATTATTCTTCAGCCGTTAGCGGTGTTACCGTTGATTTAGGTGCAGGTACAGCAACCGGCGATGGTACAGATGCGCTCTCCAATATCGAAAACATTGTGGGTAGCGCAAATAACGATACATTAACAGGTGATGGTGGCAATAATGAAATTTATGGTGGCGATGGTGATGACACTGTCGTTGCAGGTGCTGGTACAGACATCATTAATGGTGGTGCAGGAACAGATACCATCGATTATTCTTCAGCCGTTAGCGGTGTTACCGTTGATTTAGGTGCAGGTACAGCAACCGGCGATGGTACAGATGCGCTCTCCAATATCGAAAACATTGTGGGTAGCGCAAATAACGATACATTAACAGGTGATGGTGGCAATAATGAAATTTATGGTGGCGATGGTGATGACACTGTCGTTGCAGGTGCTGGTACAGACATCATTAATGGTGGTGCAGGAACAGATACCATCGATTATTCTTCAGCCGTTAGCGGTGTTACCGTTGATTTAGGTGCAGGTACAGCAACCGGCGATGGTACAGATGCGCTCTCCAATATCGAAAACATTGTGGGTAGCGCAAATAACGATACATTAACAGGTGATGGTGGCAATAATGAAATTTATGGTGGCGATGGTGATGACACTGTCGTTGCAGGTGCTGGTACAGACATCATTAATGGTGGTGCAGGAACAGATACCATCGATTATTCTTCAGCCGTTAGCGGTGTTACCGTTGATTTAGGTGCAGGTACAGCAACCGGCGATGGTACAGATGCGCTCTCCAATATCGAAAACATTGTGGGTAGCGCAAATAACGATACATTAACAGGTGATGGTGGCAATAATGAAATTTATGGTGGCGATGGTGATGACACTGTCGTTGCAGGTGCTGGTACAGACATCATTAATGGTGGTGCAGGAACAGATACCATCGATTATTCTTCAGCCGTTAGCGGTGTTACCGTTGATTTAGGTGCAGGTACAGCAACCGGCGATGGTACAGATGCGCTCTCCAATATCGAAAACATTGTGGGTAGCGCAAATAACGATACATTAACAGGTGATGGTGGCAATAATGAAATTTATGGTGGCGATGGTGATGACACTGTCGTTGCAGGTGCTGGTACAGACATCATTAATGGTGGTGCAGGAACAGATACCATCGATTATTCTTCAGCCGTTAGCGGTGTTACCGTTGATTTAGGTGCAGGTACAGCAACCGGCGATGGTACAGATGCGCTCTCCAATA
>JBKAGM010000070.1:0-4578 GCA_046290385.1 Gammaproteobacteria bacterium
AGTGTGAATGGTGGCGATGGCAATGACATTCTTTATGGTTATGATGGAGCGTTAACTGGCTCAGAAAAAATTTCAATCGGAGTAGGTAATGACATCGTTTATGCCCGAGCAGGAGATGACGTCATTGTTGCAGGTGCTGGTACAAATAGTATTTATGGTGGTGCTGGTTCAGACACTATCGATTACTCTTCATCTTCAAGTGCAGTCACTGTTGATCTGGCAGTTGGCGCAGGTGTTGGCGATGGTAGTGACACATTAGATAGTATCGAAAACATTATTGGTAGTGATCACGATGATACGTTGGCAGGCGATAGTGGTGATAATGAGATTGATGGCGGAGGCGGAACAGATATCGTCGATTATTCTTCAGCATCAGGTGGAGTTATCATTAATTTGAATAATGGTACGGCGACAGGTGATGGTAATGACACGCTAACAAGTATCGAAAACGTTTTTGGTAGTAGAAATGCTGATGATATTACAGGAACGACTGGTGTGAATATCATTGATGGCGGCGAAGGTGATGATACGATCGATGGCGGATCAGGTAATGATACTATTGTGGGTGGTTCGGGTAATGATAACATCAATGGTGGTGATGGTGTTGATACTGTCGACTATTCTTCTTCAGGTGCAGTCAATGTCAATTTAGGATCCGGTAGTGCATCAGGAGATGGTGCAGATACATTATGGAATATCGAAAATATTATTGGCAGTGCGAATGATGATACTTTAGCCGGTGATAGTGGTGACAATGATATTGATGGTGGTGATGGAACAGATACCATCGATTATTCTTTAGCTGCAGGTCCGGTTAATGTAGATTTGGAAAATGGTGAGGCGTCAGGAGATGGTGATGACGATCTATCGAATATCGAAAACATTATTGGTAGTGCGAATAGTGATATCTTAACCGGTGATAGTAATAATAATGTCATTGCGGGTGGTTTGGGTGATGATACGATCACTGGGGGCGGAGGAACAGATACTGCTGATTATTCTGCATCATCAAGTGCTGTTTCTGTGAATCTTGCAGATGGCGAAGCTACAGGCGAAGGTAATGATGTATTGTCTGGCATAACGAATATTATTGGTAGCGCGAATAACGATACTTTTTTAGGAGATAGTAAAGATAATGATATTGATGGCGGTGAAGGAATAGATACTATCGACTATTCTGAAGCATCTGGCGCAGTTAACGTTAATTTAGAAACAGGCACATCCACAGGTGATGGCACAGATACTTTATCCAATATCGAAAACATAGTTGGTAGTGATTTCGATGATACTTTAGAAGGCGATGGTGGAAATAATAATATTGATGGGGGCGGTGGAACAAACACTGTGAGTTATTCATCTTCATCGAGTAAAGTCAATGTTAATTTATCATCAAACTCCGCTACTGGTGCAGGCACAGATACTTTTTCGAATATTGATAATGTTATTGGTAGTAGTCAAGCAGATACACTGACAGGAAGTAGTCTTGCGAATACCATTAACGGTGGTGCTGGTAATGATACTATCAGTGGAGGTGAAGGTAATGATGTTTTGATTGGTGGTTCAGGGAATGATTCGATCAATGGTGGTGATGACATTGACACTATCGATTTTTCTTCATCATCAAACGCAGTCACTGTTAATCTAAAAACGAAAACAGCCACTGGTGATGGTACAGATACATTGTTAAATATCGAAAATATTGTGGGTAGTGATCATGATGATACTCTGGCGGGTGATAGCTCAGATAACGTGATCGATGGTGGTGATGGAATAGATACAGTGGATTATTCTTCTTCATTAATCGCCGTTGATGTGGATTTGGAAGCAGGAGTCGCGACGGGCGATGGCACAGATACATTGCTAAATATCGAAAATATTATTGGTAGTGATAAAGCAGATACGTTAATGGGTGATGGTAATAATAATACGATTGATGCAGGAGATGGCGATGATACCATTCTCGGTAGTGACGGTCAAGATATTCTTGATGGTGGAGAGGGAAATAACACAATTGATTTTTCCGCATATGCGACAATACTTTTGATCGTGTTAGATAATGGTGATGTATGGAGTGGTTATGTTGATAAAGATGGAGGCAATGAATTAAGCGAAGAAATTGATGTGTTAAGAAATACTGATAATATTATTAGCGGTATTGGGAATGACTATTTAACGGGTAATGATAATGCGAATGATATTTATGGTGGCGATGGTGATGATGTTATTTGGGGATATGGTGGGAATGATAATCTTGCTGGTGGCTTAGGGGACGATGCCATTTATGGTGATAGTGGCGTAGATACGGTTGATTATTCTTCTTCGTCAAATCAAGTGACAGTTGATTTGGAGGGTGGTACTGCTACAGGCCAAGGCAGTGACATATTGCGCCATATCGAAAATATCACAGGGAGTGATTACAATGATAAGTTAATAGGAAGTGACAGTGCAAATACTATTAACGGTGGTGTTGGTAATGATACGATTCAGGGCGGTGTCGGAAATGATTTGCTGATTGGTGGCTCGGGTAATGATAACATCGATGGTGGTGATGGTGTTGATACTGTCGACTATTCTTCTTCAGGTGCAGTCAATGTCAATTTAGGATTAGGTAGCGCGACAGGAGACGGTACAGATACATTATCGAATATCGAAAATATTATTGGTAGCGCTAATAATGATACTTTATCCGGTGATAGTGCTGATAATGAAATTGATGGTGGGGATGGCGTAGATACTATTGATTTTTCATCGTTATCATCATCAAATGGCGTGATTGTTAGTTTAGCTTATGGCACAGCAGTTGATGCGGGTGAAGGTAATGCTGTTGGTAACGATATCTTGTTAAATATTGAAAATATCACGGGCAGTAATTTCGGAGATCTTTTGGCAGGTGATAGTGGTGCAAACACGATTGATGGTGGAAATGGCTCAGATACTCTTGACAATTCTACTGCGACAACAGGGGTAAATGTAAATTTAACTTCAGGCACTGCGATTGGAGATGGTAATGATACCATATTAAATATCGAAAATATTCTTGGTAGCCAGTACGATGATATTTTTATAGGAGATAGCGAAGACAATTTGATTAATGGTCAAGGAGGAACAGACACCATCAGTTATTCTTCAGCATCAGGTTCGGTTATCGTTAATCTAGACGAGAATTATGGAGAGGGTGGAGGTCAAGGTTTCGATTTCTTGGGAAGTATCGAAAATATTATTGGTAGTTCTTACAATGATGAATTAACAGGAGGTGATGAGGATAATATTATTGTTGGCGGCTCGGGTAATGACACAATCGATGGGTTAGATGGTACAGATACTGTCGATTACTCTTCTTCATCCAATGGCGTCACAGTTAATTTAAATTCTGGCAATGCCTCGGGTGAAGGTAATGATACCTTGACAAATATTGAAAATATTATTGGTACAGATCGCAATGACTCGATAATTGGTGATGGGGAAGATAATGTTTTGAGTGGTTTGGGTGGTACTAATACTATTGATGGTGGCGGTGGTAGTGATACTGTTTCATACGAATATTATGTCAACGTTTTCAATTATACAGGGGTCACAGTTGATTTAAGCGATTCAAATCAACAAGAGATAGGAAGCAGTTATGCTTTTGATACGCTCTCTAATATAGAAAATCTTGTGGGTAGTAAATATATAGATACTCTCTCTGGCGATAGTGGGGATAATATTATTGATGGTGGTGATAACACAGATACCATCGATTATTCCGGAGCAGCAGCTGCCGTCACTGTTGATTTAGATGCAGGTACATCAACGGGTGATGGTAATGATACGTTGTTGAATATTGAAAATATTACAGGTAGTGATTATGACGATATCTTAGCGGGTGATGCAAACGATAACACCATCGATGGCGGCGCAGGTAGCAACACCGTTTCTTATGATAATGCCATGTCTGGTGTGACGATAGATTTAAGCATCGACATTATTAGGCAAGCAACAAAAGGCGCAGGAAATGATTGGCTCATCAATATCGATAATGTGATTGGTAGTGATTATGCTGATACATTGTCGGGTAATGTTGGTAATAATACTATTAATGGTGGGGATGGCGATGATTTGCTGACGGGTGTTGGTGCAGCTGATGAAGACGTGTTCGTCGCTTCATTAGGAAATGATTTGGTAACAGATTTTAAAGATGGATCAGATCTCATTGATGCGCAAAGTGTTGATGGTGTGGAATATACTTCAGAGGACTTTACTGATGGAGATATTGATATTGCACAAGATGGTTCAAATACCTTAATTACTTTCTATGAACAAGGACAGGGTTCTGTTTTAGATGGTACGGTACTTGCTACCTTAACGCTTGAAAATGAAACGGCTTCAGACATCACGGAAGATGATTTTATACTTTCGCCAGATTCTTAAAATATTGCCCCGTAGCTTTTTTTCTTGTCATCCTTCGGTTTGATTTTTCTTGTCACTTTGCGGTTTTTTTTCCTGTCATCCCGCGGTTTATCCGCGGGATGTATAACCCCTACGGCCGTCATCAACTATGTTTTTAGAACACCATAAATATGGAAGGAATGTTTATGTATT
>JBKAGM010000071.1:0-4094 GCA_046290385.1 Gammaproteobacteria bacterium
TTTGATCTCTAATGTCTCTCTTGCTCTCCTCAGACACAATTTATTTTACGCTACCCCCCTTTCTCTTTGAAAGGTGGGTTGCGAACGGACTCTTTCCTAAAAATCAATAACAAAGGGTATTGATTTTTAGAGATCCCGCGGATAAACCGCGGGATGACAGTCATAGAATGCATCAGCCTCTGAAGCAAAAGAGGGTGGGAAAATGGAGGTTTTGCGATTCCCCTCTCCCGCTGGCGGGAGAGGGGCTAGGGGTGAGGGTCAAAATAATCTGCGCCGCAGGCGCAACCTTATTCTCCAGTTACTTCAATAATCGATTTGCCAGTCATCTCTTCAGGTTTGTCAATATCCATCAAATACAACATCGTTGGCGCTAAATCCGCGAGCACGCCATTTGTTTTGATTACCTTGGCTTTCCTGCCCACATATAAAAAAGGCACCGGCTGATTCGTATGCGCAGTATGGGGTTGGTTCGTCACTTCATTAAACATTAATTCGGCGTTGCCGTGATCAGCGGTAATAATCGCTTCACCACCAACTGCTTGTAACGCGCGAATGATTTTGCCTAAACATTCATCGATGACTTCAACCGCTTTAATTGTCGCGTCGAGTTTTCCTGTATGACCAACCATATCAGGATTAGCAAAATTACAAATGATCGCATCGTATTTTTGGCTTTCGATGGCATGAACAAATTTTTCTGTAACTTCTATGGCGCTCATTTCTGGCTGTAAATCATAAGTTGCGACTTTGGGCGAAGGCACTAGAATACGATCTTCACCATCAAAAGGTTTTTCAACGCCGCCGTTGAGGAAGAAAGTGACGTGAGCGTATTTTTCTGTCTCTGCTATGCGACATTGTTTTAAGCCTCTATTTGCCAGCACTTCTGCAAAAATGTTTTTAAGCGTCATCGGTGGGTAAGCAATATCGACGTGTTGAAAGTCTTTGTGATATTGTGTCAGGCACACAAAGTGCCCGATTTTAGGAAATTTTTTGCGTTCAAAGCCATTAAAATTAGGGTCCGTGAGCGCTTGAGTAATTTCGCGTGCACGGTCAGCGCGAAAGTTCATGAAAATGACGCTGTCACCGTCTTCGATAGTTATCGCTGGCATTTGAGTTTTTCGAATGCTGGTCGGTTTGACGAACTCATCTGTCTCTTCTCGAGTATATGCCGCAATCAACGCTTGTTCGGCAGTATCAAAGTGATATTCGCCTCCCTGTGTTAATACATCATAAGCTTGTTGCACACGCTCCCATCGTTGATCACGATCCATAGCATAATAGCGTCCTGTGATCGAAGCGATAGTCGCGCATCCTTGTGATTCTACTTTTAGCAATGATGCCATGGCGCTTTGTGGTGGTGTGTCACGTCCGTCTAAAAAAGCATGCAAATAGAGTTTTTTTGCGCCGCGGTCTTGGGCCAGTTTTAAGAGCGCTAAAATATGCTCTTCATGTGAATGTACGCCGCCAGGAGATAGTAAACCTAAAATATGTATGGCTTTGTCATTTTGTGCGGCGTGGTCGATCGCATCACAAAAAGCCGCGTTATGATTAAAACTTCCATCTTCGATAGCTAGGTCAATACGCGTCAGTTCCTGTGGGACCATGCGTCCAGCACCGATATTTAAATGTCCAACTTCAGAATTTCCCATTTGACCTTTTGGCAAACCAACATGCGTACCCGACCCAGAGATCAATGTATGAGTGAATTGTTGTTTATAATGGTCCCAATTTGGCGTATTTGCCAGCGCAATAGCATTATGGTCTTGCTCTTCACGATGGCCAAAGCCATCTAGGATAATTAATGCGATGGGTCTATGTTTTGTGGTCATGTTGTTTCTCTGCATTAGGTATAGTCGTCATTTTGCAACACCCCTATTATATTGTGTGTCACTTCAGTTGGATTTTAGCATGCTCAGTTGCGAAGTCTAGTGTTGAGCAATACTAGGGGACGTTTCCTATGCAGGAGGTCTATGAGTAATATCAAGTTCAATATCTCGATGCTGATTCAGTTGGTAAGTTGTGCTTGTATCGCGTATAAACTCAACGAGTTTTAATTTGCCATCCTGTGCCTGTTGCTTGAATTGAGTTATTAATCCAGCATCAGTGCGAAGTTTTACAAGTGCCTGGCTTATTTCTGGGTTTTCTAGAGACATTTCATAGATGACGCCAGCAATATTTAAGGTTTTTACATGATCACCAAAAAATAAAAGACTACGAGATTTACCGTATGCTTGTTCATATTGCAGCGCGTGTTGATCTAACAAAAGCTCTAGGGTATCCAAATCAATAGTCATTTGATCAAAGAAACAGTTGGCGCTGTTGTCTATAGTTCCCTCTATGGTTTTTAGGCATATTGGTTGAAGACAATAGGCATTAATGCCTTGAAAGCGCGCCAAAAACAATGCTCTAAAGCGTGTTTCAGAGTCACCGCCTGATATCCACACAGAGGAATTTCCTTTTTCTTTATTGATATCAAATTGTCGTTGGATAGAAGCTAAAGAGTAACCTCCCGTGACAGAAGTAAACTTTGTGCCAGCAGCTGTTTTTTTATAAACTAATTCAAGACCACCGCCGCTTGGAACATAAATGCTTTGACCTTCAGAGAGTGCATTGAGCTTTTGTGGATTATCAATTGGTCGACGGTTGCCTCTAGTGTCTTCTGCATAGCATGTGATGCCTTTTGGCAGTTTATTTGCTTCTGGATTATAAGTGTAAATCCCTGCTAAGCTCGCTTGTAGAGTGGTTATCGTGTGTTTGATCGCTGTTAGTTTATTTTTGATGTCACTGGTGAGTTCGTCAAAAATTTTCTCCTCGCTGTTATCTATTTTATTTGCCAGCATAGTAAATTCTTGCTGGTATTTAACTAAAAAAGCAGTGAGGCTTTCAATGAATTTTTTTTTCTTCTCATAATCTTCGCTGTCCATGGCGATAGGAGTGATTGTAATGGGGGCTGTATCGACATGGTTTAGTATATGAATGCCTATATTAGAAAGTTCGTTTAATGTTTCAAAATAACGTTCGCACAGTTGTGTATATTCTTCAATGAAGCGCTGTTTAAGTGCTTCTTTAGTGTTGTCTCGAAACCAAGAGGGAAGCCTGGAGTTTTTTTCGACATTTTGGATATCCCTTTCAATTTTGCTTATAGCTTGAGATACGTTTTCATCTATAGCCTTTAAGTTGGGTGTCAACTTGCTCTGAAGTGTTGAGTCAGTGTTGAGCAAAGTTATTAATTCGACATCAAAAACTCTTTCACCTCGCGTCAATTTTTCGTCGTTTAACTCATAGTAAAATCCATTCATGTAAATATAAAGCTCGCCGTTGGGGCAAATATAATCGACTCCAGATATTTCCTGATGATGTATACCCTTATCTGTGTCTTCTTGCCATGCTTTCCAGAGATCAAATAGGTCAGGGATATTGTCATATATACCTTCTGCCGTTTCTTCAAAGGGGTTAAACTCACCATGTCTCAAAGGCCTGAAGACTTTGCATTCTATGTCATAGGTGAATGTGTGATCGGGTGTTGGATCATCAGGGCCAGCGATGCAACGTAATGTAAAAGTGTCATTAGAAGAGTAGATTTGCCATTTCAAACTATATGGGTCGGTGCTTATGTTTTCCTGAACATATTCGTTAAGATCACCTCTAGCGTTTTCGAATGATTCGGAGGGGAATTTATACAAGCCGTTATATGTCACCCAGCTTCCGTCTTTAAGCTGTATGAGTGTGCCACCTGCATCACGTTTTAAGTGTAGGGTTCCCCACAGTACAGTGTCGACGTCGCGGAATTCCTTGCCGTTGTTAGGATGGTACCAATGCCTATTAGCCATACTGCCCCCATAACAGTGTTAGATTTATTATAGTTCACTTGCTGGCTTCCTGCCCGGGCTTTTGTTTGCTGCCCCCTCATGCTACAAAAGCATTAAAATCAAAAAGTTAATCTGACTTGAAACATCCGTATAATGTGCAAATTTAGGCCAAATTCTAGCATAAGTTGCTCATAAAATCA
The DNA here is from genome assembly GCA_046290385.1 of Gammaproteobacteria bacterium. Taxonomy (GTDB): domain Bacteria; phylum Pseudomonadota; class Gammaproteobacteria; order JAGOUN01; family JAGOUN01; genus JBKAGM01. The sequence continues at coordinate 4,010 of JBKAGM010000071.1, forward strand.
ATAGAGTGGTGCTGTTGTATTCTAATCCCCTTATTGATTTATAGAGATCCCGCGGATAAACCGCGGGATGACAGTCGTAGAATGC
>JBKAGM010000072.1:0-3848 GCA_046290385.1 Gammaproteobacteria bacterium
ATGCCACAGCCGCCTTATTATAGCCTGCACGTTCCTTTTTGTCTGATAACCAACGATGGCGTTGACTCTCTTTGTTCGAACATACCTTGACTACCGAGCGTGCGCCATGAATCAGCAAGGTTCGCAAATAACGATCCCCTCGTTTACTTATGCCTCCCAGGCGTATCTTATCACCACTTGAATGTTGTCTGGGGACTAATCCCAGCCAAGCAGAGACTTCACGTCCTCGCTTGAAGGACTTGGGGTCACCAATGGTCGCTATCGCAGCGCTGGCTGTGAGAGCCCCAACCCCGTCAATTTCCATGAGTAATTTACAACGCTCATCCTGTTTGGCTATTATCATTAACCGCTGATCATGACGCTTAATGTGTTCATCCAAATGTATCAGCGATTCAAAGGCCTCTATAAATATCTCTTTAGCTTGTTCGCTCAAAGCAGTGTGGGTCATATCACATAGATCAGGCAAATGTTTTCGTATATGATGAATTCCCTTGGGGATAACAATGCCATATTCCTGCAATAATCCACGAATATGGTTCGCTTGCGATGTTCGCGCCCTAATCAATCGCTCTCTAGCGCGATGAATCAGTAAAATGTCTTGCTGCTCTGTTGTTTTTACTGACACAAAGCGCATCCCTGGGCGAGTGATCGCTTCTGCGATTGCTTGGGCATCATTACGATCTGTTTTATTCGATTTCACATAAGGTTTCACAAACTGGGGGGAAATGAGCTTCACCGTATGGCCCATGGCTTGAAATGTTCTCGCCCAGTGATGCGCGCCACCACACGCTTCCATACCAATCAAACAAGGTTTAAGCTTTGCAAGCGTTTGCGCAAGCTCTGATCGTCTAACGCGTTTACGATAGACCACTCGACCTGCTGCATCATTTCCATGCAATTGAAATATATTCTTTGCCAAGTCTATACCTAATGTTTTAATATCTTTCATTGGACTCTCCTTTTAAGTTAGTTTCAACTAAGTTTGAAACACTGATGTAATGGTACTTTTACCATTCCGGCCCTTCAAGAGGCCTTCGTTAAGAGGCAGAGTCCATACTATTATTCCGAGGCAAAGCCGAGGAATCTCCATCTACAAGGAGATTCCTCGCTACGCTCGGAATGACATCTTTGCTTAGTTGTCGCTCCCGTGGCGTTTTGTTTTCTGTCGCGCTGCAGTGTTCTTAGTTTTGTTGTCTCATCATTTATCCGCGGGATCCATAACCCCTACGGCCGTCATTGCGAGAAAGATTTGCGTAGCAAATCTGGACGAAGCAACCCAGACTATTTCCTGACATCTCGCGCTTTATCCGCGGGATCCATAACCCCTACGGGCCGTCATTGCGAGAAAGATTTGCGTAGCAAATCTGACGAAGCAATCCAGTCGAAATTGAGGCTCAAAATAGCCTTAATTATTGATAAAAATATCATCCTATCCACACCCGCCCCAAAAAGCACATAACTAAAATCAAGTTGCTATATATGTTGATTTTTATTGAAATTTACATTTTTTTTCAAAAAAAACCTCATTTATGACAATTATTTAAGCAAACTTCTGAGGATCAGCTATACCTATAGATGGGAAACTATGGCAAGCACGCTATGCGTGGGAGTTTAATATGATTAGCTGCATTAGAGTATGTAACGGCGAAGTCACTATTGACCTAGGTAGTGGCGACCAAGTGGTATACGGAACAAATTGCGACGATGTCATTATTTCAGGGTCAGGGGATGACACCATCAAATCCAAAGGCGGCGATGACTATATCTTCTCCGGCTCAGGTGACGATACCATCAACTCTGGAGCGGGGGATGATATTATCATCTCTGGCATGGGTAATGATGTTATCAAAGCTGGATCAGGAGATGACCTAATCATCTCAGGCGATGGTGATGATACCATTCGCGCAGGTTCTGGTGACGATATTATTATTTCTGGTTCCGGTGCCGATTATATTTTTGCTGGCAGCGGTGATGACCTTATTATTTCAGGTGATGGTGATGACATCATTAAAGCAGGTGCAGGTGATGACATCATTATTTCCGGTTCTGGTAATGACACCGTTTACGCAGGCAGTGGTGATGACTATGTCAATACCGGCTCAGGCGATGACACAGTGTATGCAGGCAGTGGTGATGATGTCGTTATATTAGCCGACGGTAATGACTATGCTGTTGCAGGAAGTGGTGATGATGTATTGCTGGGATGTTCTGGAGATGACTGGTTAGATGGTAACAGCGGTGACGATTTAATTATTGCAGGCTCGGGTAACGACTATGTCAGTGGTGGTAGTGGTAACGATACCATCATTGGTGGTTCAGGTAACGATGAAATTTATGGTGGCTCTGGTTGCGATTATATTCTTGGGGGTACTGGTAACGACATTATTTATGGTGGCTCAGGTGACGACATTATCTTAGCGGGTTCAGGTAATGATGAGATACATGGCGGCTCCGGTAACGATACGATTTATGGGGAAAGTGGCGACGATATCATCATGGGCGATGCCGGTAATGACTATATTAACGCTGGTTCAGGAAATAATATTGTTGATGGTGGAAAAGGTCATGATGTGATATACACCGGCAATGGTATGGATGAAGTCTACGGAGGTCAGGGTAACGATTTTATCGTGACGGGAAGTGGCGACGATATCGCAGCCGGCGGTAAAGGCACAGATATTCTATTATTGGGCAGTGGTAATGATACTGCCCTTTTTAATGTCGACGATAATATAAAAAAAATGGATTTTTACGATGGCGGTAGTGGCTCATGCGACACATTACATTTTGATGTCACAGCATCACGATTAAATACGATTGGAATAACAGCGCAAGACATTATCGATTACTTCAATAACACAGCAGGAAACATTGTAGACTTTTCAGGATTACATTCTAGCATAAAACTTATAGCAAAAGATTTCGAAAAAATTGAAGTAGAAGTTTCAGGTGGTAATAACAACGATGCGCCAATGCTGGAGTTGTTTAATCTCGCATTCACAAACATCGATGAAAATACAGATACAAGCACGCCGATTTTTGTTGCGGACATCAATATCATCGATGATGGTGTTGGTACAAACGTATTAAGTCTCAGTGGTGCTGATGCAACATTATTTGAAATTGTTGGCAATCAACTTTTTATTAAATCAGGCGTAGAGATTGATTTCGAAGCAAATCCTTCCTTAGATGTAAACGTCGAAGTTGATGATGCTTCATTGGGCGGTGCGCCAGATGACACAGCAAGCCTTAGTGTCGCAGTCAACGATCTTAATGAAACACCTATCGATATTAGCTTGACACAATTAGGCGTTGATGAAAATGCATTAGGTGCTGTGATCGGTAACGTCAGCGTGACAGACCCTGATTATGGGGATAGCCATACGTTTTTACTCAGTGATGCGCGCTTTGAAATAGTGAACGGACAGTTAAAACTCGTCGATGGCGTGAGCCTAGATTTTGAAGCAGAACCCACAATTCATTTAAACATAAAAGCAACGGATTCAGGTGGACTTGTTTTCGATAAAGACTTTGTCATCACCGTCAATAACGTTGCAGAAGCAGCGAGTATTGGAGGTGATCTCACAGGTAATGTGACAGAAGATCTTAGTGTGATCGATACGGGCACATTAACAGTTGATGATCCTGATGGCGTTGGCGAAGAAAGTTTTCAAGCAGGCAGTTATTCAGGTAGTTACGGATCATTGGATTTATTGTCAGATGGTAGCTGGACATATAACTTAGATAACCTTGCCGTACAATCATTAGGTGACGGCGATACTGTTGTTGACAGTTTTACCATTTTATCTTTTGATGGTACAAGTGCCAATATTAATATTGATGTGACA
>JBKAGM010000073.1:0-3798 GCA_046290385.1 Gammaproteobacteria bacterium
GTTTATCCGCGGGATCTCTTTTGTCAACACAGAGACCCCGCGAACAAGTCGCGGGGTGACAGAAAAGTGAGTGGCGGAATGGCAGTAGAAGATGCTTGGTAACAGAAAAGTTAAGAGTGAACATCAGATAAAACCCTCAACATCCTGATTTAAATAAATATTCAAGCTAACAAAAAAACCACCTATCTCCAAGAAATTCCTAATATATTGACTATACTTAATGTGTACCCATGAGATTAGCAACAAGGGTGAATGTTATGGCGGCAGACTTTTTTGATGACAAAACACCGAGTAATGAAGACTTCTATGCTTCCATATCGCCTTTGCATATTGAAATAGAAGAGCTTGGAGTCATGCTGTATGGCGCCGAAGCAGAGCATAGCATTTCTCAAACCGACCTTACGATCGAATTCCATGAAAGTGGCGGTATCGAAGAAATGCGCAAACTGTTTGCCGAAATGTTTTCATCCGGTATTGCTGGAGGCTCAGGAGAAGGCAATGCCGAACAACAGCAACAAAGCAAAGTTGTTGATGAAAACGATAGCCGACGCGTTCATAGTAACGACTTTATTATATTAAGTTCATTCGATACTTCGGTAGATATCTTAATGCCAGGCGTGGTGACTGCAGTAGGATTTGGTTTCGATCAATTAAAAGACCCTTACCGCACAGGGCGTGCCGATAAAGCAGGGGAAGAAGTCGATGCGGAGGCTCAAAAATTAGGCGAAGATATCACTTCCGGCGGCGTATTTGGCATACGATATTTGTCAGACGGATCCGATTTTTCGCAATTTTTATTAACGCTAAAATTATTATATGCAAACGTAGCAGCCTCAAGTGCCGCACAGGGTGTTGAAGCATCTCCAAGTGGGGTAACGACAACAGAAAGCGGATTTAAAATAGAATTTGATGATCTCAATTCCTTAGATGATTTTTCGCGTTTTAGCAATGAGGTAGAAAGCGGTGATGTAAGTACAGAAAATATTACTGACTTAGTGATTAATGATATTGATGCCAGTTTTGTATTAGAAAGTAATGAAGATGCTGTTGTTGATTCAGAGATTGAAGAAGTGTCGTCTGAAACGGAAGATAGTACCATCGCGCAAACATCTACAGTGACAACAGACGAGACAGATGACACAGAGGAAGAAGAAGTCATCGATGACACCTCAAGCGCAGACAATACTCAAGATACAAGTGATGCAACCATACCAGTAGATGATAGCAGCGATGATGATGCGCCGCTACCTTCCGCCCCAGAACCAGATCCTACTCCACCAGATACCACGGCATCAGCACCATCATTAACTGTCAGCAACGCAAGTGGTAATGAAGATAGTGCAATTAGTTTGTCAGTTTCTACATCATTAACAGATACTGATGGTAGTGAAAGTATTGCTAGCTTAGAAGTGAGTGATATTCCTATTGGTGCGAAATTAAGTGATGGCACAAATAACTTTACGGCAACGACAGGGAATACCTCAGTCGATGTTAAGGGTTGGACTTTAGGTTCTCTCACCATAACGCCAGCTTCAAATGATTCGGATGATTTTACTTTAACAGTGACTTCGACTAGTCAAGAAAGCAGTAATGGTGCTCAAGCAAGTGTATCTGATACGATCGATGTCACAGTTAACCCCGTTGCAGATTTTTCATTTAATACGACCTCAAGTAATCCAGAAGAAAGTTCAGATTATTTAGCCATTGATATTCCATTGATTTTGAATTTACCTTCAGGTCTTTTGGCAACTGACACTTTAGCTGTCACGATTGGTGACATACCTGTATATGGTTCGGTGTTTTCTGGAGAAAATTTTTATTTACGCGGAGGAGCTGGGCAGTCTTCTACCGTAGATGTCTCAGATTGGGATTTGCGAACGTTGCAATTTACATCGCGTCAACTTGCTACAGCAGATTATGACATTACCATTACAATCACCGTGTCAGGATCTGTAAGTTATACAGATAGTGCGACGGTGACGATATCGCAATTTTCTAGTGCGGACTCTATTCAAGGTAGTGGCACAATTGATGGGACATCGGGTCAAAACTATATTGTCGGCAGTACTGGAGTAGATACCATTGATGCAATGGAAGGAAATGACTTTGTTTACGCTCGGGATGCTGCAGATGATATTACGGCAGGAGAAGGGAATGATGTTGTCGTATCAGGTAATAATGCCGAGACTACAACTTTGAACGAAGGAAATGATATCGTCTACGGTGGCGCCAACCAAGATACGATGTATGGTAACGAAGGCGATGATCAGTTATACGGTGGTGCGGTGCGAGATTTCGCGTATGGTGGTGATGGCGATGATATCATCGGAGGAACAGATGGAAATAATCCAATCTTCAATGATACTTATGATGGCGGCGCCGGAAATGATACATTAACCTATCGTGACGCGACCCTCAATATTTCTGTAGACCTTAGTGTGACATCAGCCCAATCGACAGGGCAAGGTAACGATACAATCACCAACATTGAAAATGTTATCGGAGGTAGTGGTAACGATACATTAACAGGTGATGCAAATGATAATGTTATCGATGGTTATTTAGGCGACGATACACTGAATGGTGCTGGTGGTACAGACACCGTGAGTTATGATTCTCTCGTTAATAATCTAACTGAAACCGGGGTGACCGTTAGTTTAGCATTGCAAGGTTCTTCACAAAATACGGTAGGTGCTGGTAGCGACACATTATCGAATTTTGAAAACATCCGTGGTAGTCAATATGACGATACCTTAACAGGCGACAGTAGTAATAATGAAATCGAAGGTGGTTTGGGTGATGATACACTCAATGGTGCAGGAGGTTCAGAAGATATTGCAAGCTACGAGCATGCGAGTGGAGCCGTGACAGTGAGTTTAGCTTCTCAAGGTGGTTCGCAAAATACATCGAGTGCCGGTAACGACACGTTAACAAACTTTGAAGGTTTGAAAGGTAGTGATTATAACGATACCTTAACGGGTGATAGTTCAGATAATATTTTCTATGGTGGTGCAGGTAACGACATAATCAATGGTGGTAGTGATAATTATCTTAGCGCCGGTGGTACGGGTGGTGATATTGTGAGTTATGCTGACTTAACAACTTCCAGTACGCTGACAACAATATCTGGTGATGATCCTAGTGGTGGTACAAACAGCATTACCATTAATGGCGTGATAGTTAATCTATCAACAGGGCAAACGACAGGAAATGCTGGTACTGATACACTCAGCGATATTGAACATATCATTGGTTCTGATTTTAACGATCAGTTTTATACAAATAGCGATGACAATAAAATTACAACGGGTGATGGAGAAGACGTTATTACTGCTATGGCGCTTCCTGAGGCTGTTTATATTACCGATTTTGATGTTGCAAACGATGTTTTGGATTTCAAAACGGAGTTGGGTTATACCAATGTAGAATATCCAGGAAATGGTGGTTCTGGTACGGTTATGATGCCTGAGCCTGAAAAAATATCATTCATGGATACAACGATAACATTCGAAGGAACAGCTGGTGTCGCGGCATTGCAAATTGATGCTAATAGCGGTACTGGATCAGGTGGAATAATATATTTGATTGGAGTCACAGAAGCGCAACTCAGCGATAGCAACTTTATTTTTGCAAGTTAATATTTTTTTCATTCTATCATCAAATCAAACGGTTTGATTTTTTTTGCCGGTGAGTGGTTTATTTTTTTCTTGTCATCTCACGTTTTTTTTTCCTATCATCCTGCGGTTTATCCGCGGGATCCATAACCCCTACGGCCGTCATTGCGAGAAGCGCGTAGCG
>JBKAGM010000074.1:0-3735 GCA_046290385.1 Gammaproteobacteria bacterium
TTTGATCTCTAATGTCTCTCTTGCTCTCCTCAGACACAATTTATTTTACGCTACCGTCATCCCCGCGCAAGCGAGGATCTACCCCTGTTTACTTTAAAACTATCTTCGTGCATCATTAACGGTCAATATACGCGGGAGCATGGTATGATAAACTTTATTCCACCAGTAATGTTTGCCGTCTCGACGACACTTACCCCTGGCCCAAATAACTTCATGTTATTGAATACTGGATTACACTACGGTTATAAAAAAGGATTGCCCCTCTACCTTGGTATTGTTTTAGGCTTTCCGATGATGATGTTAATTATTGCCTTGGGCCTCGGAACTCTATTTACAAAATTTACATGGATAGAAAGCATATTAAAGATTATTGGCATCATAGTAATGTTATATCTTGCATCGAAAATTTATCACGCCCCCACCAATGAAATAGATAAAAAAGAAAAGAAGCCCTTTAATTTTTTTCAAGCCGTTGCGTTTCAATGGGCAAACCCCAAGGCTTGGGTTATGGCAGTTAGCGCAACATCCATCTTTGATCTAAGCAGAAATTATTTCGTTAATGCGCTACTCATCAGCCTGATTTTTTTATGCGCCTGCACAATCTGTAACGGTGCTTGGATATATTTAGGAAAAAAGTTGCAACGCTTTTTAAAAACTTCACATCATCAAAAGCGATTTAATCAAGTGATGGCAGTTTGTTTGGCGCTATCTATGGTGTTGATGATTTTTGATTGAAACGTATTGAATATAAAGCTATCAGTGGTGGCCAGAGGCAGAATCGAACTGCCGACACGAGGATTTTCAGTCCTCTGCTCTACCGACTGGCCTTGTTGTAAATGTTTTCTCGCCATCGATAGCGGATGTCATCCCGAGCGCTAGCGAGGGATCTCCTCCTCTTAGCAACTTCCTTAAGGGTTCATATTAAACAAAGTATCCGCGCCAGAGTCAAGAAAAAGACTGTGGAATTGCTCTTATAACACCCAATTGTTTCTTATTGAGTATTTGTGCAATTAATGCGATGCTGGAATTCGTCATTACAGCCAAATTTAGATCATTATCTAACCGCTCGTCAATTATTTGGTTGAATTTTCAATGATCTCCCGCCACAATAACGAACATACATAGGGAATGCGGCAAAGAGGCTTCTTTCTAAAAATCTATAATTGATTTTTAGTGATCCTTCGGATAAACCGCAGGGTGACGGCGTTGTTGAATAAATCAAAATAAGCACAAACAACCCACCCGCTACGCCCGTCATTGCGAGGCACGAAGTGCCGAAGCAATCCAGTCGACGTTGAGTGGTGAAACACCGCTGGCGGTTAAAGGTTCCGTCATTCGAGTTCGACTGGTTTGCTTCGTCGCGCTACGCGCTCCTCGCAATGACGCCCGTAGGGAGGGGGTATATGTGCGCAAAAGATTTATTCAACAACGCCCAGTATGACAACGTTTGAATACAATAGGCCCTCAAAGGCTGCCTTTCCATGGATTTCATGAAAAGGCATCACAAAAAACAACAGGACTCCACATGACCACAACGACAGCTACAAGTACTTGGCAACAACTTCAAGCCCATGCTGAAACGCTCAAAACCCAGCACATGCGTACTCTTTTTAAAGAAGACTCTCACCGCTTTGAAAAATTTTCAGTCCGCTTTAATAATGATTTTCTATTCGATTTCTCAAAAAATCTTTTGACTGAAGAAACCTTAGAGCTACTTTTACAATTAACAAACGAAGCGCAGATAAAAAACGCCATTGATGCTATGTTTGCCGGCGAAGCAATCAACAATACAGAAAATCGTCCTGTCTTACATGCAGCATTGCGTAATCGTAAAAATACGCCCATCATGGTGAACGGCGAAGATATCATGCCACAAATTAACGATACTCTCGCGCGCATGAAAAAAATAAGTCATGCTGTTCATTCTGGGACATGGAAAGGATATAACGGACAACCTATTAAAACGATCATCAACATTGGCATTGGCGGTTCAGACTTAGGTCCTAAAATGGTCGTCGATGCACTACAACATTGTGCGCATAACCATCTAACTTGCCATTTTGTTTCTAACGTTGATGGCACAGCGATTACTCGCGCATTAAAAGATGCCTCTCCTGAATCTACACTTTTTATCATTGCATCAAAAACGTTTACCACACAAGAAACTTTAGCTAACGCGCATGCCGCTCGAAACTGGCTGTTACAACATACTGACATTTCACAAGTCAACAAACATATGCTTGCTGTCACAAGCCATCCTGATCGTGCGACTGCTTTTGGCGTTGCCAAAGAAAATGTACTTCCGATGTGGGATTGGGTTGGCGGTCGATACTCACTATGGTCGGCTATTGGCTTACCTATCGCGATTACCTTAGGCATGGATAATTTTGAAAAATTACTCGATGGCGCTTACGCCATGGATTTACACCTTAGAACAGCAAAATTTCGTCAAAATTTACCCGTATTGCTCGGACTAATTGGTGTTTGGAATCATAATTTTTTAAATTATTCTTCTAATGCGATATTGCCTTATTGTGATGCGCTTCGATATTTTCCAGAACATTTGCAGCAAGTTGAGATGGAAAGCAATGGAAAATGCACGACTCGCGATGGCAAATCGATTTCAGGCTTTCAAACAAGCCCAGTATTGTGGGGAACTGTTGGGACAAATGGACAGCATTCTTTCCATCAACTATTACATCAAGGTACAGCTAAAACGTGGTGCGATTTTATTTTACCAATTGAACCTGTTGATCCGGTAGAAAATCAACACGAAATGCTTGCAGCAAATTGTTTCGCACAAAGCCAGGCGTTGATGCAAGGTAAAACGGAAAACGAAGCCTACCAAGAACTCATTCAAAATAATATGGATGACCAAGAAGCAAAAACACTCGCGCCCCACAAAGTCATACCTGGAAATAAGCCGAATAATACTATTCTTATGAAAACACTTTCCCCCTGGCATCTTGGCGCACTGATCGCGCTATACGAACACAAAATCTTTGTTCAAAGTGTCATTTGGAATATTAATGCATTCGATCAATGGGGCGTAGAACTCGGAAAACAATTAGCCAGCGCATTGTTGCCTGCTATTAGTTCTAACAAAGTCAACGATGATTGGGATTCTTCAACAAAAGGATTGTTGCAAGCCTTTCAAAATGGCAAATAAATTCACGGGCATTGTTGCGATGGCTTTTTCGGTGTTCAGGATTATACTAACTGCGATAAAAGGGTGCGAAAAGGCACATGCAGTTGCCGTTGAAAATGCTGATTAATCAAGTCATTATATATTCTCTTCATAAAACAATGATAGGTTATTTCAGAAAAAAGACCAACATAATTTCGAAGACAACTCAGAAAAAATCATGATAATTTCGAAATGGACTACGAAAGTATCTCTGAATGTTTTCATTGAGAACAACCTCTGCCTACAGTTCGTCAATTGCGAAGGCGCGCGCGATACAGCAGAAAAAACTCAAAATAATATATGTCATACCAAAATAAGCAGAAACAACCCACCCGCTACGGCCGTCATTGCAAGAAGCGCGTAGCGCGACGAAGCAATCTAGTCGAAATCGAATGACGGGACCATTAATAGCTAGCGGTACTCTGCTACTCAATTTCGACTAGATTGCTTCGCCCTTCGGGCTCGCAATGACGCCCGTAGGGGTTGAGGATGGCTCGCAATTGTAAGTTTTAAATCTGGTATGATTGTTCCTGAGGAAATAATGAAGA
>JBKAGM010000075.1:0-3730 GCA_046290385.1 Gammaproteobacteria bacterium
TCTCCACCTAATGATTGCGTGGAAATATTGCGTGCCTTAATCACAAAAGGAAGCTCATCACCCTTCAAAATCGTCGATGGCGCATAGCTGCTTGATAACTCTACCGGATACCGAATAGGCAATTTAACAGAGGAACTAGAAGAATGGAAATTATCAAAAAATTTCCCAATTCGCTCAACATAAGCATAAAAAGTCAATGGCGCTTCTTTGTAGAACACTTCCTCTTTCGCGCTTTCAGCTGACGATTTAATCTTAAAAGGACAAGAACGTTGTCTGAGAGTTAATTGTCTGTCTGAAGAAACAGAGTAAGTAGATAACTCAGGGCCAACAAAAGTAATAAGCGCATTATTATTAATTCCCACATTGATAGCTTGAAAGCTGGGTGTCGGCATTCCTCCGTTGTTAACGACGGTTATGCTCGATAACCAAGCTTCTTCCCCAGGCTCAAATATTCCGTCATCGGAATAGCCAAACTCACAACTCGAAAATTTCAAATTATAACGCGTGCGAGCTGTATAAGAGCTGCCATCGGTGCGAGTAATACGGTAGGTAAACTTTCCGTCTTGTCCATGATCGCCATCCCTGCCATCATCCCCGCTATAACCATATGAGCCCCAAGAACCATTTGACCCATAGGGCTCATAGTGCGTTACAACGCGCTTCACCGTCCTCGTTTCAACGTGACTGCTGTACCCATCCGCATGCAATACGGTGTAAAACTCTATATCATTAACATCTTCCCACCAAGTATCACCAGGCCCACCCATACCTCCTGAACCACCACGGCCCCCGTCACCACCACGACCACGACGACCAGGATTGCCGGAAGACATATCCGTAGAATTGATCATCCAACACAAATCCATATCCTCTTCGGAAATATTTACTGTAATATCTCCTCCATCACCTCCGCGACCACCACTCCCTCCATTTCCACCGTTACCTCCATCATAACCATCTCCACCACGCCCTCCAGGCGAGCGACTTCCTATAGCGCCTTGCGAGCCATCCATCCCTTTTCCACCTCTGCCACCATCTCCTCCATCTCCTCCATTACCCCCTCGCGAAATTAGCGAAATAGAAGTTGATGAATCGATCGCGAAAAGATCACGCTCAATCGTTTTGGCATGAGTGATGATCGCCTTATTGGTTCCTGGCACACTTTGCAAAACGATACTAATTGGCTGCCCATTTTCGCCATGACTACCTGATGTACCATTGGTTCCTGGGGACCCTTCTCTATTCCAAGAATCACCATCAGAACCCTCCGAGCCATCTCGCCCATCATTCCCTGACCGACCAGAGCGATTGATGGTTAGGTGATGATTCCCTCGTAAACTTTGCACGTTTCCTCGGTTGATTCCAGTTATTCTAAAAAAACTGTCCAGCTCGCTGGAAAAAGTTGTTCCGAATATACTGTTTACTGATCGATTACTTTGCATGGCTGCCTCCAGGGATGTTTTGGAGACTTATTGTAGGTGTCGAGTTAGATCCATTAAAACCGTAATAATTACGGAAAAAGACGGGGTTTGGGGCTGCTGCATTAAATGTCAGCGTCAAAGGCTTCACACCGCCCTCTACGTTGAAATAACGCTCCTAAAAAAACATTGTCACTCCACTTTGCACACGCAGGATCTCTAAAATCCAGCACGTAACACACCCTATTTGGAATGCATAATGTCATTAATGCCTATACTTACTTCACCATTATGCATTTGCGCCATGTGCGATGGCAAAGATGAACCCCAAGCGTGCGCATAGATGATTTCATAAGTGATTTTTTTTGGCACCTTTTTTAAATTATCAGGCACTCCTCTTACTTCTGCCGTCATCCTCCGCGCAGGCGGAGAATCCAGATGACCTTCATCTTGCTGGATTCCCGCCTTCGCGGGAATGACGGATGAAGTAGCAGAGCCGTCTGGCGAGAGAACATGATCGCCGGGTGAAGGAGTGGAAGTATTGTGACTATGAGCAGAAACATCATAACAGGTATCGTCAGCAAAATAGAAACTTAAGGGTGTTCCAGCAATATCTTGCTGCACCTGATCTGGCGTTTGGTATTCAATTGTCAACAACTCGCTCTCAACCACCGGAGCGGTCAAATGTTTTTGCATGAGCAAATCCCCCAAATCATGCATATCCATAAATGTATTTATCATCGAGGTATTGGGACCAAAAGTCGAGAATAAAAACAAGCCGTCAGGCTTTAATATTTTTCGAACTTCATCAAAAACACGCTCGAAATCTTGAAAATAAAATAAATTCGCGATGACCATATCAACTGTTTCTTTGGTATCTTTTAACGTCCTTACGACTTTAACCCCTGAATAACGGCGTTTAAGTGCGCGCTTTAAGATAGCCTCATCATTTGATAAGTTCAAAATAACTTTCGGATGAATAATAATATGCTCTAAGTGCTCTTCTAATCGTTGCGCGATTTCATTTCTCAAGGTACACTCGACGGGTGTTTTAAAAAGCTTTTTTAAAAACGCAAACATACTCACCTCTCACTCTCAAATAATTTATTTAATGATAAATCGCACATATCAAAAATTTATGCTGAAAATAGCGCCTTACTGTTGTATTTTTTGCGGCAGCTTAGATGGTCATCAGCGACAAGTTTGTGACATATGTCATGCCAACTTACCTTGGTTAACCTGTGTTTGTCAACGCTGCCACCAACCGCTTCACAAAGATCAATCACTCTGCGGCAATTGTCTAAAGCATCATGCTTATTACGATCAAATCACCGCTGTGTTTGAATATTTAGAACCCATCGTCGGGGCGATCCATGCCTTAAAATTTGGCGGAAAGCGACAAGTTGCGCGCGCACTCGCAACACTCTTCAAAGAACAATACCCCGACATTTTATTGCCAGACATTCTGATTCCTATGCCATTACACCCTAAGCGCCACTCTCAACGGAGTTTTAATCAAGCGATAGAAATTGCAAAACCACTGAGACGCTTATACAAAATTCCAATAGCTAGAAAATGGGTGGTACGCATCAAGCACACAAAACCACAGGCGCAATGCCAAGCAAAACAAAGAAGGGAAAATGTAAAAGATGCATTCAAAGTCATTAAGCCAGTGCAAGACAAACACATCGTCATCATCGATGATATCGTGACTACTGGATCAACCGTCAATGAATTAGCAAAAACCTTAAAAAAAGCAGGCGCTCGCCGCGTGGATGTCTGGTGCCTTTCGCGTGCAGCGCGTTGAAAAAACGCTTCATCCAGCGGCCTGAAGAAGCCAGTCATCCCGCGACTCCAAAACTACTGTCATCCCGCAGCCTGAAGAAACCTGTCATCCCACGACTCCAAAACTACTGTCATCTCGCGGCCTGAAGAAACCTGTCATCCCGCGGCTTGTCCGCGGGATCTCTATACCAAAGAAGGAAAAAATGAAAACATACTACGTCTACATACTTACAAATAAAACACACACCACCCTATACATAGGAATCACCTCAAACTTAATTACAAGGATTTGGCAACATAAATCAAAGCAACTTTCTGGATTTACAAAAAAATACAATGTGAATAAACTCATTTATTTTGAAGAATACGATGACGTCAGCTATGCGATTCATCGCGAAAAAAGATTAAAGGAATGGAAAAGAGAGTGGAAAATAAACATTATTAATAAATTTAACCCTGATTGGAAGGATTTATATTTTGAACTTGCATCATAAGAGACCCCGCGGACAAGCCGCGGGGTGACAGCA
>JBKAGM010000076.1:0-3506 GCA_046290385.1 Gammaproteobacteria bacterium
TTACTTCAATGTAGGGTGGATTAGACCGAAGGTCGTAATCCACCAAGCCAGCCTCAAAGGGCGCCGCGCGCCCTTTGAGGCTGACATTTAATGTGTGCCTACGGCGCGCTCGGTGGATTACGGCGCAGTGGCGCCTAATCCACTCTACATTTAAACAGGAGAATATTATGTCAACGCTCACTAATGACGATGTTAAAAAAATTGCGCACCTTGCGCGAATTGAAATCAGCGAAGAAGAATGCGAACACTTCCATCAAGATTTAGTCAAAATTTTGAATGTCGTTGAAGAAATGAACAAGGTTGACACAGACGACGTCGAACCTTTATCTAGCCCCATCGATGCACGCCAACGTTGCCGCATTGACGAAGTCACCGAAACCGACCAGCGCGAACACTTTCAAAAAATCGCGCCACAAGTCGAATCGGGTTTATACATCGTTCCTAAAGTCATTGAAAACGTCACCGAGACGGTGGAATAAAAGGAATCTATCATGCATACACATTCACTAAAAACATTAAGCGAGATGTTGGCTTCAAAAAAAATCTCTAGCCAAGAATTGACACAACACTTTATTGATCGCATCAAACAGCACAATGACACCCTGAACTGTGTGATCACACTCACAGAAGAACACGCGCTTGCTCAAGCGAAAGCTGCCGATGAACGAATCGCTCGCGGCGATATAGATCCTTTAACCGGGGTTCCTATGCTGCAAAAAGATATTTTTTGCACGCAAGGCATTAGAACCAGCTGTGCTTCGAAAATGTTAGATAACTTTATTGCGCCTTATAATGCAACCGTCATCGATAATTTCAACAAGGCTGGCGTTGTTTGTTTAGGAAAAACAAACATGGATGAATTCGCAATGGGCTCATCGAATGAAAACTCTCATTACGGCCCTGTTAAAAACCCTTGGGACATCAGCCGCGTTCCTGGCGGTTCATCCGGTGGTTCTGCAAGCGCTGTTGCAGCACGATTGGCACCCGCTGCGACAGGCACAGATACGGGCGGCTCAATTCGCCAACCAGCTGCATTCTGTGGTATTTCTGGTTTGAAGCCCACGTACGGCCGCGTGTCACGCTATGGCATGATCGCTTTCGCATCGAGTTTAGATCAAGGCGGCCCAATGGCACGTAGCGCAGAAGACATGGCTTACTTATTAAATGTCATGGCCAGCTTTGATACGAAAGATTCTACATGTATCGATCAAGAAATCCCTGATTATACCGCCAGCCTCAACGAACCATTGAAAGGCTTACGTATTGGCTTACCAAAAGAGTTTTTTGAAAACGATTTAGATAAATCTATTGAATCATCTCTTCAAGAAGCCATGAAAGTTTTCGAGTCGTTAGGCGCTACATGCCACAGCATTTCATTACCCCATTCTGAAGCATCGGTTGCGACCTATTATGTCATCGCTCCCGCTGAAGCATCTTCTAACTTATCGCGATACGATGGCGTGCGTTATGGCTACCGCTGCGAAAACCCAAAAAACTTAACCGATCTTTACACGCGCACACGCAAAGAAGCCTTTGGCCTGGAAGTAAAACGACGCATCATGATGGGCACGTATGCATTATCTGCTGGTTATTACGATGCCTACTACCTCAAAGCATTAAGAATGCGGCGTGTCATCAAAGAAGACTTCGATAATGCTTTTAAAGAAGTTGATGTTATCTTAGGTCCAACCACACCAACGACCGCTTTTAAGATTGGTGAAAAAGTTGATGACCCTGTCACCATGTATTTAAACGATGTATTTACCATCGCAACAAACTTAGCCGGCCTTCCCGGATTATCAATTCCTGCTGGTTTTCATGAAGGCTTACCGATTGGTTTACAATTAATTGGCAAACACTTTGATGAAGCACGCCTGTTAAACGTCGCGCATCAATTTCAAACGAGCACAGATTGGCATGAAAAATCGCCTGAGGGGTATGTATAATGGAATGGGAAACAGTTATCGGTTTAGAAGTTCACACGCAACTTAAAACCAAGAGTAAAATTTTTTCTGGCGCGCCTACTGCGTATGGCGCAGAACCCAACACGCAAGCCTGCGCAATCGACTTAGGCATGCCAGGTGTTTTGCCCGTTTTAAATCAAGAAGCCGTACGCATGGCAGCAACCTTTGGTTTGGCGATTGACGCTGAAATACCTTCGATATCAGTATTCGCGCGCAAAAATTATTTTTATCCAGATTTACCAAAAGGCTATCAAATCAGCCAGCACAGTTTGCCTATCGTTGGCCAAGGACGTATTGCTATTGACATCAACGGTGAAACTAAATGGATTGGCATCGAACGCGCACATTTAGAAGAAGATGCTGGCAAATCTATCCATGAAGCCATGCATAATGTTTCTGGTATCGATTTAAATCGTGCGGGCACACCATTGCTCGAGATTGTTTCTAGACCCGACATGCGCTCGGCTGAAGAAGCAATCATTTATTTGAAAACGCTACATTCTCTCGTGTGTTACTTGAATATTTGCGATGGGAATATGCAAGAAGGTTCGTTTCGTTGTGATGCTAACGTTTCTGTTCGCCCCAAAGGACAAAAAGAATTTGGCACGCGCGCTGAAATTAAAAACGTCAATTCTTTCAGATTTGTCGAACGCGCAATTAAGTTTGAAGTCGAAAGGCAAATCGATATTCTTGAAAGCGGCGGCAAAGTCATCCAAGAAACGCGCCTCTACGACGCTGATAAAAATGAAACACGCTCGATGCGCGGCAAAGAAGAGGCACATGATTACCGCTACTTCCCTGAACCTGATCTTCTTCCTGTCGAAATTACAAAATCATATTTGGAAGATATTAAAAAAACCTTACCTGAATTACCTCAAGCAAAGCGCGAACGATTTATGGCTGACTTTGGTTTATCCGCTTATGATGCAGGGACATTGATCGCGAACAAAACCATCAGCGAATATTTTGAAAGTATGGTTGACGCTCTTGGAAAAGATCATGCCAAGCTCGCAGCCAACTGGGTGATGGGTGAATTGTCTAGCGCATTGAATAAAGAAAACCTCGACGTGGTTGATAGCCCCGTAACCGCAAAACAGTTAACAGGTCTACTGGCACGCATTGTTGACAACACCATCTCGGGTAAAATCGCAAAAACAATATTCGAAGCCATGTGGGCGGGTGAAGGTGATGCCGACGCCATCATCGAAGCGAAAGGTTTAAAACAAGTGACTGATCGCGGTGCGATTGAAAAAATTGTCGATGAGGTAATCGCAAACAATCCAGAGCAGCTTGCTGGATATCGCTCAGGTAAAGATAAGCTCTTTGGTTACTTTGTCGGTCAAGTGATGAAAGCGTCTAAAGGCAAAGCGAATCCACAGCAAGTTAATGAGCTGCTTAAAGAGAAGTTGAAGTGAGTGGTTACCGCACGGGATGACAGTGTTTTTTTGATAACATGACTTCAATGTAGGGTGGATTAGACCGAAGGTCGTAATCCACCAGGCCAGCATCAAAGGCAGCGTCGCTGCCTTTGATGCTCACCTT
>JBKAGM010000077.1:0-3453 GCA_046290385.1 Gammaproteobacteria bacterium
GAGGCAGAATCGAACTGCCGACACGAGGATTTTCAGTCCTCTGCTCTACCGACTGAGCTATCTGGCCTTGTTGTAGATGTCTTTTCGCCATCCATGGCGCAAGGTAGTTACTCTTATTAACCACCTGCTCGGGATTGGCTTCAAGGGTTCATATTAAACAAAGTATCCGTGCCAGAGTCAAGGAAAAATACCACAAAGTCGCCCTTCAAATAGATAGATCGAATTTTGGTCAAAAAACATCAATAAATACACAAATAATCGCGACCATTAAAACCCCTAACGATGTTCTGAAAAAATCAGCTTAAAAGTTTTTCTGCTTTGCGTACAGCCTGATAAAAAACCTCTGGATTTTCAAAAAATGGGAAATGCCCAACCTCCGGAATGACGATAGTCTTATCTTGCAAAAGATCATGGTCACCATAAAATATATCTTTATCGCCAACAACTCTTACTAATGGAGTAGTTGTTGATTTAACCAACTCTCTGTCATCATACTCAATAACTTTATCTGAGATCAAATTACAAGCATTGATATCTATCATCACATCTACAGGCAAACTATCAATATTGCGGCCTGTGTAATATGGATATATTAATCTAAATAATTCTTTATTAGATGTTTTTTTAGCAGCTGCCTTTGAAATTTTGTCGAGAACAGTTTGAGGCACTTTTCCCGCTAACATAGATTGCGAAGCTTTCCAGGCACGAAATTCGAATGGCATCGGACTTAACATAAGAATAGCGTCAATATTTTCACCATTTTTCTCCAGCGCCCTCATAGCGAGATAGTTTCCAAATGAATGTGTAATCAACCCGTAGTTCTTCAAACCTAACTCAATGACAACTTCATCAACCTGTCCTATCATTTGGTCCAGAGTAGGACTTTTAATCTTTGATTCCGGTGACCCATACAGATCATAAAAATGTAAATTCCACTCAGTGGGTAATTTTCTCAAAGCATATTTCAAATATGAATTTGACATGCCAGGGCCACCAGAAATGACTATCCAATTAAGATTATTTAACACTTTTTTATACTCTTCTGAACAAAACTAAAATTAAACTCGTATTTTGACTTATCAAACTACTTAAACTTTTTTAGAATTATCAAAAACATACTGATTTTTCATTTCATCCTATATTGCCCAACAAATCAAGCTTCACATAACAGTAATGAGGCTGTTTTCCGGCGTGCTCTGACTACTTATACTTCGCGATACAGAGGGAATGTTGTAAACTGGCTTTTGCTAAAAATCAATAATCATAGCTTATTGATTTTTTTGGGGGGCGAGTAATTTTGACGAGAGGTGAAATTACTCGCGAGCATTTTTGACTTTGGGTGAAAATACTCGTATAATAACATCATGAAATATCAAAAAAGATACCTATTTGACCAAATCTGTCATGACCTGAATGAGAAAATGGTCTTTGTAGGCGGCCCAAGACAAGTAGGCAAAACAACCTTGGCTAAGCAATTACCCGACGCAACTCAAGCAGGATACCTTAATTGGGATATTGCGAGTCACCGGGAGCGGATCATGAAACATCAACTCCCCCAAAGTAAGCTGTGGATTTTTGACGAAATACATAAATATTCAAAATGGCGAAACTATTTAAAAGGCATATATGATCAATTCCATGAAGAACATAAAATTTTAGTCACCGGAAGCGCCCGTCTAGATTATTATCGTCATGGTGGCGACTCACTCCAAGGCCGATACCACTATTTGAGATTAAATCCCTTATCCGTTGCTGAGCTTGGCATTCAATCATTTCATGATTTTGAAGATTTGTTGAAACTTGGCGGATTTCCAGAACCTTTTTTTAGCGCATCTGAAATTGAATCAAAACGCTGGTCAAGAGAATATCGACAAAGATTGATACAGGAGGACTTACTAAGCCTCGAAAATGTTAAAGATATCGGAACACTCGAGTTGCTTATGCTACGATTACCAGAGCTTGTTGGCTCCCCTTTATCAATTAATGCGCTGAGAGAAGATTTGCAAATCAGTCATAAGACGGCAGATCGTTGGTTAAATATTTTTGAACGGCTTTATGCTCTCTTTCGAATACCACCCTTTGGCTCACCAATTATTCGTGCGGTTAAAAAAGAAAAAAAGCACTACCATTACGACTGGACGCTAGTTGATGAAAAAGGTGCGCGTCTAGAAAATATGATCGCCTTACATTTGCTTAAATGGGTTCAATACCTTGAAGACACGCAGGCTAAAGAAATGGAATTGCGTTATTTTAGAGATGTTGATGGTCGAGAAGTTGACTTCATTATCACTGAAAAATCAAAACCTATACTGGCCATTGAATGCAAATCAAACGACAGTGACGTTAGCAAACATTTAAAATATTTCAAAGAACGATTTCCTGATTGTGATGCTTGGCAACTAACACTTAACATGAAAAAAGATTTTATCTCAAAAGAAAATATTCGCGTTTGCCATGCTTTAACGTTTTTGAAAGAGCTTGTTTAGTAAAATTTTATTTTTAAAAGTGCTATTGAAACCACTCTTGCAATTCGGCATTAGTCATTGTGCCAATGGGGGTTTTTGTCGTGCCATCAAAAAGTGTCATATTGTCGCCATCATCAACAATATAATAGTATGCGTCTGTTTGTTCACTCGTTGTAAAATAATAAAAGAAAATGCCTGCTTGTTCGTTTTTTTCAGCTTCCTCATCACCCACTATATCAGTCCCATAATCAATCATTGTAATAGGACTCAAGGGCAAAGCAAATTTTTCGCAAAAAGCCTCTACGACGAAATCATGCCTGGAATTTTCATCTGATGTAGGCGCGTTATTAGTCGGCAAGCTGGCAAGTAACTGAGTAAAAGCCTCTTCACAATCTTCATCAGGTAGAATTTGGAGGCCATCAATTTTTTCTAAATAATCATAACTTAAGTCAACAATCAATTCGTTGGCCTCAGAAGTAGTTTCAGAATCATTTAGCTGAAAAAATTCATAATTAAAAACCTCATCAAATAGCGTGTAAACTTCTTTTTGGAATCTACCATATTGTCTCCAGTAAGTCATGATTGATGGATTATGAAAAAGTGTTTCGAGCACTTTTTGAAAAAGCCGTTTATTTTCTATAGCGCCAATAAGCTCCAAGCCATTTAATACATGCCCCATAATTCCAATATCAAACTGCGCATTAGTAAAAAACTGAAGAATACCTCCGTTATCAATTTGCGTATTGTAAAAATCAACGAAATAGATCATTTGGGCTTGTGGATACAGTTGATCAAGCGTTAAATCGGAAACACCATATTCTCTCAACAGGTTAATAAAATCGATTAATCCCTGAACGCGAACCGATTTGTCAGAGTGGTAAAAGAAAGAGGTTGAAATAATAATTTTCATGCTAACAAAATTAAGATATGGCGAGAGGCAGAATCGAACTGCCGACACGAGGATTTTCAGTCCTCTGCTCTACCGACT
>JBKAGM010000078.1:0-3311 GCA_046290385.1 Gammaproteobacteria bacterium
ATAAAATATCGTTACCATCACCACCGATTAATTTATCGATACCATCGCCGCCTTCGAGCGCATCGTCTTCTGTGCCACCATTCAAATAATCATCCCCTTCACCGCCTATGAGCACATCTGATCCAGAACCACCACTCAGCACATCATTACCTAAACCACCATCAAGATGATCATCACCTGATTTACCTGTAAGTTTATCGTTACCAGAATCGCCTTCTAATACATCGGCATCGTCTGAACCCCTAAGTTTTAAATCATCTGCCGGAACAAAGGGAAGAATGTCTTCGCCTGGATTGATATCAATAAGATCTCCGCCAGGACCTGGATCAAGGCCTTCTTCAGATTTATCGTTAAAATCAGAAACACCAGCTTCTTCTTTTTGTTTCACATCAAGAATCAATTCGACATTTTTACTTTGGATATATTTATCATAAAAGTGATGAAATTCTTGATGAATTTTTTCTGAGACTTGCAAAAAAACGTTTTCATTTTTCTCAGAAAAATCATATTGATCAAAAAAGAATTCTTTCAAGAAGTCATAATCATTTAATTCTTGAGATTGCGATTCATCACCCTCTTCTTTTATTCCCAACATCTTTAATGTATAAACAACTTTTTCAGAAACATTGAGCGATTCTAAAGGTTTTGACATAACTTCTACATCAACATCAACATAATGTTGTTCGTTCAAACCCTCTAAATTAAATTGATTTTCTTGACTGAACACATCAAAAGAAACTGATTTATCTGAATTATGATCTGCGTGCTTACTATTTTCAGAAACCGTTTTCATTTTCTTATCTAAAAAATCTTTTACTAAAATCATATCTTGAGAAGCTTGTAATTCTTGGGCATGTTCTAATTGAAAAACATCCTGCACAACTTCTTCAGAAACAACAACCTGATCTTGATGAATAACTCTATTATTATCGTTTGAATTTTTCATTTGACTGCCCCCAAAACTTCTTTTATCTTTACACTACATGTTTAAAGTATAGTACAGATTTTAGATTTTGCAGAAATTATTTGAAGTTTTATATTGTAATAGGAATTTGAAAACCTAGGGGCTGTCTGGAAAGTTTTCGGGGGATCAAAAAAAAGCGGGGCTTACCGCCCCGCTAATACTCGAATCATTAAAAGACAAAGTCATCTTCCGTGACATCAGCTAAATCAATATCTTCCATGGTAATCGAAAAACCACCTGAATGATCTACGACAACATCTAGACCGACTTGAGATAATGCCAAATCGCCAAAACTCAATCCTAGATCTGAGAAATCAATGAGATCTCTACCATCTTCGAAATCAGAGAAAGTATCATTACCTCCCGTTGCGATAAACACATCTTTACCTGTACCACTCGTAAAGACATTATCACCAGCATCACCTTTGAAGGTATCACTGTAAATACCGCCAACAACGTTTTCAATATTCGAGACAGAATCTACATCAGAACCAATGACAGCCGTACCTGCAGCAAGATCGATAAAAAGTTTTTTGCCCATACCGCCTGCATCATAAGTATCAACACCATCACCGCCATCTAAAATATCACTACCATCACGATAAGCAACTAAGAAGCGATCATCACCATCACCACCATTCATCGTATCCGAACCATGATCACCATCAAGGAGATCATTACCTGCACCACCAACAATTAAATCATTACCTTCAAAACCTTTGAGATAATCGTTTCCATCATCACCATACAATTCATCATCACCCGTATTACCATGGATCTCATCATCACCATCATCACCGTGGATAATGTCATTACCTCCCATGCCATACAGCAGATCATCACCTGCTCCACCAGAAACAACATCAAGGCCATCACCAGCATCAACACGATCATCGCCATTGCCAGCCTCGATCAAATCATCACCTTCAAAGCCTACAATATTGTCGTTACCTTCTTCACCGTATAACTCATCATTACCAGAGTTACCGTGAATATCATCATTACCGTCACCACCGTAAATAATGTCATCGTCTTTATAACCATGCAACGAATCATCACCATCGCCGCCTAAAATAATGTCATTACCAAAACCACCATGCGCATAATCATCACCATCACCAGCCTCGATATAATCATCGCCATCGAAACCATAAAGGAGATCATCGCCTAATTCACCGAATAACTGATCATTACCCGTATTACCATGAATATCATCATTACCTTCGCCGCCGTAAATAACGTCATCGCCTTTCATACCGTGAATCTCATCATTACCAAGACCACCTAAAACAAAGTCATCACCTCGACCAGCATCAACAAAATCATCGCCGTCACCAGCATCTATCTGATCATCACCATGATATGCATAAATACTATCGTTACCACCATTGGTGAACACCACATCATCACCAATACCAGACATCACAACATCATTGCCATCACCCGATGAAACATAATCATTACCATCAAAGGTACAAATCATATTCGCACCACCAGAATCGACAACCTTATCGTCACCAGTACCTGTTTTGATAGCATCATCCCCATCACCCGTGTGAACACAGTCATCACCACTCGCCGTATCAATCACATTATTGCCTGCAAGCGCGTAAACAGCATCATCACCATCATGGGCAAAAATCACATCATCACCACCACCGGAAACAATCAAATCATTACCGGTAAAGCCACTAATGAAATCATTACCAATGCCAGAGACAATCACATCATTACCGCTGCCGCCATAAAGAGAATTATTACCGTCACCAGCGAAAATACCATCATTACATTGACCACCGACAATAAAATCATCGCCAGAACCGGTATAGATAAGATCACTACCGCGACCAGTGGAAACAGAATTATCACCATTGCCTAAATTGATGAGGTCATCACCAGAACCCGTATCAATCAAATGATCGGCATCACTTAACAAGGTAATAATCTCACCGCCCGTACCTGCGGGATCATTCGGAACAATTTTTTCTGTAAGTTCGGCAAGAACCAGCGGATTAATTTCTTCAATACTGCACAAATCGACATCCTCGCCTTCGGAACAGACATAGTTGTCATCATCATCGTCATCATCCCCGCAACCACAATCGTCATCATCATCGTCGTCATCGTCATCGTCATCATCATCGTCGTCATCGTCGTCATCATCATCATCGTCGTCGTCATCGTCATCGCCATGGTGATCATCGTCATCATCATCGTCATCATCGTCGTCATCATCATCATCGTCATCATCATCATCGTCATCGTCGTCGTCGCCATGGTGATCATCGTCATCATCATCGTCCTGTACAAACGATCGACGGCGAGCTGACAGCGTCTGACCCACAGA
>JBKAGM010000079.1:0-3307 GCA_046290385.1 Gammaproteobacteria bacterium
AATTGTTCTGAAACGCGAAAGGTTACATTATTCTTAAAGCATGTCGCGTTTGAGGGTGTAAAGCAAAATCGGTTGATTATTGATTATGCGATGGTTGATGAGGTGCTCATTGCGCATCAAGAGTTGTGTGAAGATCCTGACATTCTATTGCATCTTGCGCGGTCAGGTTTATTGAAAAGCATTGATTCGGAGGCGACGTTGTCAAATCAAAGCTTCTATTTCATGCATTACAGTTTTCAAGAGTATTTGGCGGGGTGCTATATTGCAGATACTTTAGAATCGCAAGAGACACAAAATTTTATTTCGCAATATAAATATTCTTCGGCATATCAGTCGGTGATGGTTTATGCGGCAGCCTCAATGAAAAACGATATCAATAAGTTGGATTCGTTTTACGATATATTGTTGTCTCCGCCGAGAGATCTTTGGGGAGGGTCTGAGTTTGAGTTGTTGTCTCATTGTGGTGAGGCAGCTGGGTGGCCTGAGGGTTGGAAGGGAGCGCGTCCGCTGTTAGAGGTGGCAGGGCAGCGGTTTGAAACTGTTTTATTAGAAGAACATCACGATGATAATAGATTGTATTACAGAGATAAAACAGTTGTATTTTCAGATCTTCCTCAGATGCACCTTCGAATGATTGACTCTCAAGGTCATCGAGGGATGTTTGAGATTTTAGTAGCCTCTTGTTCCACGAAAGAAATAAACATAGATCATAATATTTGGTCGTATGTTCCTTTCATTCAGTCAGTTTTAGATTCTGTGACTGTAGAGCAAATGTTAGAATGGATTAACTCCATGTTAGAATCTGAAGGCCAGCCTAGGTTTGGGGGGGAGATTTTTTATTTCTTGTGCGATTTATCAATGAGTGAGGCGCAGATCAATAGCGCTATGGATAACATTGAAAGCATGTTGGAAAGGAGGGGTATTGAAAAATTTGATGAAGTTGAGGCTTTTTTAGATTCCATAGGTGAACAGTTTACGGCGCAGCAAGCTTCCAGGGCATTTGCATGGTTTGAAAGAAGATTAGCAAATCAAAAATGGTTAGTTAGAAGCATCCCGTGCTTTATAACTTTCATGGATTTAACAGATGAGCAGTTGGATCGATTAATTTCGCTTGTTTACTTGCGTAAGTGTTTTTCAGCTACGCTTTTTGATCGTTTGAGGTTGAGTGATTCACAGAGTAAGATTCTGTTGAAGTGGGTCGATATGGTTGTTTCAGATCAGAGAAATTTAGTTGTTTTTAGCCGGAATGATTCTGATAATGAGTGGAGCTTTTTGAGAGCGTTGCCACTACAGAAGATTTCTATAGATCGGATTTGGCCTTATATTGTGAGATTGTTGCGAGAAGATAAATTCATGTTCAAATCTTGTTTTGCTTCGGATATTTTGAGTGGTTTTGAATTGACCGCTGCTCAGATTGACCAGCTCTTAGATTTTATTAATGTTCCATATTATGATTTTGGAAGGGAATTACCAAAAAGATTTTCTAATCAGGTGATAGTAATTTTAAAGGGTTTAAAAAATTGTGCACTGAGTGAAGAGCAGATATGTCGGGTGCTAGAGTTGATGAAAGCCTTGCCATACAATGAAGAGCGTCTTTTGGGATATGAGTCTGTTGAGATGGTAAGGTTGCTATTTAGTGTTTTGAAAAAACATGTGTTGTCGGTTGAGCAAGTGGATGACTTGTTGTGTTTTATTAAATCACTCCCGTCTCGAAGAGTTGGTTGTGGAAGTATACTTCGGGGCTATTTTTGGGAGCTGATTGAATTCTTGAAAGGGCTGCAATTTACAAGTGCTCAAGTTGCCAATATTTTGAATTGGCTTAATGAAGCTCAGGCTTTTGATTTTGTTAAATGGCTTGTAGGAAGGCGTGAAGTTAATTGGATGTCTATCATCATTTTGGGTTTTTCTCTTACTCGTAAAGAGGTATCTGAGGTAGAACACTTGGTTGGACTCCAGAGTCTGGGTCAAGCGTTTCTCTCAGAAGATTTTTCTTATTTCAAGAAGCTTTTTGGTGAAGAAATTATTTGCTATTTTCTTGAGTTTTCATTGGAATTTCTGGATATGGAGTTAATGTTCAAGGCGGTATCTTACGTCACTTATGGGTATTCAAGAGGGGAGATTGCATGTAAAAATCGGTTAATAAACTTAGCTCTTGACGATGAGAAGAAGAGTGAAATCGTAGACGCAATAATAATTGGCTTGCAAACTGCCTGGTCTAGTTGCGCAAATGGAGTTATTTTTTGTTTTAAGGTTTTATCGTTTAAAGCGATGCATGTTGATAAAATATTAGGATGGATTGAGGGTGTTTTTCAAAATAAAATAAAAATTGCCAGTGGTCGCGAAAAAAATAAACACGAGATAGATTTAGAAACGTCGACAAAAATATTATGCAAATTGAATTTAACGCAAGAGCAATTAGACAGGGTCTTGGATTGGGATTTTTTTGTTTTAGGCGACAGGGAAGCTTTGCGAAGAATGGTTTTTAAATATGTGAAGAGATTAAGTTTAGATAGCAACCAGGTAGAAAAAATACTTCCGTGGCTTGAGGTGCAAGTTACGCAGCATGGTGGGTGTGGAGAAGAATTGTTTGATCTCTGTGCGTGGGTGTTTATCAGCAAAAAATGGTTGTTGAATCCTTCGCAGGTTCAAAGGATGCTTGGGTGCTTTGAGCTAAGAATAGGTGAAATGGTGCGTTGTGAAGAATATTGGAGATCCATAGATTCTCTGTTAAGCGACGATGTTTTGTCCGAGGAGCAAAAGCTAAGTATTGCGAGAAAATGTTATGAACTAATTCTAGATTTTAATAATTTTAGGGTGGTGTGCAAGGGTTTAGTGGTTTTTCTTCTTAAGTATGATCCTATTGATGTTTTTCCAGCTAATTATATAAATGCCTTTTTTTACGGTTTACAGGATGCTGATCTTTTAGGGGTGTGGAGGGAAGGTGGCATTTTTCATTTTGAATATAAGTTCTATAGAGATTGCTGGGAGAATTCTCCTGCCCAAGTTCTCGTTGCGTACCCTGATGCGTTCGAGAATGCATTGCTTGCATGGAGAGAACAAAAGGGGGTGCCCGTACTAGAGTATCGCCGTGAACAGGAGCTAAGTGGGGACTCACGAACATGTTGGAATTTTTTCTCTGATGCTTTTGAAAGAGGATCTCAAAGAGAGTGTGGCGAAACTAAAGAAGAAGAGCTGGGCGAGTCGCCCTCTAAAAAGCTTGCGAATGGTTAGTGTGTGTTTGGCGTTTGGCTTTGTTTTTTTTGATAACGTTACTTCAATGTAGGGTGGATTAGACCGAAGGTCGTAA
>JBKAGM010000080.1:0-2967 GCA_046290385.1 Gammaproteobacteria bacterium
GAAATAAAAGTAAAAACGATTACTATCTCGCCATACACAAAAAGGCCTCAGAAAAGGATCATAGGTTTCAAAACAATGATCGAATCTTGAGTCAGGGTCAATCAGATGACAATTTTCAAAAAGAAAAGAAAAAACCGAAATATCAAGGTTAGACAAACGTTCAGCAAAAGGATAAAGACTAACATTCGTAATAAGATTACACAAACGAGATCTTTGATTTTTTGATAATTCAAGCTTGATCAAAAAATCATATGATTTAAACCAAAAATCATCACCCATACGGTGCTTATGCTCGTTGCGAGAGCACAATT
This sequence comes from Gammaproteobacteria bacterium, assembly GCA_046290385.1. Classification (GTDB taxonomy): domain Bacteria; phylum Pseudomonadota; class Gammaproteobacteria; order JAGOUN01; family JAGOUN01; genus JBKAGM01. The sequence goes on from JBKAGM010000080.1 coordinate 312, forward strand.
TTAATTCGTCCATAATCCATTCAAATAACATCATTCTTTTTTCTGCATCTAAAACCCATTGATCAAACGGGAGTATTCGAAACAGACTTACACACTCATACCAACCAAAGTCTGTAAAATCAAGAAAATCACCATGAATTAATGGTAAAATCTTATCAAGCAACACAAACACTAGGGTTGTTTGCCTGGCATTTAAACTCAATGAACCCATAAGGGAAAGAGCCGCCCGACAAATCTCAAGATCATTCTCTTTAATAACCAAAGATAAAAAGCCCAACACCAAGTCTATTTGATTTTCAATAAAAAGCATATATTTTAAGATATGTAACACGGCCAAAATAATCACTTTCTCACCTGAACACGCCAGAACACTTTCTGCCCATGCTAAAATATCATCCACATGCGCTTTACTTAACGACAAACACCTAAGACAGACAATAGCAGGCATATAAAATTTCACGAGATCATCTTTTAGAATATCTAAAATTGAAGTGACAATCTGGTTTTTATGCTCTTCAGAAAATCTTTGTTCCTTGATTTTTTTTACCTGATAGTAGAAATTATATTGATGTAAGCTTTCACTATTTAAACATGACCTCAAAAACTGCATAACCCAATTTAACTGCAAGCTTAATAATGAAAGCCTGATCAAAACCTCAAAAAAGTTCTCTCTATCCAGATACGGCCTATCTTTTGGGGCTATAGTCCAAAGAGGTTTTTTGCCTGCTCCCTTCAGAACAACTGAAGTTACACAAAAAGAAAAATCAACAACTTCTTTAAACCAATCAAGGACTCTCTTTGCGTTATAACAGTCAAATTGAAAACGATTCAAGAAAACACTTACTTTATATACCGCGCTTTCATCAAAATTATCTTTTAATCTATCCAGACAACCCAAAAATCGGTCAAAATGAGCATTGGTCAAAGGTAGCCTTGATAAAAAACCAAATGCCCAACCAAGCAACTCACCACCAGAAATTTTCTTCCCAAAGCTATCACAAAATTTTTCTTCAAAAAATGGATTCGATTCTAACGCACCAAAATCGAGACTATGCATAGAAGTCAAAAAATTAAGGTCCCAATCAAACAAACAATCTCTTTCAACAATCCCTTCATTTATATAAGGAAAAATCCACTCAAAGAAAAGCAATGTTTTTTCCAAAGAAATATTCTTTAAATTCAAATTGCTCAAAATAATCAAAGAAGCAAAAACGTTTTTTTTAGAATTTAAGTTCGCCTGAATTTGGTTAAGCATCACTTCTACTTGCCGATCATTCAATAACTGAAACAACGAAAACAGACTACTTTTCGACAATATTTCATTTTTTGAGCCTGAAAAAAGATAACGACAGAACCGATCCACCCAAACATCTGAAAAAAACATTTTTTCGAAAACCCATTTAAAATATGATATGTTAAACTGACTTTCTATCCATCCATTTTCTACCCACACCCAAAGTCTATTAACTTGGCTTTCATCAAGACTAAGAGACTTAGCATGAGTGTTGCACAAGCTGAGAAGGCTATATCTTGACAATACACAGCGATAATGCAACAAATCTTCAAAATGATCAAGAAAACTATTTACTTGCGAAATATTCTCTGAAAAAAGCAACTTTCTTAAAATTATTGTCTTAGCCTTTCTCCCAAACCAACTTCTGCGCTTTTCATTTTTCAAAAACGCCCAAAGCCTGTCAATTTGTATATCATTAAACTTCAAACTGCTAAGAAAAAATATGCCTAAACAATCGTATTCTCGACCTATTGCATTGCCATCACCCTGGAGCATAAGCTCAAAATAATCAAGCAAGTCATCTATCTGAACATCACTTAAAGAGAAACTATTTAAAATAACCTCATAATGCAAATCACAACGATCAAAAAATGAATTTTTAACCCACTCTAATATTTCAGATATTTGCGCTTCAGTAAAATTACAAACTGATGAAAGCCTTAACGCTTCCAGCGCTTTTACATGAGACTTACTATGAGGTAAATTATTTAAAATTTCAAAAAACCCAACACGTCCTCCAACGCCCAGCATTGCGGTTGCAGTGTTTGGGAAATGGGAAAGCAATTGCGAAATTTCGTAAAGCCTGTAGGATTTACGAATAGCTTTCTCATATCCTTCACCAACAATTTTCAAGATTCGCCCTCGAGCCTTCCAACCCTCCGGCCAACCTGCAGCCTCACCACAACGCAGTAATAATTCAAATTCCACATCTCCACACAAATCTCTTGGCGCTGATAACAATAGATCATAAAAGAAATCCAATTTAGAAATATTATTTTTCATTGAAGACGCTGCGTAGGTCATCACTTCTTGGAATACTGGAAAATATTTATATTGCGAAATAAAATTTTGTGTCTCCTGCGATTCTAAAGTATCTGCAATATAGCACCCTGCCAAATACTCTTGAAAACTGTAATGCATGAAATAGAAGCTTTTATTTGACAACGTCGCTTCCGAATCAATGCTTTTCAATAAACCTGACCGCGCAAGATGCAATAGAATGTCAGGATCTTCACACAATTCTTGATGCGCAATGAGCACCTCATCAACCATCGCATAATCAATAATCAACCGATTTCGCTTTACACCCTCAAACGCGACATGCTTTAAGAATAATGTAACCTTTCGCGTTTCAGAACAATT
>JBKAGM010000081.1:0-2939 GCA_046290385.1 Gammaproteobacteria bacterium
TGTTCGTGAGATCCCGCGGATAAACCGCGGGATGACAGGAAAAAGAAAACGTGGGATGAGAGGAAAACAAGGTGCAGGATGAGAGCGCTACCTTTTGGTTGTGACGGCCCGCAGGGGTGAGGTATGGGTCCCGCGCATGAAGCGCGGGACGTAGGGGTTATTTCAATTCGTGGGATGAGAGTTCATTATATCTTGATGATGACGTTAAATTACATCGTCGGTAAAGTTAAAATCACCCGCATCTAATCCGCCGGTATAACCATCCAAATATATTTGTCCTTCGCCGCCAATAGAACTTAAATCAATCACCGTTCCATCACCATCCGTGTAAATGCCATTTTGTAATGTTGCGAAATCAGCATCATCAAAACCTACTAATTCAATGGTATCTACCCCATTTTCAAAATCAGTAATTGTATCGACGTCCGAAGATTGCCCTTCGCCATTGTTAAAAACAAATGTGTCACTGCCTGAGGCACCTACTAATGTATCATTACCAGAACCACCGGTTAATGTGTCAGCATCATTACCACCCATAAGAAAATCGTCACCGCTTTCGCCATAGAGTTTATCGTTTCTGTCTCCACCTCGAAGCTCGTCGTTACCATCACCACCATAGAGAGTGTCATAACCACTACCACCATTTAGATAGTCATTACCTGCCTCACCATATAATCTATCTGCACCACTATCACCGTAGACTTCATCATCACCATCGCCACCATATAAAACATCGTTGTCGCCATTACCTCGAATATAATCATCACCGGCATCACCAGAAATAACATCAGCACCTCTACCCGATTTGACAACGTCATCACCTTCACCACCATAGACGATATCATTACCAGCCCCTGCAATAACTGTATCATTACCATCTCCGCCATAGACCGTATCGTTACCTACACCTGCTTTTACAGTATCATCACCATCACCAGCATAGACAGTATCGTCTCCTATACCTCCAAATACCAAGTCATCCCCTTCACCGGCATAAACAGTATCGTCTCCTGTACCGCTATATACTGTATCATCACCACCTTCGGCATAAACAGTATCATCACCTTCACCAGCAACGACTTTATCATTACCTTCTTGCGCATATACGGTGTCAGAACCGCTTCCAGAAATAATTGTATCGTTACCACTACCGCCTTCTAGCGTGTCACTCCCAGCATCACCAGTAATTGTTTGATCTGGGTCAGTTTCAGGTTCTATCTCAGAATCTGTTTGCGCATCGCTTTCATCTGTAACGAGATCTTGTGTATCACTATCAAAAGCGCCATTTTCTAACGCAACGTTCAGCATATTATAATAATCTGCGTCTTGTGAATCAGAAAAAATATTTACTGATGCGGTTAAATTTGTAGAAGCGTTTCCTGTTGTTGCTTCAACAGAGATACGTTGCGTGAGAATATCTAAATCATTTGTTATACCATCCATTTGAGTAAAGATAGCAAGCGCTTCTGAGTTTAATGTTTCTTGCGAAAATTCGCTTGCATCAGTTTCTTCAAATGTTAAAGCTTCTAATAAATCTGATACGGTAACATCAATTTCTAAATACGTGTTATCCATATTTGACGTGATACTTTCTGTTGTATTAAACAAGTAAAATGTATCTAAGTCGCTGTTAATGTCGTAAGCAAATACGGCTTGCGCATCGAAAGCAGATAGATCATAAACAGAGGTTTGGGTCATAGTCGCAAACGCATCGCTTTGCTCTATTTGAGAGTACTTCACGCTCCATAAACCAATAAGATTGAAAACTAAGTTTTCAGTCAGGCGTGTCACTTGGTCTAAAGCGATTGTTACCCCATTACTTATAATCATTTAAACCCCCAATGCAATATTTTATTTTTTTACCATTTAACTCTTATTGTGTTAATTATAACCTATTTTATTGTTTTTGCTTGTATTATTTACAACATTATTACACTTTTTAGTCATTTTTGGTTTGAATGAAGGTGTAACTCTTTGATAGATGGATCCCCAGGATAAACCGCGGGATGACAGGAAAAAGAAACAGCGGGATGATAATGTTTCCCTTTTGCTTGTCGCCCTTCGAGTTAACTCGCGCCACCCTGGCCATCGCATACGGCACATCATTGCGAGCCATCCTCAACCTCTACAGGCGTCATTGCGAGCCCGAAGGGCGAAGCAATCTAGTCGAAATTGAGTTACGAAATACAGTTTAATGATGGATTGCTTCGTCGCGCTACGCGCTTCTCGCAATGACGGCCGTAGGGGTTATAGATCCCGCGGATAAACCGCGGGATGACAGAAAATAGTCTGGATTGCTTCGTCGCGCTACGCGCTTCTCGCAATGACGGCCGCAGGGGTTATAGATCCCGCGGATAAACCGCGGGATGACAGGAAAAAGAAACCGCGGGACGTAGGGGTTATTTCAAAGCGTGGGATGATGCGAAAACTCGAGGAAGATGAATAAAGAGCTTAAGATACTAAACTACATCATCACTATTCGTAAATGTGAAGTCATCTGCATCAAGATCCTTTTTAAATTTTTCAAGAAAAATAGTTCCTTCACCCCCGATGAAAGACAAATCAATTGCCGTACCACTTGCATCTTTGACAATACCTGATGCTAATAATTCAAAATCATCACTGTCAAAGCCAACAAGTTCAATTGTATCTTGTCCTTTTGTGAAACCTTTAATCGTATCGACTTCATTCTCTTCGCGCTCATCAGCTATAAATAAAAATGTATCATTACCGCTTTTTCCGTTAAGAATATCGTTTCCTAATCCACCATTGAGAATGTCATCTAAAGCACCGCCATCAAGCGTATCATCACCGTCACCGCCTGATAAAATATCGTTACCATTACCACCGATTAATTTATCATTACCATTGCCGCCTTCGAGCGTATCATTATCAGTGCCACCGTTGAGATAATCATCGCCATCACCGCCAAACAGACT
>JBKAGM010000082.1:0-2920 GCA_046290385.1 Gammaproteobacteria bacterium
GTGTTTGCATTATGGTGTTTGGCACTCCTTGAGCTGCAGGGCAAACACGCCTTGCTCATTGCGGCGGTTGCTGGGCTTTTTATTAGTTATATCGGTGCGTGGGTGGGTATCATCATTCCTCGTTTTGTTATGAAAGCTTGGTGGGTGACAGCGATTGCATTATGGGGTTTAAACGCGTGGATGCTCACAAAAATTATTTAAAAAAAGCTTTAGAGGCTGCAAAGATCCGAGAGGGTTTTTGTGCGCCAAACCCGCCTGTCGGTTGTGTTATTGTCAAAGATGATCAAATCATTGCAGAAGGTTATCACTTTGCTGCGGGTCAACCGCACGCCGAAGTAGTTGCCTTGAGTAAAGCAGGCGAAGCTGCAAAAAACGCTATAGCATACGTTACGTTAGAGCCGTGCAGCCATCATGGTCGCACGCCTCCATGCACAGACAAGCTTATTTCATCAAACGTTTCTAAAGTATTCTATGGTTTTCGTGATCCTAATCCACAGGTGTATGGCAAAGGTGAACAAGCGCTGCGTGATGCGGGGATTGGTTGCGAGCACATACCCATGGAAAACATTGATGACTTTTATCAGGCGTATGCTTATTGGCATCAAACAGGTAAACCTTTTATCACGGCTAAACTCGCCATGAGTGCAGATCACAAAATTGCAGGTGAGAAGGGTGCGCGCGTGCAAATAACCGGCCCCGAATGTGAGCGATTTACCCATGAGCAGAGAAAGCGATCCGATGCCATCTTAACGACGGTCAATACCGTCAATGTCGATGACCCTAAAATGAATGTGCGTTTAGGAGATCATGTCTATACAAAGCGTGTTTACGTCATCGATCGAGAGGCGCGTTTGAGTCCCGATGCCATATTATTTAAGACAGCTAAAGAAGTGGTCGTATTTCATGGTGACGACGCACCAGTTGAGCGTTTGGAAGTCTTGAAAACGCTGGGCGCAGAATGTGTTTTAATCCCCTTTCTCTGTCATCCTCCGCGAAGGCGGAGGATCGAGCAATTATTCAAATTTCTGGATTCCCGCCTGCGCGGGAATGACGTAGAGGGGCGCGGAAATGATCCAAGTGAATGTAGACATGACAAGAAGTTAAAGCATTTAGATTTCAATGAAATAACTCAGGATATTGGCAAGCGAGGGGATTATCGCATATGGTGTGAGGCCGGCGGATGCCTGTTTACAAGCCTCGTAGATAATGCCTTGATTCAAAAGGCCTATTTATATGTCTCTCCCAAATGGCTGGGTGAAAACGCCTATGGCGTAAACATAGTTCCAGAAAAAATCTGTCGACAATACAAGCAATATCAGCTTGGAAACGATACCGTTTTTGAGCTGGATTTGATAGAATGACGCGCTATGAAAGCTATAAAACAAAGAGTCGAAACAGCGATTGCCGCTATCCAAAACGGTGACATGGTCATCCTGGTCGATGACGAACATCGTGAAAATGAAGGTGATATCGTCGCCGCTGCAGAAAAAGTCACCCCTGAGATGATTAATTTCATGATTACGCATGCGCGTGGATTGGTATGTGTCCCTATGGCAGCTGAATTACTTGATCGTTTTGAATTGCCTATGATGGCGCAAAACAACCAATCACGATTTAATACAGCATTTACTGTTTCTGTCGAAGCCGCGAAGGGTGTGACCACTGGCGTTTCGGCAAGTGATAGAGCGACAACCATTCTTGCATTAGTTAATGAACATGCAAAAGCAGAGGATATTGTTACGCCTGGCCATATGTTTCCATTGCGTGCGCGCGAAGGTGGCGTATTAGAACGCCGTGGTCAGACAGAAGGAAGCGTAGACTTGGCGCGATTGGCTGGATTAAGACCTGCGGGCATCGTGTGCGAAGTCATCAATGAAGATGGTAGCATGGCACGACGCCCAGACTTAGAAGTGTTTTCTCAAAAATATCAGATGCCGTTGATTACGATAGAAGACTTAGTCGCTTATCGTAACGCGCATGAGTAGCAATACTACTATTGGAGTCATTAGCATGCAAAACATCAAAGCAAAACCTATTTCTGGAAATTTCAACGTTGCCGTTGTCACCAGTCGCTTTAATGAAGAAGTAACGAGCATGCTTTATGAAGGAGCGCTTCAACGATTGCGAGAATTAGAATTTCGCGATGCACAAGTGCATTCTGTATGGGTGCCAGGCGCGGTTGAAATCCCATTAATCGCAAAAAAATTAGCAAAAACCAATCATTATGAAGCCATCATATGTTTAGGTGCAGTGATTCGCGGTGAAACAACACATTACGACTACGTTTGCCAACAAGTCAGTGACGGTTGTCAGCGAGTTGCATTGGATCACGAGCTTCCTATTATTTTTGGGGTGCTAACTACAGAAAATGTTGCTCAAGCAAAAGATCGTTTAGGTGGTAAAAAAGGCCATAAAGGACGAGACGCTGTTGATGCAGCGTATGAAATGGTTTCACTCTCTCAGCAAATTAGCTAATGAATGACGCGGTCAAAAAAACATTAGACCTCAAAGGCGAAAAATGTCCTAAGCCTATTTTAGCGTCACGCGAAGCGCTCAAGTCATTCCTACCAGGTGACGTATTGAAAGTTGTCAGCACGGATCCTTTATCTAAATCCGATTTTGAAGTGTTCGCACGAATGAAAAACATCACTCTGTTGAAAGTCGAGGAGCAAGACGGCGCTTTTATTTTTTATTTACAAAAGTAAAAGCGTCTGTTGCATTCTACCGCTGTCATCCCGCGGTTTATCCTCGGGATCTCTGTAAATCAATATATTATGATTATTGGTTTTTGGTAAGAAACCATTTTGGGACGGATGCATTCTACCGCTGTCATCCCGCGGTTTATCCGCGGGATCTCTAAAAATTAATAAGCTATGGCTATTGTTTTTCATCAAAGATCCTGTTCGCAACATTCCCAAAT
>JBKAGM010000083.1:0-2100 GCA_046290385.1 Gammaproteobacteria bacterium
CCATAACCCCTACGGGCGTCATTGCGAGAAGCGCGTAGCGCGACGAAGCAATCCATCATTAAATTGTGTTCCGTAATTCAACTTCGACTAGATTGCTTCGCCCTTTCAGGGCTCGCAATGACGCCCGTAGGGGTTGGGGATCGCTTTGCCCTTCTGGCTTGCAATGATGCCCGTAGGAGTTGGGGATTGCTTCGCGCTTTGGGCTTGCCAATGACGGACGTAGGGGAAGGGTCTTTTGCATTCTAAAGCCTACGTCCCGCGCTTTATGCGCGGGACCCATAAATCATTCAAACCCTAATTGTCGCCAAGCCTCATACAACATCACGGCAGCTGCGTTTGATAAATTTAAGCTGCGACTGTCAGGTTTCATGGGGATTTTTAAAATATTAGAGGAATCATAAGTGCTTAAAATTTCTTTTGGTAAGCCACGTGTTTCAGGCCCAAAAATAAACGTATCATTTTCTTGAAAGCTAATTTCAGAATAGTATTGTGACCCTTTAGTTGAACAAGCAAATAGGCGAGCGTTTTTGTTTTTTGCTAAGAAATCATCATAGTTTTCATAATGTTTTATCGAAGTAAATTCATGGTAATCCAACCCCGCGCGTTTGACGCGTTTATCATCCCATTCAAACCCGAGTGGGTGGATTAAGTGAAGTTGCGCGCCAGTGTTGGCGCATAGTCGAATAATGTTGCCTGTGTTTGGTGGTATTTCAGGTTGATAGAGTGCAATATTTAACATAGGGCGGGCTAGTTGGGTTTAACCCCTTTCTTGATAATAGGCGCAACATTAGGCGCTTTTTGTTTTTTGTCAGGTGTGGCGCCGCTGTCTTTCTTAGGGGGCTGATAATCAGCACCGAGGGTTTCTTTTAAAAACTCTTCATTACTAATATCTTGATCGGCGCTTGTGTCAATGGTGTCGCTATCCTCTTCGTCAGGATCTGCGTATGGATCTGAAAGTTCAGTATTGCGTTCAATTTGAGAGGCGCGTTTTTGTAAATAAGCATTTCTAATGAAGACGTATTTATCGACAGCAACTTGCTGTAACAATTGTTCGTATTCTAGGGCATAAGCGCGCTGGCTAACAACGTTAACGCCATAGATTGAATTTCGTAGAGCAACATTTTTAAGGTAAGGATAGATGGTAAATGCATAGTAATCGATGGGCATACCTATCGTATCTCGAATCGTGCTGGGTCCAAAGAAAGGTAAAACAATATAAGTAGAGTTGGTATATCCCCAACGTGCTAAGGTCAAACCAAAATCCTCATAGTTGGGTTCCAGTCCAATATCGCTTGCAAAATCGAATGTGCCACCTAGTCCTGCAGTTGTGTTGATCAGTAGTCGCCAAGCATCAGAAGTCGCTTGGTAAAAGTTGGCTTGTAATAAATCGTTTCCAGTTGTTCTAAGATCGCTAAGATTATCAAAAATATTTCTGATGCCACGATTAAGTGGATGAGGTACGATTTTGTTATAGAGCTTGGCTACGGGTCTTAATACGAATTCATCCATCTTGTCGTTAAATGTAAAAATTACGCGATTAACTTTTTCTAGAGGGTCGCGTGTTTGATCGAAAGTGGGTTCGTCGAGATTTTGTGCGAATACATTGGCGGTCATGCAGAGTATCCCAACACCAATGATTAAACTGTTAACAATACGACGCAAGAGCATCCGAACTTCCCTTTAGTTCTCTAACATCTTGATTATTACAGATTACAGGGTTAATGTATAGAGATGAAACCAATCAAGACTGTTTTGATTCTACTCATTCTTTTCTTGCCATTTTTGCTAAATGGTTGTGCCTATGAGGCAGGCTATTTGGTGGGTAAAACACTGACTCTTTAAGTGATGATTGCTAGCTGGACTGTTGAGATCCCGCGGACAAGCCGCGGGATGACAGTAGTTTTGGAGTCGTGGGATGACAGGTTTCTTCAAGCCGCGGGATGACAGTAGTTTTGGAGTCGTGGGATGACAGGTTTCTTCAGGCTGCGGGGTGATAGTAGTTTGATGCGCGGGATGACAGTTTGATTATGAGGTGTTAAAAAAGATGCTGTCACCCCGCGGCTTGTCCGCGGGGTCTCTTATGATGCAAGTTCAAAATAT
>JBKAGM010000084.1:0-2065 GCA_046290385.1 Gammaproteobacteria bacterium
ATCTACAAGGGGATTCCTCGCTACGCTCGGAATGACATCTCTGCTTAGTTGTCGCCCCCGTGGCGCTTTGTTTTCTGTCGCGCTGCAGCGCGTTTAGTTTTGTTATCTCATCATTTATCTGCAGGATCTCTTTTTTCAACACAAAGACCCCGTGAACAAGTTGCGGGATGGGTGCAGGGTGACAGTAGAAAAGTGCCTATAAAGGTGAGGCGGTCTACCAAAATCAACGCAAAATATTAATGCGGTGCGACGTCTTTTACTTTATCAATCACGTCTCGGGTTTTACCGTAAAGTGCAGGTTTACCTTTGAGTAGGTAAAGCAATTTATCAGAGGCTTGAATATTAGCAGCTTTATGCGTCACGATAACAATCGTAATGCCTTGAGTTTTAATCCGGTTTAACGTATGCAAAAAATCACGCTGGCTTTTTTCGTCCATAAAAGCTGTTGGTTCATCAAGAATTAATATTTTAGGGTCATGATACAAAGCGCGTGCAAGCGCGACATATTGTTTTTGTCCGCCAGAAAGATTACGACCGGCTTCGCCAATAAGGGTTTCATAACCATGCGTCATTCTTAAAATTAAATCGTGGGTGCCTGCAAGCTTTGCTGCTTTAATAACAGCTTTTTCGTCGACGTCTTGCATGCGTGCAATATTTTCTTTGACGCTAGCATTAAAAAGCTCAACATTTTGCGCGACGTAACCAATGTGTTGTCCGACTTGTTTGCGACTCCAGTTATAAATCTCGGCATTATCTAAACGAATGTGTCCTTGTGTGGGTCGTAATACACCCGCAACCAAGCGTGCGAGGGTAGATTTACCTGCAGCAGAAGGGCCAATCACAGCAAGCATTTCACCAGGGTGAAGTTGGAAATGAATGTTCATCAACGTCCACTGGTGCGCTTGAGGAAAGCGAAAATAAAGGTGCTCAACAGAAATTTCGCCCTTGGGTGTTGGCAAGTCAATACCTTCTGAACGCATTTTAGGTCTGGATATATAAGCTTTAACTCTTCGATATGCATCTTTACCTTTGATAAATTCGCGCCACGCCGCAATACTTTGTTCAATTGGTGCAAGTGCGCGCGACATTAAAATCGATGCAGCAATCATCATTCCTGGCGTAAATTGTTCTTGTGTCACAAGATATGCGCCGATACATAAAATCAAAATTTGTAATGCAATACGCAAAACGCGTGAGATGGCGACGATGACTGATGAACGGACAGAAGCTTTTTGCAGCAAGCTATATGTTTTCGTGCTGTCATTATCCCAGCGCTGGTAGATTGCGCCTTGCATTCCCATGGCTTGAATCGTTTCAGCATTTCGTAATAAATTTGTCATGTCAGCTTGGGTTTGAATTTGCGCGGTATTTGCTTCACTAATCAGTGTTTTTGTTGAACTATTATTAATAAAAGCTAGGGCAAACAATGCGATTGCACCAATAATGGAAAAGGCTCCGACGATAGGGTGGAGCAGCCAAAGGGCAATCAAATAGATCGGCGACCACGGAATATCAAACAATACGACAAATGTACTGCTTGATATATAACTGCGCAGGAAGACGGTGTCTGTCATCACAATGAAGAGATTTTCATCCCCGTGGAGGATTTCATCAGGGGAGCGCATCAGCGTGTCAGAGCTGATTTCCTTATCAATCCAAAAGCTCAAGGCCGTTAGTAAATAGGTTCTGCAGACGTCCAGGAAGCCAAACACCACGATCACTGCTAAGGCAATAAGTGTTAGATAAATAAGTGTTTCTTGGCTTTTGCTTGGGATGACCCTATCGAAGATTTGCAGCATATAGATCGGTAAGGTCAGAATCAATAGGTTAGTGAAGAAGCTAAAAATAGACGTGCGCACGAAAACGCGACGGGTGACGTTGATCAAATGTTGAAATTCTTTCATTGAATCATATCCTTGTGCACATTTTTATTATAGCCTGAAGTTGTCATTAATTGCTATGTGTCGGGGTAACCATTAACGTCATCATCAAAGTCTAAGGGATCTCTTCTGTCAACACAGAGACCCCGCGAACAAGTCGCGGGGTGACAGTAAAATGGGTGGCG
>JBKAGM010000085.1:0-1680 GCA_046290385.1 Gammaproteobacteria bacterium
TCTCGCAATGACGGCCCGTAGGGTGATAGAAGTTTCTTCTGTGCGTCGTGGATTGCCGTGATGGCTTGTAGTGGATGAAGTTTCTTCGGTGCGTCGTGGGTTGCAGTGATAAGGACGTAATCCGTTAACCCCGCCGAAGGCGCAAGCATTTGTACGCGGCAAGCTAAATATCGACTTTTTTCGATAAGACTCGATAATGGTCTTGACTATTATCGAGTATAGTCTAAAATAGTCATATAAGGTTTTTAGATTACTCAAGGGGTTAGGATGAAGCGCATCTATGAGTCTATTTTAAAACAGCATTTATTGCATGATAGGCAAATGGTGTTTCTGGCGGGGCCACGGCAGGTCGGTAAAACAACCATCAGCAAAACTACCTCAGCTCTCACTGAACAGTTTGTTTATCTTAATTGGGATTATCAAGACGACCAGCACTTAATTTTGTCAGGGCCAAACAAGCTTGTTGAGGAATACCAGCTTGATATACCTCGAAAGGACAAAGCGATACTTATTCTTGATGGACTGCATAAATATAAAAATTGGCGTAATTATTTGAAAGGGTTTTATGATAAGCATTATGAAACGGTACGCTTTATTATTACTGGCAGCGCAAAATTAGATGTATTTAGGCCAACAGGCGATAGTATGATGGGGAGGTACTTTCCTTATCGCGTCCATCCACTATCAGTCAGAGAGTTGGTGACTGTCGAACGAGAAGAGGTTGAAATTAGTACGCCGGTAAAATTACAGAAAGATTTATTTGACGTATTGATTAAGTTTGGTGGTTTTCCTGAGCCGCTTGCAAAGCAAAACGCAGCCTTTTATCGAAGATGGATTAAGTTACGAATGGAGCAGCTTTTTAATATTGATATACGTGATTTAACACGAATACATGAAATTGTTCAAATGAAATTATTGGCTGCCATCTTAAAAAATCAAGTCGGTGAATTAGTCACTTATAGTAAGCTATCTCAGTTTAGTCAAGTGAGTATTGATACAGTGAAGTCTTGGGTGGATACTTTAGAGAGTTTTTACTATTGCTTTAAAGTATCGCCTTGGCATAAGAATATTGTTCGCTCATTGATTAAACAACCAAAAATATATTTATGGAATTGGGCAGACGTTGATGATATAGGTGCACGTCATGAAAATTTTGTCGCTTCTCATTTATTAAAGGCAATCCATTTTTGGGAGGATAGAGGTTTAGGTCAGTATGGATTATCTTACTTGCGTGATAAAGAAAAGCGTGAAGTTGATTTTGTTGTTACTAAGAATGGCAAGCCTTGGTTTTTAGTCGAAGTTAAATCTTCTCATAAACATTCTATTAGCGAACATTTGTATTATTTTCAAAAACAAACACAAGCAGAGCATGCTTTTCAAGTTGCTTTTGATTTGCCTCATAAAGATATTAATTGTTTTGATTATACAAAGCCGGTTATTGTGCCAGCGGTGACTTTCTTGTCGCAGTTGGTGTGATTTTAAGGCGGGGTGACAAATCGCACCTCGGCTATTTTCAACCTGCGTCTCGATTACTGTCATCCCGCGCTTTATGCGCGGGATCTCATTTTGGTTTGTCATCCTCCGTGAAGTTGAGGAATCTCCGTGCAGAGGGAGATCTCTCGCTGCGCTCGAGATGACAAAAGAAAAAATTGGCATTTATCAAAACACAAGCGCTGTCAT
>JBKAGM010000086.1:0-1664 GCA_046290385.1 Gammaproteobacteria bacterium
CTAGTTCTACAAGTAGCATGGCAAGTCGGCCGTCTTCACTATATCCACAATGGAGATATGCGGGTTGTTTTTCTTGTGTGATATAAAAACCTAATGGTTGATCGCTATCATTTTCTGAAAGAGAAATGGGTAATGTGGTTGTTTGCGCTTGCGTTGTCTTCTCTTCACCGTCGGGTGCGGGGGTAAATGTAAACGTGATGCTTCGTAGATGGTCCTCTCCATCATGGTTTTGTTGCGCGGAGAGTGTTCCTTCGGTGCCATCAAAGGAAGCGGTCATTTCTTGAGAATAGAGTGAGAGCATCGCACCAGCCTTTTTGCGTAACACTAGCCTATTCATTGCATTTTGTAAAGAAGGTTTCTATAGATATGAGGGACTGTTGTATTCTAGCACGGTCATCCCGCGCTTTATGGGCGGGATCTCGATAAATCAACAAGTTATGGCTGTTGATTTATATTTAAAAGCCAGTTGGCAATACTCCTATAACAACCGTTGTATCATTAGTTTGACTTTCAACATTTTGGAAGTTGCACTTCCAAAATTTAAGAAGCGAAAGTGTTACATCGAAATGTTGAGCCAGAATTAGCTGAAGCAGCTAAAGAATATAGTATCGTCAGTGTGCTTGGTCCTAGGCAATCAGGTAAAACGACTGTTGTGCGGAAAAGCTTCCCTCAAAAGGTGTACTATAATCTAGAGCAGCCCGATATTCGTCAGTTTGTTGCAGAAGATCCTGTGGGTATTTTAAATCAACATCCTGAAGGCATTATTTTTGACGAGGTTCAACGATTGCCAGAGTTGCTTTCATATCTGCAAGCACGTGTCGATGAAGTCAAAGAGAAAGATTTATATATACTAACTGGCAGTCATCAATCCGAATTACAGGCGGCAATCTCTATTAAGCTATGTGCAGGAAGAGTGGGCTCTATTGTTAATACTAATGCATTGGCTAATGAACTTGGTGTTTCTCGCCATACTGTTAAATATTGGCTTTCAATTATGCAAGCAACCTTTGTTATTGTGTTGTTACCTCCCTATTATGAAAATTTTGGAAAGCGAGCAATTAAATCACCAAAACTTTATTTTTCTGATGTTGGACTTGCTGCGTATTTGCTTGATATTGAAAAACCTCAACAATTGCAAAGAGAACGTTTGAGGGGGGCAGTTATTTGAAAATATGGTGCTAATGGAGTTATACAAAGCGCGCTACAACAAAGGGTTAGGCGCTAATTTATACTATTATCGTGACAGTCAGCAACATGAAGTGGATATCATTTATAAACGAGCTGATGACTTGATTCCCATAGAGGTTAAATCTTCAGAAACGTTCAATTCAGATTTTTTAAGAGGATTAAAATATTTTCAGTCACTGGTTGGTGAGCGTTGTCCTGAAGGTTATCTGGTTTATGCTGGCGACAGAGAGATTTTAAATAAAACCTTTTTAATTAGGAATTATAAAACAGTCTCTAAAATAATAGACTAAAGGATATCAAGTTAAGCAAGTATTACTGTCTATTGATAAATTGGTAAGAAATCCGATGTTAGATAAATAAAGCTGCCTACAATCGTTGTTGCGAATCCTGCAAAAGGGCGATGCAATTCCATTCCCTACGTGCGTCATTGCGAGAAAGATTTGCGTAGCAAATCTGACGAAGCAATCTAGTCGAAC
>JBKAGM010000087.1:0-1604 GCA_046290385.1 Gammaproteobacteria bacterium
AGGTTTTTTCGGCCCAGAAACCGCTCAGGGTCGTCGCCAGGTTTTTCGTCTAACCGGTTTAGATGAAAAAAGCCCTTACGCTAAGAAAAGGTATATCGACCTCTCAGAATCTGATCAGAGAAAGCTGAGAAATACAGTGATGAGAGTAGTAAATATCAAACAGCTTGCTCCTTCGGATGATGACACGAGCATGTTTTATGTATTTGAACGCCTTAACACCGGGGGAACCCCGCTAAAACCACAGGAAATCAGAAACTGTGTTTTTGCTGGGGACATCGTAAACGAATTACGTAAGCTAAATGATATGCCGGAATGGAGGACAATCATTGGGCGCCCTCGACCAGAAAAGCACCAACGAGACGTAGAAATAATTCTTAGGGTTTTTGCCTTTTTTGCGCTTAGCGACGCTTATGAAAAACCAATGAAGGCATTCCTAAATAATGCGATGGCGCAAAATAGATCCGGCCAAACGAAAGACTTCCTAAAATTTAAGTCTGCTTTCATGAATGTCACTAAAGCGCTCTTGGAGCAAGTTGGCGAGCGACCATTCAATGTTCGAGGACCCATTAACCTTGCGGCGTTAGATTCTGTTTACGCAACTTTGCTTCCAAAGGCAGATGACCTCCCAGAAAACCTCGCAGAAAAACTCGCGCAATTATATTTGGATGAAGGTTATCAGCAGTCAATTTTCTTCAACACTAGCGATAACATCACAGTTCAAGCAAGAATGAAAATAGCCAAATCAATACTAAAATAATGTCATTTGAAAACCGATTTAACTTAGCTGACGACTACCTTAACCACGTAAATAATGTAATTACCGCGCTACCCGACGATTTTATTAAATCTCGTTATTTGGGCTTTCTCGCGATTTCGGCGGTCACGGCCTACGAGCTTGCAATCAAAGACATCTTTTACCGCTTCTCCGATCAAAAACATAGGGCATTGGGAGAGTTAGCGAGAAGCAAATTTGAAAAACTAAATGGGCAGATACGCCTGAAAGACTTACGTGATCGGCATATTAAATCGTTCGGACAAAAATATTGCACTAGGTTTATTCGCGAATTGGACAAAGTTGAGCAATCAGCACTCGCCTCGCGAAATGGAAGCGTGAAAAGCAGCTACGGTAACCTAGTTATGTGGAGGCACAACTTTGTGCACCAGGGCGAATGGCCCAACACAGCGACATATGGCGACCTTACGTCTGCCTATGATCATGGGAAAGAGCTAATCCGGTGTATCGACCGAGCAATGCAAAGATAAAGAAAACTCTGGCTAAAAGAGTTCTTCAGGGAAACGGTTTGTTACATAAACAGCTTCATTGATGGGTAGCAGCCTACCCCGTCTCCACCATTCGCAACATATCCAGGCTAGCCTGAATATCGGGCCGGCTCAGATCTCGTGCTATCACAACGATGCGGGAACGGCGATCATCCTTCGGCCAGTCCTTCAGTTGCACGGGCGGATCAAAGATGTGTTGCACGCCGTGAAACACAAAGGGCATCTCGATGCCTTTCAGAAAGACAATCCCCTTGATGCGCAAAACGTCAGCGCCTTTCAGGGCAATCAACGTATCGAGCCATTTGTCAAAGACCGCATCCGTG
>JBKAGM010000088.1:0-1563 GCA_046290385.1 Gammaproteobacteria bacterium
AAATCAGAAGGTTATAGCCTGCAAGAAGAATCGTTTCGTGTTTTTGCAGAGCAGCGCTATTTGCGTGAGCATACTCAGCTTCAAGAGGTTTTTGCCCAGTATGGTCGAGAGTATCAGTATATCTTATTCGATGAGCCTGATGATGGTGAAGAAAAGAAGAGGGATGTTTCATCTCCTCAAGTTTTTTTTAGTTATGCTTGGCCAATTTTAGATCGTTTTCCTCACGAATGGTGGCATCAGCTTTTTTTGGTTGGGTTGCGCCGGGATCTTAGAGACCTGTTTCGTATCGAAGCTTATGTCGATGTTATCGATTCTATCGATAATCCTGTAAGGTATATGATTGAGAACTTTTCGCAGGAATTTTTTGAATCTCAAGATGAAGCTCGTCATCGTTCATCTCTCAATGCTCAAGGGTCAAGCAAGTTAATCTGCATGATGGGCTCGCAGTCTTTCGTGGAAAAGTGTATGAATGAAGAGTTCATTGGCTCTATGGTGAGAGATGAAAAAACTTACATACAAGATTATATTTCTACGTATACACGCTCTCGTGCGCCGTTAGCTCAGATTCCTGTAATGGCGTTTTCTTTAGGCCATTATCGACGCAGTATTCTTCCAAATTTCCAAGGGCACATAAACGCTTATGAGGCACATAAGCATTCCTATGGTCAATATATTCAAGCGATATTATATAAGTTGTTTCTTTGTATGCCTCATACGGAGGAACAGAAGTCGCGATGTGAAGATTTGTTGTTGAGAATGCGTAATGATCCTCGCTTAGAAGAACTGCATAAACGAACAGATGATTCGATAAAAGAATATTATTTAGATGAGCATTTGCTAGAGAATGTTGAGCAGCTTAGAAATGATTATAATCTGCCGCATTGGCCAGACGGTGAGTTGGAACGTGTGGTTGGTATTTGGCGGGATAGCATTTCTGAGGAAAGGGCGCAGTCGAGCGTTGTGTGCCAGCGCAGTCTGTTCAGCAATGCTTTTTTGGATCTAATCGATGCCTCTGCAATGATTGACGAGGATTTTTTGGCGATAGGAGATACCTTGAAGGCTCGTTATTTAGAAGAGTCTACGATTGCCCTCTTTGAAGATGAACGGCCCATTCCTCTTGAAAAACTCTTCGTGAATTTAGTTATTGTCCAAGAAAATGAGCAACGAAAAAAAGACTTATCCATGAAGGAGGTTGGGCGTGAAGATTTTCAAGTGCTCACGCAACATTATGACGATATCCATACGCCTAAAGAAGAAATTGATGTCAAAAATATCTTTAAAGGAAGTAACAACCTCTCTGAGCAAAAAACACCGAGAAAGATTGAGCTTTTGGGCCGCGCAGGTATAGGAAAGACCACATTCCTTCTTTATTTGCTTCGTCAATGGGCGTTAGGTGAGCCTTGGTTGGAAGGCTATCAGGCGATGTTTTACTTCCCATTAAAAAAAGTTGTACATAAGTATGATAAAGGTGGGGCCTATAGCATGGCTGAAGTTTTGCGTAAAGAATTTTTTCTCGGCGTGCCGGACTTTACGCTAGAAAAAGCAAATGCTTATTGGCGATAT
>JBKAGM010000089.1:0-1539 GCA_046290385.1 Gammaproteobacteria bacterium
ATATCGCCAATAAGCATTTGCTTTTTCTAGCGTAAAGTCCGGCACGCCGAGAAAAAATTCTTTACGCAAAACTTCAGCCATGCTATAGGCCCCACCTTTATCATACTTATGTACAACTTTTTTTAATGGGAAGTAAAACATCGCCTGATAGCCTTCCAACCAAGGCTCACCTAACGCCCATTGACGAAGCAAATAAAGAAGGAATGTGGTCTTTCCTATACCTGCGCGGCCCAAAAGCTCAATCGTTCTCGGTGTTTCTTGCTCAGAGAGATTGTTACTTCCTTTAAAGATATTTTTCACATCAATTTCTTCTTTAGGCGTATGGATATCGTCATAATGTTGCGTGAGCACTTGAAAATCTTCACGTTTAGCTTCTTTCATCCCCAAATCTTTTTTTCTCTGCTCATCTTCTTTGACAATGATTAAATTCACGAAAAGTTTTTCAAGAGGAATGGGCCGTTCATCTTCAAAGAGCGCAATCGTAGACTCTTCTAAGTAGCGGTCTTTCAAAACCTCCTTCGCTACCAACACATCTTCATCCGTTAACATAGTCGGATCTAACAACGCCAAAAAAGCATCAGCGGCTTTATAATGCGGACGCTCTTCTATGGTCTGCTTTCTTTCTTCTAAAATGCCTTCATCCCAAGCAGACAGAACATCTTCTAATTCACCCTCTAACCAATGTTGAAGATTGAATGTATTTCGAAGATCATCAATATCCTCACGATAAGCTTTACTCCAATAATAATCCTGTATAGCATCTTCTGTTCGTTTAAATAAATGCTCTAATAGTGAATTTTGTCGCATGCTAGCCAAAAAATCACGACATCGATACTTCTGCTCATCCCCATCAGGCATAAACAGCACTAGTTTATACAAGACCGCCTGAAGCAATTGATAATACGAATATCGGTGTGACTCATGAGCCAGTATCTTTCCATGAAAACTTGATAGAATGCAGCTTTGATAAATACCTAAAGAAAACGCCATCAAAGGTCTTTGTTGAGATGGCAAACTATATTCACGATTTGAATACTGGTCAATAATCTCGTGAATATATCGCTCTTCATCTCTAACCATCGATGTACTAAATGCATCATTCTCACATTTCTCTACATAGGATTGCGACCCTACAATACAGATTAAATTTTTTGAATCATGGGAATCAGCTTCAGAAGCGTTATATGAAAAATTATCGGCCATATATTTTTTAGCATCATCAACAGAATCGATGACATCAATATAGGCTTCAACGCCAAAAAACTCCCTAAGATCTTGGCACAACCCGACCAAGAAAAGCTGGTTCCACCATTCGTGAGGAAATTCATTTAAAATTGGCCAAGCGTAGCTAAAGAAGACTTTGGGCAGTGCAGGCTCACCCTTTCTTTCTTCACCATCATCAAATGCATCTGATAAAATATCCTGATACCCTTCACGATAGCTTGCGAAAATCTCACGGGTATCTCGATTCTTGCGCAAATACTGCTGCTCTGCAAAAACACGAAACGATTCTTCTTGCAGGCTATAACCTTCTGATTT
>JBKAGM010000090.1:0-1508 GCA_046290385.1 Gammaproteobacteria bacterium
TACTGTCATTTCGCCACCCACTTTTCTGTCACCCCGCGACTTGTTCGCGGGGTCTCTATGCTGACAAGAGATCCCGCGGATAAACCGCGAGATGACAGGAAAAAACAAACCCCGGAATCACAGCTATTACTTCAAACAGAAGGTGATTTGCTTTCTTCCTGATTTTCAATATCAAAACTTGACAAAGATGATTTAGTTTCCTGCTGATTTTCAACATCACCATTTTTTTTGGGAAGCTCAATCACTCTTAATCCATATGTTTTAGTAAGTTTTGCCCAAAACTCTCTTCCAAAATAACTGTCATTATGCTTCCTCCATCCATCACGAACAGTTTCTCTATAATCAGGATCAAATGGTTTTGGACACGGCACTTGATTGCAAATACACCATTCAGCGCATGTCCTAGTCACATTCCGCTCCCAATCTAGTTCAGGATAAGCCAGCTTAGCTTGATCTGTCAAAAACTTTGGATAATCTTCTGGCGTTTTTGGTGTTCCAACTTTCAAAACACGCTCTGCAACGCATAAAAAGTAACTAATATATTTTACATCCATACACCAAAGATCAACAAGATAGTTACATATCGCGAGAAATGCTATCGTTAGCACATCTTCTGGATTAATCACACAAGACATTACATATAAAGCAGGCACCAGCAAAAATTTGACAAGAAGTAAACGCTTATATTCTAAATTTGCTTGCTCATAACCCATTATAGTGGCTTCTGATACTTGACGCATTGGATCAACTTCTTTTGAGACCGGATATAATGGCGGATCATTTCTCAACATCCTGGAGCCATGAGAAAAAGCAACCAAACTATAAAACCCTTCAATCCCCATCGTTACAAACCAGAATGGTAAGACTAGACTTGGATCTGCAGCTGAAGCAATCATTACTGAAAATCCCGGTAAAGTTAAAAGAAAACATAATTTGTTTCGATAGCTATGAAGGTCTTTCAAATAACTCGCAAAAGGTTCTGAATTTTGAATATAGTTTACCAAATCAAAGTCATTTGTTGAGGGAGCATCATCAGCATTTTCTATATTAATTTCTGTAGAATTTTCAATTTTTTCTTCGACTACGCTATTTTTGCTTTCTTGTATTTGACTCTCAACATCGTCATCAATACTTTCTTCAAAACCTTTATGAAAAATACCTTCAACTTCTTTCTGTTCAATCATTTTCTTCTCCTAAATTAAGGATTAATCGAAATATTTACATCTACTTGATTACAAGAAATGTCTCTATTACACAAATTCATTACTTTATAAATATTTTTAATCGAATGGAGGTAAAGCCGTTGTATAGAATAAATTACATTTTGCTCATAATTCCTTTGCAAAGACAGCGCTAGAAAGGAAAAGCTAATTTATTCAACAATGCCGACACTACTTATAGCAAACACGGCAATTATCATTGAAAACAGGTTAAAATGCAAGGTGAGTGGCTGACTAAGCAGAGATGTCATTCCGAGCGTAGCGAGGAATCTCCTTGTAGATGGAGAT
>JBKAGM010000091.1:0-1301 GCA_046290385.1 Gammaproteobacteria bacterium
TGATAACATATCGGTTGCTTTTGGGCGATTTGAAAATGCCAAATGCAGGGACGACTTTTGCTTGTCCGCCATGTCCAAGATAAAGGCTCGAATCAATATCTTTCCGTACTATATTCGGTACGATAAAAAATTCTGGGTCTGAACACTCATTTTGTTTAAACTTAATCACATGAAGAGGAAAGGTTTGTCCATCCTTAATGATTTCGACGGCTTGTTGCTCTGGATAGTCCAGTAGATATTTAACAGCGTCATGAACTGATTGACGAATAGGAGGATAATCTGCTTGATTTTGCATACAACAGTTAAAAGGGTTCATATTAAAATTTCCTTGGCGTTTAAATTTTCAGAACGAGGTTTGGAGATGCTCGTTTTGCCTATAGTCATAGTATATCAAGAATATATTAAGGGAATATTAAATGAAGCAAATAGTCACAAATACATCACTTTACATTACTGTCGGTGTAATCTTTTGTTTTGTTGCTTAGATCCGATTTTTTGCGTCGACCGATAGGGGTTGATATCCAAGCCGCCGCGACGAGTATAACGTCCATACACGGTCAATTCTTTCGGTTGGCAGTGTTTCATAATGTCGGCGAAAATACGCTCAATGCATTGTTCATGAAATTCATTGTGATCGCGAAAAGAGACAATATAGCGCAGCAAGCCTTCCTTATCAATTTGATTACCTTTATATTGAATTTGTACGCTAGCCCAATCGGGTTGTTTTGTGATCAAGCAATTGGATTTGAGTAGATCGGAGTAAAGAATCTCTTCAACATATTCATCAGTACTGCAGAGATATTCCGAGTGTGGCGTATAGATGGAGCATTCTATATCTAAATGATCTAAGCATTCACCGCCAAAATTTTTATCGATTTCAATCGCGGGAAGTTGGCTTAAAAGCTTTACGTTGACAAGAGCAGGATGCTCAATACGTTGTTCGATATCTTTTTTGATGATGGATTCAACTTCTTCAGCAGACTGAAAGCGAGTGTTGTTAAAAGAGTTAAAATAGAGTTTCATGGATTTTGATTCAATGATTTTTGGTGATTTGCAATCATAAATAATTTCGGCGATGGCAACGATAGGCTTACCTTTCTGGTTCAACCATGATACCTCATAGTGATTCCAACAGTCGAAACCATAAAAGGGAAGTTGCGTTGGATCGATACCAATTTCTATACGTTTTTCTGATCTGGAAATGGGGTAGAGTTTTTGGGGGTTATAATGTGCTTCGTAATTTGATTGCTTTCCGAGTTCAGAATTTTTAGGGTCGTTATTTTCATGCATAAATATAGCTC
>JBKAGM010000092.1:0-1272 GCA_046290385.1 Gammaproteobacteria bacterium
AGCGCTAATAAATATTGATATTTGCTCTCAAATGCATTTTCGTAACCCGGCACCTTTCTAAGTTGCTTTAACACGCTAAAAACAAATAAATCAATTTGCTTTTTTAGAGGCTTATCAAGCTTTAAATGGCTCGTGGTCATTTGCATATCGCTTGAACCTAAAATAGGATTCGTTGCTTTTTTTTCCAACCAGTCTGAGTAAGGTCCATAGTCAGCTCTAAAAGTAATTTCTGGATGACGTCGATCCAGCATGGGTTTGTCCATGATAACGCTACTTATATTACATAGATAATCATCCGGTACTTCTAGCGCTATCCCCGCTTCAGACGCTTTATCTAGCAGCTCTTGATTTGATATTAAATATGAGGTTAAAACCGATTCCAACTGATCGTCCTGAGGGACTTTTGATTCAATCAAACGATTAAACACTTCATTTAAAGCAACAGTATCACCATATTCTTCTATAAAAATACGCGCTGCCTCTAAATGATTTTTTGAACATAAAAATTCAAACAACTCAAGAGGAGAACTTACATTATTCACTTCCGCGCCATGTTCAATAAGAAAGCGCGCCACATCTAAATGTCGCATCTGAGCAGCGATCCAAAGTGGACTAATTCCATCATCGAGATGTTGATTAAGATCAGCGCCATTTCCAACTAAAAAAACTACTATCGCAAAACAACCATAAAGACTGGCGACAAAAAGTGGACTAAGAGTCCGGCTATCACGATGATTAATTGCCCCTCCATGTGCAACTAAAAACTTTACGATATCCAAATGACCTTTCCGACTCGCGATCCAAAGAGGATTTATTCCGTAAGCATCACACTGGTTAACAGATTCACCACTCTCAATATGCGCTTTTACCTGATTCAAATCACCATTGCTACACGCTTGAAAAAGCGGATTCAGAAGTAATGGTTTGATGACATTTCTAGTTATCATAATTTCAACTCAAATCGATCAATATTATTATAGAAACATAGCACTGCCTAGTTTAAAAAAAACCCGTAAAAATTCCGGTTTTTCTTTAAATCAGTTTCAAATTAATTACAGATCTCCATGGTCAACAAATGGACCACACAGATGGTGGCCCACAAACGTTATATGAATATCCCAACTAAATGTTCCAAATGAGGAATACAACCTTATGATTATTTAATAAACGATTTAGATGACAGCTGTAAATCTCTATGACATACTGAAAGTAGGAGAAAAAATCATGGAACGCATTGGATTTGTCATTGAATTACTGCCTAACTTCAATTTT
>JBKAGM010000093.1:0-1207 GCA_046290385.1 Gammaproteobacteria bacterium
GTGCTTCTATACACAAATATATCGAGGCTAAAAGATGGAAGGAATAGAGGAATGAAATCGAAAGCATAATATAATATTAGATTAATCATTGAAAAGTCATCGTAACCCAAATGAGAAGTTCAAAAATATCGTTGTAAGAGATCATCATTCATCATCTACTGGTTTCATTATTCTGAACTACACATTCCCTGATCAGCCGAACAGGAACATTGGTCCTGTGTAGTTTGTTTCTTCAATTTGTGGCATGATTTGCAGGCTAATGCACAGTGCTCTTCCATATATTTCTATTATAAAGTTGGAATATTGAATATTGCAAAACATGCATCAGCATTAAGTCAAGCTGCATAGGTTGAAATAAAGCGCATCTCACAAAAAGCAAAAGAGGCCTTACCGGATTTGATTCGCATTCTCCTTTCATTGTCAATGCATAAAGCAATACATACATTAGCGTAAAGTCAAGTTGATCAGGTTGATATAAAACACACCGGAATTTATGCAATTTTCCTACCTTTCATTGTCCAGAAGATGCAGTTTATATGTTGGTTTGTGCATTGCTCCTTCAACCATTCCTCTCCATCCCCATGTCCCTCAATAATTTTTTTCAAATAAGGTTCCATTTCACTCTCTATTCTTCTCATAATTGCCACATCTTTTCTATTCCCCATAATAGTTTGCTTCACGCCATAGTGGTTCAGATAATATCGATAAGTTTTCTTTGCCTTTTGTCGCGCCTCCTCAAGATCATCTGTGCAGAAGTATACGTTATCATCGGTTTCGACGCACGTTCTGGATGTTAATGCTGTTCCTTTGGCAGCAAATAGGATTATTCGGTGGATGATGATGAGGGATAGTGCGAACACCATAAGACGTTTCTTGATTTCAGCATGGTCAATCTTCATAATGATTTATCCTTCTTTCTTCATCTCGGAGGCTCCCTATACGCTGGAGCTGTTTCTTTGTGCTATATATCACTTTAATTATGAGGTGCCCCGCTCCATCAACACAGAGATTGAAGCCCTAACCAATCGACAGAAAAGAACGATGATATTGATATCTTTGATAATGACCGGAGATATGTCTTGCACCTTTTGGCGTTGAGATCCTGTTGAGCCTTCCCTCTATCTTCCTGATGATTTGAGATTTGAGCGTGCACTTATCGACAAAAATGGCTCAAACGCCCCCTTAAGGGGGCGTTCAACGATGATCT
>JBKAGM010000094.1:0-1085 GCA_046290385.1 Gammaproteobacteria bacterium
TGGTCCCCAGACCTAATCCTCAAGTCGTTTGAATAGTTGATTGGGCTTAACGCCCGCTTACAATCTTAAAATAACGCTTAAGGAGCCTCTAATGTATCAATTTTTTTATGGCATTGATATAGGCAAACTTCAGTTTGCTGTGTCGAAACACCAAGAAAGCAAGGTCGTTTTTTATGACAATACCCCTGAGGGTTTTGATTGCTTTTTTAACACCATTGCGCAAGACCTCTCTTCGTGCTTCTTCATATTAGAAACAACAGGGGGATATGAGCTAGCACTCTTGGACTATCTGCGCGCCCAAGGCGCATGTGTACATCGTGCGAATACACGTCACGTGAAGCACTTTATACGTTCTACCGGTCGTTTAGGAAAATCAGATCGTATTGATGCACAGGGACTTGCTCACTATGCCTTTGAGCGACATGAAAACTTACCTACCTATCAAGCACCTTCTCAAGAAGAAAAACAATTATTAAAGCTTACTCTAAGACGCCTCGAATTAAAAAAAATGCTGGTGCAAGAAAAAAATCGTCTCAGTGCTCCGGATGCTCATGCACAAATCAAGGCGAGTTTAGCACGCATTATAACGGCGATTGAGGAAGAAATTTGTTTAATCAATCAAGCTATAGACGATCAGCTCTTAGCCTCTAAGTCCTTACAAGAAAAAATCACCTTGCTTCAGACAATTGATGGGATAGGAACAGTCACAGCTGTCGCTTTATTTGCTTTGCTTCCAGAGCTTGGTCAGCTTAATCGCAAGCAAATTGCGAGTTTAGCTGGCGTCGCTCCTCACCCCTACGAAAGCGGAAAGAAGGTGGGCTATCGAAGAACGCGTGGTGGGCGAGAATCAATAAAGCCTGTGTTATTTATGGCGGCTATGGCTGCCTCACGAAGCAAGGGCGCATTAGGGGAAAGTTATAGAAATCATTTAGCAAGAGGAAAGAAGAAAATGGTTGCATTGACTGCATTAATGAGAAAAATCGTGGTGATTGCTAATGCCAGAATTCGAGATTTTGAAAGTGCCCAGGGCAATACATAAACATTCCTTCCATATTTATGGTGTTCTAAAAACATAGTTGATGACG
>JBKAGM010000095.1:0-1011 GCA_046290385.1 Gammaproteobacteria bacterium
AACAGGTAAGCATCTTCAGAAGCAAGATGTCACCGATTTTGTTAGTCAAATCATGTCTAAAGAAGATGGAGAGCAGCTTATGACAGTCGCAGAGCAATATTTTCAAGATGGTAAGCAAGAAGGTATTTTGCAAGGCATGCAGCAGGGCATTCGAGAAGGTAAGCTTCATGGAATCCAAGAAGGAAAGCAACAAGGCATGGAATTTGCTCGTCAGGGCGTGGCAAGAAACATGTTAGCGAAAGGTATGTCTTTCGATGTTGTGTGTGAGTTAACAGGGCTTTCTTTGTCAGAAGTACAAGCTTTAGACGTTGTGCATGAGCCGGCCAATAGTTAAGAACAATATCTTTTAATAATTTCCTTTTCCCACAATCTCAAAATATCTAGTTTGCTGGCTTCAGGAGCCAAGTTTTTTACTTGCGTGACAGCTAAATCTTCATATCCGCAAGGGTTGATATAGCTAAACGGCGTTAAATCCATATCAACGTTAAAGCTAATGCCATGATAGCTGTAGCCGCGTTTGACGCGCAGTCCAATTGAGGCAATTTTTTTGTTATTGATATATACGCCTGGGCGGTCACGATGGCCCGTAGCTGAAAGATCATAATGTTTTAAACATTCGATCACACTGTTTTCTAATTCGCAGACGAGTTTTCTGATATTCCATTTGATGCGCTTCAAATCGATGAGTGTGTAGCAGATTAATTGTCCTGGTCCGTGATAAGTAACTTGACCGCCTCGATCAGTGTTGACGATAGAGATGTCGTGGGCATTCAATATGTGCTCTGGTTTGCCTGCTTGTCCTAATGTGAAAACGGGAGGGTGTTCTACAAACCAAAATTCATCGGTTTGGTTTTGTTTGCGTGTTCGTGTAAAGGTTTGCATGTCGCGCCATGTTTTTTCGTAGGGTTGTAAGCCTAGATGTTTGATAGTGGCAGTCATGGTCAATAGCTTCCTGTAGATGGAGATTCCTCGCTAGCGCTCGGAATGACAAAAGTCTTTCGAATTCTGTCA